>DVIQ01000111.1 GCA_018711185.1 Candidatus Limivivens intestinipullorum | reverse complement strand
AGTGGACAGACTCGGATATCCATCCATGACTGCCCACTATCTAAAAGTACGTGTAAACTATTGAACCGCGTAGTACCGAACGGTACGCTACGTGGTGTGGAAGGAGAGGGTAAAATCTCCCCTATCCGATTATGGCAATCTACAACAGAACGGGAAGGAGATCAGAGTCTTGCAGAATTTAGAAAGCTTTAGTATAATAAAAAATATGAAAAAAGAAACGGAGGAATGCATGTATGGCATTTTGGGATAAACTCAATAGCGTGGCAAAAAGCATCGGCGATGTGGCGAACGATACCATCGAGTCCACGAAGCTGACCGTTAAAATTCGTTCAGAAAAGAACCTGCTGGAGTCTGAGTGGAAGAAGATCGGAGAGTACTATTATAATAAGTACAGAGAGGGAGAGACGCTGGATGAGGGCGTGGCGGATTTTGTAAGATCCGCGGACGAATGCCGCCGCCGCGTGGAAAAGCTGGAGAAGATGGTTCGGGATCTGGAGGCCGCCCGGGTAAAAAGAGAGGCGGCGAAGAACTGGGAAGAAGAGTATGTAGACGCGGAGTTCGTAGAGCATCCGGAGGAGGAAACCGTGGTGTGCCCGTCCTGCGGGGAGGAGAACGGCGCGCATATGAAGTACTGCGTTCACTGCGGCGCAAAGCTTGAAATCCAGGTGGAGCAGTCGGACGCGGAGACGCTTTCTGAGAGTCCGGAAGGAACCGGGGCGGACGCAAGGAACTCTTCAGAGAATGCCGGGGAAACCGGTGTGGATACGGAAGCGGAATCAGGGAATGCGGAAGAAGCCGGGACAGATACGGAAGCGGCTTCAAAGAGCGCAAAGGAAAACGCGGACGAGACAGAAAAAACCGGAAAACGATTCTGTCATAAGTGTGGGAAAGAGCTTGGGGCAGAGGCAAAATTCTGCCCGGAGTGCGGAACGAAAGCGGAATAAAGTCGCTGCAAAAATGCGCCAGTGCGCGGCTGCGCCACTTGCGGGAAAATGGGGAGAAAAAGCAATGATTGAGCGGCGCAATTATACAGATATGATTAAGCTGTATATGGATAAGCCTTTTATTAAGATAATTACAGGGGTGCACAGAAGCGGCAAGACAACGATCCTGCGATGGGTGAGCCGGGAGCTGAAAAGGCGTGGGGTCGAAGAGGAACAGATCCTTTATGTGGACTATGAGGCCTTTGATTACGGTCCGAAAGGAGATCTGGAGATTCTCAGGGAGCAGGCCAGAATCTTTTCGGAGACGAAGGGAAAACGGCTGTATTTGCTTTTGGATGAAATTCAGTATCTGTCCGGATGGGAAACGGCGATCCTTGGACTTTATAAAAAATGCGACTGCGACATATACCTGACCGGGGCCAGGGCAGGCCTTCTGTATCCGCAGACCACATCGCTGCTGGCCGGGAATTACGTGGAGATTCCCATTTACCCGTATTCCTTTTCCGAGTTTTTAGAACAGATGCAGGAGAGCAGGCCGGATGAAAGCAGGAGCGATACGGAGTGGTTTCAGGATTTCTATTGGAACGGAAGTATGCCGGGCCTTTACCGGCTGCAGGCCGGCAGGGAGGTGACGGACCGCTATCTGCTGGACGTATGTAAATCCGCCCTCCTCCAGGACGCTGTCCGGCTGGGAGGACTGCGGAATGTGGGACAGCTGTGGACGCTGCTGGGATACCTGGCCCTTCATCTGGGAGAGCCCCTGTCGCCGAAAACCATATCGGACGGGCTGAACGGGGACGGCTGCCAGGTCAGCAAGGACACCGTGTACGGTATGGTCAGGGCGCTGGAAAACAGCCAGATTATTTGCCGGATTATGCGCATGGATATCCGGGAAGAGCGGATTGTGGAGACAAGGGAAAAGTATTATTTCGCGGACTGGGGGATGTGTCACGCCCTGCGGGGGCGCGCGTTTCCGGAAACGGCTGCGGTATTGGAAAATATCGTCTGCCTGGAGCTTCTGGCCAGAGGCTTTCGCGTTTACAGAGGAAAGCTTGGGCGCCGGGAGTTTGATTTTCTGGTGGAGAGAGGGCGAAAAAAGTACGCGATCCAGGTGCGGGAGCATGTAAAAGGTCCTATGGAGTTGGTGGAGGCGGCAGGGCCTTTGGTTTCCTTAAAGGGCCCCTACGCGAAGATGATCCTTACCATGGATCCCGGACAGGAGTGGAATGAGAAGTACGAAATCCGCAGGAGATACCTTGTGGATTTTCTTATGGATATTGTATAAACGGTTGACAAACCTGCCCATTAGTGCTAAATTCTATAAAAGAATTTTTATTAAGGAGGATGTATAATTATGAAAAAGTTAATCGCAGCGGCTCTGGTTGCCGGTATGGTTTTCTCTGTGTCTTCCATGAGTCTTTACGCAGAGGAAGGCGGCACGCTGGTTATGGCTACAAACGCGGAGTTCCCGCCCTATGAATACCATGACGGAGACGAGATCGTAGGCATCGACGCGGAGGTTGCGGCAGCCATCGCGGACGAGCTGGGTATGACCCTGGAGATTCAGGACATGGCTTTTGATTCCATTCTGGCGGCTGTACAGTCCGGCAAGGCGGATATGGGCGTGGCCGGTATGACTGTTACGGAGGATCGTCTGAAGAACGTAAACTTTACCGATACATACGCGGAAGCCGCTCAAGTTATCATTGTGCAGGAGGGCAGCGAGATCGCGGGACCGGACGATCTGGAAGGAAAAGTGGTCGGCGTTCAGCTGGGTACCACCGGAGATCTGTACTGCGATGACGTGAATCCCCAGAGCGTTGAACGGTATAATAAAGGCTTTGAGGCCGTACAGGCGCTTCTGCAGGGCAAGATCGACGCGGTCGTGATTGATCGTGAGCCTGCCAAAGTTTTTGTAGAGGAAAACGAGGGACTGGAAATCGTTGACGAGGCATTTACCGAGGAGGAGTATGCCATTGCCATCGCGAAGGACAACACGGAGCTTTTGGACAAGGTAAACGACGCGCTGGCTACTTTAAAGGAGTCCGGCGAGCTGCAGGAGATTATTGATAAGTATATCAATACAGACACCGACGCATCCGCGACCGAGGAGGGAACCGAGGCGGAGAGCGCAGCCGAGGAGACGGAGAGCGAAAGCGAGACCGCGGCGGAAGAGACGGATGCCGAAAGCGAGACCGCAGCTGAAGAGACAGAGAGCGAGACCGCGGCAGAGGAGACAGAGGCAGCAGAATAACAATACAAAATTTTACGCTGCGGCAATGAAATATTCGAAGGAGACTGCTCGGACTTCAGGGAGAAAACCTGCGGTCCGGGCATTTGCCTGTCAGCGTTTGCATCATGAAGAAAGCGGCTGTCCGGGCGCGGCGGTCACGGAAGGTATCTGAAAGGCCATTGCGGCGAATCGCGGACTGGATTTTGAGATGCCTTTCGATTTTACAAAGATAAGGGAAGAAAAGCATGTGGGAAACATTTCAGGAAAAATTTTATGAGAGCTTTATTCAGGACAATCGGTGGGAATACATTGTGGACGGTCTCAGGACGACGCTGATTGTCACATTTTTTGCCGCTATCATGGGTATCCTTCTGGGCTTCGTGGTGGCGATGATTCGCTCCACTCATGATAAAACGGGAAAACTGAAGCTGCTGGATCTTGTGGCGAAGCTTTACCTGACAGTGATCCGGGGGACGCCGGTAGTCGTACAGCTGATGATTATCAACTTTGTTATTTTCGCCTCGGCCAGGATCAATACGATCTATGTGGCGATTCTGGCCTTCGGCATTAATTCCGGCGCCTATGTGGCGGAGATTATCCGGGGCGGCATCATGTCCATTGACCAGGGACAGTTCGAGGCGGGCCGAAGTCTTGGCTTCAACTATATTCAGACATTAGGCTATATTATTCTGCCCCAGGCCATAAAAAACGTTCTGCCGGCTCTGGCAAACGAATTTATTGTACTGCTGAAGGAGACATCAGTGGCCGGCTACATTGCCCTCCAGGATCTGACAAAGGCCGGAGACATTATCCGAAGCCGGACTTATGACGCGTTTTTCCCGCTGATTTCAGTGGCGCTGATTTATCTGGTAATGGTAATCGGCTTCAGTTATCTGGTGAAGCGTCTGGAAAGGAGGCTGATGAGAAGTGAGCGATAAGCAAGCGCTGATTCAGGTGAGAGATCTGACAAAGCATTTTGTGGGGGTTCATGCTCTGAACGGGGTGAGCACGGATATACAAAGGGGAGAGGTTATTTTTATCGTGGGCCCCTCTGGCTCCGGGAAAAGCACCTTCCTCCGCTGTCTGAACCGTCTGGAGGAGCCAAGCAGCGGCCAGATTATTTTCAACGGCGTGAATCTGATGGATCCCAAAACGGATATGAACAAGCACCGTCAGAAGATGGGAATGGTGTTCCAGCACTTTAACCTTTTCCCGCATATGACGGTTCTCAAAAACATGACCATCGCGCCGGTAAAGCTCCAGGGAAAGCCTGAGGCGGAGGCGCAGAAGGAGGCCATGGCACTTCTGGAGCGGGTAGGCCTTGCGGACCGGGCAGAGGCGTATCCCAGACAGCTTTCCGGCGGCCAGAAGCAGCGGATCGCCATTGTCCGGGCGCTCTGCATGAAACCGGAGGTTATGCTCTTTGACGAACCCACTTCCGCCCTGGATCCGGAGATGGTGGGCGAAGTGCTGAAGGTTATGCGGGAACTGGCCCAGGAGCATATGACCATGGTTGTGGTTACCCATGAAATGTCCTTTGCCCGGGAGGTGGCGGACCGGATTTTGTTCATGGCGGACGGAAAGATTGTGGAGGAGCACGGGCCCAAAGAGTTCTTTGAGCATCCGGAGTCTGAACGGTTAAAACAGTTCCTGAGCAAGATTTTGTGAGAAAAAGCGGTTTCGGGATCGGACAGGAAAGAGGCATTGCCGGGAGGCAGTGCCTTTTTAAGTTACGGTTTGACAAGGGTTCTCGCGGCATATGCGCGGACCGGGGGTTGAACGGTTACTTTTCCTGACGGATTCTGCGAAAAAATATGCTTGCATAATCCGTCAGCTATATTATAATAATGGAAGATGCGAAGGCATCCGGAAAAGACGCAAAAGTGGTGAAAAGATTGAACTATACAGAAGCAGTGGAATACATTTACAGTGTTCCGAAATTTACAAAGAAGAATAAGCCTTCGAATACCAGGGAACTTATGGACCGTCTGGGACATCCGGAGCGCGGAATGAAAATTATCCATGTGGCGGGAACAAATGGAAAAGGGTCGGTATGCGCCTTTCTGGCTTCCATGCTGCATCAGGCCGGAAAGCGGACAGGTTTGTTTACCTCCCCGCATCTGGTGAAGATCAACGAGCGGTTCCGGATTGACGAGCGGGACGTATCGGACGAGGATTTTTTGGAAGCGTATAAAAAGGTGGACGCGGCGATACGGGAGATGGTGCGGGACGGCTTCGCGCATCCCACGTATTTCGAGCTTTTGTTTGCCACGGGAATGGTGCTGTTTCAGAGCGCAAAGGTGGAATACTGTGTCCTGGAGACTGGCCTTGGGGGCCGCCTGGACGCCACGAATACGGTGGAGCGTCCCATCGCGGTGGTGATTACGTCCATCAGCCTGGATCACACGGAATACCTGGGAAATACCATCCGGGAAATCGCCGGGGAAAAAGCGGGGATTATCAAGCCCGGCGTGCCGGTGATTTACGACGCCAGCCGTCCGGAAGCGGCGGAAGTCATCCGGAATCGGGCCGACCTTCTTGGCTGTCCCAGCATCGGGCTGACCGGGGATATGTGTGAAGTTTTCCTTAAAACGGACAAAAGCATTGATTTTTCCCTGAAGTTTGGGTATTATGAGGGTGCGCGGGTCACGGTTCCCTTTTTGGCGGAGTATCAGGTGATGAACAGTTCCCTGGCGCTTTTGGCCATGGAGGCGGTGGACCCCGGGCATGAGATCCCTCTGGAAACCAGAATCGAAGGCATCCGCAGGACAAAGTGGCAGGGACGCATGGAAACGGTTATGCCGGGCGTGGTGTTTGACGGGGCTCATAACGAGGACGGCGTCACCCAGTTTGTGAAAACCGTGCAGGGCCTTCAGAAAGACCGCCGGATTGTCATGCTGTTTGCCGCGGTTGTGGAAAAGAATTTCGAACATATGATACAGACGATCTGTACTCAGACAAAGCTTTCCGCCGTGGTGGTGACAGAGATCCCCGGAGACCGGAACGAGCCGGCCCAAGAGCTTGGAAAAATTTTTAAACGCTATACGGATGTTCCTGTGACGGTGGTGCCGCAGATTGAAGCCGCCTTTGACGAGGCGCTCAGAGAGAAAGGGGACGGGATGCTGTTCTGCGCAGGCTCCCTGTACCTGATCGGAGAGCTCAAGAGTATTTTGCAAAGGAGGAACGGGCATGATAGATTTTGAAGAGGAACTCAAGAAATTTCGTCCGAGCCTGGATGTAAACGAGGCGGAGGACGCCATCTATAACCGCGATTTCACGGATGTGACAGATATTCTGAAGGAATTGATCAACGACGAGAAGAACAAAAGAAAATAAGGGGAAGCTATGAAATGTATATACTGTGGAACTCCGCTTTCCGGCATCGACTACTGTACCGGGTGCGGCGCGGATATTTCTCTGCAGAAGCGGATCATACGGATTTCCAATCTCCTCTACAACGAGGGACTTGAAAAGGCCACGGTCCGGGATCTGTCGGGAGCCATTGTCTGCCTCAAGCGGAGCCTGAAATTCAATAAAGAAAACATAGCTGCCAGAAATCTCCTGGGCCTGGTGTACTTTGAAACCGGCGAGGTTGTCGCGGCGTTAAGCGAGTGGGTTATCAGCAAAAATATGAATGTGCCGGACAACGCGGCGGATTTGTACATCGCGAGGCTTCAGGCCAATAAAAACAAATTGGATGCCATTAATCAGACGATTCGGAAATACAACCAGGCGCTTCTGTACTGCCGCCAGGACAATGAAGACATGGCGGTGATACAGCTGAAAAAGGTGCTGGCCCAGAATCCAAAGCTGATTAAGGCCTATCATCTGCTGTCTCTGCTCTATCTCAAGCGGCAGGAGTATGAAAAGGCCAGGAAGCTTCTGAAAAAGGCGGCTTACATCGACGCCACGAACACCACGACCCTGCGGTATCTCCAGGAAGTGGAAGCGGCCACGGGCATCAGCACAAGCCTTGATGTGAAGCGAAAGAAAAAGTACGCCAGAGAGGAAAAGGTAAACCGTTTTACGGGAACCATGACTTACAAAAGCGGAAATGAGACGATCATCCAGCCGGCGACCTTCCGGGAGAGTTCGGCTGTGGCTACGTTTCTGAATATTTTCCTGGGGCTGGTCCTGGGCGGGGCGATCGTCTGGTTTCTGGTGGTGCCCGCTACCAGGCAGAGCATCTACGCGGACGCCAACGAGCAGGTGACGAACGCCAATTCCAAGATGGCCTCCGAGGTGGCAAGGGTTCAGGATCTGGAAGAGGAGATTGAAGGGTACCAGGCCCAGATCGACGAGGCCAACGCTACGATGGAGGCGGCGAATACCAAGGCCGCGTCCTATGAGGATCTTATGGAGGTCTCCAGGCTGTTCATCAGCGGGGACCAGACGGCGGCGGCTCAGGCCTTGGAGCAGGTGGACTCGGAATCTCTGGATGGTACCGGAGAGGAGCTTTACAACGCTATCATGGACAATCTTCGCTCTCTGATGTACACGAACTACCGGAATACTGCCGATCAGGCGTATATGAGCGGCGATTACGCTACGGCGGCAGAGTATTATCAGCTTGCTGTGGAGACGGATCCCACCAATGCCGACGCCCTGCTTTACCTAGGCATGTCCTATTATAATCAGGGCAATACCACAGAGGCCGACCGGGTATTTAACGAGTTCCAGCAGCTGTTCCCAGCCCGTGCCTCCGAGGTGGAGGGTTACATTGTAAACCATGACACCACAAGCGGGACTCAGGAGACGAACGCAGACGGAACGGCGGTACAGGAAACGAACGCGGACGGAACTCCCGTGCAGGAGACGAACGCGGATGGCACTCTTGTGCAGGAGACAAATGCGGATGGTACTCCGGTACAGGAGACCAACGCAGATGGAACAGTGGTACAGGAAACGAACGCGGACGGAACCCCGGTACAGGAGACCAGCGCGGACGGGACGCCGATTATCACCGGCTGAGCAGTTTCGGCGGCCGCACAGGGGCAGCTGTTTTGCTCCGGCTACCGGCGCGATAAAATTTACAAAAGAGAAACCTCCAGACAGGGGATGAACCGGAAGAACCGAAAAGGGTTCCGGCGCATCCCCTGTTTGTTTGTCCGGCGAACGGACGGAAAGTAACGGTTCAGCAGGGCTGAACTGTTATGACGGTAACGCCTGCGCCAAAGAAGGAGCGGAAGGCGCGCCTGCCGGCAGCGGCACTGCACGGCGTTTCCGCGCGGCGGCCTGGCAGGCAGGATACGGAGGAAGGGAGCGCAAAGCCCAAAGAGAGAAGGGACGGCGAAAGAACCGTCCGAAGATAGAACGAGAGCAGAAAAGCGGAGGAGTGACATGGAAGAGATTTTTTCTGTAAAGGGGACAAATCTTACGATTAAGATTCCGGCGGAGCTGGATCATCACAATTCAGAGATACTGAAAGTGCGGGCCGATCAGATTATTCAGAGAAAGAATATCCGCAGCCTTACACTGGATTTTGGAAAAACGGGGTTTATGGACAGCTCCGGCATCGGCATGATTATGGGGAGATATAAAAACATGCGCTTTATGGGCGGCACCGTGATCGCGATTCATGTAAATGAGCGGATCCGGCGGATTCTGACCCTGTCCGGGATTTACAAGTACATCGATATTTATGAGGGGCTGCCTCAGCAGTCGAAGCTATTATAAGGGGGAAAGAGAAATGCAGGATTCCAATGAAATGCGGCTGGAATTTGACAGCCGCTCCTGTAATGAAGGGTTTGCCAGGGTAGCCGTGGCCGCCTTCCTGACGCAGTTAAATCCGACTTTAGAGGAGGTGGCGGACGTAAAGACCGCCCTCTCGGAGGCCGTTACCAACTGCATCGTACACGGCTATGCCGGGGCAGTGGAAAAAATTCTTGTCCATTGCCGGATTGAGGGGAATATTATCGAAATCCGGGTAATCGACCACGGATGCGGGATTTCGGACATAGAGAAGGCTATGGAGCCTTTGTTTACCACGAAGCCGGAGGAAGACCGGGCCGGAATGGGCTTCGCGTTTATGGAGGCGTTTATGGATCAGGTGGAGGTTCTGTCCGAACCCGGAAAGGGCACCACGGTGATTATGAAAAAGAAGATTGAGAATCCTGCTGGAAAGTTTGCCGACTGAGAGGAAGCGTCTATGGAGCATACCCTTGAATTGATTGAGAGATCACACGCAGGGGATAAAGACGCAAGGGAAGCACTGGTAGAGGAAAATATGGGTCTCGTCTATTCGGTGGCGCGCCGCTTCACAGGCAGAGGCTGCGAGACGGAGGATCTGCTGCAGATCGGCAGCATCGGTCTCCTGAAGGCCATAGACAACTTTGATCCGGCCTTTGAGGTACGCTTTTCCACCTATGCGGTGCCGATGATCGCGGGGGAAATCCGGCGTTTCCTAAGAGACGACGGGATGCTGAAGGTCAGTCGCAGCCTGAAGGAGACGGCGGCCAGGGTCTGCGCCGCCAGGGAGGAGCTAGAAAAGAAAAGCGGACGGGAACCGACCATGGAGGAGCTGTCCAGCCGCACCGGGGCGGCCATGGAGGAGATTGTCCTGGCCATGGAATCCGCGGCGGAGGTGGAATCCCTCTACAAAACGGTTTACCAGGGAGACGGGACGGCCATCCTTTTGATGGACCGCATCGAGGACCAGGGAAACGCGGGGGAGGAGCTGTTAAACCGGATGGTTCTGCGGCAGCTTCTGGATTCTCTGGATGAGAAAGAGAGCCGGATTATCCGGCTTCGGTATTTCGAGGAGCGGACCCAGACCCAGGTGGCGAAGGAGCTTGGCATGACCCAGGTACAGGTTTCCAGAATGGAAAAACGGATTCTGAAAAAAATGCGGGGAAGATTTTTTTGATTCCCCGCATATTTTTTCCTTTTTTCCGGATACTAAACGTGACAGTTCGGTCGTAACCGTTCAGCCCGGGTCTGCGCACATAAGGGTTTAGCAGGTCTGAACCGTTATATTCGGTCCGCTGCGCGTGTATCATGTGCGGATTGCGGGACGTGATTCAGGAAAAAGGAAGTGATGGAACATGTACCGAAAGAAAATGGTTTTTGTATGGATTCTCGTATTTCTGCTGGCGGCGGCAGCGGTATGCTTCCTGCTTGCCGGCGAGAAAGAAGCGGAGCCGGAGGGGACGCTGATCCGGGCGGTTTCCGGGGTGGAGCGCCTATGAGCCAGGAAACCCTGTACATCAAAATCGATAAAAACGTGCAGGTGCAGAACGAAAAGGTCTGCCTGGGAGAGATCGCGCGGCTTCTGTGTACCAGCCGGGACATTGAAAACCGGGTAAAGGTCCTGCGGGTGAAGGAAGCGGAGTGGGAGAAGCCGGGACGGCACGCCATGTCCATAATGGAGATTGTGGCGCTGATCCGGGAGGAATTTCCCTCTCTGGAAATCAACAACCTGGGAGAATCGGATTTTATCATCACCAGGGTCAAAGGAAAGGAGCCGGGAAAATGGGCCGTCTGGCTGAAAACGGCCTTTGTCTGCGTCCTCGCCTTTGCGGGGGCGGCTTTTTCCATTATGACCTTTAACAACGACGTGGACATTCCAAAGCTCTTCGCCCAGCTTTTTTCGCAGTTTACCGGGGAGAGCTCCGACGGGTTCACGATTTTGGAGCTGTCCTACTCCGTTGGCGTCGGCCTTGGCATTCTGATCTTTTTCAATCATTTCGCGGGGCGGAAATTTACGGCGGATCCCACGCCTCTGGAGGTGGAGATGCGCCTGTATGAGGACGATGTGGACAAGACGCTCATCGAGGCGGGAAGCCGGAAAAAGACAGGAGGAAAGCCATGACGGAGACCGTGACCCTCTGCCTTCTGGCCCTGGCGGGACTGGCAGGGGGCCTTGTGGTGGCGGGGGGCGTCATCGCCCTGATGGTGGGCCTTGGGGTCATCACCCGCTACGCGGGCATTACCCGGACCGCTGTATCCGTGCGCCTGTATGAGGACGCCATATTTCTGGGCGGCATGTTCGGAAACCTGCTTACCGTCTACGGGTTCTCCTGTCCCCTGGGGCAGCCGGCGCTGGCCCTTCTGGGCCTTTGCAGCGGCATCTTTGTGGGCGGCTGGATCATGGCTTTAGCGGAAATCGTAAATATTTTTCCGATTCTCGCAAGGCGCATCGGGTTCGTGAAGGGAATGAGCGCCATGGTCATTTCCATCGCCCTTGGGAAGACCCTTGGGAGCCTGTACCATTTTTTTATGAGGATGTAGACGTCTGAGTTTGAACTGACAGGTTTTGACGTCATAACAAATCGAAACTTCCGCGGCGCGAAGGAAACCTTTACAATATTCTGGAAATAGTTACGGAATGAAAAAAGACAGGAGGTTTCTGAAACGTGAGAAAAGTGCTGCAGCAGCTCAAGCAATATAAACGAAATACCCTTTTATGCATCGGACTGACTGCCCTGGAAGTCATCATGGAGATTCTGATGCCATTTATTACGGCGATTATCATAGACCGGGGACTGGAAGCCGGAAATCTGTCGGTGGTTTACCGGTACGGCGCCCTGATGGTGTTTATGGCCTTTTTAAGCCTGACCTTCGCCGCCGCGGCCGGAAAAAACGCGGCCGCCGCGGCTTCCGGACTGGCAGCCAATCTGCGGGAGGCGATTTACGCGAATATCCAGACCTTTTCCTTTTCGAACATTGATAAATTCAGCGTTCCGGGTCTGGTGACCCGCATGACCACAGATATTACAAATGTGCAGAACGCGTTTATGATGGTGATCCGCGTGGCGGTCCGGGCGCCGCTGAACCTGATTTTCAGCTTTATCATGTGTATGATCATCAGCCCGCGCCTGAGCTCGATGTTCCTGATTGCCGTGGCGTTTCTGGTAATCGTGATCGGTTCCATCATGGTCATTACGCTGAAGATTTTCAATCAGGTTTTCCGAAGATATGACGATCTGAATGCCAGCGTCCAGGAAAATGTATCGGCCATCCGTGTGGTCAAGGCCTTTGTCCGGGAGGAATATGAAGACGCGAAGTTTTCGAAGGCTTCCAAGATGCTTTACGATCTTTCTGTGAAAGCGGAGGGACTTCTGGCCTTCAATAACCCGGCAATGATGGTCGCCGTGTATTTCTGCATTATTTCCGTCTCATGGTTCGGTGCGCAGTACATAGTGGGAGGGTCCATGACCACCGGCGATCTGACCAGCCTGTTCAGCTATATCATGGCGCTTCTGATGAGCCTGATGATGCTTTCTATGGTAGTGGTCATGATCAGCATGTCTCTGGCAAGCATCCGGCGTATCAGCGAGGTGCTGAACGAGAAGGCGGATCTGGGCGATCCCGAGGAGCCGGTGACGGAGGTTTTGGACGGACGCATTGACTTTAACCATGTGAACTTTTCCTACAAACACGGCAGCGGAGAAAAAACCCTCTCCGATATAGACCTGCACATCGCCAGCGGCGAGACCATCGGCGTGATCGGCGGTACGGGCGCGGGAAAGAGCACGCTGGTAAATCTGATCTGCCGTCTGTATGATGTGGACGACGGCTCCGTCTGCGTAGGCGGCACGGATGTGCGCCGGTACGATACGGAGGTTCTGAGAAATCAGGTATCGGTGGTGCTTCAGAAGAATACCCTGTTTTCCGGAACTATTCTGGACAATCTGCGCTGGGGTAATCCGGGGGCCACGGATGAGGAGTGCGAAGAGGCCTGCAGGGCGGCCTGCGCCGATGAATTTATAGACCGGATGCCGGACGGCTACCATACGATGATTCAGCGGGGAGGCTCCAATGTCTCCGGCGGCCAGAAGCAGCGGCTGTGTATTGCCCGCGCGCTTCTGAAAAAGCCGAAGGTGCTGATTCTGGACGATTCCACCAGCGCCGTGGACACGGCCACGGACGCGCGCATCCGCGCCGCCTTCGTGAAACAGATTCCTGGCACCACGAAAATTATTATTGCGCAACGTATTTCCAGCGTTCAGGCCGCGGACCGGATTCTTGTGCTGGATGAAGGCCGGATCAACGCCTTTGACACCCATGAAAATCTGCTGAAGAACAATGCCATCTATCAGGAAATCTATAGTTCCCAGATAGAGGGCGGCGGCGATTTCGACCAGCCCGCGTAAATCAGGAAGGAGGACAAAGACTTATGAGCAAAAAGAAAGCAAGACCTGAAGTGGGGATGGCCGCGAAGCTGATCAAACGGGTCATTCGTTACATGCTTGGCTATTATAAATATCCGTTCCTGGCAGTAGTCGCCTGTATTCTGATTACAGCCGTCGCGACGGTTGTGGGAGCGACGTTTCCCCAGACACTGGTGGATGATTATATTATGCCGATGCTCAGCAGCGGCTCCACGGATTTCAGCGGACTGGCCGCGGATCTGGCGCGTCTGGTCTGCGTGATGGCCCTGGGCGTTGTGACCGCGTTTACCTATAACCGGATCATGGTCAATGTGAGCCATGGAACCATGCTGCATCTAAGAGACGATCTGTTTCGCAGGATGGAATCGCTGCCCATCAAATTTTTTGACACCCACGCCCACGGCGATATTATGTCCGTATACACAAATGACGTGGATACGCTGCGGCAGCTGCTTAGCCAGAGCATTCCGCAGATTATCAACTCCGTCATTACCATGGCGGCGACCCTGGTCACGATGGTGATTTTGAATCCGTTTTTGACCATGATTTCCATTCTGACCGCCGCGGTGATGCTTCTGGTGACCGCTACTTTTTCGCGGCTCTCCGGAAAGTATTATATCCGCCAGCAGATCGACCTTGGCGCGGTGGACGGCTTTATTGAGGAGATGCTGGACGGGCAGAAGGTGGTCAAGGTTTTCTGCCACGAGCAGGCGGCCATGGAGGATTTTCATAAGGTAAACGAGACGCTCAGGAACAGCACGAATAAGGCGAACGGCTACGCCAACCTTCTGATGCCCGTCAACGCGAATATCGGCTGGATCAGCTATGCCCTGGTGGCGATTGTGGGAGCGATTCTCGGCATCAACGGACTGGCCGGCGTCACAATCGGCACAGTGGTTACCTTTGTGGGATTGAACAGAAGCTTTACGAACCCGATTACGCAGGTAAGCCAGCAGATCAATTTCGTGGTGAACGCCTCAGCCGGCGCGCAGCGTGTCTTCAATCTGATGGATCAGGAGCCGGAAAAGAACGAGGGCTATGTGGAACTGGTAAACGCGAAGGCGGATGAGAGCGGCAGGCTGACCGAAACCGCGGAGCGCACAAACCTTTGGGCCTGGAAGCATCCCCATAAAGCGGAGGGAACCGTTACATACCGGAAGCTGGAGGGCGGCGTGGTGTTGGACGATGTGGACTTTGGCTACACGGAGGACAAAATTGTGCTGCACAATATCACGCTGTACGCGAAGCCGGGCCAGAAGATCGCCTTTGTGGGAGCCACAGGCGCCGGCAAGACGACGATCACAAACCTGATTAACCGGTTTTACGACATTGCCGATGGAAAAATCCGCTATGACGGCATCAATATCAACAAAATCCGAAAGCAGGATCTGCGGCGATCTCTGGGAATGGTGCTCCAGGATACCCACCTGTTTACGGGAACGATTATGGACAATATACGCTACGGCAAGATGGACGCCACGGACGAAGAGTGCGTCAGGGCCGCCAGGCTGGCAAACGCGGACGGCTTTATCCGGCGTCTGCCGGACGGCTATCAGACCCTGCTGACCGGAGACGGGGCAAATTTAAGCCAGGGACAGCGCCAGCTTCTGGCCATTGCCCGGGCGGCGGTAGCGGACCCGCCCGCCCTGATTCTGGACGAGGCGACCTCCTCCATCGATACCCGCACCGAAAAGCTGGTGCAGGCCGGTATGGACTCCCTGATGAAGGGACGTACCACCTTTGTAATCGCCCATCGCCTGTCCACAGTGAAAAATGCGGACTGCATCATGGTTATGGAGCAGGGACGCATTATCGAGCGCAGCACCCATGACGAGCTCATCGCGTAGAAGGGCAAGTACTATCAGCTCTATACCGGGAATTTCGCGTAACCGTCCAGCCCAGGTCCGCGCAGACCGTAAGAACATGATTCAGGAGTGCGAAAATCCCATCGCCGCAGGCGATTTCAAATGGATTTTCGCAGTTACGGTTCAGCAAGGCTGAACTGTAACCGTAATGGGGATGAAACAGCGCTCTTTTTCTTGTGTTCCGGGGGGAAATGAAATATAATGAAAATAGCGGAAACAAGAAGAAACCTGCTGCTTACGGGCCGGCGCAGAGTTTAAAGGGGTGTTGACAGATGGCGGATTTTGCAAAAAAGAAGCTTCCGGTAGGAATTGAGAATTTTGAGGAAATTCGAAGAGAAAGCTTTTATTATGTTGATAAAACCGCGATGATCCGGGATTTGCTGCAAAGATGGGGGAAAGTAAACCTTTTTACCCGGCCGAGGCGTTTCGGAAAATCGTTGAATATGAGTATGCTGAAGTCTTTTTTTGAGATAGGTTCCGATCCGGCTTTGTTTGAAGGCTTGAAAATTGCCGGGGAAACGGAATTATGCAAAGAATATATGGGAAAGTTCCCGGTCATTTCAATAACGCTTAAGGGGGTTAATGGAGCGGATTTTTCCACCGCCCGTTCCCTTCTCTGTTCTGTGATCGGCTATGAAGCCATGAGATTCCAGTTTTTACTTGAAGACAGCGAATTGACAGAAAGGGAAAAAGAATTATACAGACAGCTTGTCAATATCGATACAAGCAGCTCAAAGGGATTCCTTATGTCGGATGTCGTTCTGATGGAAAGCCTGAAAACTTTGTCGATTTTGCTGCAAAAGCACTATGGGAAAAAAGTGATTCTGCTGATTGATGAGTATGACGTTCCTTTGGCAAAGGCCAGCGAACAGGGGTATTATAACGAAATGATCCTCCTGATCCGAAATATGTTTGAGCAGGCGCTGAAAACGAATGACAGCCTGTATTTCGCGGTACTGACGGGATGCCTCCGCGTGGCCAAAGAGAGCATTTTCACCGGGCTGAACAATCTCAAGATCTTTTCTGTCACAACCGTCCATTTTGACGAATATTTTGGATTTACGGATCAGGAAGTAAAAGAGATGCTTGCTTATTACGAACTGGAGGACCTCTATGAATCCGTGAAAGACTGGTATGACGGATATCTGTTCGGGGACGTGGAAGTTTATTGCCCCTGGGATGTGATCAGCTATTGTGACGAGGCTTCCGATGGAAAAAGGAGGGAGCCGAAAAACTACTGGACAAATACCAGTGGGAATGATTCGGTACGCCATTTCATAGAAAAGATGGGCAGCGGGGTAATGCGAAGCGAGATGGAGGCTTTGATTGCCGGTGAAATCGTGGAGAAGGAAAT
>DVIQ01000110.1 GCA_018711185.1 Candidatus Limivivens intestinipullorum | reverse complement strand
AGTGGACAGACTCGGATATCCATCCATGACTGCCCACTATCTAAAAGTACGTGTAAACTATTGAACCGCGTAGTACCGAACGGTACGCTACGTGGTGTGGAAGGAGAGGGTAAAATCTCCCCTATCCGATTGCGGAACGCGCGGAAAAGAAAAAGATATTGAAGGATAAGGGGAGGTATACTCATTGTTACTCTTGCTGGTCTCCTTTATGAGATTATCAAGGACAAAAGAAAAATTACTATTGAAGGGCAGGCCCACGCCTGAAGCATCATCTTACCTTGCAAACAGCAGGTGTTTGCGGCTGCCGCAAGCAGCAACGGCGATTCCAAATGGCTGCTGCGGGGCGTCAGTGATACCGCCGCTTATTTTCAAACCGCGGCTCCATGGTAAGCTGGATTCCCAGGCTTTTTAAAGTCCGTACATCCACAGAGGAGAGGATCACGGAGGTATGCATCTGGCAGCCGGAAAGCTTTGGAAGCTGACGCATGGCCTCGGAGGCTGTAGGATTCCCGGAGGCGGAGGCGGAGAGGGCGATCAGCAGCTCGTCCGTGTGCAGCCGGGGATTTTTGCTGCCCAGATACTCTGTTTTCAGGTGCTGGATGGGCTCGATGGAGGCCGGAGAAATCACCCGGATGCGGTGGGCGATGCCCGCGAGGCACTTCAGGGCGTTTAACAGTACCGCGGAAGCGGCTCCCAGAAGATCCGAGGTGCCCCCGGTGATCAGACGGCCGTCCGGCAGCTCGATGGCGGCGCTGGGGGCCTCTTCCTCCTTCTCACGGGCCAGAGCGGCGGCCACCACCGGACGCTGCTCCACGGAGATGCCGGCCTGGTTCATCAGCAGCTCGATTTTGAGCACTTCGTTCTGGGTGCCGGTGCCGTCGGCCAGGTTCGTCAGAGCCTCATAATAGCGGCGGATGATTTCCTGCTTCGCCGCCTCCTGGCAGACCTGGTCGTCGATGATGCAGCAGCCGGCCATATTCACGCCCATATCCGTGGGGGACTTGTAAGGGCTTTCCCCGCAGATTTTTTCAAACATGGTGTTCAGAAGCGGGAAAATTTCCACGTCCCGGTTGTAGTTAACCGTGGTGACCCCGTAGTTTTCCAGGTGGAAGGGATCGATCATGTTCACGTCGTTTAAGTCCGCGGTGGCTGCCTCGTAGGCCAGGTTTACCGGGTGCTTCAGAGGAATATTCCAGATGGGGAAGGTCTCAAACTTGGCGTAGCCTGCCCGGATACCCCGCTTATATTCATGGTAAAGCTGGGAGAGGCAGGTGGCCATCTTTCCGCTTCCCGGACCCGGCGCCGTGACCACCACAAGGGGTCTGGTGGTGACGATGTAGTCGTTCCGGCCGTATCCGTCGTCGCTGATAATCAGCGGGATGTTGGCCGGATAGCCCTCGATGGAGTAATGGATGTAGACCTGAAAACCCAGCTTTTCCAGCCGACTGCGGAACTGGTCCGCGCTTCGCTGGCCGGAGTACTGGGTGATGACCACGCTTCCTACATAAAGGCCGCGGCTCTGAAAAGCCTCTGCCAGACGGAGCACATCGGTGTCATAGGTGATGCCGAGATCTCCGCGCACCTTATTCTTTTCGATATCTCCGGCGCTGATGACGATGACGATTTCCGCCTGGTCTTTCAGCTGGAGCAGCATCTGCAGCTTGCTGTCCGGGGCAAAGCCGGGCAGAACTCTGGAAGCGTGGTAATCGTCAAAAAGCTTTCCGCCGAATTCCAGATAGAGCTTATTGCCGAACTGATTGATGCGTTCCCGAATATGCTCAGACTGCATCTGAAGATACTTTGCGTTGTCAAATCCGATTTTCATTTGTATAAGCCGCCTTTCCGGGAAAGAAATCCCTGAGACCAGAAAACGCCCCGTTCTTTCCGCATTGTGTTTTGTAATTCATTGTAATTGTTCAGGTCAGGCCGAATCACCTGCCGATGAGGCCGTAAGAAAGTGCTTCAGGTGTGGGCAAGCCCCATCGGCCGTTTGCGTCCTGCCGCGGATTGATTACCCTTAGTATACTACACAGGGCCCAGGGTGTGCCAGATGTTTTTTGAAAAAATAGATTTTCAAAATAATGGTTCCTCCTTTGTTACTGTTCACAGCAGCCGCAAACACCTGCTGTTTGCGGCGTAAGAAGATGATTCAGGCTTCTTTTTGGCCGGACAGTAAATTTCACAAAGTATTTATTGATTTCTGGGAAAAGTATCTTTATAATAATAGAGATTGAACTTGAGGAGGAAAAGAATGGACAATAATCAGCTTCCAAACGGGGGGCCGGGAAATCAGAATAATAATGGCGGCCGTCCGCCGAAAAACGGACAGACCATTGTGATTTTCCTGGTTGTTTCCCTCATTGCATTGATGGTAATTAATTTTTTCAACGGAATGTTCCGAGACTCCACCAGGAGAGAAATATCTTATAATGATTTTATAGAGATGGTAGAGAACGGGGAGGTCGCTTCGGTTACGATTTACTCCAATGAGATCCAGATTACTCCTGTCAGCCAGCCGTTCCCGGGTGTATCGATTACGTATTACACCGGAGTGGTGGATGACCCGAATCTGGCGGACAGGCTTTTGGCGGCAGGTGTTGAATTTAATCAGGATGTGCCGGATATGACTTCCGCCCTGGTTTACAACATCGCGGCTACGTTTCTGCCTCTGATTCTGGTGTGGGTGCTTTTGTGGTTCTTCATGCGGAGAATGTCAAAGGGCGGCGGCATGATGGGCGTTGGAAAAAGCAAGGCCAGAGTTTATGACTCCCAGAAAGAGACAGGCGTCACGTTTAAAGATGTGGCCGGGCAGGACGAGGCTAAGGAATCCCTTCAGGAGGTGGTGGATTTCCTGGAAAATCCGGGAAAATATTCCTCCATCGGCGCTAAGCTCCCCAAGGGCGCCCTGCTGGTGGGCCCTCCCGGAACCGGAAAAACGCTTCTGGCCAAGGCGGTAGCCGGCGAGGCGAAATGCCCGTTTTTCTCCATATCCGGCTCCGGCTTCGTGGAGATGTTTGTGGGCGTGGGCGCTTCCCGTGTGCGGGATCTGTTTGAGGAGGCGAAGAAAAGCGCCCCCTGCATCGTGTTCATCGATGAGATCGACGCCATCGGAAAGACCCGTGACAGCGGCTACGGCGGCGGAAACGATGAGCGTGAGCAGACCCTGAACCAGCTCTTGGCGGAGATGGACGGTTTTGATACTTCCAGCGGCCTTCTGATCCTTGCGGCCACGAACCGTCCGGAAGTTCTGGACCCGGCGCTTCTGCGTCCCGGCCGTTTTGACCGGCGAGTGATTGTGGACAAGCCGGACCTGAAAGGCCGGGTGGATATTCTGAAAGTTCACGCGAAGAATGTGAGCCTGGACGACACCGTGGATTTTGAAGCCATTGCCTTGGCTACGTCGGGCGCGGTGGGTTCGGATCTGGCGAATATGGTAAACGAGGCGGCCATTCTTGCTGTAAAGAAGGGGCGCAAGGCGGTTTCCCAGGCGGATCTGTTTGAAGCCGTTGAGGTTGTGCTGGTAGGAAAGGAAAAGAAGAACAAGATTTTGAGCGCCGAGGAGCGCAGAATCGTATCCTACCACGAAGTGGGCCATGCCCTGGTGAGCGCTTTGCAGAAGCACTCGGAGCCGGTCCAGAAGATTACGATTGTACCCCGGACCATGGGCGCCCTGGGTTATGTGATGAATGTGCCGGAGGAAGAAAAGTTTCTGAACAGCGAGGAGGAGATCCGCGCAAGGCTTGTGGAGTTTGTGGCAGGCCGTGCCGCTGAGGAGCTGGTGTTCCACTCTGTGACTACCGGAGCGGCTAACGACATCGAGCAGGCCACCCGGATTGCCAGAGCCATGATTACTCAGTACGGTATGTCGGAGAAGTTCGGCATGATGGGCCTTGAAGTTGCGGCGAACCAGTACCTGGACAATCGGACGATCTTAAACTGCAGCGACGAGACCGCCGCGGAGGTGGACCGGGAGATCCAGAAGATCCTGAAAGAATCTTACGATAAGGCGCTGCGTCTCTTGTCTGAGCACAGGAAAGCGCTGGATGAGATCGCGGCTTACCTGATCGAGAAGGAAACCATCACGGGGAAAGAGTTCATGGAGATTTTCCACCGGGTGGAAAATACAAAGGCGGAGGAAAGCGGCGAGAAGGACGCGTCCGCGGAAATACAGCCGGGCGGGGAGAAGTCCGCGCTGGCGGGCGAGAAGTTCGTCGAAGAGAAGGCTGTGACGGCGGAAACGCAGTCCGGCGAAGAAAAGCTGGCTCCGGCAGGAATGCAGCCTGGTGAAGGGAAGCCTGTGCCAGCGGGAGAGCCAGTCGGCGAAGCAAGGTCTGAGTCGTCAGGCGCACAGCCGGGTGAGGAGAAGTCCGCGCCGGCAGAACCGGTTTCCGGGGACGTTCCGGAGGAGGAACCCATTGAGTTCCCCTGGGACAGCTTTATGAAACAGAGCAGCCAGGCTCCGTACGCGGATAAAACAGAAGAAAAATGAGACAACGAAGCCGCAAGAGTTATGCGCTGCCGGCCCCAAAAGCCGGCGGCGTTTTCTGCGCTTTCGCAAAAGTGAAAAACGGGCGCCAGGGAGCAATGCGCCTGCGCGAACAAGGGAAAGGCGGTGAACCGATGCAGTTTGATATTCAGGAAGAGTTAAAGAAGCTTCCGGCAAAGCCGGGAGTCTATCTGATGCATGATGAGAAGGACGCCATTATCTATGTAGGCAAGGCCATTAGCCTGAAAAACCGGGTACGGCAGTATTTTCAGACGAGCCGGAACAAAGGGCCCAAGATCGAGCAGATGGTCAGCCGGATACGGCGGTTTGAGTATATTGTCACAGATTCCGAGCTGGAAGCGCTGGTGCTGGAATGCAACCTGATAAAGGAATACCGGCCGAAATACAACACCATGCTGACGGACGACAAAACGTATCCGTTCATTAAAGTGACGGTGGCGGAGGATTATCCGAGAATCCTGTTTTCCAGAAGCATGAAAAAAGATAAAAACCGTTATTTCGGACCTTATACAAGCGCCGGGGCCGTGAAGGATACCATTGAACTGCTTCAGAAGATTTACCGCATCCGGACCTGCAGCCGGAAGCTGCCGGAGGATATCGGAAACGAACGGCCATGTCTGAATTATCACATTAAACAGTGCAATGCCCCCTGCCAGGGATACGTCAGCAGGGAGGATTACCGGAAGGCGGTAAACGAGGCCATCAGCTTTCTGAGCGGCAATTACGGCCCGGTGATCCATCTTTTGGAGGAACGGATGCAGGAAGCGGCGGAGAAGATGGATTTTGAGGCCGCGATTATCCAGAGAGAACTCTTAAACAGCGTCCGGCAGATTGCCCAGAAACAGAAGATTACCAGCAGTGACGGGGAAGACAAGGATATTGCGGCCCTGGCTGTTCAGGACGCGGACGCGGTGGTGCAGATGTTTTTCGTCCGGGGCGGACGGCTCATCGGCCGGGATCACTTTTATCTGCGGGCAGCGCCCCACGACACCGCCGCGGACATCCTTTCCAGTTTTTTGAAGCAGTTTTATGCCGGCACGCCCTTTATACCCAAGACGGTGATGCTGCCGGAGGAGATCGAGGACGCCTCGGTTATCGAGGAATGGCTTACGGAAAAACGGGGACAGAAGGTGCATCTGCGGGTACCTAAGAAGGGAGAAAAGGAAAAGCTGGTGGAGCTGGCGAAAAAGAATGCCCAGATGGTTCTGGACCAGGACAAGGAGCGCATCAAGCGGGAGGAAGGGCGCACCATCGGAGCAATGAAAGAGATTGCGGGACTTCTGGACCTGGATCGTATATACCGGGTGGAGGCATATGATATTTCGAATATCAGCGGCTTCGAGTCGGTGGGCTCTATGGTGGTTTTTGAGGGCGGAAAACCTAAGCGCAGCGATTACCGGAAATTTCGGATACAAACCGTAAAAGGACCGGACGATTACGCCAGCATGGACGAAGTGCTCACCAGAAGGCTCTCGCACGGACGGCAGGAACAGCAGGAGCTCCAGGAAAAAAATATGGAGGCAAAATTCGGAAAATTCAGCGTTTTTCCGGATCTGATCATGATGGACGGAGGAAAAGGACAGGTCAATGTGGCTTTGCGGGTACTGGACCGGCTGGGAATTTCCATTCCCGTGTGCGGCATGGTGAAGGACGACAACCACCGGACCAGAGGGCTGTACTACAACAATGAGGAAATTCCCATTGACCGCAATTCCGAGGGCTTTCGTCTGATCACAAGGATTCAGGACGAGGCCCACCGCTTCGCCATCGAGTATCACCGATCCCTGCGCAGCAAGGATCAGGTGCATTCTGTATTGGACGACATTGAGGGAATCGGGCCGACCAGAAGGAAATCTCTTATGAAGACCTTTAAGTCGCTGGAGGCGATACGTGAGGCCACAAAGGAGGAACTGGCGGCAGCGCCTTCCATGAACGAAGCGGCGGCCGGAAAGGTTTACGAATTTTTCCACTCCCGTTGATGTTCCGGGACAAGTATGGTAAAATAAAAACATTCCAGTTATTACCCTGAAAGCGAAAAGGAGAAAGAAAATGAGCAGTGTGGAGCTATCAACGATTGTCCAGAAGCTGGATCTGAAAATTCTGACGCCCGAGGTTGATATTTCAACTATCAAAATCTCGACACCGGAAATTAACCGTCCGGCGCTGCAGCTCACCGGCTATTTTGAGCATTTTGCCTATGAGCGGGTGCAGATCATCGGATATGTGGAATATACATACCTCCAGAAGATGCCCCGGGAGGAGAAAATTCCTATCTACCGGCAGTTTTTGTCGTATAAAATTCCCTGTCTGGTGTATACTACAAAGACTACGCCGGACGAGGACATGCTGGCTATGGCCGCTGAACAGGGGATTCCTGTATTTGCGTCAGCAAAGACCACGTCGGCGTTTATGGCAGAAATTATCCGCCGCCTGGGCGTGGAGCTGGCGCCCTGCATTTCCATCCACGGCGTGCTGGTGGATGTGTACGGAGAAGGCGTGCTGATTATGGGAGAGAGCGGCATCGGGAAAAGCGAGGCGGCTTTGGAGCTGATTAAACGGGGACACCGCCTTGTCAGCGACGATGTGGTGGAGATCCGCAAGGTCAGCGACGATACCCTGGTGGGAAGCGCCCCGGATATTACGAAGCATTTTATTGAGCTGCGGGGTATCGGCATTATTGATGTAAAGACACTGTTCGGTGTGGAAAATGTAAAGGATACCCAGTCCATTGATCTGGTTATTAAGCTGGAGGAGTGGGATCGGGATAAGGAGTATGACCGCCTTGGCCTGGAAGAGGAGTACACGGAGTTTTTGGGAAATAAGGTAGTATGCCATTCCCTTCCCATACGTCCGGGCCGGAACCTGGCGATTATTGTGGAGGCCGCTGCCGTAAACCACAGGCAGAAGAAGATGGGCTACAACGCCGCCAGAGAGCTGTACAAGCGCGTACAGGAATCACTGATTAAAAAGACAAAGCCGGAGGATTGAGAAATGAAAAAGTATTGTTTTGGTATCGACATCGGAGGAACGTCTGTCAAATGCGGATTGTTCCAGACGGATGGAAAGGTAGTAGATAAGTGGGAGATTCCCACGAGGACAGAGGATAACGGCAGCCGGATTCTTCCGGATGTGGCGGAGACGATCGGGAAAAAGATAAAAGAAAAGAATCTGAATCCGGAGGAAGTGGCCGGAGCCGGCATCGGCGTTCCGGGTCCTGTGGACGGCGAAGGGAACGTGACCATGGCCGTAAACCTTCATTGGGGTTTTGTTCCCCTGGCAAAGGAGCTGTCCGAGATGACAGGTCTGACGGTAAAAGCAGGAAATGACGCGAATGTGGCCGCCCTGGGCGAGATGTGGATGGGCGGCGCGGCCGGAAGCAGCAACGTCATCATGGTGACCCTGGGAACTGGTATCGGCGGCGGCATTATTGTGGACGGAAAGATCGTGACCGGTGCCCACGGAGCCGGCGGCGAGATCGGCCATTCTCACGCGGTGGACGATATGGAAGAGACCTGCAACTGCGGAAACAAAGGCTGCCTTGAGCAGGTGGCTTCCGCCACAGGCATTGCCAGACTCGCCCGAAAGAAGCTGGCTTCCACGGATCGTCCCTCCGTTATGCGCAAAGCGCCCAACGTCTCCGCTAAGACGGTATTCGACGGCGTAAAGGCCGGGGACGATTTAGCGATCGAGGTTGCGGAGGAGTTCGGCGAATACCTCGGAAAGGCATTGGCCATCTTTGCCAGCGTGTCCGATCCGGAGGTGTTTGTAATCGGCGGCGGCGTGTCCAAGGCCGGCCAGGTTGTTCTGGATTACATTCGTAAGTATTATGAAAAGTACGCCTTCAGTTCCTGCAAGGAGGCGGGCTTCGCTTTGGCGAAGCTTGGAAACGACGCCGGGATTTATGGGGCGGCGAAGCTGGTGCTGGAATAAAATAAGATGTTTGAGGCTCCGAAAGCTGTGCGGAAACGTATGGCTTCGGAGCCCTTTTTATTCCCGCGGGCAACGAGCCAAGCGGACATGCGCGCATGTCCATTTGGCGGTGCTGTGTGCCGGTGGCACATGTTTCGCACCGACCGAAACGGAGTGCAGAACGCCGCGAGGGTCAAAAACCCCGCAGCCAAGAAAAACAGTTGACGGCCGCGAGAAACACTGCTATAATTCAAACGGTAAAGAATGACTTTTTTTTAACAATCTTAAGGAGGAATCAACATGAGCAGATTTACTTTGCCGAGAGACATCTACCATGGCAAGGGATGCCTGGAGGAGCTGAAGAACTTAAAAGGAAAGAAAGCGTTCCTGGTAGTGGGAGGCGGCTCCATGAAACGCCAGGGCTTTTTGGATAAAGCAGTGAATTACCTGAAGGAAGGCGGTATGGAAGTTCAGGTTTTTGAAGGCGTGGAGCCGGATCCCTCTGTGGAAACGGTGATGAAGGGCGCGGAGGCTATGCGTGCCTTTGAGCCGGACTGGATTGTTTCGATGGGCGGAGGCTCTCCCATTGACGCCGCGAAGGCAATGTGGGCGTTTTACGAGTATCCTGAGACCACCTTCGAAGAGCTGTGCATTCCCTTTAATTTCCCGGAGCTGAGACAGAAAGCAAGGTTTGCGGCCATCCCCTCCACTTCCGGTACTGCCACGGAAGTAACCGCGTTTTCCGTTATTACCAACTATCAGACAGGTGTAAAATATCCGCTGGCTGACTTTAATATTACCCCGGATGTGGCGATTGTGGACCCGGATCTGGTGGCCGGACTTCCGGTAAAGCAGGTTGCCTACACCGGTATGGACGCGCTGACCCATGCCATTGAGGCGTATGTTTCCACGCTTCACGGCCCCTTCACGGATCCGCTGGCTTTGCAGGCGATTGAGATGGTATTTGACTATCTGCCGGCTTCCTACAATGGAAACATGGATGCCAGAGAACAGATGCACTACGCGCAGTGCCTGGCAGGTATGGCCTTTTCCAACGCGCTTCTTGGAATCGTTCATTCCATGGCCCACAAGACCGGAGCGGCCTTCTCCACCGGACATATCCCCCACGGATGCGCCAACGCGATTTATCTGCCCTATGTGATCCAGTTCAACGCCCACGAGCCGGCCGCGAAGAGAGATTACGCGGAGATCGCCCGCAGAATGGGACTTTCGGGAACCAGTGAGCAGGCTCTGGTAAACAGTTTATGTGAAAAAATTAACGACTTTAACAGGAAACTGAACATTCCCAGAACCCTGAAAGAGTTTGGAATCGATGAAGAAGAGTTTAAGTCAAAGCTGTCAAACATCGCAGAGCTGGCTGTCGGCGATGCCTGCACCGGTTCCAATCCCCGGACGATCACGCCGGAGCAGATGGAGAAACTGCTTACCTGCACTTACTACGGAACGGAAGTGGATTTCTAAATATCTATGCGCCTGAGAGGCAGGCGAAGAGCAAAGGACTGTCGGAAAAAGACAGTCCTTTGTTACTATTTACAGCAGCCGCAAACACCTGCTGTTTGTGGCGTAAGAAGATGATTCAGGTGTGAGCGGATTCCATTCGCGAAGCGAATTTTCAATGATCCGCGATGTTGCTGTTCACGGACCGAAGGGCCGTGAATAGTAACAGTCCTTTTTGTGGCTTTGGATAAAACGCATTGACTTTGTTTTCGATTGAGCTTATACTCGATAGAAAAACCTCAGACAGGGAGAAAGAGAAAATGAGCGAAAAAAACAAAGGAAATCTGTATATCCTTCTGACCGCCCTCCTTTGGTCCACAGGGGGCGTCCTGATCAAATTTATTCCGGGGAACGCGGTGGCCATCAACGGAGCCCGTTCACTGGTGGCGTTCCTGTTTTTCTGTATTTACAGGAAAAGTGTGCGGATCAAGTTAAACGGCGTGATTTTCGGGGCGGCGGTCTGTCTTGTGATGACCAACCTGCTGTACGTGACGGCGAATAAGATGACCACGGCGGCCAACGCCATTGTGCTTCAGTATACGGCTCCCATTTTTGTGCTGCTGTGGGACTGCCTTAGACGGAAAAGGCCGCCAAGCAGACAGCAGAGCCTTGTGGTGGTCATGGCCTTTGCCGGGATGGTTCTTTTCTTCCTGGATCAGCTGGACGGCGGACAGATTCTCGGAAATCTGATTGCCATTGGGGCCGGCTTCTGCTTTTCCGGGGTGTTCTTCCTGAACTCCCTTCCCCAGGCAAGCAGCCAGGATTCCAGCGCGGCGGCCTTCCTTCTGTCCTTTGTCATCTCCATTCCGTTTCTTGGAGATGTCTGGAAGCTGGACGGAACCGGCTGGGCGGCCCTCCTTGCACTGGGCGTGTTCCAGGTGGGGCTTGCCTATGTATTTTTCGCCAAGGGCGTAAAGCTAACGAGTCCCGTCAGCGCGTCTCTGATCGGCCTTCTGGAGGCCGTGCTCAACCCGGTATGGGTGTTCCTGTTTTACGGGGAGAAGATGGGCCGCTTCGCCCTGATCGGAGCGGGGATTATCCTTCTGGCCCTTGTCTGGAATACGCTGGCGGGAAACCGGGAGAATACAGCCGGGGAGGATACAACTAAGGAGGATATGGCTGTAGAAAATATAGCCGGGAAATCGTCAGATGGGAAAGAGCCTGTTTTGGAAGAAACCCGGTGAGAAGAAATCCCGCAGGGAAACGCATTTCGCGGATGCCCTGCGGGATTTTCTATATTTACCAATAATTTTCTAATTTCTCAAAGATCCCTTTCACCACGTCATACGCCAGCTTCGGCCTCCGGTACTCGTCCACGAGCCCTTTGTTGTTCCGGCTCTTGGGGCGGCGCATCGCCCACCAGATCCGGCTTACCCGGACGTCACAGAACTGCCAGATATACAGGCCGCTGCAGCGCTCTTTGGAAAAAATCTCTGTGAGTTGTTTTCCCAGAATCTCAGCCTGGAGATCCTCGCTCCACACATCCTTTGCGGTATCCCGGAAGGCATAGATGGCTCCGGCGCCGACCTCGGAGACGATCAGGGGCTTGTGAATCCCCTGTTTTCCGAGAAAGGCGTCCAGATCCTCGATTTTTTTGACGGCGGTTTCATCGTCATACCAGTAAGGATACATGTTCCAGGAGCAGATATCCGGGAGATCCTGGCAGATATCCGCATTGTATTTGCAGGAGGCATAGCTTACCGGACGGCTCAAATCCAGGGAACGGATTAAGGAAAACTGTGCCTGGTAGCACTCCCGGCCAAGGGCGGTGTCGCTGGCGCACTCATTGAGGATGCCCCAGATATAGATGGAAGGGTGATTGTAGTGGGCGGTAATCATGGCCCGGATGACCTCTTCGCACTGGGGTTCGAAGAAAGGATTTCGCATCTGTTCTTCGGAAAGGCCTCTGGCGTGGTTTTCCTCCCAGACCAGAATACCCATTTCATCACACATATCCAGGAAAAGCTCGTCGTTTGGATAGTGGGAGGTCCGGATGGAGTTGGCTCCCAGATCCCGGACAAGCTGCAGATCCCTGGCAATGGCCTCCGCCGGAAGGGCGCAGCCGAAATGGGGATGGTCTTCATGGCGGCAGAAGCCCTTGATCCGTACTGGACGGCCGTTTAAAAGAATCCGGTTGTCCTGAACCTGTACCAGACGGAACCCGGTGCGGTCGATGAGGTCGTCAAAGACCTGGCCGTCCTGGGAAAGCCTGGCCTGGATCGGGTACAGGACCGGAGAATCCATGGACCAGGGAGTTACGCCGGTGACAGTCAGATTTTCAAAAGTATAGGACTGCTCTCCTGGGGCGGGGCTGATCTGGGAGGATATCAGTTCCTGGCCGGCAAGGGAGAGGGAGAGGAGGGCGCATCCGGCGCGTTCTGTCAGATTTCGCACCGAAACCTCCGCGCGGACGGTCCAGACGCCGCTTTCCTCTTTCAGAGGCGTGATATGCACCCATTGAAGGAAGAGCTCGCCGATCTCGTCCAGGCATACGCCTCTGGAAATTCCTCCATAGGACATGTAATCATTTGGAAAGTCCAGAGAATACTCGTCCCGGAACGCGTTGTCCACCGTGACCTTCAGCGTATGCGTCCCGGCGGCCAGGCCGGTGACGCATACGGAAAAGGGGGTGTAGGAGCCGTAGTGGCTGGCAGTCTCTCTGCCGTCGATAAAGACCCTGGCAAAATGGCTGACGCCTTTGAACTCCAGACGGACGTTTCCCTGGGCCTCAAAGGTGGTTTCATAGTCGGCAAGGCCCCGGTAGTTGCCAAAGCCCGGATAGGTTTCCAGACAGCTTGGAACCATGACTTTCTGCGTCTTGCCGGCGTATTCGCCCTCCGCGGGGGTGAAATCCCAGAGTCTGCCGGAAAGCTCACGGGTTTTGCGTATTTTGTGTGTGTCGAATGTGCGAAGCATAAAAACCTCCTATCCTTTTAATCCAGAGGTGGAAATTCCTTCCACCAGATATTTTTGGAAGAAAATAAAAATCAGTACAATGGGGATCAGAGATACCGCCGCCATGGCGAACATGGCTCCGTAATCGGAGGAAGATCCCGGATCAGAGAAAAGCTTCAGTGCAAGGCAGGCCGGATACTGCTCCGCCTGATTTACATAGAGCAGAGCGGAGAGAAAGTCGTCCCATCTCCACATAAAGGAGAAAATACCGGCCGTAACCATGGCGGGTACGGACAGGGGAAGCAGAATCCAGCGGTAGATGCCGAAATAAGAACAGCCGTCGATTTTTGCCGCCTCGTCCAGCTCTTTGGGAATGCCGTCCATAAAGTTTACCATCAGATAGACGAAAAAACCCTGGATGGCAAAACAGTAGGGGACAATCAGGGGAAGGTAGCTGCCAATCCAGCCAAGCTTCTGGTACCAGAGATACTGTGGCACCATGAGGACCTGGGCCGGAACCATCATGGACAGCAGTACGCCGGCGAACAGAATCTTTTTCCCGGGAAAACGGCACCTGGAAAATCCGAAAGCCACCAGGGAGGAGGAAACAATCGTACCGATGGTGGCAACGACGGAGATAAACAGAGAATTGGAAAAGAACCTGCCAAAGGTGATGCCTGCAAATCCTTTCCAGCCGTTTACATAATTATTCAGAGTAAACTCCTCCGGAATCAGAGAACCCGCCGTCACAAAGATGGTGTTGGTATCCTTAAAGGAGCTCATGATCATCCACAGAAGAGGATAGATCATGGCAAACCCGATTACCGTGACAATAACATAATAAATGGTTTTTTTCAATGTTTTTTTACGCATCATTCAGAACCCTCCGTCATAGACCCAGCGTTTTTTCGTGGCGAATAAAAGGCCGGTTACTGTGCCGACAATCAGGATCATAACCCATGCCAGGGCCGCGCCGTAGCCGGCATTGTAGCTTACAAAGGTCTGATTGTACATATGAACCATATAAAACAGCGTAGAATTTAAAGGCTGTCCTTGGGTGATGATGAAGCACTGCGTGAATGCCAGGAGGGCATTGATCATTTGCATAACCAGGTTAAAGAAAATGGTGGGGGTTAAAAGGGGCAGGGTAATGCTCACAAACTGCTTCCATTTTCCAGCGCCGTCCACTGTGGCAGCTTCATAAAAGGAGCTGGGAATCTGCTTTAAGGAGGACAGGAAGATGAGCATGGAGGAGCCGAACTGCCATACAGTCAGAATAATCAGAGTCCAGATGGCAGTATCCGTATTTCCAAGCCAGGCGATATTCACATTCAGTCCGATGCCCTGAAGCAGCCGGTTTATGGTGCCGTCCATGGCAAACATCCGTTTCCAGAGAATGGAGACAGCCACAGAGCCTCCGATGATGGAGGGCAGATAGTAGACAGCCCGGTATATGGCGGAAGCTTTTGAGGTTTTCAAGAACAGAACAGCCACCAGAAGGGCGAAGGCAAGCTTCAGGGGCACGGAAACTACGGCATAGAAAAACGTTACCTGCAAAGATTTCCAGAACAAGTTATCCTTCAGCATGGTTTGGAAATTTTTCAGTCCTGTAAAAACGGCAGGTGATAAAATATTGTAGTCACAAAACGCGTAGTAAAGGGAAATTCCTAAAGGAACCACCAGAAACAGAAGAAATCCGATGGTAAACGGCAGGGTAAAGAGAATCCCGGCCGTACTTTCTTTATAAATATTGATTTTAAATTTTTTTCGCATAATCCTTCCTTTTGCGGATACTGCCCGGAAAGAGGCGGAAACCGCGGATAGTTTTGTAGAGAAGTTGAACCTCATCCGATGACTGGGGAAAGAAATGCCCTCTGCGGCATAAGTAAGCGGCCATTGAGGAGAAGGCAAATTTCGGCAGCACGGACAGGCAGGAACAAAATGAAAACCGGACCGCTCAGGGGATTCGGAGAGCGATAAGAAGGCCCTGCTGTGTGACCGAAAAAACATATACGGATACGGTCAGGCAGCAGGGCTGTTCTCTTTACGCCGGGAATTCCGGTGTGGACGCATGCAGGGTTACTCTGAAAGTCCGCCGCCGGACAGACGGCATGCATGCGGGCTTAGGATGCCAGATATGCGCTCCCCTGGTCATATAACTGCTGTGCAGCTTCTTCTGCTGATAACTGGCCATAGAGAACCTGCTCGGTCAGAGTATCCAGAAGGGTGAATACTTCGCTGGAGTTGGTCGGCGTAGGCGGGTCCACCTGGGTGGAATTGGGGGTAACCACATCATTGATATAGGTTACGACTTCCTGCTCATCCGGCGTCAGATTTTCTGTGATGGCTTCGGATACCACGCTGGAAATGGGAACACCGCGCTCGCCCAGAAGAACGTTATTGCACTCAACGGAGTTTGTAATATAGTCGATTAGTTTTGCCGCTTCATCGGGATGCTCGCTGTCTACACTAATGGAGAAAAACTGGCTGGGCTTTAAGTAGTTGGATACCTGAGGATTGTCGGAGGGGAATGTAGTCATGGCAATATCCGTTCCTTCCGGCGCTGCGGCCTGCATTGCCACAAGCTGGTTGGAGTGGTAGAATCCGCACCAGGACATGGTCTCCGGGCTGCTTCCGTATACCAGACAATCCTGTTCAACCTGGCCGCGGGTGCGCTCTACATAGGTACTCGGGTCCACATGCCAGCCTTCCTGGATGCCTGTTTCGAATATGGAGAAGAATTGTACAAAGTCTTCCGCGCTTTCTACGCCGAATTCTTCACCATTAAAGAGCTCCTTGCCCTGGCCTCTGAGCAGGTAAGCCAGAAAATCCCGGTTTGTATTGCCGCCGTAACTCAAGCTGGTTTTATATCCGGTTTTTTCATAAACTTCCCGGCATACATCCAGGAATTCATCCAGAGTCATCTGATCGTGAATCTCAATGCCCGCCTCGTCCAGAAGGGTTTTGTTGTAAAGCAGGGAGGGCGCGTTAATACCGTTGCAGATAGCGTAAAGACCGTCTCCTACTTTTCCGGTATTCAGGATGTCTTCGGATACGTTGCTGACATCGATGGTGCCGTCTTCGATATAAGGGGTAAGGTCTACCAGAAGATTGTTTTCCGCATACTGGGTAATATAGGTATAATCCATCTGAACCACATCCGGCATCATATGTCCTGCGGAAAGGGTAGCCAGACGAGGCCAGTAATCAGCGGAGAACTGTCCGTCAAAGGTGATACCTGGATTTTCTTCCGCATACATGTCCAGAATCTGCTGGGTACGCTCATTTCGGGTCTGGCTGCCCCACCAGAATACGCTGAGCTGGATATCTCCTGTTTCCTCGGCGCAGGCCGCCGTTCCAAGTGCTCCGGCCAGCATAGCAGACAACAGCAGCATTGCAATGGTCTTCTTTTTCATAAATTGCTCCTTTCTTTTCCGGGTAGCTTGGCCTGGAGGCCAGCCGTTCTTTTTGATAAGTTTATTATAAAAAAAACAGCCGGTTTTCTCAATCTGAGAAAACCGACTCGCAGGTGTAAAAAACCGATTCCGTTCAGTTATAAGTAAGCAGAGAAGCGGATTGTAAAGATTTGCTTGATGTTCCGGCTGCACTTGCCGATAAATGCGCGACCTGGCGGAAACGGGGATTAGTGCTGTGGCGATGTACGGTCCGCGCCGCTGCGGATTTTCGAGGCCCATTTGCCCGGCGTCATACCTACGGTCTTTTTGAAAATCTGGCTGAAATACTGGGGGTTATTTCCGCAGCCCACCTGTTCCGCTACATACTGGATTTTTGCCGTATCCTCATGGGACAAAAGCTCTTTTGCCCGCCGTACCCGCTGTTCGGTAAGATATTGGGAAAATTTCCGACCGGTGCTTTTCCGGAACTGGCGGCTTACATAGTCTACGTTCATGTACAGATACTCCTCCGAGATCTTTTTCAGAGTCAGGCTCTGGTCGGAGAGATGCGTGTTCACATAGTCCATGATTTTTTCAGCCAGCGCGCCGTAATTGTGGGAGGAACGGGAAAGCGCGTTTTCCGCCTTTGACAGCATTTGCTCGATCAAACCGCCAAGAACGGTAAAGTCCTCCGTCTGGCTTACGGTTTTGATAAATTCCGCTGCTTCCACCGAGGACAGAGCGTCCATGGAGGACAGGTGCAGGCAGACGCTTCCGGCAAAGGTTTTCAAAAATTCCGGCTGGACGGCCTGAGAGACCATGAGGCGCAGTTCACCAAAGAGACGGTGTACCCCGGCTTTATTGGCTGTTTCAAGTCCCTGGCAGACAGTCTGTATGTGCTCCATGGCCGTGTGATTGGACACCGGAAGGGGACGGAATCCGTGGATGGCATAGACGGTATCATATCGCCGGATTCGCCAGAGTACCTCTTCCAGAAGCCGGGTCAGATCCGGAAACAGGTGTTCTTCCAAGCGGATGCCGCTTGAGACCTGCGAAAACGCCTCATCCAAAAGCCTGCTGTCCACATGGGAAAAGCAGAAGAGGAGAAGGGTATTTTTTACATAAACGCCATAGAAAAAGAGAGGGCTGCTTTGGCGCGCTTCCAGCTCCTTTAAGGAATCCAGAGAGCCCGGCAGCCTGGACTCTTCCAGAAAATAGACGTAATACAGGCAGCAGGGGCGGCGGCAAAAATCCATATACGGCCCATAGAAGTCCGCCATGGTGTCCATACGCTTCCCGATGTCGCTGTCCGGGGATGCCCAAAGTCCCTCCACCAGCAGGTGATACAGAATATCCTGCTGTATGGTTCTGACCATCGCGCCGCTCTGCTCCCGCTGTATACGGCTTTGCCTGGCCTGCAGGCAGTCCCGGGACGCCTCCTGGACGCTTTCCGTGATCTGTTCCTCGCTGCAGGGCTTTAAAAGATAATGGCGGACGCCGTACTTCATGGCTTCCCTGGCATAATCAAACTCTTCGTAGCCGGACAGAAGGATAAACTGGATCTGTTTATCCGTACCGGTGATTTCCCGGATCAGCTCCAGACCGGAAAGACCGGGCATCCGTATATCGGTCATAACAATATCCGGTGATTCGTCCAGAATCATATTATAGGCTTCGATTCCATCCTGACACAGGCCGATGAGACGGATCCCGATTTTTTCCCAGTCGATCAGGGTGGAAATCGTCTCACGTATTACGCGTTCGTCGTCAGCGATAATCATTTTCAGCATTGCGCAACCTCTTCTCTTGCCGCAGGTACGGAAAGCTCGGCCACCGCGTAGTCCTCCTCATTATAAAGGATAAGCCCGAAATCCTTCCCGTACTGCATTTTTATCCGTCGATCAATGTTTATGAGTCCAACCCCATGGCCGTGGGGACGGATTTCTCCGGTCTCTAACTTCCGTATAAGATCATCTTCAAACTCGGAGCCGGTATTTTTTACGTAGATGCGGAGAATCCCGTCCATTACCATGGCGGTTACTATAATATAGCACGCTTCCACATTTGTTTCCAGACCGTAATAAATGGCATTTTCTACCAGAGGCTGAACGACCAGCTTTGGAATCAGCGTATCCCCGTATCTGGGGTCGATCCGGTTCTCAAAATTCAGCCGGTCCTCATACCGAAGCTTTTGGATCGTGATGTAGGAACTGACGACCTGGAGTTCCCGCGCCAGGGTAAAGGAGGCCTCCTGCCGGTTTCCAAGGGAAGTGCGCAGAAGAAGGGCCAGGGCCTCCACCATGGAGGAAATGTTTTTTTCTCCGATGGCTTTGGCCCGCCATTTGATGGAATCCAGCGTATTGTAGAGAAAATGCGGATTAATCTGGTTTTCCAAAGCCTTGAGCTGCGCTTCCTTTTTTAGAATTTCGTTCACGTAATTTTCCTGTATCAGCCGGATGATGGTTTCGCTCATCTCGTCAAATTGACGGTTTAAAAGTCCCAGCTCATCGCCCCGGTCAGAATAATCGTAATCAACCTGGGGAACCTTGGTGTTGTCTGCCGCGAACTGGCGCATCTTGTGGATCAGCCTGCTGACATGGACCATAAGCCGGCCAACTAGACGCACGGACAGGCAGATGACCACCAGCAGATCCAAGATGACGATGACAAAGCTTACCCATTTGACGCGCGCGAGCTGTCTGGCGATTCCATTATAGGAGATGAGACAGTAATAATCCCAGCCGTATCGGCTGATGCCTCCGTGGGCGGCAAAGTAGCTCTTGCCGTTCAGCTCTAAAACAGAGTAATTGTTCACAGAGGCTTTCTGCACCTGAACCGCGTTTTCGAAGGTGAGGTTGTCCGTATGATAAAGGATTTGACTGCCGTTTAAGATCACGTAGGCAGATTCTCCGTACTGTCCGTCCAGTCTGGCGTTGGCTGCAATGAGAGCATCCATATCCACATTCAGCAGAATGGTTCCAAGGTTGTCCAGAGTAAGCCCCTCAATTTTTCGGATATTTCTGGCCAGAAACAGACCGTAGTCCTCTATGTAATCAGTGACCCAGCAAAGGCCTCCGTCCTGAAGATTTGCCTGGGCGATGATCTCCTCCTGGACGTTGCCGGGCGTCCGGTCTGCCGCGATCACGTTGGTGTAAACCACGGTGCCGGGCATGTACAGACTAATGTATTTCAGGATGCCGTCGGAGAAATTTTGGTAGTACTCCGCGATGTAATTTCGCAGGTTCGCCACGGCCATCAGGGAGGTGTAACCCTCTTCACTGCTGGTTTTGACCTCTGTGAGATTCGTCTGAACTTTTTCATCAGACAGGAACATGGAGGTCAGATCTTCCATCTCTTCCATATATTCCTCGATGCCTGAGGAGGAATAGGTAATGGAGTCGGAGAGAGTGTCGTACAGAAGCTCATTGTAGGAGCCAGACAGGATCTGGACGGCTAGAAAGGACACAATGGCCATGGTACAGACGCCGATCAGAGTGATCGCCAGAATTTTCGTTTTCAGGGGAAGATTGTTGATTCGTTTCGTCACCGTATTTTTCCGCATGGTTCTTCCTTTCCGGGCAATATAAATCCGCGAAGCCAGCCGTAGGCAGGAGCAAAGGGGCGCCTGGGCGCCCCTTTTTTCGTTTGCTGTACGGAATATCTCCTATTCCAGGATCAAATCCTCTTCCGTAAAGATCGGGATTTCCCCGTCTTCTTCTGCCCGCCGCATCTCCGAATCCAAAGTAGGCGGTTCCGTCTCGGTCTCGCTTTCGGATTCGGTTTCGTAGATCAGGTTTTCCAGCTGTTCGATGAGGCTCAAATCCCGGTGGCCGGCACAGGTCTGGGTGGGCACCTCGTAATTGGAGTCGTCGGTGGTGCCGGAGCTTCCATCGGGTCGCTGGATGAATACCCTGGAAACGGTCTGGCAGGTGCTGCTGGGAAGCAGTCCGGTTTCCGCGCAGACATTCAGGGCCACATGGGCGTTGCAGGTCTGGGTGGGCTCGGTTCCGGCGGCAAAGTATTCCGTATAGGTCTGATCGCCTCTTGGATCCGCGTTGCAGACGCCGGGGATGGCAAGCCGGCCGGATTTCCGGCATACAAGGGCGCTGACGATGTTCTCCGGCTGGGTGAAATCCGCTGCCGGAAGCTCCGCGTGAATCCGGGTCATAATGGAGTTCCACAGCACCTTGTGGTAATTGTGATACAGCTCCCCATCCGGCAGATCCGCGTTGTTGTCGTAGCCGCCCCAGACGGAGCAGGTATAGTAAGGCGTATAGCCCACAAACCAGATGTCCTTGTAATCCGAAGTGGTGCCGGTTTTTCCGGCCACGGGCATGTCTCCGAGATCGATCATGGTACCGGTGCCCCGGGTTACCACATCCTCCATGGCGCTGGTGAGCAGAAAAGCGTTTTCCGCGGAAAGCACCTGCTCCGGCTCCGGCGTATTGTCAATGAGAACATTTCCGTACTGATCCTCGATTCTGGAATAGAATTTCGGTTCATTGTACATTCCCTGATTGGCGATGGCAGCGTAGGCTCCGGCAAGCTCCAGGTTCGTAACGCCGTCTGTGATGCCGCCCAGGGCCAGGGGCTGATTCACGTCCAGGGCTTCGTCGTTATACAGAGTGGAGATTCCAAGCTTCACGGCGAAGTTGTATCCTACCCGGGGGGTGATCTCCGTCAGGCATTTGACGGCCACCACGTTGATGGAATTGGCGATGGCGTCCCGGATGGTTGTAAGGCCCGTGTAGGTGTTGTAGCTGTCCCAGTTGTTCACCGGGGTGCCGTCCTCATAGGCATAGGGCGCGTTGTCAAAAACCGTGGCAAGGGTCATGCCGCTGCGCTCCAGGGCCGGCGCGTAGGTGGTGATGATCTTAAAGGTGGAGCCGGGCTGCCTGGTGGTGGAGGTGGCCCGGTTCAGGGTCAGGCTGGCTTCCTTCTCCCCGCGGCCGCCCACGATGGCCTTCACAAAGCCGGTGGACTGGTCGATGATTACCAGAGAGGCCTGGGGCTGAGGAGTAATGGAAATCCGCTCGCCAAGAACCGTATCCCCTTCCTCAACCATGGCTTCCCGGAAGGAAGCGGCCGCGGCGTTTGCCGCGTCAGAATCGGAGAACATCAGGTCAAAGGACGGATCGGTCTGACGCACAAAGTCCCGGAGGTTATCATTTCCATAGTGGATGGTTTCTCCGTCTGCCTTCTGGACGCTTAAAGCGTAGTCGATGCCAACCTCGGTGCCGGCGGGGAAGTTGGCGGCATTCTGGAATTCTTCATCGCAGATCTGCTGGATTTCGGCGTCCTGGTTGGAGTAAATCTTCAGACCCTGGGTGTAAAGGGCCTCATAGGCCTGCTGATAGGTATAGCCAAGCTCCGTCTGGAGATCCTCCAGAACCTGTTCGATGAGGGCGTCCTCATAGTAGGAATAGACGGAGCTGCTCTCATAGCTGGAATCCGTGGCCTGAATCCGGTCGTAGACATTGTCTGCCAGGGCCTCCTGGCGCTCCTCCTCTGTGATATACCCCTGTTCCACCATGTACTCCAGGATGATCTCCCGCCGGGAGGCGTTGTTTTCCGGGTTGGTGATGGGATTGTACCGGGTGGGGTTCTGGGTAATGCCGGCCAGAACCGTACATTCGGAGAGGGTCAGCTCCGATACGTCCTTGTTAAAATACCGGTAGGAGGCGGCCTGCACTCCGTAGGTTCCGGCTCCCAGGTTGATGGTATTCAGATAATCCTCCAGAATTTCTTCCTTGGTGAGCCGCTTTTCCAGCTCTAAGGCCAGGTACTGCTCCTGAAATTTCCGCTGGAGCTTTTCAATCAGAGAAGTTTCGTATACCCAGTCGGTAAAGACGCTGTTTTTCAGAAGCTGCTGGGTGATGGTGCTGGCGCCCTCGGAAAAATTTCCGCTGGTAACGCCCACTACGAAGGCCCGGATGATGCCTTGGACGTCGATGCCGTGATGGGTGTAAAAGCGCTCGTCCTCAATGGCCACTACCGCGTGCTGGAGATCCTCCGGAATCTGATCCAGAGTCACCAAGGTACGGTTTGAGGTGGGAAGGGTGAGACGCTGCATAACAGTACCGTCCTGGGCGTAAATATAGGTGGCGGTTTCCGATGGGGTTACGGAGAGATTGGAAATATCCGGCGCGCTGGCGATCAGCCCCCGGATCATTCCAACACCTCCGCAGACAGCCACCACCGCGGCGGCGGCCAGACAGAGAAAAAGAACCTTAACGACGAGAAAGCCTGCCGCCCGTCCCGCCTTTGCGCCGGTATTGTCTTTTCGTTTTCGTTCAATGCTGCTTCGGCTGAAATTCATGATGCTAGGCAACCCTCCTTCAAAAAATCAATTAAAAATCGCCTGCGGCGATGGGATTTTGCACTCCTGGATCACGTTCTTACGGTCCGCGCAGCACGTGCGCAGACCTGGTCTGAACTGTTACAGCTGTTCCCAGTATAACAAATTTAAGGGTTGAAATAAAGTGTTTTCTTCTATTATAATAACAAGAGCGCAGCCGATGTTACTATTCACGGCCCTTCGGTCCGTAAACAGCAACATCGCGGATTCATTGAAAATTCGCTTCGCGAATGGAATCCGCTCACGCCTGAATCCTTTTCTTACGCCGCAAACAGCAGGTGTTTGCGGCTGCTGTGAATAGTAACCAGCTGATCTTTATGATTAATATTGCCCAAAATCAGGATTTTACACAGGGCAGTCAGAGTTTGCGGCATATTTTAACCAGGGCGGCTGTTCGGTTATGCCGCGAAACTTAGGCTGCGGCCAAAGGGCGCGCCAGACGGGTGAGGAGGAGAAGATGAAGAAGTATAAGGCGGCTTATCAGGGAGGAGAGGGAGAGATTACCGAGAAGAAGTCCCGGTTTATCGCTACAGTGAAGCCGGTGGAATCGGAAGAGGAAGCGCTGGAATTTGTGGCGGCCATGAAGAAAAAATACTGGAATGCCACCCATAACTGCTCCGCCTTTGTAGTGGGAGAGAACATGGAACTTCAGCGGTGCAGCGACGACGGAGAGCCTCAGGGGACGGCGGGACGGCCTATGCTGGATGTGCTCCTTGGGGAGGAAATCCACAACGTGGCCGTGGTGGTCACCAGGTATTTCGGGGGAACGCTTCTGGGAACGGGAGGACTGGTCCGGGCCTACTCCAAAGCTGTGCAGGAGGGACTGAAAAACAGCGTGATTATTGAAAAACAGGAGGGTGTACTCCTTTCCCTCGGGACAGATTACAATGGAATCGGGAAAATCCAGTACATTCTGGGTCAGAAGGGGCTTGCGGTGACGGATTCCAGTTATACGGACACCGTGCGCATGGATACCCTGGTTCCAGCGGACATGCTGGATGGTCTGGTGAAGGATTTGACGGAGGCCACCAACGGCCGGGTACGTTTTTTGGATAAAAAGCCGGTGATTTTCGCGCCAGGGCCGGAGGGGCCGCTGCTTTTTTAAGACGGCAGTTAGGCAGGGCCGGGAAAGCGCGCAGTAAGGATCGGATCCGCGTTTCCCCCTTGCGGAACAGGTTGTACAAGGAATGAGGTTTATGACAAAGTGACGAAGGATATTATATTAAAAATCAGCGGCCTGCAGCTTGTGCCCCAGGACGGGGAGGAGCAGCTTGAAGTGATTACCGCGGGCAGCTATTTCCAGAGAGACGGAAAGCATTATATTAAATACGATGAGGTGACAGAGGGATTTTCCGGGAGCACCAGTAATCTGATCAAGATAAACGGGGATACCCTTGAGGTCACTAAACGGGGGCTGACCAACGCCCATATGATTTTTCAGGAGAATAAAAAGAATATGACATATTACGGGACGCCCTTTGGAAATCTCCTTGTGGGAATTTCTGCCACGAATGTGGACGTCCGGGAAGACGAGAACAAAATCCAGGTAGAGGTCAACTATGCGCTGGAGGTGAACTATGAACATCTGGCGGACTGTACGATTCATATGAACATACAGCCCCGGAGCGCCGACGGACCGGAGCTTTCGCTGTTTGATTAAGAAGACGATAGAAGTCTGGACGAAAAAGATCCCGTAACACTCCAAAGCCTTGCGGGGCTTAACGGCTGCGGCACGGGATCTTTTATGTTATTTGGCGTTCTTTTTTTCTGTTTTCGCTTTGTCCTTGCGGAAACGGGACAGAATGCTTTTTTTCTTCTGGGGCGGCGTTTCCAGATTTCCGCGGATACCCTTTACATCGACTATGTAGATGCCGCTGATGACTGCCTTGACGGTTTTCTTCACAGGGAGAAGCTCAAAAACCTTGGCGTCGCAGGCCATAGTCATGACTCTGGCGCCAACCTTCGCCTTGACAATCGGAAGCTTCGTTCTGCGCATCAGCTTAGGTGTCTGCTGGATAACCACTGGGGGAAGGCCGGAATCTTTAATCCGCATTTTCTTTTTGTCAATGACCAGCAAGGTGACGGTCTGCTTGGCAGCTTCGATCTGCTCCTGCTGCATCGCCTGCTTTTTCTGCAGCTTTCTGCCGACAAAATAAAAAATGGCCAGCAAAGCCGCCAGAACGATCACAACGACAATCAGAACATTCCAAAACATAGTGAACCTCCTGCACATTTAGAATCGCGCCGTAAATCGACGCCGCTGTTGTTTCATTCTAGCATTATTTAAACAAAAGCGCAAGATTTCTTTATTTTTTTCTTAAACCCCCATTTTTCGCTAGAATTTCATTCGGGATATGATATAATACCGACAGGCAGCAGTTCAGGTATCAGATAGTTATCTGCTGTGAATAAACAGGGCGGTATGGAGGGTATAATCCATATATCGACTGTTGACAAAAGGGGAAAATGTAAAATATGGATTACTCAGAAAGACAACGGCGGCAGGAACTGCGCAGGAAGAAACGAAAACGGCAGGTGTTGATAGGCAAGATTTTGATTGTTCTCATGCTTGTGATTCTGATTGCTTTGGCGGTAATTCTGATAAGGGATGTAGCAGGAAAAAGCCTGGGCGGTCAGGGAAATACCGGAAGCAGGCCCCCGGCCCAAAGCAGTGAAGGACAGACAGCCGGCGGAGGACAGCCGGAGACGGGTGACTCTGTGGAGGCGGGTACATCCGTGGAAACAGAAAACAGCGGGGAGACAGAAGCGCCGGCAGGAAGCTCCCAGGAGCAGCTGATTGCCGAGGCTGACCGGATGGCAGCGCAGTATGATTATGACAGAGCGATCAGCCATTTAAAGGAGAGCGGCATGTACGACAGCAGCACGGCCATGCAGACGGCTGTGGCAGGCTACGAGGAGAGCAAGGCGGCCTGCGTGGAATATCCCTTGGAGGAAGTCACCCATGTGTTTTATCATACGCTGATTTACGATACCAGCAAAGCGTTTGACGGAGATAACAAATCCGGAAATTACAACCAGGTGATGACAACGGTGTCGGAATTTAATAAAATTACACAGGAGATGTATGACAGGGGATATGTGCTGGTAAGCCTTCATGATATGTGTACGGTCAATGAGGACGGCACGGTATCCAGAGGAAGCATCTACCTTCCGCCCGGCAAGAAAGCCTTTGTCCTGTCTCAGGACGACGTATGCTACTACCATTATATGGAAGGCGACGGCATGGCCACAAAGCTTGTGCTGGATGAAAACGGAAACGTAAAAAATGAGTACAAAAATGACGACGGAACGGTTTCCATCGGCGATTACGACCTGGTTCCCATACTGGATACTTTCATAGACGAGCATCCGGATTTCTCTTATCGGGGCGCTAAGGGGACCATTGCCCTGACCGGATACGACGGGATTCTGGGGTACCGCACCGACATCTGCTATAAAACCAGGGAAAATCTCCAACCGGATCAGCAGAAGTTTCTGGATGACAATCCGGACTTCGACGAGGCTGCCTGGGAAAAGGACCGGGAGGACGCCAAGAAGGTAGCCGAGGCCATGATGGCGGACGGATGGGATTTCGCCAGCCATACCTGGGGGCATATGAACGTCGGGGAGCGGGATCTGGCAGCGATCCAGTCTGACACCGTAAAGTGGCAGGAGAATGTGGAACCGCTGATCGGCAAAACAAACATCATCATTTTTGCCTTCGGCGCGGACATCGGTTCCTGGGAGGGATACGGCAGCGACAATGAGAAGTTCACCTATCTGAAAAGCCAGGGATTTGATATTTACTGCAATGTGGATTCTACCAAGTACTGGGTGCAGTTCGGCAGTAATTACATGCGTCAGGGACGCAGAAATCTTGACGGCTACCGGATGTATTATTCACCGGAGCTTGTTACGGACCTGTTTGACGTCTCCGCTGTCTGGGACAGCAGCAGGCCCACGCCGGTGCCGCAGATGTAAAACGGCGCTGGTTGTAAAATACGGACGGCGAAACAGCCGTCCAGGAAAAGAGAGGATAAGGAAATGAAAAGAAAAACAGCAGCAGCCGTATTACTCGGCGCAGCACTTTTTGTAACAGGATGTTCCGGAAACACGGACAGCGCAGTGACTTCCGCGGAGGAGACCCAGACCGCGGCGGAAACGGAAGCGCCCAGCGGCGATACGGAGGCTGAAAGCGAAGAAGACTCCGAAAGCGATACGGAAGCTCAGAGCGAAGGACAGTCCGAAAGCGATACGGAAGCCCAGACAGAAGCGGCGGAAACGGAGCCTTCTTATCAGGCGCTGGATTATGTAACTCTTGGCGACTATACCGGTCTGGAAGTCACGCTTTTGAAGATCGAGGCCACGGACGAGGAAGTGCAGGAGCAGGTTGACGCGAATATCCAGAGCAGCGGCAAGATGGAGACCCTTGATGAGGGAACTGTGGAAAACGGGGACATCGCGGTGATCGATTTCGAGGGGAAGCTGAACGGAGAGGCCTTTGAAGGCGGGACCTCCAAAGATTACGAGCTGGAAATCGGTTCCGGAAGCTTTATCGATGGCTTTGAGGACGGGCTGATCGGCGTAGACGTCGGCGAAACGGTGGATCTGAACCTGACTTTCCCGGAGGGTTACAGCAATTCTGAGCTGGCGGGGCAGGACGTGGTATTTACCGTTACGGTAAATGAAATCCAGAGAGTGCCGGAGCTCACGGACGGGTTGGCCGCGGAGCTGAACGAAGACTGCGATACCGCGGACGCGTACCGGGAGTATGTGAGGGAGAGCATTCTGACCAGCAAACGGGAAAACCAGTACGGCCAGATGCTGAATGACCTCTACACCCAGATTTATACGGGAAGCACCATCAACAGCTACCCGGAGGATGTGGTGAGCTTCCGGACCGCTCAGATGAGAGCCTACTATGAGAGCATGGCGGAAGAATCCGATATGGAGTTCGTGGATTTCCTTTCTCAGTATCTCTCCATGACGGAAGACGATTTTAACAGTCAGGCTACGGCTATCGTACAGGCCAGCATGGCTCAGGAGCTTCTGATGAACGCCATCGCGGAGCAGGAAAAACTTGAGGTGGATGACACCTACTATGAGGAGAATATTGATTCCTATGTGGAGATGACGGGCGCCGACAGCAGGGAAACCCTGGTGAGCACCTACGGAGAAGAGACACTCAGGGAGACCATGCGCATGGATATGGCCATGAATTTCGTAGTGGATCACTGCGTGATCACAAATCCGGAAGACCAGGTTGAGGAGGAAGATACGGAAGCGGAAACGGCTGCCGGGACAGAAACGGAAGCCGCGGAAGCGCAGGCGGACGCTTCCGAAGCCCAGACGGAAGCCGACACTGAGACATCTGAGGAAACCGCAGCCGCAGAGACTGAAACAGAAAGCGCGGAGGATACCGCACAAGTCTCTGAGACAGAGAGCGCGGAGGATACCGCACAAGCCTCTGAGACAGAGAGCGGCACGGAGGCTCAGACAGAAGCGCAGTCATGAGAAAGCTGATCTGCTTCGATATGGATATGACCCTCTATGACCACAAATCCCTGACGATTACGCCTTCGGCGCTGGACGCGGTCCGAAGGCTCCAAAGGGAGGGCCATCTGGTGGCGGTGGCCACCGGCAGAGATATGGACAATGACTTCAGCCGTCCCCTGGCGGAAATCGTCAGGCCAGACGCCATTGTCCATTGCAACGGGGAAAAGGTTACGGTGGGAGATCAGAAAATACGGGAGCGCTTTCTGGAAAAGGATCTGATAAAGCGTCTGCTGGACTACGCGGAGAAGGCGGGTTTTTCCATCGGCAGCAACCTGGGACCTGTGGGCTGCTTTACCCACAGGGAGCGGGTGATCGAGCGGGAGGAACGGGTCTTCGGCATCCGCGGACGCGAATACAGGGATCCTGGGGAGCTTCTGAACCATGACCTGTATGCCCTGGCCTTCTTTGGAGAGCCCTGGCAGGCGAAAAGGATCGAGGAGGCGTTCCCGGAGGTAAAGCTGCCTCTTTTCGCGGCAAAGGAAGGGGCGGACGTGATTCGCCGTGAGGCCTCGAAGGCAGAGGGAATTGAAGTCCTTTTGGAGTATTACGGGATGGGATGGCAGGATGTGGTGGCCTTTGGCGACAGCATGAACGATCTTGAGATGGTGCGGGCCGCGGGCCTTGGGATCGCCATGGGCAATGCGGTTCCCGCCTTAAAGGAGGCCGCGGATTACGTGACGGCTCCCATCTGGGAGGACGGAGTGGTAAAGGGGCTGTTGCAGTTTGGCCTTGTTGAACCGTAACTGCAAAAATCCATTTAAAATCGCCTTCGGTGATGGGATTTTGCACTCCTGAATCACGTTCTTGCTTGACATTTCGCCGAATTTCGGATACAATATGCGGGATGATAAGCGGTGATGGGGAATAGTAGAGCTGTTTTTCAGCCCCAGAGAGAAGGCCCGCGGCTGAAAGGCTTTCGCATGGAGACAGTTTGAACCGGCCCCCGGAGCTTCGTATGAAAGTACGCGCATTTCCGGCGTTATCGGATGAAAAAAGAGAATGGCACGGCCATTAATCAGGGTGGTACCGCCGAGGTAGAGGATACTGTCGGTCCCTTATGCAAACGTTTGCATAAGGGATTTTTTATTCCAGGAGTTTTGACTTCCCTGCCGGGCCGGGCGAAGTGCCAGCCGTAAAGAAAAAGGAGAGAAAACGATGGCAAAAGAAAAGAAGCTTGTGGAAGCGATTACGTCCATGGATGAGGATTTTGCCCAGTGGTATACGGACGTAGTGAAAAAAGCGGAACTCATCGACTACACCAGCGTAAAGGGCTGCATGGTAATCAAGCCTGCGGGCTACGCGATCTGGGAGAACATCCAGCATGAGCTGGACAGAAGGTTTAAGGAGACCGGGGTGGAAAATGTGTATCTTCCCCTGTTTATCCCGGAAAGCCTTCTTCAGAAGGAAAAGGACCATGTGGAGGGATTCGCTCCGGAGGTGGCCTGGGTAACCCACGGCGGCCTGGAACCTCTTCAGGAGCGGCTTTGTGTCCGTCCCACATCCGAAACCCTGTTCTGCGATTTTTACGCAAACGATGTGCATTCCTACCGGGATCTTCCCAGGGTTTACAATCAGTGGTGCTCCGTGGTGCGCTGGGAAAAAACTACGAGACCCTTCCTTCGATCCCGAGAATTCTTGTGGCAGGAGGGCCATACGGTGCACGCCACGGCGGAGGAAGCCAGGGAGCGGACCATCCAGATGCTGAATATTTACGCGGATTTCTGTGAGGAAGTTCTGGCGATTCCGGTCATCAAGGGAAAGAAAACAGACAAGGAGAAATTCTCCGGCGCGGAGGAGACCTACACCATTGAGGCGCTGATGCACGACGGAAAGGCGCTCCAGTCGGGAACCAGCCATTACTTCGGAGATCTGTTCTCTAAAGCCTTTAATATCCAGTTTACGGACAAAGACAATACCCTGAAATATCCCCATGGAACCTCCTGGGGCATGACCACCCGCATGATCGGCGCGATTATCATGGTCCACGGAGACAACAGCGGCCTTGTGCTGCCGCCTAGAATCGCGCCCGTTCAGGTATGCGTTATCCCCATCCGGCAGAATCTGGAAGGCGTTATGGATAAGGCGCAGGAAGTGAAGGAGGCCCTGATCCATGCCGGTATCCGGGCGAAGCTGGACGACACGGACAAGAGTCCGGGATGGAAGTTCTCAGAGCAGGAGATGAGAGGCATTCCGGTAAGAATCGAGCTCGGACCCAAGGACATCGAAGCCGGCCAGGCGGTGGTTGTGCGCAGAGATACCAGGGAAAAGCAGATCGTAGCCATTGAGAAGCTGCCGGAGACGATAAAGGAACTGCTGGATGCAATCCATACGGACATGCTGGAGCGGGCCAGAGCCCACAGAGATGCCCACACCTACGAAGCCAGAGAACTCGCGGAGTTTAAGCGGATTGCCGATGAAAAGCCGGGCTTTATCAAAGCCATGTGGTGCGGCTGCCAGGAGTGCGAGGACGCGTTAAAGGAAGAGGCGGGCGTTACATCCAGATGCATGCCCTTTGCGCAGGAGCACATTTCCGATACCTGCATTTACTGCGGCAAGCCCGCGAAGCATTTGGTTTACTGGGGCAAGGCATATTAAAAGCCTGAATTATCTTCTTGCGCCGCCAAACAACAGGTGCTTACGACTGCGCGGTACAGCGCGGGTTTGTGCCGGACTGCAAAGACAAATGTTAACCTCACGCACACAACAAAATTCTTGACAAAACAGGCGGCGGGGCTTATGATAAACCTAAATTATTTAAAGGAGGAGAACATTATGAAAAAAGTGAAAAAAGTAGTTGGAACTGCGGCTTCTGTTCTGGCGGCTGCGGCTATGGTTTCTTCAAGCGCTTTCGCGGCTGAAACCTTCCTGATCGGAGGTATCGGACCTCTGACCGGCTCCGCGGCATCCTACGGAACCTCTGTTATGCAGGGCGCGCAGATTGCCATCGACGAGATCAACGCCGCCGGCGGCGTGACGGTAGGCGACACTACCTATGAGTTTGCCATGGAGTTTGCCGATGACGAGGCCAGCGAGGAGATGGCTCCCCAGGCTTACAACTCCCTGATGGACCAGGGGATCAACGTTGTTATGGGCTGCGTTACCAGCGGCGCCTGCATCGCCATTGTAGATCAGACCTACGCGGACGGCATTCTTCAGATCACTCCCTCCGGTTCCGCCGAGGGCTGTATCGCGAATGACAACGCTTTCCGTATCTGCTTCTCAGATCCGGAGCAGGGAACTGCGATGGCGGACTATATGGTAAACACCATGGGCATTACCAAGATTGCTGTGATCTACAACGCTGCGGACGAGTACAGCACCGGTATTCAGGCAGCTTTCGAAGAGCAGGTAGCGGCGAATGGCGGCGAGATCGTTGCCAGCGAGGCTTTCCAGACCGGAGATGTGGACTTTAACACCCAGCTTACCACCATCCGCGGCACGGACGCAGAGGCCATCTACGTACCGGCTTACTACCAGGATGCTACATATATTACCAGCCAGGCTGCGGACATGGGTATGGAGCTTCCGTTCTTCGGTTCTGACGGATGGGACGGTGTAATCGCCACCGCCACCGACGTTGCGAACGTAGAAGGCTGCATCTTCACCAGCCCCTTCTGCGCGTCCGTTGACGATCCCAAGGTTGTCGCTTTCGTGGATGCCTACGAGGAGGCTTATGGTTCTACCCCGGACCAGTTCGCGGCAGACGCGTACGATACCGTATATACCTTCAAAGCAGCCATGGAGCAGGCCGGCAGCATTGAGAGCGCGGATATGATCGCAGCTATGACTGAGATCACGGTAGAAGGTCTTACCGGCGATTCCATTACCTTTGACGAATCCGGCGCCCCTGTAAAGGATATCCGTTTCGTAACGGTTAAGGACGGCGCTTACGCTTACGTAGAAGAATAGGAAATCAAACATATCCATTCAATGGAGAAGGGGATGCGGCGAATGGCGGCATCCCCTTTCCAGTGAAAGAATAGGCTGCTTTCTTCCGGCGGGGAAACGCGGCAGCGCGCCAGGATATATACAATTCCTGCCGAAAGCAGGTACGCAGGGCTTGTATATATCCTGAATGGAACGTTGCTATTCACGGCAGCCGCAGAGTGAAAAGAGAAACACACACAGAAAGGTGGAAAGACATGAGCCTGATTAACAGTATTTTCGAACAGTTGCTTAACGGGCTGCGCACCGGAAGCATATACGCCCTGATCGCGCTGGGCTATACGATGGTTTACGGTATCGCGAAGATGATCAACTTTGCCCATGGCGATATTATCATGGTGGGCGCCTATTCCCTGTATGTATTTACCGTATTGCTGGGCCTGCATCCGGTGATCGCCGTAATCCTGACGATTGTGGTATGCTCCGTCCTGGGTATTGTGATTGAGAAGGTGGCGTATAAGCCCCTGCGAAACGCGCCCTCCCTGGCAGTGCTGATTACGGCCATTGGTATGAGCTACCTGCTCCAGAACGTTGCTCTGCTGATTTTCAAGGCGACTCCGATTCCCTTCGCGTCCATCATCAGCGTGCCGTCCCTGCGCCTTGGCAGTGTGACCATCTCCGGCATTACCATTGTGACCCTGGTGGTGACTACGATCTCCATGATCGCTCTGACATCCTTTATCAATAACACAAAAACAGGCCGCGCCATGCGGGCGGTTTCCGAGGACAAGGGAGCGGCGGAGCTCATGGGCATCAATGTAAATAAAACGATCTCCATTACCTTTGCCATCGGCTCCGGTCTGGCGGCGGTGGCAGGCATTCTGTTTATCTGCCAGTACCAGTCCCTGCAGCCGACCCTGGGCGCGCTGCCGGGCATCAAGGCCTTTGTGGCCGCTGTCCTTGGCGGCATCGGAAGCATTCCGGGGGCCATGCTTGGAGGTATTATCCTCGGCATCATTGAGAGCCTTTCCAAGGCGTACATTTCCACCCAGTTGTCGGACGCCATTGTATTCAGTACGCTGGTTATCGTGCTTCTCGCGAGACCTTCGGGACTTCTTGGCAAGATGAAGATTGAGAAAGTGTAGGTGGCCCAGATGAAAAAGAACAGAAAGCTTATTATCAACGGGGTTTTGGCAGTCGCCGTCTATGTGCTGGTGATGGTTCTGGTAAATACCGGTATGCTCACGAGACAGCTCATGTCCCTGATTATTCCATGCTGTACCTATACGATGCTGGCTGTTTCGTTAAGCCTTGTGGTTGGATTCTTAGGGGAGTTAAGCCTCGGACACGCGGCCTTTTTATCCATCGGAGCCTACGCCGGGGCCCTGGTGCTGAAGCTGGAGCTGCCCATCTGGATCGGTCTTCCGGCGGCGCTTTTGGTTGGCGGAGCCGCGGCGGGCATTCTGGGCGTGATTATCGGTATGCCCGTGCTTCGTCTGCGGGGAGACTATCTGGCAATCGTGACCCTGGGCTTTGGGGAGATCATCAAGTCCGTCTTTAACGCCATGACACCCATCACGGGAGGCGCCAAAGGACTGTCCCAGATCCCCCTGGTGACCACTTACCGGAATTTTACGCCGGTGTACATTCTGACGGTGCTGACCATCCTGGTGGTAGCGCATCTGGTAAATTCCAGACACGGACGGGCGGTCTGCGCGATCCGGGATAATTATATCGCGGCAGAGGCTGTGGGTATTCCCGTGAGCCGTTACAAGATCCTCGCCTTTGTGGTGGCGGCCGTGCTGGCCGGAATGGCGGGCGTGGTATACGCCGGAAACATCGGTATCTTAAAGCCCACGAACTTCGACTACAATACGTCCATCGAGATCCTGGTTATGGTGGTGCTGGGCGGTATGGGAAATATCGGCGGAACCGTGGCCGCGGCGCTGATCCTTCGGATTCTTCCGGAGCTTCTGCGAAACGTGTCCAATTACCGGATGCTGATTTACGCCATCGCCCTGATCGCCATGATGCTTTTCAACAACTCTTCGTTTAAGCGCACCCTTGTGGAAAAGCGGAATCTGCGCCAGGCGGAAAAGATACAGAAGGAGGGATGATCCATGGCACTGCTTGAAGTGAAGAATCTCGGAATATCCTTCGGCGGTCTGCGCGCCGTGGATAACCTGAATATGAGCATTGAGAAGGGCGCCCTGGTGGGGCTGATCGGCCCCAACGGAGCGGGAAAGACCACGGCCTTCAATCTCCTGACCGGGGTATACATGCCCACGGACGGATCGATTTTGCTGGACGGCGTGAATCTGGTGGGGAAAAAGCCCGCTCAGATCTGCCAGGCCGGAGTAGCCCGCACCTTCCAGAACATTCGCCTGTTTTCCCAGATGAGTGTTCTGGACAACGTAAAGGCGGCCCTTCACAACGAAGTCAGATACAGTCTGTTCGGCAGCATCGTCCACACGCCGGGCTACCGGAAAAAAGAGCGGGAGATGGACGAGCGCGCGGAGAAAATCCTGAATGTTTTCGGACTGGACATTTATAAGGACTTCCTCGCGTCCAATCTGCCCTACGGAAAACAGCGCAAGCTGGAGATCGCCAGAGCTCTGGCCACGGATCCGAAGCTTCTTCTGCTGGATGAGCCGGCAGCCGGCATGAATCCCAACGAGACGGCGGAGCTGATGGAAACCATTGAGTTGATCCGGGAGAAATTTGGTGTTACAATTTTATTGATCGAACATGATATGAAACTGGTATCCGGTATCTGTGAGTACCTGTACGTGCTGAACTTCGGCACCGAGCTTGCCCATGGCAAGCCAGAGGACGTGCTGAACAATCCCCAGGTAATCACCGCGTACCTTGGAGAATAGGAGGAAACGAGAAGATGGCAATGTTAAAGGTTACGGATCTGAAGGTAAACTACGGCGTCATCCAGGCGATCAAGGGCGTTTCCTTTGAGGTCAACCAGGGTGAGGTTATCGCGCTGATCGGCGCCAACGGCGCGGGGAAAACCACGATTCTCCATACGGTTACCGGTCTGCTTGCCGCCAAGTCTGGAAAAATCGAGTTTGAGGGCAGGGATATTACGAAGATGCCGGCCCATGAGATTGTTTATCTGGGAATGGCCCATGTGCCGGAAGGACGCCGGGTTTTCTCAGATCTGACGGTTTATGAGAACCTTCTGATGGGAGCCTACAGCCGGAAGGACAAAGAGGAAATCGCCAATACCCTGAAGATGGTATACAAGCGCTTCCCAAGGCTTGAGGAGCGCAAAACGCAGCTTGCGGGAACCCTTTCCGGAGGCGAGCAGCAGATGCTTGCCATGGGACGGGCCCTGATGTCCCATCCAAAGATTATCCTGATGGACGAGCCCTCCATGGGACTTTCTCCGATTTTTGTAAACGAGATTTTTGACATTATCAAGGAAGTCAGCGCCGGAGGAACCACGGTGCTTCTGGTGGAGCAGAACGCCAAAAAAGCGCTGGCCATCGCGGACAGGGCGTATGTTCTGGAGACCGGAAAGATTACCCTGGACGCGCCGGCGGACGAGCTCATGAACAACGATTCCATCAAGAAGGCGTATCTGGGCGAATAAGGTTTTCGAACGGCTGCGCGGAAAGCTATGAAATAAGGAGGGGTTGGTGTGGAAAAAGTAATTGTGACCATTGCCAGACAGTATGGCAGCGGAGGAAAGACCATCGGCCATATGCTGGCCGAGAAGCTTGGAATTAACTGCTACGGAAGAGAGATTCTGAGGATGGCATCAGATGACAGCGGCATTAATGAGCTTCTTTTTCACAGAACAGATGAACGCCTGAAGGGAGCCGGACTGTTCGGACTGGCGAAGAAGGTGTACAAGGGCGGGCTGATTCCGCCGGAGAGCGACGATTTTGTCTCTGACCAGAATCTGTTCAACTATCAGGCGAAGATCATAAAGGAGCTTGCCGCCCAGGAATCCTGTGTTATCGTGGGACGCTGCGCGGATTTCATCCTCCGGGACCGGCCGGATGTGGTGAGCGTGTTCGTCCACGCTCCCATGGATTACCGGATTGCCAGAAGCCTGGAGCTCTCCGCTTCCGCCATAAAAAACGAAAAGGAGATGGAGCGATACATCCAGCGCACGGATAAGCACAGAGGAGACTATTATTACTATTACACAGGCCGCACATGGGATGACGCCCGGAACTATGACCTCTGTTTAAACAGCAGCAGACTGGGTTTCGACAAGTGCGTGGATATGATTTGCTCTTATATCGATATCCGGTTCCGCTAAGGGAGCGGGATTGAGAGGCGTGTGGGCCAAAGCGCGCGCATGACTTAAAAATTAGATAGAATAAGCAGAACAGACAAGGAGGCTGCCGCGGATTGCGGGAGCCTCCTTTTGTTGGATAAGCCCTGAGGGCGGAGAACGCGTCTGGACAGGCGGTCATCCAACGGGCAGCGGACAGGGGGGATGCGTTTATGGAGCTGAAAAGAATCTGGATGGAGGTTAAAAATAAATACCAGATGCGCCTGGCAGCCGGGCGGAAGGGTCTTGAGAGGCAGATCGACTGGGTGCATATTATCGAGGATGTGCAGGTGGCGGAATTTCTCCGGGGCGGGGAGCTGGTGTTTACAACCGGAATCGTGGGCCGGGAGGAATATCTGCTGGAGCTTGGAAAAAGGCTGTGGAAAAAGGAGGCCTGCGGGCTGGCCGTCAACCTGGGCCCGTATATCGGCCGGGTGCCTGAGGAGCTGCTGGAGTTTGGGGATAAAAAGGGGTTTCCGATTTTTACGATACCCTGGGAAATCCGTCTGGTGGACGTGACACGGGCCCTGACCACCCGCCTGAACGAGTACGAGCAAACGGAGAAAACCCTGAATCAGGCTGTGGAAAACGCCATTTTCCGCAGCGCTGTGCCGGAGCTTTACCTTCCGTACATGATGCGCTGCGGCTATCCGGAGGAGGCAAACTATCAGATCGCGGTAATCGATGTGGAGCGGATACGGAAGGACTGCAGCCAGAGCCGGCGGATCCTGTGGAATGTGCGGGAGGAGCTCCAGGGAATGCCGTTTCCTGTGGTCGTATTCTGGCAGGAGGAACGGCTGCTGCTTTTGTTCGGACAGGACAGCGTGCCCCTCTGCAGGGAGCGAATGGAGCGGATCATGCAGATGGGCAGGGACCGGCATCTGGGCTTCCAGGCCGGGGTCGGCCCAGTGGTAACGACTCTTCCCTGTCTGCCCCGCAGCTATGAGCACGCCGTGGGGGCTCTGAACCTGGCGAAGCGCAAAGGGGAAAAACTGCTGAATTATGAAGACTTTGGCATTTACAAGATCATTATGGACGTTCAGGACCGGAAGATGCTGGACCGGTACTGCCGGGAGATGCTGGGCCCTGTCCTGGACTACGATCAGAAAAAGCAGACAGACTACGCCCAGATACTCCGGGAGTACGTGGAGACAGGGGGCAGCGTCCGGGAGATGGCCCAGAACCGGTTCTGTCACCGGAACACCATTCACTACAAGCTCCAGAAAATCCGGGAGCTTCTGCCGGTGGATCTGGACGATATGGTAAAACGTTCGGAAATTCTTCTGGCTTTTCAGATTCTAGACTGCCTGTGATTGTGCTATGGCACAAAAATTTATAGAAATCTTTGTGCCGGAAAGGGCTGGAAACCCCAAAAGGCAGGTGCTATAATTTCCCCATCCAAAACAAAAAGCGAGCAAAGGCGCCCGGTAAAAACCAGGGCGTCTTTTTTCGTTCCAGCACAAGGACAAAACGGTGCTGGAGCGGCTTGCAGAGGATAGGGGAAGGAGATTGTTATGACAAGAGAAGAAGTTGTAAGAAAGCATAAAATGTATAATCTGCAGTCCTGGTCAGTACAGGGGAAAATCAATCCAAAGGCCATCAAAAAGGCGGAGGGAATCTATCTCTATGATTACGACGGACAGAGATACAGTGATATGTCCTCTCAGCTTGTGAATATGAATCTGGGACATGGGAACAAGGAGATCGTCGAGGCCATCCGGGAACAGGCCGGAAAATTCTGCTACATGGCACCCAGCTACGCGGTGGAGAGCCGCGGAAACCTGGCGGAGCTGATTATCAAGCTGATGCCGGACAATATGGGAAAGGTATTCTTTACCAACGCCGGAGCGGACGCCAATGAAAACGCCATTAAAATCGCCAGGATGTACACCGGGCGGCAGAAGATTTTCAGCCGCTACCGGAGCTACCACGGTTCTACCTACGGAGCGGCGAACCTGACGGGAGAGCCCAGGAGATACCCTTCGGAACCCGGCATTCCCGGCTTCGTCCATTTCTTCGATCCGTATGTGTACCGGGAAAAGATCACCTTCGAAAGCGAGGAAGAAGCCTCCCGGTTCTATGTGGAGAAACTCAGAGAACAGATTCTCTATGAGGGAGCGGACAATGTGGCGGCCATCGTTATGGAGACCATCACCGGTTCCAACGGCGTGATCATTCCTCCAAAGGGGTATCTCCCCGGCGTGCGGAAGCTCTGCGACGAATATGGCATCCTGATGATCTGCGACGAGGTGATGACCGGATGGTGCAGAACCGGAAAAATGTTCGCCTTTGAGAATTTCGGCGTAAAGCCTGATCTGGTGACCTTCGCGAAAGGCGTCACCTGCGGCTACGTTCCCCTGGGCGGCGTGGCGGTGAGCAAGCGGATCGCGTCCTACTTTGACGACCATGCGCTTCTCTGCGGCCTGACCTACAGCGGTCACCCGCTGGCCTGCGCGGCGGGAGTCGCCTGTGTGAATTATTACCTGGAGCATGACATCGCGGCTCATGTGCGGGCTGTGGGAGCCGTCCTGGGCGAAGAGCTTGAGGAATGCAAAAAACGTTTCGCCTGCGTGGGCGACGTGCGGTACATCGGGCTGTTTTCCGCTGTGGAGCTTGTGAAGGACAAAGAGACAAAGGAGGCGCTGGTACCCTACGGAAAAGATCCGCAGGGAATCATGGGAAAGATCATCGGCATGCTGGCACAGAGGGGCTTTATGACCTACTCCCATGAAAACATGATTATCGTGGCGCCGCCGCTTATCATCACAGAGGGGCAGCTTAGGGAGGAAATGGAAAAAATGAAGGAAGTCCTGGATATTGTTGACAAGGAATTCTTATAAGGAGGAGGCCATGGCAAGAGAATTTTTGGTTCCGCCCCGGGTTATCTGGGGAAAAGAGGCGCTGGGGGCATCCGCGGAATATATAAGACGGATGGGGAAAAAAGCCCTGATTGTCACCGGCCCCCATGTGGCGGCCCTGGGAGGCGTGGAAGCTCTTCAGAGAGAACTGGAGAAGAGAGGCGTTTCCTCGTCCGTTTTTGCCGGAATTACCGGGGAACCAGAGGACTGGATGATCGATCGGGGCACGGAAGCCTACAAAAAAGAGGCATGCGATTTCCTCATTGGCTTCGGTGGCGGAAGCCCCCTGGATTCTATGAAGGCCATCGCGGTGCAGGCAGCGGGAGGAAAAAGGGCGGCGGAGTATTACGGAAAGGTGATTGAGGAAGCGCTCCCGCCCATGGCGGCCATCCCCACAACGGCGGGCACCGGATCGGAGACGACCCAGTTTACCATTATCACGGATACGGAAAAAGGGATAAAGATGCTCCTGAAGGGGCCTTGCCTGATGCCGGATCTGGCGGTTCTGGATCCGGCCCTTTCCGAAAGCGCCCCGCCGTCCGTGACGGCGGCCACGGGGCTGGACGCTCTGACTCATGCCGCGGAGGCGTATACATCTAAAAAGGCTCAGCCATTGGCGGACACCCTGGCGCTGTCGGCGGTGAAACGGATTTTTGCTTTCCTGCCGGAAGCCTACGAAAATCCCGGAAACGACAAAGCCAGAGAGGAGATGGCGCTGGCGGCCTTTGAAGCGGGCGCGGCATTTAACAATTCCTCCGTGACGCTGATTCACGGAATGAGCCGCCCCATCGGCGCCCTGTTCCATGTACCCCACGGAGTATCCAACGCCATGCTTTTGCCGGACTGCTTCGCGTACGCTCTGGGCGGAGCCTGCGTTCGATTCGCGGACATGGCAAGGGCGGCCGGGCTTGCGGATTCCAGGGACAGCGACGAAGAGGCCGCCAAAAACTTTTTGGAGGGCATCCGGGGACTGATCCTCCATTGCCGGATCCCCACCCTGGAGGAGTTTGGGGTGGATAAGGAACGGTTTTTCGGATCCATGGAAAAGATGGCAGAGGATGCCCTTGCAAGCGGCAGCCCGCAGAATACGAGAAAATCTGTAGACAAAGACGTCATTCTTTCGCTGTACAGAGGACTTTGGGAGTAGAAAGGATGTGAGAGAAAATGGAACGATTTGTGATCGCCGTCACGAGAACCTGCGGCAGCGGGGCTACCTCCGTCAGCAAAATCCTGGCGGACGCCTACGGCATCGATATGTACGACAGGAAGCTTCTGCAGCTGGCTTCAGAGGAGAGCGGCATCAGCGAGGCCCTGTTTTCCAAGGTGGATGAACATATGAAAAACAGCCTTCTGTACCGGATTTCCAGGAAGGTTTACAACGGAGAGCTGATCCCTCCGGAGAGCGGAAACTTTACGTCGGATGAAAATTTGTTCAACTATCAGGCCAAGGTTCTGAAAGGCCTGGCAGAGCGGGAATCCTATATCTGCATCGGCCGCGCCTGCGACTACATTCTTCAGGATTACCCAAATGTGCTGAAGGTATTTCTGTACGCGCCCCTGAAAACCTGTGTGCGAAAGGAGGCGAAGCGCCAGGGGATCACCGAGCGGGAGGCGGAAAAATACATTGCCAAGACGGACAAATACCGGAGGGCCTATTATAAATACCACACGGGAAGGGAGTGGGAGGACCCGTATAATTACGACTTGTGCCTGAATACAGAGGGGCTGACCTATGAACAGTGCGCCAGAGTAATCGAATACCAGGTGTACGAGCGGTTTGGGGTTCCCATGCCCTAGAGGGCTGTGCCGGAGGGTTCGCCAACAGGATTTTGAATAGAGAATGAGGAGGAAGATTATTATGAAAAAAGCGATGAGTATTCTTTTGAGCGTTTCCATGCTGGCCTCTCTGGGAATCGGCCAGACGGCTTTCGGAGAAGAGGAGGACAATGTAATCCGCATCGGCGTGTGCGCCCCCATGACCGGGGCTTTGGCGGTGCTGGGCGAGGGCTCCGCTCATTCGGTGGAGATGGCAGTGGAGGAGATCAACGCTCTGGGGGGCTATCAGATCGAGATTGTAAACGGCGGCGAGCCGGTGGACGATGCCTCGGATTCCAAGCAGGCCATTAATGCCTACAATTCTTTGATGGCAGACGACCCGGATGTGATTGTGGGAACCTATAATTCTTCCTGCTCCATCCCCATGGCGGAGCTGGCCCAGCAGGATCAGATCGTCATGATCTCTCCGGGATCTACGAATTATGAGGTTACGGAAGTGGGCGATTACATTTTCCGGACCTGCTTTATCGATCCCTATCAGGGAACCATGGCGGCTCAGTTCGCTAAGGAGCAGGGCTATGCTACGGCGGCGGTGATTTTCGCCAACGATGATGACTATTCCAACGGGCTGTATGAGGCCTTCAAGGAGGCGGCCCAGGAGAACGGCATTGAGATCGTCTATGAGGGCCAGTGTACTACGAAGGACACGGACTTTACGGCCCAGGTATCCCAGGCGGTGGCTTCGGGAGCGGATATGCTGTTTTATCCCTGCTTCCTTGACACGGTGCCCCTTCTGGTGCAGCAGGCCAGGGACGCGGGCTTTACGGGAGCCATCGTAGGCGGCGACGCCTGGGACGGCTGCAGCACTACAGGCCTGGAGACGGCCTTTAACAATGCTTTTTACACCAATCATTTTTCCTATGAGGATACCTCGGAAACCGTTCAGAATTACGTGACGAAATTTACGGAGCAGTACGGAAGCGATTCTCTGACGGCCTGCGCGGCTCTGTACTACGACGCCATCTACATGGTTTACGAGGCGGCGCAGAAGGGCGGAGGAACGGATACGGAATCCATTAAGACCGGCATGACGAACCTGGAATTTTCCGGCGTTACCGGAAGCTTTACCTTAAACGATACCGGAGATCCTGTAAAGGACGTAGTGGTGAACACTTTTGAGGACGGGGCCTGCAAATGGTATATGACCATCAGTCCGGAGGAATAAAGGCCGAAATGGTTAGGAGGATGAGAGCGTGGCATTATCGTTATTTCTGCAAAGCCTGGTAAACGGCTTGAACCAGGGAGCCATCTACGCGCTGATTGCCCTGGGATACACAATGGTCTATGGAATTATCCGCATGATTAATTTTGCCCACGGCGATTTCATCATGGTGGGCAGCTACACCTTGTTTTATACGGTTCCGCTGATGATAAATGCCGGAATGCCGGCGTTCCTGGCTGTGTTCGCGGCCATCGCGGTATGTGTGGCCGTGGGTGTGGCGGTGGAAGTGATCGCCTACCGTCCGGTGAGAAACGCCGGGAGTATGTCCGCTCTGATTACGGCTCTGGCCATGAGCGTTTTTCTGGAAAATCTGGCGATGGTGCTTTTCGGCGCCAGTCCCAAGTCTATAGCGACCATCTTTACGCTGCCAACCTTCCAGTTTTTGGGAGCGACCCTGCAGCTGAAATACCTGCTGACCCTGGGAATCGGAATTGCCATGATGATTGCCCTGCAGCTTTTTGTAAAAAAGACGAGGCTTGGAAAAGCCATGCGGGCGGTTCCCCAGGATAAAGAGGCCTCGGTGCTTGTGGGGATTCATGTGAACAAGATTATCACCATCACCTTCGCCATCGGCTCCGGCCTGGCGGCGGTGGCGGCCCTGATGTACTGCGCGACCTATCCCAGAGCTACCATGGACATGGGATCTATGATGGGACTGAAGGCTTTTATTGCGGCCGTTCTGGGCGGCATCGGCATCATTCCGGGGGCCATGCTTGGAGGCCTGGTGGTGGGCCTGATCGAGATTTTTGTGAAGGTCTACATCGCCCCGGGCTGGTATGAGGCCATTACCTACGGCATCCTCATTGTAGTGCTGCTGGTTAAGCCTGCCGGTATTCTGGGAAAGAATGTGGGGGAAAAGGTATAAGGAGGTCTGGCTATGCCAAGGGAAAAGAAAAAATCTTATTTTATCAATTTCGTGGGGGTTTTGGCGGTGTTTCTTTTGCTGGCGGCGCTGTTTGAGTCCAATATTCTGGGTTCCAGGACGAATTATGTAAAGGGAATCTGCACCACGGCCTGCTATACCATTATCATGGTAGCCTCCCTGAATCTCCTCACAGGCTTCATGGGGGAGTTCTCCCTAGGCCACGCGGGCTTTATGTCCGTAGGCGCCTACGCCTCGGCCATCTTCACCGGATTTTTGCCGGAAACGGGAATACCGGACTTTCTGGTGTTTCTGATGGCGCTCATCATCGGCGGCATCGCAGCCGCGGTGGCGGGGGTTCTGGTGGGGATTCCGGCCCTCCGCCTGCGGGGGGATTACCTGTGCATCGTCACGGTGGCTTTCGCGGAGATCATCCGGGTGGCCTTCTGTAATTTTGACATCACCGGAGGGGGCCGGACTCTAAGCGGCATCCGCTCCCTGTCGAATTTTTACTGGTGCTTCTGGGTGATGGTGGTCTGCGTCGCGCTCATGTATATGTATGTGCGGTCCAGGTTCGGCAGAACGGTGACGGCCATCCGGGAGGACTACATAGCGGCCTCGGCCAGCGGCATCAACGTCACCTACTACAAGGTGCTGACGTTTACCTTTTCCGCCTTTTTCGCCGGGGTGGCCGGGGCCATATACGCTCACTACATGACGGCGATGATTCCCACGAATTTCAGCTTTATGTATTCATCGGAATTTCTGACAGAAGTCATTATCGGCGGTACGGGCTCACTGACGGGGTCGGTCATCGGCGCGGCCTTCCTCTCCGCCCTGCCGGAGCTGATGCGCCAGTTCTCCACCTACCGGATGCTGATGTACTCGGTGGTTCTGATTCTGGTGATGATCTTCCGGCCCGGCGGAATCTTCGGAACCTGGGAATTTTCCCTTGCCAGGCTTTTGAAGAAGGGGCCGCAAAAAAAGAAACGGACGGGAGGCGTGGTACATGAGTAAGACAGCGGAAACCGCTATGCCGATTCTGGAGGCAAAAAGTCTTGGGATCCAGTTTGGCGGACTGAAAGCGGTGCAGGATTTTAATATGGCGATTTACCGGGGCGAGCTGGTGGGCCTCATCGGACCAAACGGCGCCGGGAAGACCACGGTGTTTAACATGCTGACCGGGGTTTACCAGCCCACGGAGGGAAGCTTTTTCCTGGACGGAGAAAAGATGAACGGGAAAAAGCCCCATCAGGTGGTGGAGGCGGGCATTGCCAGGACGTTCCAGAATATCCGTCTGTTTAAGAAGCTGACAGCGGCGGAGAATGTAAAAGCCGCCATGAATATGCACATGAAATACGGCCTGTTTTCTGCCCTGTTCCGGAGAAAAGGCTACTGGGAAGAGGAAAAGGAGATACAGGGGAAGGCGCTGGAGCTCCTTGAGCTGGTCCGCCTGGGGGATAAGGCGGATGTGACGGCCGAGAACCTGCCCTACGGCCAGCAGAGAAGGCTGGAAATCGCCAGAGCCCTGGCCACAGGGATGAAGGTGCTTCTGCTGGATGAGCCGGCGGCGGGTATGAACCCTACGGAGACGGCCCAGCTTCTGGATATTATCCGCCTGATCCGGGAAAAACTGAATATCTCGGTACTCCTGATCGAACACGATATGAGCCTGGTCATGAAGATCTGCGAGAGGATTCAGGTCATCGACTATGGCGTAACCATCGCCTCCGGCACGCCGGAGGAAATCGCCGACAATCCAAGGGTCATCGAGGCCTATCTTGGAAAAGACGAGGAGGAGGAGGACGCATGCTGAAGCTTTCGAATTTAAACGTGTGTTACGGAGCAATCCATGCAATCCACGACGTAAGTCTTGAGGTAAAGGATGGCGAAATCGTTTCTCTGATCGGCGCCAACGGGGCCGGAAAGACCACGATTCTGCGGAGTATTACCGGTCTGCATCAGGCAAAATCCGGCTCGGTGGAGTACAACGGCCAGGATCTTTTAAAAACCCTGCCAAGCAGAATCGTCACCCTGGGGGTGGCTCATGTGCCGGAGGGCCGCCATGTATTTCCCACTATGACTGTGGAAGAAAACCTGGAAATGGGAGCTTATATGGGAAAGGACCGGGAGCGGATTAAGGAGAGCATAAAAGAAATTTTTCAGCGCTTTCCAAGGCTTGAGGAGCGGAAAAAGCAGCTTGCGGGAACCCTTTCAGGAGGGGAGCAGCAGATGCTGGCCGTGGGCCGGGCCCTTATGAGCCGGCCCGGAATCCTGCTGATGGATGAGCCCTCTATGGGTCTTTCTCCCATTCTCATCCGGGAAATTTTCGATATCATTAAAGAGGTACATAAGCAGGGCATCACCGTGCTTCTTGTGGAACAGAACGCGAAAATGGCTCTGTCCATCGCGGACCGGGCTTATGTTCTGGAGACGGGAAGAATCGTCATGACGGGAACCGGGCGTGAGCTTTTAAACAACGCGGACGTGAAAAAGGCGTATCTGGGAGCGTGACGCGGCGGGTTCGTCTGCAGATCCGCGGACACCCCGCAGAGCATCCGGCCGGCGTGTTCCCGGGAAAAGGCAGCCTTTTTGAAAAAGAAGGAAAGAACGCGGGAGAAAACGCATAGGCTGATAAAAAACGTAGATGGCGAAACCGCGTCCCATGCGGGAGGCGTGAACCAAAAGCTTGCGCGGTAAGCTGAGTCTGCCATGCCTTGCCGCGGACAGGGATTTGCCGGGCAGCGGAACGCGGGCAGCAGTGCTGTGAGCCAGTAACGGTTCAGCATGGTTGAACCGTTACGGAAGGAGCGCCATATGAACGATCAGAAAATTGACAATCTTCTGAACCTGGCTCTGGAAGCCACCCAGAGGGAGAGGGAGGACTCCCTGGTGCTGGATGTGGGGTATGTTCCGGAGGAACAGGTCTGGGACTTGATTGTGCGCTATACCGGAGACATCCGGGCTCTGGAGGAGGAGAGCATTTCCATTACGCCCCTTACGGGAGGATACGCCATTGTCACTTTGCCGGAATCCCGTATCCAGGAGCTCTCCGGGCGTCCGGAAATTGAATATATCGAGAAACCAAAGAGGCTGTTTTTCGCTGTGAACCAGGGAAAAGCGGCCTCTTGTGTCAGCGCGGTCCAGACGGAGAAGACGGCCCTGTTCGGGAAGGGGATTCTGGTGGCGGTGATCGATTCCGGAATCGACTTCCGGCACCCGGACTTTCGCGATGGGGATGGAAACACCCGGATCGAGGCGCTCTGGGATCAGACGGTGGCGGGAAGCCCGCCTGTGGGATACCGGATCGGGACGGAGTTTTCAAGGGAAGATTTAAACCGCCTTCTGAGAGGAGAGCGGTTGGAATCCGGTCTGGAGCCCTCTGCGGATTTCTCCGGCCACGGAACCCAGGTGGCCGGAATCGCGGCGGGAAACGGCCAGGCATCCGGGGGCGTCTACCGGGGAATGGCGCCGCTTTGCTCACTGCTGGCGGTAAAGCTTGGAGTCCCAAGGGAAAACGGGTTTCCAAGAACCACGGAGCTTATGCAGGCGGTGGATTACGCCGTGAAAAAAGGGATTTCTCTGGGAATGCCCGTGGCCGTGAATTTAAGCTTCGGGAATGTCTACGGTTCCCACGACGGCACATCCTTGGTGGCTACCTTCCTTTCCGGGATTGCCGGGACAGGGAAAAGCGTGATCTGCATCGGCACAGGAAACGAGGGGAGCGCGGGACGTCACGCTTCCGGTATACTGCGTGAGGGGCAGACGGCAAACACGGAGCTGGCCGTGGCGGAGTATGAGCCATCCCTGAATATTCAGATCTGGAAAGAATACGTGGATGAATTTGACATTGAGCTGATTCATCCAAACGGGGAGTCGATAGGCCCTCTGCGGGAGCGGCTGGGAGCCCAGCGCTTCGCGGCGGGAAAAACGGAGATTCTGGCCTACTACGGGGAACCTGGGCCTTACAGTACGGCCCAGGAAATTTTTCTGGATTTTCTGCCGGCGGTGGATTACATCGACAGCGGGCGGTGGACCGTGCGTCTGACTCCCAAAAGGATTGTGGACGGTCGTTTTGACATATGGCTGCCAGGTACGGGAACGGCGGGTACGGGAACCCGTTTTTACGGTCCAGATCCGGAGACAACGCTGACCATTCCCTCTACAGCGGGAAAAATCATCGCTGTAGGTGCCTACGATTCCAGGAGAATGACCTACGCGCCTTTTTCCGGCAGGGGCTTTACCAGAAACGGGCAGGTGAAGCCGGATCTTGCCGCCCCAGGGGTGGAGATCGTCACTACAACGCCGGGGGGCGGGTACGGTCCGGCCACCGGGACCTCCTTCGCCACGCCCTTTGTGACCGGGGCGGCGGCCATGCTGATGCAGTGGGGAATAACGGAGGGAAACGACCCATACCTCTACGGGGAAAAAATACGGGCTTATCTGATCCGCGGGGCAAGACACCTTTCGGCGGAGCGGACGTATCCCAATGAGCGGCTGGGATGGGGCGTGCTGTGTGTAAAAGACAGCCTGCCAGCTTGACAAAGCAGAGGCATTCCATATACAATAGACCCAGTACAGGCGGCCAGGCGCCGCCGATGGAGGAAAGAGAGATGCTGTTTTCATCTGCGGAATTTTTATTTTTGTTTCTTCCGGCGGTGCTTCTGCTCTATTATCTGGTAAAGCCGTGGCGGGCTATCCAGAACGCGGTACTGCTGGTGATGTCTCTGCTGTTTTATGCCTGGGGAGAACCCAAGTTTGTATTTGCCCTGATCGGGACGATTCTGGCGAACTGGATTTTCGGCCTTCTTGTGGACCGCTTCCGGGAGCGGAAGGGGCTCGCCAAAGGGATTGTGGCCCTGACGGCCGCGGCAGACATCGGCTTTTTGTTTGTGTTTAAGTATCTTGGCTTTAGCGCCGGGATTCTGAATCAGATTTTTCCCGGAATGGTACAGGTGCCTCAGATTGCCCTTCCCATCGGGATTTCGTTTTTTATCTTCCGGGAGATTTCCTATGTGGTGGATGTGTACCGGGGTACGGCGGGCTGCCAGAAAAACCCGGCGAAGCTGGCCCTTTACGTGGCCTTTTTCCCGGAACTGGTGGCAGGACCCATTGTCCGGTACACTACCGTGGAGGGGGAGATCGACGGCCGCAGGGAGACCTGGGAGGACTTTTCCTGGGGCGCCCGCCGGTTCCTGGAGGGTATGTGCAAAAAGGTTCTGATCTCCAATACCATGGCGAATGTGGCCGATTACGCCTTTGGCCTTACGGGCACGGCGGATCTGACCATGGGGCTGGCCTGGCTTGGGGCCGTCGCCTACACCTTCCAGATTTACTTTGACTTTTCCGGGTATTCGGACATGGCCATCGGACTTGGACGGATGTTCGGCTTTCATTTTCTGGAAAACTTTGACCGGCCGTATATCTCCAGATCCGTCACGGAGTTCTGGAGACGGTGGCATATTTCCATGGGAAGCTGGTTTCGGGATTACCTGTACATTCCCCTGGGAGGAAACCGGGTAAGCCGGGGACGCCATCTTTTCAATATGTTCGTGGTGTGGCTTGCCACCGGAATCTGGCATGGGGCCAACTGGACTTTCATCGTCTGGGGCCTGTTCTATTTCGTGATTCTGGCTGTGGAAAAAGAGACCGGCCTGGCGAAAAAGCTGGGGGCGGGAAAAGGTCCGAAGCCCGGGCGGGCTGTATCCGCGGCGGGGCATCTTTATACGATGCTGTTCGTGATTCTGGGCTGGGTGATTTTCCGGGCGGACAGCCTTGGACAGGCGTGGCAGTATTTTGCCGCCATGTTTGGGGCAAATGGCGTGAGTATGGGAGCGAAAGCCTGGTTTTACCTGCGGGAATACGCCCCGGAGCTGATCGCGGGCGTCCTTGTAAGCGGAACCCTTCTTCAGAGGCTCGGACAGAAAAAGGGGATGCAGACGGTATACGCGGCAGCGCTTGTCCTGCTTTTTCTGGCATCGGTGGCTTATGTGGTCAAAGGTTCGTACAGTCCCTTTATTTATCTGAATTTCTGATTGTATGACGGAAATTTATATGCTACAATAAAAAAAGATACCAGATTTTTCCGGCACCGACTGGGAGAAAACGGATCAGAAAGAATATATTTTTGGAGGATGGCTTTATGGCAAGAGGACGCAAAAAAGATCCCAGAACACTTGAAGAAAAGATCGCGGCTGTGGATGCGGAGCTGACAGAGTGCGAGAACAGAGTCAAAGAACTGAGAAAAAAGAAAAAAGAGCTTGAGAAAGAAGCCGCTCAGAAGGACAAGGAAACTCTGTATGAGGCGATGCTGAAATCCGGGAAAACGGTGGATGAGGTGCTTGGTATTTTGGGCGTGGAGAAGACTGCCGCGGACGAGAATCAGAGCGAATAAGAGACAGAGGGCGCCGCAAAGGAAAGCCAGATGCTTGCGGCCCCTCTGCTTTTTTAGAGATAAGCCCGGACAGGGAAGGGAGGAAAAGTATATGGAATGGAAGGATCGCTCCGTCTATCTTGGAAATGATTTGAAGCTTTTTAACCTGGTGCGGGACACTCTGGAGGCGGAAAAGGTGCCTTACAAGTATCATGTGCGGAACCATCAGGGCCAGTTTTTCGGCCTTGGGAGAGGAACCATCCGGGGAAGGACCGGCAGCCTGGGGATGAGCCTGGAACATGCCTATGAATACGAAATCAAGGTCTCCGAAAAGGAAGAGGAAAGGGCCAGGCATCTGATCAACAAGGCCATGCAAGACGCGGCTTCCCGCGAGGAATGAAAAGGGTGAGAGTTTATGCGTATAGCGCTGTGTCAGACAAAGATTGCGTTTGAGAACCGGCAGGAGAATCTGGCGGACGCCGAAAGGCTGCTGGATAGAGAGCGGGGAAAGGGCGCGGATCTTTTTCTGTTTCCGGAGATGAGCTTTACCGGATTTTCTATGAATACAGCGAAAACAGGGGAGCAGTTTTCGGATACGCCGTGGAAAATGCGCAGACTGGCGGAAAAATACGGCGCGGCTCTGGGCTTTGGCTGGGTGAGCGCTCCGGAAGGGGGAAGAGGAGAAGAAAACGCCGGGAAAGCGGAAAATCACTATACTGTGGTGGATGCCAGCGGAAGGCTTTTAAGTGATTATGTGAAAATCCATCCCTTTTCCTATGCCGGCGAGGACCGGTATTTCACAGGAGGAAACCAGCTTTCGTATTTTAACCTCGCCGGACACCGGATCGGGACGCTGATCTGCTATGACCTGCGCTTCCCTGAGGTTTTTCAAATACTGGCGGACACCTGCGATGTGATTCTGGTGGCGGCAAACTGGCCGGGAAAGCGCCGGGAGCACTGGAAAACGCTTCTTCGGGCCAGAGCCATTGAGACCCAGGCGTATGTGTGCGGCGTCAACTGCTGCGGAGAGCAGGAGGGAGTTTTTTACGCGGGGGACAGCGCTGCCTTTGATCCGGAGGGAGAGCCGCTGTGCGGCTTCCTGGAAGGCGAGGCCGTGGGATACGCCGAAATTGGAGACAAGGCGGCTCTGTGCCGGGAAGCGTTTCCCGTTCGCCAGGACCGGAGAGAGGATCTGTACGCCAGTTACCACGCGCTTTCGTCCTCAAGCATCCGATAGCCGATGCCTACCTCTGTGAAAATGTATTCCGGGGCGGCGGGGTTGGTTTCCAGCTTTCGCCGGATGTTTGCCATATTGACCCGGAGAATCCGGTTGTTGCCGTCTGTATACGGACCCCATACATGGGACATGATGGTGTCGTAGGTGATGACTTTTCCGGAATTCGCGGCCAGGAGAGAAAGGATCTTATACTCGTTCTGTGTAAGATGGATCTCCTGGCCTTTTCTTGTGACCAGACGGCGGAGAAAATCGATTTTCAGATCTTTGGCCTGATAAACGGGCTCTGTTTTCCTGCTTTGGATAAGGGGGCTGTGGCGCAGGGCCGTGCGGATACGGGCCAGAAGCTCGGAGGTGCCAAAGGGCTTGGTGATGTAGTCATCGGCGCCAAGATCCAGGGCTTTGACTTTTTCATCCTCCCTGGTACGGGCGGACAGGACGATAATGGGCATGGCGGACCAGGCGCGTATTTTTGTGATGATCTCCAGCCCGTCGATGTCCGGCAGCCCGAGGTCCAAAAGCAGAATGTCCGGGCACAGAGAGGTGGCCTGGGAAAGGCCGTCCTTTCCGGTGTATGCGGTGCGTACCTGATAGTTCTGCGCTTCCAGGGCCTTTGAGATAAATCCGCAGATATTTTTCTCGTCCTCAATCAGAAGAACTTTTACTTTGTTTTCCATTGTTGTGCTCCTCCTTGGGCAGTGTAAAGGATACTTCGGCGCCGTTTCCGTGGTTGCATGCGGTGATTGAGCCTCCGTGGGCCGTAATAATGGTTTTGCAGATGGAAAGGCCAATGCCCATGCCACGGCGGCTGTCGGGGGAGGAATCCTTCCCTCTTCTGCAGTTTTCGCCGTCAAAAATATGGGGAAGCCGTTCCGGGTCGATGCCTACCCCGTAATCCCGCACATGGAAGGTCAGGGAATCCTTATCCGAGGTCAGAAAACAGTCTACGGGATGCGTGCTCTGGGAATGGCGAACCGCGTTTTCCAGAAGGTTGATGATTACCTGCTCGATGAGAAGCGGATCCATGGGAATCATATAAAATTCATCCGGAAAGGATACGTTGATCTGCGCGTCCGGAATCCGTTTTTTCAGGCGCTGGACGGCCTCTGAGAGCACTTCTTCAAAGGGCTCCAGGGATTTCGTGACTCTGGCGCCGCCCTCGTGGATGCGCGTGATGCTGAGGAGATTTTCCACCATATGCAGAAGCCAGTTGGAGTCCTCATAAATGTGCTGAATCAGAACGCGCTTTTCCGACTCGCTCAGGGAATCCGCGTTTTCCAGATAGGAAGCGCTGGAACCGATGATGCTGGTCAGGGGCGTGCGCAGGTCATGAGAGACAGCCCGCAGCAGGTTCGCCCGGGTTTTCTCTTTGTCCGCCTCAAGCAGGAGCTTGTCGTGCTTCGATATAATATCTGCCTGCTTTTTGATATTCGTGGCTGTGGCGCTGGTCAGGATCGTGATGACCAGCATGCAGAAGAAGGTGACAGGGTATCCCGCTCTGGTAAAATCCAGGGCTTTATAGGGGACGGTAAAATAGTAGTTTGTATAGAGAACGCTGATCAGCGCCGCCATGACCCCCGGCCAGTATCCGTCCGTGTATCTGGCGATGAGTACCTGGGCGAGCATATACAGCATAACGATTCCCGGGGAATCTTCCTGGACAAAATGAAACAGCACCAGAGCGATCAGAGTCGCCGTGCACAGAAAGAAGGCGGTAACTGCCAGATTCATCAGAATATGGTGCTTGTGCATGAGACGGCGGTATTTGTTTTGAACACGCTGCAGGTTTTGGATCATGAAAAGGCTCCTTTCAAGGCGGCGCAGGCGCCCAACGAGGCATCAGCGCCCGGCAGTATGACTTATTATAACGGCTTTTAGGGAAAATGTCCATCCGACAATTTTATTGCAAAAGGAAGTGTAAGCCGCTATAATAAACGGTAACGAACGTGTACGCGCAAAGAAAGGAGAGGTTTGAATGAAGAAAGCGAGACTGATGATTGACCGGTATTTTGTGACAGGGGAAGTGGATAAGCGGATTTATGGCTCCTTTATCGAACATCTGGGGCGGGCTGTTTATCAGGGAATTTACCAGCCTAAGAGCCCCTTTGCGGATGAACAGGGCTTCCGGAAGGATGTGATCGGCCTGGTGAGAGAGCTGGGAGTACCGGTGGTGCGTTATCCGGGAGGAAATTTCGTATCCGGGTATCACTGGGAGGACGGCGTAGGACCAAAGGAGAACCGCCCTGCCAGGCTGGATCTCGCCTGGCGGGTGATCGAATCCAACCAGTTTGGCCTGAATGAATTCATGGACTGGGCAAGAAAAGCCGGCACCGCGCCCATGATGGCGGTGAATCTGGGGACCAGAGGGCCTGAGGATGCAAAAAATCTGGTGGAATACTGCAATATCCCCAAAGGCAGCCTTTACAGCGATCTGCGCCGGTCCCACGGATACCAGGAGCCCCACAATATAAAACTCTGGTGCCTGGGAAATGAGATGGACGGTCCCTGGCAGATGGGCCATAAGACCGCGGCGGAATACGGAAGGATTGCCGCGGAGGCCGGGCGGATCATGCGCATGGTGGATCCGGATATCGAGCTTGTGGCCTGCGGCAGCTCCGGCCTGACTATGGATACCTTTGGATACTGGGAGGATCAGGTACTCTCGGAGTGCTATGACCAGGTAGACTATCTGTCCCTGCATCAGTATTACGGAAACCGCGAAGATAATTCGGCGGATTTCCTGGGAAGCACAGCGTCCATGGATCGCTTTATCCGTTCTGTGGTCGCCATCTGCGACAGCGTCCGGGCAAAGAAGCGGAAGAGCAAAAAGATCTGCCTGTCCTTTGACGAGTGGAACGTCTGGTATCATTCCAACGAGGAGGACAAGAAGATTCCGGCCTGGACCAGCGCGCCCCATCAGCTTGAGGATGTGTACAACTTCGAGGACGCTCTTTTGGTAGCCGGCATGATGATTACCCTTCTGCGTCACGCGGACCGGGTGAAAATCGCGTGTCTGGCCCAGCTTGTGAATGTGATCGCCCCCATTATGACCTCTGATGAGGGCGCGTGGAAGCAGACCATTTATTATCCCTTTGCCCTCATCAGCCGCTATGGGAGAGGACAGGTCTTAGATACCCTGGTGGACGCGCCCCGCTATGAGTGCAGCCATGGGGACGTGTCCTGTCTGGACGCGGTGTTTGTGATGGACGAAGAGGAGGGGCTGACGCTGTTCGCGGTGAACAAGGATCTTGCGGAAGATATGGAGCTTACCTGTGATCTGCGGCAGTTTCCGGGATTTCGGGTAAAGGAGCACTTTGTGCTTGCCCATCCGGATCTGAAGGCGGTGAACACCCGGGAGCATCCGGATACCGTAGCTCCCCGCGCCGGAACAGGGGCGAACATAGCGGACGGAAGGCTTACGGCTGTTCTTGGAGCAAAGAGCTTCCATGTGATCCGGCTGGAAAAGGCTGGCTGCGCGCCTAAACACGCATAAAATCCCGCGGACTTGACAGTTCGCATGTCCGCGGGAAACATTAAGGGGAGGATAAGTATTTATTTTCTCTTTTGTATCGCGCCCGGGCCGAAGGGGGGAATTTCGTCCCGGACGCTTGGAAATCTTACAAAGTGTCCGGCCTTTTGCCGTTCATCTCTGTGAGATTAATCATAGTATGCCCGCGGAAATATGAAATATACAAATCTGCGAAAAATTATTTTGAAATAAGTTCACAAATACGGGAATGTGTTATATAATGATAGGCAGGCGGCAAAAGGACCGTGCCGCGTTTTAACCGAATTTGTGTATGAAGGATGGTAAGGAAAATGGCATTATTACAGGAGTGGAGAGACATCGCATACTCTCAGAAAACGGATAAAAAACAGCTTCAGAAATTCTGGACGGACTATTTCCTGATCGAGAAGGGAATCTACGAAAAGCTTCTGTCGAATCCGGACGAGGTAGTAAAGGGAACCGTTAAGGAGCTGGCGGAAAAATATGAGATCCCTGTGCTGACCATGGCAGGATTTCTGGACGGCATCGACGACAGCCTGAAGGTGAAAAACCCCATCGACACCATGGATGAGAACACCGAGGTGACCCTGGCTTTTGATAAAGAGCTGCTGTATAAGAACATGGTGGATGCGAAGGCCGATTGGCTGTACAACCTTCCCATGTGGGACAAGATTTTCGACGAGGAAAAGAAAAAGACCCTTTACCGTGAGGCAAAGAAGGCCAACACCATTATCAAGGGGCCGAAGATCGGGCGCAACGATCCTTGCCCGTGCGGAAGCGGGAAAAAATACAAATACTGCTGCGGACGTAACGCGTAAGGGCAGGAGGATTGCTGTTCACCTTATGAACAGTAACGAGGGCGGGCTGCAACCAGGAGGCTGGATGCGTCCGCTCTTACTTTTTTCGGAGGATGCCTATGGAATATTTTCTGACGGCCGCCGGGACTCTTTGCCTGGTTTATTATATCTGCCTGGTCCGGGTGGCTATGGATTTTCGGATGATCTGGCTTTTGGCGGGCGTTCTGCTGGCGGGGGCGGGGCTTTGCCTGGGGCGTTTCGGGTACGCGTGGATTCCTCCATGGCTTTTGGCGGCGCTCGCGGCGGCAGTCCTCTGCGGCGTTTTGCTGTTCGCGGCGGTGGAAGGGCGGATTATCCGGGAAATGTTCCGGCCAGAGCCGGCGGGGCTTGCGTACCTGATCGTCCTGGGAGCGCACGTGATGGGGACGGTTCCAAGCAGGGCACTGACCAGAAGGCTGGAAAAGGCGGGCGCTTATCTGCGGGAAAACCCCAAAACCAAGGCGGTTTTGTCCGGAGGAAAGGGAAGCGGTGAGGATATCACGGAGGCGCTTGCCATGTACCGCTGGCTGACAGACTTTGGAATCGAGGGAAGCCGGCTGATTTTGGAGGACCGTTCCACCAGTACATTGGAGAACCTGCGCTTTTCCCGGAACATTCTAAGAGGGCATACCAGGGATGTGGGCCTTGTCACCAATAATTTTCACATCTGGCGGAGCCTTCTGCTGGCCAGACAGCTTGGCTATGAGAATCCCAGGGGGATTTCGGCGCCCTCTGATCCAAGGTATCAGGTTCATTATCTGGTGCGGGAATTTTTCGCGTTGATCAAAGAAAAAATAAAGAAAAATATATAGACGCCAGACTGGACGGACAAGCCGGCCGGGATGACGCGTGGAGGCGGAAATGATGGAATACAGGGAAACAGAAGCGCTTGCAACAATCCGTCAGGAGGCGGCTCTGGCAGCGGAGCAGCTTTTGGAGCAGGCGCGGCTTACAAGGGGAAGCCTGGTGGTTGTGGGATGCTCCAGCAGCGAGATCGGTGCGGAGAAAATCGGCACCCATTCCAGCGGGGAGATCGGACAGGCGGTTTTTTTGGGAATATGGGGCGTGCTGAAGGAGCATGGCCTGTATCTGGCGGCCCAGTGCTGTGAACACCTGAACAGGGCGCTGATTGTGGAGCGGGAAGCGGCAGAAAAATACGGCCTTGAGGAGGTCAACGTAATCCCCTGGCTGAAAGGAGGCGGTTCCTTTGCCACGGCGGCATACCAGGGATTTGAGGACCCTGTGGCGGTGGAGCGCGTCCAGGCGGCGGCCGGGATCGACATTGGGGATACCCTGATCGGGATGCATCTGCGCAGGGTGGCGGTTCCGGTGCGCACGGCCCAGAAAAACGTGGGCGCGGCCAGGGTGGTCTGCGCCAGGACCAGACCGAAATTTGTGGGCGGGGAACGGGCCCGCTACAACGAAGCGCTGCTGTAGGAGGAGAGATGATGAGCACAGAGAGAATGACACAGGAATTTGCCAGGCTGGTGGCCATCGACTCTCCTTCCTATGGAGAGCGGCAGGTGGCCGATTATCTGAAAGAGCGACTTCTTGGCCTGGGCTTTTCGGTGGAGGAGGACGACGCGGGAGAAAAGACGGGAGGAAACTGCGGGAATCTGCTGGCCCGCCGCAGCGGCAGCCTGCCCGGAGAGCCTCTTTTGTTTTCCATGCACATGGATACCGTGGACCCGGCAATGGGAAAACGGGCAGTGTTTCACGAGGATGGAAGGATTACCGGCGCCGGGGATACGGTGCTTGGAGCGGATGATCTGGCGGCGGTGGCGGCTCTTTTGGAGGCGCTGACCAGAGCGCAGGAAGAGGAACGGCCCGTCCGGGATCTGGAGCTTCTCTTTACCATTGCTGAGGAGCGCCATCTTATGGGGAGCAGGGCCTTTGCCTTTGAAAAACTGCGCGCCCGCCAGTCCTATGTGCCGGATCTGAGCGGTCCTGTGGGCACGGCGGCCCTGAAAGCTCCGTCCCTGGCGGTTTTTACCGTGACCATACACGGAAGAGCGGCCCACGCGGGCTTTTCTCCGGAACTGGGCATTCACGCCGTGCAGATCGCCGCCAGAGGAGTGGCGAAGCTGAAGCTGGGGCACGCGGATGCGGATACGACAGTGAATGTGGGGAGCATACGGGCGGACTTCGCCACCAATGTGGTGCCGGATACCTGCGTCCTTCAGGGAGAGGTGCGCAGCTTAAAGCATGAGTCCCTGGAAGCGGAGATTGGGAAAATCCGGGAGCTGTTCGCAAAAGAGGCGGAGGAAGCGGGCGGAAGCGCCCAGTTCCGGGAAGAGCTTTTATTCCGCGCGTATGAGACGCCGGAAGCGCATCCGGTGGTGCGGCGCTACCAGAGAGCCTGCGCCGCGGCAAACGTTCCCTGCGTCCTTTCAAATACCCTGGGAGGAAGCGATCAGCACAGACTTTCGGAACATGGGATTACGGGAGTGGTCCTGGCTTCCGCCATGCACAGAGCCCATTCCCTTCAGGAATATACGACCGGGGAGGAAATGGAGCAGGTGGCGAAAATCCTGGAAGCGCTGATATCGGATCCGGAGTAGAAGCCGCGCAAGCCATCCCTGAATGTATGCGCCTAAGCGGCGCGCTTGGCTCGTTGCTCACGGGAATAAAAAAGGAGATACGCGGATTCGGCCGGTGCAGAGCCTTTATCGCAATATCTCCAGGAAAGAGAGAAATATATGTAAAAAAGCGGTATCGCTTTGTAACTCTTATCCTATCAGGAGTCTGTGAGTACTTTGTGTCCATTAACAAAAGAAAATCTAAAAATTTCTAAAGAAATTGGAAATACAGAGGAAACCTGCATACGCCCGCGGGGTAAACGTACCGCCGTTCCGAAAAAAATCCGGCGGGCGTATTTGGCATCCCTGAATATATGCCGCCTATTCGGCGGCGGACTTTCAGAGTTAAGAAAGAGAAAACGAGGAGAATACTTATGAAACGACTGGGCTTAAAGACAGATGGAAATTGGTATAAGGGGAATCTTCATCTCCATTCCACCAATTCGGACGGGAGAAAATCCCCGACAGAGACGGCAAAGGTCTATGCGGATCACGGTTATCAGTTCGTCTCTTTTACTGAACATGAGTACTATACCGATAACCAGGAACTGAACCGTGAGAATTTCCTGATCCTTCCCGGAGTGGAGTTTTCCTGCGAAAAACCGGAACCTCTCCGGATTTATCACTTATTGGGGATCGGACAGCATGGGGCAGGAGAAGAGGCCACAAGAGAGAACGGATTTTGCCATCAGCAGCATTTCCCGGTAAAAAAATGGGAAGGACTGGCTTCGGTTCAGTCTATTATTGACGAGGCCCTGGCGGCCAACAACCTGGTAATCTTTAACCACCCCAACTGGTCACGGATGGAGCTTTCCGACTTTGTGGACTTAGAGGGGTTCTGCGCGATGGAGATCTACAACTACAGCGGGGATGTGGACAGCCGTACCGGTCTGTCCATCGACTATTGGGATTCCCTGCTCAGGCGGGGAAGAAAGGTCTGGGGAGTAGCTACCGACGACGCCCACTTTGGTCAGGATGATTACTGCGGCGGCTGGGTTATGGTCAACGCGGGCGAACTGACCATTGAGGCGATTACCGCGGCGCTGAAAGAAGGAAACTTCTATTCTTCCAGCGGGCCGGAAATCTATGAATTCTATGTGGAGGACGGCCTTGCGAAGATCGCGTGTTCCGAGGCGCGGGAAATTCATTTCGTAACCTATGAAACGTTCGGCCATTCCATCGTGGCCAGAGGGGACGAAACCTTTTGCCGCGGTGAGATGAAGCTTTGCGGAGAAGAGAAATACGTGCGGGCAGAGGTGGTTGACCACAAAGGAAGAGTTGCCTGGAGCAACCCGATTTTTCTGCGGGATCCGATTACCCTTTGATGCGGAAGGAACAGGGAAAAGGTAAATTATTACGGTAGTTTCTTAAGATCCGCTTAATCCGCTTGCCTGGGAAACAGGCCTGTGCTATAAATAGAGTGTATTATCTGGAATAATACACTCTGTTTTATTCGCTCGAAAATTACTTTCGGAAAGGAAACCGAAATGATAACCATTGATTATCAAAACCGGAAGCCCATATATGAACAGATCGCGGATCGCGTGGAAGCTATGATTTTAAGCGGGGCGGTAAAGCCGCAGACGCAGCTTCCCTCCGTCCGTTCCCTGGCCGTTGAGCTTTCCATTAATCCGAACACGATTCAAAAGGCTTATGCCTGTCTGGAACAGGAGGGCCTGATCTATCCAGTGAAAGGCAGGGGGAACTTTGTCTGCCAGCTTTCGGATATGGAAGAGCGGCGCAGGGATGCCTGCTACAAAATGCTGAAGAACCTTGTGGAAGAGGGAAAGCAGCTTGGCATAACCAGAGAAGAGATGGTGGACTATGTCAGGCACCTTTATGGGGGGGGATGAACGGTGATCGAAATAAACAATGTAAACAAATATTTCCATGGGAAAAAAGCGCTGGACAATATTGTGGCGACGATTCAGGAGAGAAGCATCTTTGGCCTGGTCGGGACAAACGGCGCCGGAAAAAGTACGCTCCTGCGTATTCTGAGCGGCGTTTTGGAGGCTGACAGCGGCCAGGTGCTGATCGACGGGGAATCCGTCTATGAGAATCCTTCCGCGAAGGCAAAGCTTTGTTTCCTGTCGGACACCGCTTATTTTTTTCCAAACGCCACAGCCAAGACTATGGCGGAGTACTACGGAGTGGTCTATCCGGGATTTGATTTTGAACGGTTTTATCAGCTTTTGGACAAATTTCATCTTGAACGGAGGAGGAAAATCTCCGCTTTTTCCAAGGGCATGAAAAAACAGATTTCGATTTTGCTTGGCATCTGCACGGGAACCAAGTATCTGTTCTGCGACGAGACCTTCGACGGGCTGGATCCGGTGGTGCGTCAGGCGGTAAAGCGCATTTTTGCCGAGGAGATTCAGAACCGGAAATTTACGCCGGTCATTGCCTCTCACAATCTCAGGGAACTGGATGATATCTGTGACCACATCGGTCTTCTCCATAAGGGCGGTATTCTGCTGTCAAAGGAAATCGAGGATATGAAATTTCATATCCATAAGATCCAATGCGTATTTCAGGATCCGGTGAAGGAGGCAGCGGTGCAAAAGGAACTGGATATTGTCCGATGGGAAAAGAGAGGTTCGCTTCTGACGGTGATCGCCAGAGGAACGCGGCAGGAAATTTATATGTGCATTGAAGATAAAAAACCGATCTTTTCCGAGATTCTTCCGCTGTCTCTGGAAGAAATTTTTATCAGTGAAATGGAGGTGGCCGGCTATGGGATCAAAGATTTCATGGGTTAGACTTCTGAAGGAAGACATCAAATGGAGAAGCTGGCTGGTAGCGTTAAGCTTTCTAGGGCTTTTTCTGCTGCTTCCGGTCCAGCTCCTTTTAAGGCTGGATGCCCAGAGAGAGCTTTTAGCGCTGGAACAGATTACGGAGGAGACGCTTCGGGAGGTCTATATTCAGAACGTCAGCTTTGACCCACAGGGCCTGCCGATTCTGGTGCTGTGCGTCATCGCGTTTCTGGCGGGACTTTCCGGTTTTTACTATGTGCACTCCACGGAAAAGCTGGATTTTTTTCACAGCCTGCCGGTGAAGAGAGGACGGATGTTTGCCATTCAGTTTTTTTCCGGCGTGCTGACGGCGGGCGTTCCATATCTGCTCAGCACTTTCTTGTGTACGGCCATCGGTCATATGGCAGGGCTTGCGCGGGCAGGGGATACGGGACGGATCATGGAAGCGTATGTGGTCCATATGCTGTATTACGTGGTATTTTACGGAGTGGCGGTACTCGGGGTGATGCTGACGGGGAAATTAATTGTATCCATGCTGGCATTTCCTGTACTGATGTTTCTGGGCCCCCTCTGTACGCTTTTAAAAACAGGACTGTCAAGAAACTTCTTTACCACCTATGGAATTGACGCGTGGTCGGAAGAATGGGGCCTGCGCACTTCTCCGGCGGGTATCTGTCTGGATGTGGAAAACGGCATGGCAGACTATTTTGCAGGGGAAGGCTTTCCAGGCTTCCGGCTGCTTCTGCTGCTGGTTGTGATTGCCGCTCTGCTTCTGCTGGATCTGTACCTGTATAAAAAAAGAAAAACAGAAATGGCTGGTCATTCCATTGCCTTTCCTCTGCTGGAGATTCCTTTGAAATTTCTGATCGGGATACCGGCGTCCCTGGGGATTGGTCTTTTTGTCATGGAACTGGCTAAAACGCAGCAGGATATTTGGTTTTTCTGCGGAATCGCTCTGTGCGCGGTGATTGTGTGCGCAGTGCTGGATTTTATTTATTATCTGGATATTCGGGAGATTTTCAGAAGAAAGATGCCCCTCCTGGGCGTTTTGGCCGGATCTCTTTTGCTGGGATGCATGTTCCGGTTTGATTGGATTGGATATGATGCCTATCTTCCCGCGGAGGATCAGGTGGTTTCCGCAAGCTTGTATCAGCAGGAACTGAACAGCCGCGCGCTCTGTGAAAACGGTGAGCTTACATGGATCGGAGACCAGAAGGAGTATTTAGATGAACATCTGCTCGAAGATGCGGCGCCTATTTACGCCATGGCCCAAAGCGGGGTGGAGAATGCGGACAGCGTTCATTCTGAGGGCGTCTCCGTGGATCTTTTGCTCTCCCTTGAGGACGGCAGAAGAGTATACCGCACCTATGTAGTGGACGCAGACGTTTATACGGAGCAGATGGACCAGCTCTTTGACAATGAGACATACAAAGAAAGCTTATTCGCTATTTACGATATGCCCGAGGAAATCTATTTTGGCGTTGAGAGCTGCGGGCTGTATGGCTATGGCTCTATGATCCGAATGCAGGCGGATCTGAGAGAAAGACTGCTGGAAGCGTACAAGGAAGAACTCAAAAGCGTCAGCTTCAGCGATATTTCAGGGGAGGATCTGGTGGGGATGCTGACCTTCTACTGCGGCGAGTCAATGGAAGACCGGAATCTGATGCTGGACGGTCCGTACCCTGTTTTAAAGAGCTTTACCAGGACACAGGCGATTTTGGCGGAGATCGGCATTCAGTTCCCGGAGAGCATTGACGCTTCCCAGATAGAGAGCATAGAGGTTTACGGTGTTCTCGATTCCACTTCTTATGGGGATTCCCAGGATGTCTATATGATCGAGGAAACGTATCAGGGAAATAAGCTTTTTACGGCAAGAACGGATATTGAGGAAATCGCGGCGTCTCTGGATTTTTCAAAAAGTACCGTTGTGGATTATTCGGTGAGAACATCTCAGAATAAATACTACAGCGTATATGTTTCTTTTGATAATTTTCAGCAGTTCAGCAGCTTTTATCTGATTGAGGAGGAGCTTCCGGACTGCATCCGCCGGGCCTTCGAATCGTAACTGTGAAGATACGGAACAATTACGAATAAAAAATAAAAAAACGGCAGATACTGTGGATAAGAGCCGGACAGCCTGTCCTGACGGCGGGATTCCGGCCTTGAAGAAAGGAGGCAGTATTATGCCATATTTAGTATGTTCCGCAATGACCTGTGTCTACAACAATGGGCAGTACTGCAGCAAGGGCGATATTATGGTGGGCGGCCAGGAGGCCCAGAACGCCCGCGAGACCTGCTGCGAAAGCTTTAAGGCCAGAACGGAGATGGGCGGTATGAATTCCATGGGCACGCCCAGCCAGACGATTGATGTTGGATGTAAGGCCTGTCATTGTCAGTTTAATGAAAATTCCAAGTGCGCGGCGGGGCAGATCGGAATTTCCGGAGCAAGCGCCTGCAGCTGCCAGCAGACAGAATGCGCGACCTTCCAGATGAAGCAGCCTGAAAGATAGTAGAACGGGAAGAGAAAAGCGTCGGAGCCTTCAAATGTTGAAGGTTTCGGCGTTTTTTTTGTGTGACACGCAAAAAAACAATTTATTACGTCCCTTTTGATGCGGGGAATGTCTCTGGAAGAGGCCAGAGAGGCCAGCATGGACACCATTCAGTTTCTGGGGCTGGCGGAGCGCATCCGTCACCGGCCCCGGGAACTGTCCGGAGGGCAGCAGCAGCGTGTGGCCATAGCCAGAGCGCTTGTGGGAGAGCCGGCAATTCTGCTGGCGGATGAACCCACCGGAGCGCTGGATCAGAGCTCCGGCCAGGAGGTACTGAAGCTTTTCAGAAGGCTGAACGAATTGGGAAATACCATCGTTATGATTACTCATGACCTCTCTGTAGCCCGGAACGCCGGGAGAATTGTCCATTTGATAGACGGGGAATTGAAGAAAAAGTAATTGACAATCGCGGGAATCTATGTTATTCTAACTCAGGTTAAGGAAAAGAAAGCAGAGTGTCCGCTCTCACCATAGCACGCCTGAGTGACTACTGGTTCATAGGTTCCCATTTATGAGGGTTTTTTGCGTGGGTGGACAGAAAGCTTCTGTCGACTCTTTTTTTGCGCGATAGTTCCTTACGATTGGAGTGTGCCGGGATGCCGGCGCTTCGGTGGATCTGATCAAGAAGTTTTAGAGAGAAGTGAATGTTTGGAGGTGTACTACAATTAGCGAATTAATGATTAACGAGCAGATTCGTGACAAAGAGATTCGCCTGATCGGCGAAAACGGAGAACAACTGGGCATTATGTCCGCCAGGGACGCTATGAAGATTGCGAGAGAGGCTGAGCTGGATCTGGTGAAGATTGCCCCCACGGCCAAACCGCCGGTGTGCAAGATTATCGATTACGGCAAATACCGCTACGAGCTGGCCCGTAAGGAAAAGGAAGCCAAGAAGAAGCAGAGAATCATTGAGATAAAAGAAGTTCGCCTTTCACCGAACATTGATGTGAACGATCTGAATACGAAAATCGGTTCCGCCAGAAAATTTATCCAGAAGGGAAACAAGGTTAAAGTGACCCTCCGTTTCCGCGGCAGAGAGATGGCCCATATGCAGGCCAGCAAGCACATTCTGGATGATTTCGCAAAAGAACTTGCGGATATCGCGGTGGTTGACAAGGCTCCGAAGGTCGAAGGAAGAAGCATGACCATGTTTTTGACAGAAAAACGCTGATCACCTGAGACAGGTAAGTCCGCGCTCCGGTTTATCGCTGCGCGCAGCAGGAAGCAGGGACTTCCCTGATTCGTTAAAAAGAATGATGGAATAAGGAGGAACATAAAAATGCCGAAAACAAAAACAAGCAAGTCTGCAGCAAAACGCTTTAAACTGACAGGTTCAGGAAAGCTGAAAAGAAATAAAGCATACAAGAGCCATATCTTAACGAAGAAGTCCACGAAGAGAAAGAGAAACCTCAGAAAGGCAACCATCGTGGATGCCGCGAACTTCAAGAATATGAAGAAGATTTTACCGTATTTATAAGAAGAAGCTGAAGGAGGAAATAAGAAATGGCAAGAATCAAAGGCGGCCTGAACGCAAAGAAGAAACATAACAGAGTATTAAAGCTGGCGAAGGGCTACAGAGGCGCCCGTTCCAAGCAGTATAGAGTAGCAAAGCAGTCTGTTATGAGAGCTCTGACCAGCTCTTATGCAGGAAGAAAAGAGAGAAAGCGTCAGTTCAGACAGCTTTGGATCGCCCGTATCAATGCGGCAGCCCGTATGAACGGTCTTTCCTACAGCAGGTTTATGTACGGCCTGAAGCTTGCGGATGTGCAGATCAACCGCAAGATCCTGGCTGATATGGCAGTAAACGATGCTCAGGGCTTCGCTACCCTGGCTGAGCTGGCAAAGAGCAAGCTGGCATAATTCAATTTTTCAGTAAAACAAATGGTCGCGGGCAGCTTCGCGCTGCGCGAGGAAAGTCCGGGCTTCACAGGGCAGGATGCCGGATAACGTCCGGTGGAGGCGACTCTAAGGACAGTGCAACAGAAATATACCGCCCGGCTGCGCCGGGTAAGGGTGGAAGGGCAGTGTAAGAGACTACCGCCTTTCTGGCAACAGAGAGGGCATATGTAAACCCCATCCGAAGCAAGACCGAAACGAAGCGTATGGCGGCCCGTCAGCTTCAGGTAGGTCGCTTGAGCCTGTCGGCAACGGCAGGCCTAGATAGATGACCATTCACGACATAACCCGGCTTATCGTTTTGCTGAAAATGAATGCCGCGCCCCTGTGGCGCGGCGTTATTTGCCCTCTGCGGCAATTTTGGGACGTTTAAGCAGGCAGTCGGCAGATGGACATGCAAGCATGTATGTTTGGCTCGCTGCTCGCAAAAATAAATTGTAGAAAATTTTAAAAAAGTTGTTGACATATCTACAATAGGGTGCTATAATTCATTTTGTTGTTAAGCAATGCGGGAGTGCTGGAATTGGCAGACAGGCTAGACTAAGGATCTAGTGATTGCAAAATCGTGTGGGTTCAAGTCCCATCTCCCGCAGGTCTTTCAAAAAGACCTGCGGAACAGCAAGGTACTGACTGCAGTACAGAGAATGCGGAAGTGGCGGAATTGGCAGACGCGCAGGCTTCAGGTGCCTGTGGTAGCAATATCGTGCGGGTTCAAGTCCCGCCTTCCGCACTCAAAGAAAAGCAGTGCGGTGCAAAAATTACATAGCTGTTTCAGTACAGCAAACGCGGAAGTGGCGGAATTGGCAGACGCGCAGGCTTCAGGTGCCTGTGGTAGCAATATCGTGCGGGTTCAAGTCCCGCCTTCCGCATAAAAGGGACAGATCTGTTTAGTAAGCAGATCTGTTTTTGTATTCGCAAAAAACAGAAGCGGTTCAGCTTGGCTGAACGGTTACCGGAAATCAGGCAAAACGACGGCTTACGCCGCCCGGAAGCGCGTATTTTTGGATTGCAATAATGTTTTTCGAATGCTATACTAAACGGGAGAATATTTAGAAAGTTTGGCTATTCTTCACAGCAGCCGCAAACACCTGCTGTTTGGGGCGTCAGAAGATGATTCAGGAGTGAGCGGATTCCATTCGCGAAGCGAATTTTCAATGAATCCGCGAGGTTGCGGTAAACTATCTGGCCGCAGAGAAACGATATGGAGGACCAAAGATGAAGAGATTAGAAGAGTATGTAAGAAGTATCCCCGACTTTCCGGAGCCGGGTGTTATTTTTCGTGATGTGACGAGCATTCTCCAGGATGCGGACGGCCTTCGCCTGGCCATCGATTCCCTGCAGGATCTGGTGAAGGATCTGGATTTCGATGTGATTGCAGGAACGGAGTCCCGCGGTTTCATGTTTGGCGTACCTCTTGCATATAATCTGCACAAGGCATTTGTTCCTGTACGGAAGCCCGGAAAGCTTCCCTGCGAGACGATTTCCCAGAGCTACGATCTGGAGTACGGCACATCTACGGTGGAGATTCATAAAGACGCGATTAAACCGGGACAGAAAGTCGTGATCGTAGACGATCTGATCGCCACCGGAGGAACTGCCGCGGCGGCTGTGAAGCTGGTGGAGACCCTGGGCGGCAAGGTGATCAAATGTGTATTTCTGATGGAGCTTGCGGGTCTGGAAGGCAGAAAGGCGCTGGCAGGCCATGATGTGGAAAGCGTGATCTGCTACGAGGGAAAATAGAGGTAACGGTTCAGCATAACTGCACAGAAGTTTGGAGCGGTGATTCTATGGCGAAAGACGAAAAAGCAAAACTCGATAAAATCAATGAAATTAAAAAGGCCGACGCGAGCGTGAAATCCATGGCGGATTTCACCAGTCCGGATGTGCTGTATAATGAGCTGATTTCCAGCGTTTTAAAATATCATCCGTCCACGGATATCAGCATGATTGAAAAAGCGTACCGGATTGCCAGAGACGCCCACGAGGGACAGCTTCGGAAATCCGGAGAGCCTTATATCATTCATCCTTTAAGCGTGGCTCTGATTCTGGCGGATTTGGAGCTGGATAAGGAAACCATCGTGGCAGGGCTTCTTCATGACGTGGTGGAGGATACGGTGATGACCTCCGAGGAGATCCGCCAGGAGTTTGGGGACGAAGTCGAGCTTTTGGTGGACGGCGTTACAAAGCTGGGCCAGTTGAACTATTCCGCCGACAAAGTGGAGGTTCAGGCGGAGAACCTTAGGAAGATGTTCCTGGCTATGGCAAAGGACATCCGGGTTATTCTGATTAAGCTGGCGGACCGGCTGCACAACATGCGGACGCTGAAATATATGAAGCCGGAAAAGCAGAAGGAAAAGGCCAGAGAAACCATGGACATCTACGCGCCCATTGCCCAGCGGCTTGGTATCTCAAAGATCAAGGTGGAGCTGGACGATCTGGCGCTGAAGTATCTGGAGCCGGAGGTCTACTATGACCTGGTGGAGAAGATCGCGCTGCGCAAGAGCGCCAGGGAAGCCTTTGTCCAGGAGATTGTAAAGGAAGTGGGGGCTCATATCGCCGAGGCCGGAATCAAAGCCCAGATCGACGGAAGGGTAAAGCATTTTTTCAGCATCTACAAGAAAATGGTAAACCAGGAAAAGACGCTGGACCAGATTTACGACCTGTTCGCGGTGCGGATTATCGTGGACACGGTAAAGGACTGCTATGCGGCCCTGGGTGTGATCCACGAGATGTATAAGCCCATTCCGGGGCGTTTTAAAGACTACATCGCTATGCCAAAGCCCAATATGTACCAGTCTCTGCACACCACCTTGATCGGGCCCAACGGCCAGCCCTTTGAGATTCAGATCCGGACCTTCGAGATGCACAGGACGGCAGAGTACGGTATCGCGGCCCACTGGAAGTATAAGGAGGCCTCGGACGGGAAGAAGCCGGTTTCCCAGCAGGAGGAGGAGAAGCTGAGCTGGCTGCGCCAGATCCTTGAGTGGCAGCGGGATATGTCGGATAACCGGGAGTTTATGAGCCTGCTAAAGAGCGACCTGGATCTGTTCGCGGAGAGCGTATACTGCTTTACCCCCGCGGGGGATGTAAAGAATCTGCCAAACGGTTCTACCCCGGTGGATTTCGCCTACAGCATCCACAGCGCCGTGGGAAATAAAATGATCGGCGCCAGGGTAAACGGCAAGCTGGTGAACATCGACTACGTGATTCAGAATGGCGACCGGATTGAGATCTTAACTTCTCAGAACTCCAAAGGTCCCAGCAGGGACTGGCTGAAGATCGTAAAGAGTACCCAGGCGAAGAACAAGATCAACCAGTGGTTCAAAAACGAGCGCAAGGAAGACAACATCATCAAAGGCAAGGAGCTTTTGAACAATTACTGTAAGACAAAGAACATTACCCTGAGCAATCTTTTGAAGCCGGAATACATGGAAGGCGTTACCAGAAAGTACGGTTTCCGGGACTGGGACGCCGCATTGGCGGCCATCGGCCACGGCGGTCTCAAGGAAGGCCAGGTGGTAAACAAGCTCCTGGAGCTCTACAATAAGCACGAAAAGAAGGAGATCACCGACGAGACGATCATCGAAGCGGCGAATGCCAACGATAAGGTCCGGATCTCCAAGTCCAAAGGCGGAATTGTTGTGAAAGGCATCCACGATGTGGCTGTTCGGTTCTCCAAGTGCTGCTCGCCGGTGCCGGGGGACGAGATCGTGGGCTATGTTACCAGAGGAAGAGGCGTCTCCATACATCGGACGGACTGCGTAAACATTATTCATTTAAGCGATGAGGAGCGGGTGCGGCTCATCGACGCCGAGTGGCAGCAGCCGGACACTGTGGAATCCAACGCCCGGTATACGGCGGAGATTAAAATTTTCGGCCATAACCGCACAGGCCTTCTGGTGGATGTGGTCAAAATTCTTACCGAAAAGAAAATCGATGTGGCAAGCGTGAATACCCGCACGAACAAGCAGGGGATGGCCACGATTTCCCTTTCCTTCGAGGTGCAGGGAAGGGAAGAACTGAATCAGCTCATTGAAAAAATACGGCAGGTGGAGAGCGTGGTGGATATTGAGCGCACCACCGGCTGAATCGGGAACCCGGAGGATGGATATGGAAAATTGGAAGGTTGACAGTCTGGTGCTGGGGATGCTTCGCACCAACTGCTATTTATTGACAAATACGGAAACCGGCGAAACGCTGATCATCGATCCGGCCGCCGGTTCGGAGCGGATTGCCGGGAAGCTTCTGGAGGAAGGCCGAAAACCGGTGGCCGTGCTTTTGACCCACGGCCATTTCGACCATATGGGAGCGGCCGACAGCGTCCGCAGACGCTGGAAGATTCCGGTGTACCTTGGGAAAGACGAGGAGGATGTGGCGCAGGATCCCATGAAAAACCTTTCCGGTATCTGGGGTTCGTCGCTGACGCTGACGGCGGATAAACTTTTGGAGGACGGAAGCGTTCTGAGTCTGGCCGGCTTTGCGATCCGGGTGATCCGCACGCCGGGACACACCAAAGGCAGCGTCTGTTATTATTTGCCGGAGCAGAAGCTTTTGTTTTCAGGAGATACATTGTTTCGGGAATCCGTGGGACGGAGCGACTTTCCCACAGGCAGCGGCGGAGCCCTTTCCAGATCCGTGAAGCTTCTGCTGGCCGGGATTCCGGAGGAAACCCGCGTCTATCCGGGTCACGAAGGGGAAACGGACATTGCCCATGAAAAGCACTATAATCCTTTTGCATAGAAATCCGGGACAATACAATGATTATTTTACAGCTGAACAAAAAAGATTTTGAATATGACCTTTATTCGCTGATCCGGGCCTTTTATCCGGGGACAGAAGTAACCGTTCTGTACGGTGAAGAGGAGACGGAGGATACCTATACACTGCGGATCCAGTTGGCTTACAGCGACGATGCCATCCGTATCCGCATGGAGAACGGGGACAGGCAGCTTATCAGTGAGGAAACGGAAGCGGTGGATTATCCGGGGGACCGAAAGGAAACGAAAAATCGCCTGAAGTACCGGCTTTACCGGATGCTGGAACGCTGTACGGGGCAGTCCCTTCCATGGGGGACGCTGACCGGAATCCGTCCCACCAAAATTCCCATGGCGTTTTTGGAGGAGGGGAAAAAGCCTGCCTGGATTGCCCAGTATATGCGGGAAACCTATCTGACCAGCCCGGAAAAGACTGCCCTTGGTATATCCATCGCCGTCCGGGAGCGGGAGATTTTGAAGGATATTCCCTATGAAAACGGCTACAGCCTTTATGTGGGCATTCCTTTCTGCCCAAGCATCTGCCTGTACTGTTCCTTCAGTTCCAGCCCCATTTCTGTATGGGAGGACCGGGTGGACGCGTATCTGGACGCTCTGTGCCAGGAAATCGCCTTCGGGGCGGAGGAGTATGCGGGAAGGACTTTGAGTACCATTTACATTGGCGGCGGGACTCCCACAACCTTAAATCCCGCGCAGCTTGAGCGTCTTCTGTCGGAAATCGAGGGCCATTTTCCGCTGGAAAATGTGAAAGAGTACACGGTGGAAGCAGGCCGTCCGGACAGTATCACAAGGGAAAAGCTGGAAGTGCTCAGACGTCATCCGGTTACCCGGATCTCCGTAAATCCTCAGACCATGAATCAGGAGACTCTGGACCTGATCGGCCGACGGCATACGGTGGAACAGACAAAAGAAGCCTTTCTGCTTGCCAGGGAGCTTGGATTTGACAATATAAACATGGATCTGATCGTGGGACTGCCGGGGGAGGCGTATCCCCAGGTTGAGCGCACCATGCAGGAAATTGCGGCGCTGGGACCGGACAGTCTGACTGTCCACTCTCTGGCTCTGAAGCGCGCCACGAGATTGAATCTGTTCAAAGATCAGTACCGGGAGCTGTCCTTTGTAAACAGCTCCCAGATTATGGATATGACGGCGGAATACGCCCGCCGGGCGGGAATGTTTCCCTATTATCTCTACCGGCAGAAAAACATGGCCGGAAATTTTGAAAATGTGGGCTATGCCGCGCCGGGAAAGGAAGGACTTTACAATATTCTGATTATGGAGGAAAAACAGTCCATCCTGGCCCTGGGAGCCGGCGCTTCCACAAAAATCGTTGCTGCCGCGGACCGGATCGACCGGATAGAAAACGTAAAGGACATCAAAAGCTATATTGAGCGCATTGATGAGATGATCGAACGGAAGAGACAGGGATTACAGAAATATGGGAAATAAGGAAAAAGTACAGATCCTTCAGTTAAGCCTTTCAAAAGAGCTGGCTCACGGTGTCTGCGTCAGCAGGCTTGCCAATCTTGTCGCAAAGGAACTGGCTCTGTCGGATAGGCTCTGCTATGATTTGTCGGTGGCGGGGCTTCTCCATGACATCGGAAAGCTGGAGGTTGCCAAATACATCTACGCCAAGGGCGATCCTCTGACCATTGAGGAAATGAAGTATGTCCGCACCCATGCCACTACAGGCTACGCGATACTGAATCAGGCCGGTTATGATAAATTCATCACGGAGAGCGTCCTGTATCATCATGAAAACTACGATGGGAGCGGCTATCCCTCGAACCTTTATCAGGAGGATATTCCCTTTGGGGCCAGGATTTTGAGGGTCTGTGATACCTTTGCGGCCCTGACCTCAAAGCGCCCGTACCGGGAGGCTTTTGACGTGGATACAGCTGTGGAGCTGATGATCGACGAGGCCAAGAATTTTGACATGCTGATTTTCCTGGCGTTTCTTAGAGTGATTCACGAGGATGGGTTTGAAGAGCAGCTGAAGGCGTGGCAGGAGGATTTAGAGATTTCAGAGGAGGACTTATAATGAATTTAAAGAAAAAGCCCGTGACCGGCATGAAGGATATTCTGCCCAGGGAGATGGAGATCCGGGATTATGTGATCCGGCTGATTAAGGAGACTTACGCCTCCTTCGGCTTTTCGTCCATCGAGACCCCTGGTGTGGAGCACATCGAAAATCTTTCCAGCAAGCAGGGCGGAGAAAATGAAAAGCTGATCTTTAAGATCTTAAAGCGCGGGGAAAAGCTGAAGCTTTCCGAGGCCGAAAGCGAGGCGGATCTGGTGGACGGCGGTCTGCGCTATGACCTGACGGTTCCTCTGTCGCGGTACTACGCCAATAATGCCAATAATCTGCCGTCGCCTTTCAAGGCGCTGCAGATGGGAAATGTCTGGAGGGCGGACCGCCCTCAACGGGGACGTTTCCGTCAGTTTATGCAGTGCGATATTGATATTCTGGGAGAACCCTCGATTCTGGCGGAGATCGAGCTGATTCTGGCTACCTCCACTCTGGTGGGAAAGCTGAAGTTCTCCGACTTTACGATCCGCATTAACGACCGCCGGATTTTAAAGGCCATGGCGGCATCCTGCGGCTTTCCCGAGGAGAGCTTTGACACGGTCTTTATCATCCTGGACAAGATGGACAAAATCGGCCCGGACGGCGTAGCAAAAGAGCTGGCCGAAGAAGGCTTTGACCAGGCGGGCATCGACGCGTATATGGAGCTTTTCCGGAATGTTACCCCGGATCTTGCCGGTATCCGTTACCTTGGCGAAAAGCTGTCCGGCTTCCTGGACGAGAAGATCGCCCAGGATCTGGTGACGATTATCGAGAGCGTGGACGCGGTGAAGACGGCAAACTTCCGTCTTGTCTTTGATCCCACCCTTGTGCGGGGGATGTCCTACTATACAGGACCGATTTTTGAGATCAGTATCGACGGTTTTTCGGGTTCCGTGGGAGGAGGCGGAAGGTACGATGAGATGATCGGCCGTTTTACCGGAACCCAGACCTGCGCCTGCGGTTTCTCCATCGGCTTTGAGCGCATTGTCATGCTGCTTATGGAAAAGGATTTCCAGGTGCCAGGGGCAGGTGAAAAGATCGCATATCTTCTGGAAAAAGGGATTTCCCGGGAGAAAATGCTGGAGGCCTTCCGGGAGGCGGAGAGCGAGCGCGCCCAGGGACGGCAGGTTTCCATGAACATGATGAAAAAGAACAAAAAGTTCCAGAAGGAACAGCTCGCAGCGGAGGGATATGCCCAGATCCGGGAGTTTTTCCGGTAAATACCCGGACAATGATATAACCATAGAGGATAGGAGATAGAGGAAATGGCAGAAGCAATGAAAGGACTTCACCGTACCCACAGATGTACGGAGGTGACAAAGTCCGACATCGGAACAGAAGTAACCCTGATGGGCTGGGCCCAGAAACGAAGAAATCTGGGAAGCCTGATTTTTGTGGATCTGCGGGACCGCTCCGGGATCATGCAGGTGGTCTTCGATGAGAACGACATCGGCCCGGAAGGGTTTGAAAAAGCAGGAAAAATCCGCAGCGAGTATGTGCTGGCTGTTGTGGGCCGGGTGGAAAAGCGCGGAGGCGCTGTGAATGAGAGCCTGAAAACAGGCGAATTGGAGATCCGGGCAACCGGCCTTCGGATTCTTTCAGAGTCCGAGACACCGCCCTTCCCCATCGAGGAGCATATCCAGACGAAGGACGAGCTTCGCCTGAAATACCGCTATCTGGATCTGCGCCGGCCGAATCTTCAGCGGAATCTGATGCTGCGCAGCAAGGTGGCTGCCGCGGTGCGGCGCTTTATGGACGCGGAGGGCTTTTTGGAAATTGAGACTCCCATTCTGATCAAAAGCACCCCGGAGGGAGCCAGAGACTATCTGGTGCCAAGCCGGATTCACCAGGGACATTTTTACGCCCTGCCCCAGTCTCCTCAGCTTTTCAAGCAGCTTTTGATGTGCTCCGGCTATGACCGGTATTTCCAGATCGCCAAGTGCTTCCGGGATGAGGATTTGCGGGCGGACCGTCAGCCGGAATTTACTCAGGTGGACATGGAGCTGTCTTTCGCGGACATCGACGATGTCATCGACGTAAACGAGCGGCTGCTGGCCTATGTCTTTAAGGAGACCATCGGCGTGGAGGTTCCCCTTCCAATTCCGCGGATGACCTGGCAGGAGGCTATGGACCGCTACGGATCCGACAAGCCGGACATCCGTTTTGGGATGGAACTGAAGGATGTGTCCGATATTGTGAGAAACTGTGGCTTCGGCGTATTCTCCAACGCGCTGGCAGCCGGCGGAAGCGTTCGCGGCATCAACGCCCCGGGACAGGGCTCTATGCCCAGAAAGAAGATCGACGCCCTGGTGGATTTCGCCAAGGGCTACGGGGCAAAGGGGCTGGCTTATCTGACGATTCAGGAGGACGGGAGCTACAAATCCTCCTTTGCGAAATTTATGACGCCGGAAGAGCTGGACGGCATTGTGAAGGCTTTGGATGGCAAGCCCGGCGATCTGCTTTTGTTCGCCGCGGACAAGAACAAGATCGTATATTCCGTTCTGGGAGCCCTGCGCCTGGAGCTTGCGAAAAACATGGGGCTGCTTCACAAGGACGAGTACAAATTCCTCTGGATTACCGAATTTCCGCTGCTTGAGTGGTCAGAGGAAGAGAACCGTTTCGTGGCCATGCACCATCCCTTTACCATGCCCATGGACGAGGATCTGGACAAACTGGATACCGATCCGGGAGCGGTGCGTGCCAAGGCCTACGACATTACCCTGAACGGAAACGAGCTGGGAGGCGGCAGCGTCCGGATTCACCAGAACGACATTCAGGAAAAGATGTTTGAGATGCTGGGCTTTACGAAGGAACAGGCCCAGGAGCGGTTTGGCTTCCTGCTGGACGCTTTCCGCTACGGTGTTCCGCCCCACGCTGGTCTCGCGTACGGCCTTGACCGCCTGGTTATGCTGATGGCCCAGGAGGACAATATCCGTGAGGTGATCGCCTTCCCGAAGGTAAAGGATGCCTCCTGTCTCCTCACCGGAGCGCCGGGCGAGGTGGACACAAAGCAGCTTGAGGAGCTTGGACTCAGGCTTGCGTGCCAGGAGAAAAAAGAGTAACGGTTTGGGTTGGGTCTGCGCGGCTTGTGCGCAGACCGTAAAAGAAAAAGAGCTGCCGCTTCACAGATGACTGCGTATCATCTATGGAGCGGCAGCTCTTTTTGCGGCATAAAACCGACAGGCGTCTGCCGTGCTTGCGCGAGCAGGCATTTTGGCTCAGGTTTCCGTAAGATCGGTATCTGTCTCCGTTTCGTTTTCGCCGGAAAAAACCTCTACGGCGCCGACTAGGTCTCCGAGGATGGCGTTTGTAAAGGCGGAATCCAGGGACATTTCCCAGGAGGAGCCGTTGTTGTCAAAGGAGAGCGTCAGGCTGTGGGAGGCAGAGGCGTCGTTCTCTTGAAGACAGGTGTAGAGGATCTGGGCCGTCTTTTCCGCCAGCTCTGAGTCCGTAGCCCGGACAGCCTCGGTGGTGGATGCATATTCCAAAAGTTTTTTACGATAGCTTTCCAGTACGGAGGACAGATCCAGGCTGGTAATGGATACGGTCACCTGGGCACTGTCTCCTTGTACAGAAGAACCTTCGATTTCATACTGAAAAAAACCGGCGATCTGATTTGCCAGTTCCAGATCGATCTCGTCGCTGATGGAGCTTCCGGTGGAAAAAATATCGTTCATATCAAGGTAGGTAATCCAATTTTCCGGAGTGAAATCCAGAAAATAGTCAAATGTGGCGGTTAAAACCTCCTCAGGTGTAAGCAGATAGGGGTCATGGAGGTAGGTGAGAAAGCCGCTTACAAGACTGTCTTCCAGGGAATCCGTATTCTGGATGGTCCAGGAACCGTCCGGAAGTTTGGCGGTTTCGAATACCGCGTCTGTTGACAGGATCTTATAGCTGTTTTCCTTGATTACCTTCCCAAGAAGGGAAAAATAATCGTTCATGGACAGATCCGACGTTTCTTCCAGTGGATTCGCGCTTCGGCGAGTGAGCTCCAGGCACAGGTCTTTGGCAAGAGACTGCATGTCCAGATTTGTGATGCGGACCGTCACTTCCGCGATATCGTTTTCTATCTCGCAGGAAAGAATTTTATAATCGAAATTTTTGAAAAAAAGCTGCACGGCTTCCGTGGTCTCCGGCCCGATTTCTGAGACGGAAGTGCCGCTGTGTACCATGTCCTCATAAGAGACAAAAGAAGTAATGGTTTCTTCATCCAGTTCCTTTATCAGATCGAGCTCCTCGATCACAGCCTGCTCTGCCTTGCTTTTTCCGCAGCCGGTGAGAAAAAGGGCCGCCGCCAGAAACAAAAGACACAGGCGAGGCAACAGGGTTGGTTTCATAAGCTTCTCCTTTTTAATTGGCTTTGCAATGAAATTTTTCGTAATAGTTCAGCCCAGGTTCGCGCAGACCGTAACAATTTTTCAGCTACAGTTTGGCGAGGCTGAACTGCAACAAACTTTATTCAGTGTATATGAAAAAGCGTGTCTTGTCAAACGGTAACTGATTTTTTGTTGTGCTCACGCCTGAATTATCTTCTTACGCCGCAAACAGCGGGTGTTTGCGGCTGACGTGAATAGTAATGCGAGCGTTACAGTTTTCCAGGCCGCCGCTGCGTGAATTTCTGCTTGACAACAAAGGCGTTTTCTATTATATTAGCCTTACTATGTGTTAGGAGGAAAGACAAATGTATTCACTGGACGAAGTGTTTTCGGTTGATAAAGAAGTGGCGGAGGCCATTCAGAAGGAGCAGGAGCGGCAGAACAGCCATATTGAGCTGATCGCCTCTGAGAACTGGGTCAGCAAAGCCGTTATGGCGGCCATGGGAAGTCCCTTGACGAACAAATACGCGGAAGGGTATCCCGGAAAGCGTTATTATGGCGGCTGCGAATGCGTGGATATTGTAGAGGAGCTGGCCAAGGAACGGGCGAAAGAGCTGTTTCACTGCACCTACGCGAATGTACAGCCCCACTCCGGAGCCCAGGCAAACATGGCCGTTTTCTTTGCTATGCTGAAGCCGGGCGATACGGTAATGGGGATGAATCTTGCACATGGGGGACACCTGACACATGGAAGCCCCGCGAATTTTTCGGGAGCTTATTTCAACATCGTACCTTACGGCGTGAATGACGACGGCGTCATCGACTATGCGGAGGTGCGCAGAATTGCCCTGGAGTGCCGTCCGAAACTGATCGTGGCGGGAGCCAGTGCCTACGCCAGGATCATTGATTTCAAAAAGTTCCGGGAGATTGCCGATGAGGCAGGTTCCCTTTTGATGGTAGATATGGCCCATATCGCGGGTCTTGTGGCCGCGGGACTGCATCCAAGCCCCATTCCCTATGCGGATGTGACCACCACTACGACCCACAAAACCCTCAGAGGTCCCAGAGGAGGCATGATTCTCTCCAGTGAGGAGACGGCAGCCAAGTATAATTTCAACAAAGCCGTTTTCCCGGGAATCCAGGGCGGCCCGCTGATGCATGTGATCGCGGCGAAGGCAGTCTGCTTTAAAGAAGCTCTCAGCGAGGATTTCCGCGTTTATCAGGAGAATGTGGTGAAAAACGCCAAGGCTCTCTGCAAAGGTCTTATGGACAGAGGCATTCGCATCGTATCCGGCGGCACGGACAACCACCTGATGCTGGTGGATCTGACCAGCGTGGACAAGTCAGGAAAAGAGGTTGAGAAGCTGCTGGACAGCGTAAACATCACCTGTAATAAAAACACGATTCCGAACGATCCCAAGTCCGCGTTCGTTACCAGCGGAGTTCGCCTTGGAACGCCGGCAGTGACATCCAGAGGCATGAACGAGACGGATATGGACCGGATTGCCGAGATCATCGCTATGATGCTCAAGGACGAGGGAAATCGCGAGAAGGCGGTGGCAATGGTGAAAGAGCTCACAGACAAATATCCTCTCATCTGACAACAAAAAGGCGGAATAATAAAGGGACGTTTCAAAACGTCCCTTTTCTGCGGGATAAAATCAGAACGCGGATTCATTGAAAACTGGAACCGCTTACGCAGAGCCGTAATACTTGTGAACATAATTTCACAATATTAAGGTAAAATTAAGTAGGCAAGAAATCTACATGCGTGCTATAATTAGCCCAGACAAGTCAGCGTCTAAGCATCTGCGCAGCAGGGCTTCCGGCAGTCCTGCCGGAAAGCAGCCGCAGGGGAGTATAGCGGCGATGCGCGAAGAGGCTGGCTTTTCGCTTTGAAGAGCCGTATAAGCGGCCTGGATGGCACACAAGTATGATGAGTAAATCGGAGGAGCAGTATGAAAAGACGTAAAAAGGGCTTTCTGATTGTGCTCGTCGTCCTTTTACTGATAGGGGCGGTGGGCTTTATTGTTTGGTCGGTCAGAAATCAGGATACAGGGAACGCAGAAACGAATACTGTATTCGTTGATTCTGTTTCCGCGCTGACAGGACTTGGCAGCACCGGAGTGATCCAGAAGTTCGCGGGGGTTGTGGAGCCCCAGGAAACCTGGAATGTGGAAAATTCTTCGGACCGGACCATTGCGGAGGTTTATGTAAAGGTAGGCGATACCGTAAAAGCTGGAGATCAGCTTTTTACCTATGATACCACGGAAGCGGAAGACAGCCTCATCGAGGGTGAGATCGAGATCGACCGCCTGAACGGGGATATTGCCGGATACCAGTCTCAGATTGAGACGCTGCAGGCGGATAAGGCCAAGGCGGCAGCGGCGGATCAGCTGGACATTGAGACACAGATCCAGACGATCCAGAATCAGCTTCGACGCGCTCAGTACGATCTCCAGAAACAGCAGGTAACAAACGCGAATCTGGAAGAGACGATTGCGAATTCTACGGTTACAAGCGAAATCGATGGACTTGTGCAGTCAATTAACGACTCTGACAGCGCTTCCTATTCCTACGGGGATGAGTCCAACGCCTACATGACGATCATTGCTGTGGGGGATTACCGGATTCGGGGCACGATCAATGAGCAGAACCGCGACAGCCTGGTGGAGGGATCTCCGGTGATCGTGTATTCCAGGGCGAATGAAAACGAGTACTGGAAAGGAACTCTGTCACAGATCGATTATGATAATCCCATCGAAGAAACGAATAGTTATTCTATGAGCAGCAGCGACAGCATGACCCAGTCCAGCAATTACCCCTTCTATGTGGAACTGGACAGCATCGACGGACTGATGATGGGACAGCATGTATACATAGAGATGGATTATGGTCAGGCGGATGGCCGGGATGGCATGTGGCTGAACGAATATTATATTGTTCAGGATGACGGGGATCCGTATGTATGGGCCGCAAACAGCAGAAACCAGATCGAAAAAAGAACGGTTACCCTTGGCGAGTATGATGAGGACCAGGAAAAGTACGAGATTTTAAGCGGACTGAGCGCGGACGACTATATCGCGTTTCCCAATGACAGCATTTCAGAGGGAGATGCTGTGGAGCTGAACGTAGACCAGACCAGCAATTATTTTGACGCGAATGTGGAAGACAGTTATCTGGACGAGGAAAGCAGCGATTTCACCTGGGACAGCGAGACAGATGCCATATACTATGAAGATGAGACTGGAACGGACACCTTTTTCGATGACGCGGAGATGGATGAAGGCTACTGGGAGGGTGAAACAGGAGATCTTTATTATGATGAGACAGAGACCGATACTGAGATCTGGGAGGATGCCAGCGAGGTGGACGCTCCGGGCGGTATAGCTGATGAATTGGATATTCAGGAGTATACGGAGGCTATCGGACCGGTCAGTGAAGAAACGGAGGCTGAATAAGTGTTACTGGAGCTTGATCATATTTATAAAGATTATCTGCAGGGCAGCATGACGGTTCCGGCGCTGAAGGACGTTACCCTCCATGTGGAGGAGGGAGAATATCTGGCTATCATGGGCCCCTCCGGTTCCGGAAAGTCTACGCTGATGAATATTATCGGATGTCTGGATAAGCCCACAAAGGGGAGTTTTAAGCTGGATGGCCGGGATATGCTGAAGGTAAAGGATTCCCATATGGCGGATGTGCGCCTGCACAGTCTGGGCTTTGTCTTTCAGAATTTCCAGCTTCTTCCCAAGGAATCGGCGATTGACAATGTGGCGCTTCCATTGATTTACGCGGGAGTGCCCAAAAGAGAACGAATGAAGCGCGCGGCGGCTGCGCTGGAAAGAGTCGGCCTGGCGGAGAGGCTGCATTTTCAGCCTAATCAGCTTTCCGGAGGCCAGAAGCAGCGTGTGGCCATTGCCCGGGCCATGGTAAATAATCCAAAGATTCTTTTGGCGGATGAACCCACAGGAGCTTTGGATTCCAAATCAAGCAAAGCGATTTTGGAGCTGTTTGGGCAGCTGAACGCCGAAGGAGTTACGGTTATTATGATTACCCACGACAGCAATGTGGCGAAGTCGGCGAGGCGGATTGTGGATATTTTTGACGGTGAGATTTCGGAGCGCAGCAGACAGGAGGTGTCCCAGTGAAAAAACGTACGGTAGTTTTGATCGGTTTATTGGTGACGGCCCTGGTAGGCGGCGGAGTTTACGGCGCTTATCGCCTCGTTGCCGGAAACGGGTCGCCGGTTACGGTGACTCCCGTTGCCTATCTGAATACGGGAAGCTGGGATTATTCCATGCCCAGCTACGGAACGATTACGGCAAACGCCACCCAGGAGGTTTACCTTTCCAGCGACCAGACAATTGCGAATATAAATGTCCAGGAGGGCGACAGAGTTTCCGTAGGTGATGTCCTGATGTCCTATGATACGACAATGCTTGAGCTTGAACTGGAATCAGCCCAGCTTAACTGCAAAACCCTTGAGCTGCAGCTTTTGTCCGAGCAAAAAGAGCTGGAGAGGCTTAATAACATCACGCCCATTGCGGATCCGGTGGATGACGGAAGCAGCGGAGCGGAAATCGTAGCCGGCGTGGCTGAGACGGCTGCGCTCCAGGATAATGAGGTTTCCCTGATGGCAGCCGCGGAGGGTACCACAGAGGATGCGGCAGCGAAAGCGGCGGCGGAGAGTGAGGCGGCGGCGAAGGCAGCGGCAGAGAGTGAGGCAGCGGCGAAAGCGGCAGCGGAGAGTGAGGCGGCGGCGAAGGCAGCGGCAGAGAGTGAGGCAGCGGCGAAAGCGGCAGCGGAGAGCGAGGCAGCGGCGAAAGCGGCAGCTGAGAGCGAAGCGGCGGCGAAAGCGGCAGCGGAGAGTGAGGCAGCGGCGAAAGCGGCAGCGGAGAGCGAAGCGGCGGCGAAGGCAGCAGCGGAGAGTGAGGCAGCGGCGAAAGCGGCAGCGGAGAGCGAAGCAGCGGCGAAGGCAGCGGCAGAGAGTGAGGCGGCGAAGAAAAGTGCAAAGGGCAGCCAGGCATCTGATAACTCGGAGAAAATCGAGGAAGTAGACGCGAGCGACCTTGGAGGAAATAAAAATAGCAATAGCTCGAAAGAAAGCGAAACCGTTCGGTATGAGAATGTAGTGGCGCTGGATGAGCTGAACGAAAAGTCCGAGCCATATACGGGCGAGGGGACGCGGGAAAAACCCTATGTTTTTCTTTGCAAAGACGAAACCATTATAAATCCTTCTTTTATGAACAAAGTTAAAGGATTTACTCCCGACGGAAGCACCAAGGAGAATGGAGGATTTCGGGGAGACGGCAGCGGAAGCTATATTATTCTTGAAATTCATGTAAATGACGATGTGAACAGCGGAACACAGCATAAAATCCAGATCAACGGGACAGAGAACAACGAAACGCCGTTTCCTGCCGATCAGAAGCTGATCTTCTATGCGGATCCAAGTACAACACTGGAATTTGTAGAAGAAGGAACCCAAGACAGCGGGTCTGATTCAGATAGCACAGGCGAGAGCAGCGGCGGGTCTGATACGGGCAGTGAAACGGATCCGATCAGTGAAACTGATACAGGCAGCGGAACGGAAGTGCCAAGCGAAACAGGCACGGAAAGCGGAACGGAAGCGTCAAGCGAACCGGGCACAGAAAGCGGGACGGAAGTGCCAAGCGAAACAGGCACGGAAAGCGGGACGGAAGCGTCAAGCGAACCGGGCACGGAAAGCGGGACGGAAGCGTCAAGCGAAACAGGCACGGAAAGCGGAACGGAAGCGTCAAGCGAACCGGGCACAGAAAGCGGGACGGAAGTGTCAAGCGAAACAAGCACGGAAAGCGGAACGGAAGCGCCAAGCGAAACCAATGCGGGCAGCGAGACAGAGCCGATAAGCGAGAGTACATCCGGAAGCGAGACGGAACCGGTAAGCGAAAGTACATCCGGAGCTGAGACGGAACCAGTAAGCGAAAGCAATCCAGGAACGGAGACAGAAACGCCGGCAGGAGAGACAAATCCTGGAACGGAGACAGAAACACCGGCAGGAGAGACAAATCCTGGAACCGAGACAGAACCGGCCACTGAAACGGATACCGGACTAGAGACGGAACCGGTGACGGAAACTGAGACAGAGACCGATTCCGAGACGGAATCGGAAACCTCGCCCCTCGGAAAGATACGTCCGCACAGTGTGCTGACGTATAATTCAAGACCTTATAAAGGCGATGGAACCAAAGAAAATCCTTATGTATTCTTTTGTATGGACGGAGTACTGATCCGCGCATCCTTCATGAATACGGTACTGGGCTTTACCAGTGATGGCACCACGAAGGACGGGGGCGGCTTCCGAAAGGACGGAACCGGCAGTTACGTCATTCTGGAAATCCGGGAAGGCGATGACATCAACAGCGGATTCGTGAAAGGAATTCAAATTAACGGTACCAGAAAAAATGATACATCCTACGATCCTTCTACAAGCTGGATTTTCAACAGCGAGGGTCTGACCAGAGTTGACGAAGAAATCGAGCAGCCGACCACGGAGACAGAATCCGAATCCGAAACCAACTGGGATGACTGGGGCGATTGGGGAGACTGGGGAGACGATTGGGGAGATGACTGGGGCGAGGATGTCTACACTGTCTCCGAACTCAAAGACGCCATTGCGGAAAAGGAAGAAAGCATCCGTGAGATCCAGCTTGATATCCGGACTGCGAATCTGAATCTGGAAAAAGCGGAGCGCAATATGGACGCGGCGCAGGTCAAAGCCACTTTAAACGGCGTCGTGAAATCCGTGGGAGATCCGGCGGTTGGCGAAGTGGACGGAGAAGCGTTTATTACTGTTACCAGCGACGCGGGGCTTTATGTAACGGGAACCATCAGCGAGATGGATTTATCCAAGGTATCTACCGGTTCCACCCTGCAGGGAACCGCGCTGGAATCCGGCACGTATTTCGAAGCGGAGATTACGGAGATCTCGGATTACCCAACCAGTTCCGATTACTATTATGACGGCAGCGGAAATCCCAATGCCTCCTATTATTCCTTTACGGCATATATTGATCAGGCGGATGGGCTCATGGTATACGAACAGGCTGAAATGAACATTGACGGGGCCACGGAAGATACCAGCGACAGCATTTATATAGACAAGCGCTATATCCGGTCAGAGAATGGCCAGAGTTATGTCTATAAGGCTGGAAGCGACAATACCTTGGAGAAACAGTATGTCCGTACCGGAGAAACCGTTTACTCCACCTATGTGGAAGTTCTTCAGGGATTGAGCCTTACGGACAGTATTGCGTTTCCTTACGGAAAGAATGTTTATGAGGGCGCGCCCATTGCCTCTGAAGACGATACCGGCAGCGATACGGAGAGCTGGACGGATACGGAGACCTGGGACGATACAGAGAGCTTGGACGAGACGGATACAGAATATTTAGAGGAAGACTACGAGAATATAGACAGCCTGGACGGAATGGACATGGGTGTTGAGGAAATCTTCGTAGGCTGACGGGAGGTAGAGCAATGTTAGAAAATGTCCGTTTATCTTTCCAGGGAATCTGGTCGCATAAAATGCGTTCCTTTTTGACCATGCTGGGTATTATTATCGGTATTGCGTCGATTATTTCCATTGTATCCACGATTCAGGGGACCAATGATCAGATCCGTCAGAACCTGATCGGCGCTGGAAACAATGCGGTGGAAATTAATCTGTCCCAGGGACAGACAAACTATGAGATATCGGAATGGAACCCTGTACCGGATGGCATCCCGGTAATTACAGAGAGCATCCGGCAGGAGCTCCTGAATGTGGATGGAGTGGAAGACGCATCCCTTTATAATGTGCGAACCTATGCGGAAGGAATCTATTATCAGAACAGTACCCTTCAGGGCGCCCAGGTCTATGGGATCGATCAGCATTATTTTAACACCTGCGGATACATTGTCCGAACGGGCCGGGAATTCCTGGACGAAGACTATGAGCAGTACCGGAAAGTCGTGATTCTGGATCAGACTGCGGCCAGCAGTCTTTTTCAGGAAGAAAATCCCCTGGGGAAAACCATTGAAATCGACTCGCAGCCTTATGTGGTGGTAGGAGTCGCCCAGCAGAAAGCGGGTTTTGAGCCAGTCATTAACTCGGAAGAGGATTACGATACCTATATCGGCGACGAGGACAGCGGAATCGTATATATGCCCTCCGCTTCCTGGTGCATCGCTTATATGTACGATGAGCCGCAGAATGTTGTAATCAAAGCACAAACCACAGACGATATGGCGTCAGCCGGTTCCAAATGCGCGGATATTCTGAATGGCTACATAACCGGAGACTCAGATGTCCGTTACCGGGCAAGGGACGTTCTGGAAACTCTGGAACAGCTCCAAAGCTCAAGCGAGGCAATGAACAACCAGTTGATCTGGATTGCCAGCATTTCTCTTCTGGTAGGCGGAATCGGTGTTATGAACATCATGCTGGTGTCCGTAACGGAGCGTATCAGTGAGATTGGCCTGAAAAAGGCAATCGGAGCCAAAAAGCGCAGCATTTTGGGGCAGTTTTTGACGGAGGCCGTGGTGCTGACCAGTATGGGAGGAATCATCGGCGTTGTAGCGGGCATTGTCCTGGCTCAGACGGTATCCCGGATGTCCGGGACACCGGTGGGGATTAATGTGACTGCGATTATTATATCCGTAGTTTTTTCCATGCTTATTGGAATTATCTTCGGACTGCTGCCCTCCGTAAAGGCGGCGAACTTAAATCCCATCGACGCGCTGCGTCATGAATAAGAACAGAAAAAGGCAGAGGGAGCGCAGCGCGCTCCCTTTTCGCTGAAAAGTAAATTGAAAAAGAACTTGATTTTACCAGGTTCCTGTGGTATACTACTTCAGGCAAAAAACACGTATGCATATCCCGAAAACGGTGCCGGAAACGGTCTTGGAGGGAGCAAAGGCATGCGGAAGAATTTAACCAAAAGGAGAAGAATCATGAGCGTTATTTCAATGAAACAGTTACTGGAAGCAGGCGTACATTTCGGCCATCAGACCAGAAGATGGAACCCGAAAATGGCTCCGTACATCTATACCGAGAGAAACGGCATTTACATCATCGACCTTCAGAAGTCTGTAGGCATGGTAGATACCGCGTATAAGGCTGTATTTGATATTGTGGCTGACGGCGGAAGCATTCTGTTCGTAGGTACAAAGAAGCAGGCCCAGGATGCCGTGAAGACGGAGGCTGAGCGCTGCGGAATGTTCTATGTAAATGAGAGATGGCTTGGCGGTATGCTGACCAACTTTAAGACTATCCAGAGCCGTATCACTCGTCTGAAAGAGATCGAGACCATGGAGCAGGACGGCACCTTTGACGTACTTCCGAAGAAGGAAGTAATCGCCCTGAAGAAGGAAATGGAAAAGCTTCAGAAGAACCTGGGCGGTATTAAGGAAATGAAGAGACTGCCGGACGCTATTTTTGTTGTTGACCCGAAGAAGGAGAGAATCTGCGTTCAGGAAGCGCATACTCTGGGCATTCCGCTGATCGGTATTGCGGATACAAACTGTGACCCGGAAGAGCTGGATTATGTAATCCCCGGAAACGATGACGCAATCCGTGCCGTAAAGCTGATCGTTTCAAAGATGGCAGACGCGGTTATCGAGGCAAACCAGGGCGCTGAGAACGAAGTGCCGGTTGTTACCGAGGAAGAGTTCGCGGAAGAAGCAGCAGAGGAAACCGCTGCCGAAGAATAATAATGGAAATGCCCGGCCGCAGAACCAAAATGGCCCTGCGGCCAAAGCATGTTTAAGATGGAGGAATAAAAAATGGCTATCACAGCAGCAATGGTAAAAGAGTTAAGAGAGATGACCGGCGCAGGTATGATGGACTGCAAAAAGGCGCTGACCGCAACAGACGGCGATATGGACAAGGCAGTTGAGTTTCTGAGAGAAAAAGGACTTGCCACCGCTCAGAAGAAGGCCGGCAGAATCGCAGCCGAAGGTATTGTTATGGTTCAGGTTTCCGAGGATGGAAAGAAAGCTGTAGCCGTAGAAGTAAACGCAGAGACCGACTTCGTTGCAAAGAACGATAAGTTCCAGGGATATGTTGCCCAGGTAGCTGAGCAGGCTATGGAAACCTCCGCTGCGGACGTAGAAGCTTTCCTTCAGGAGCCCTGGAAGTTCGATACGACAGAGACCGTAGGCGAGGAACTGGCTCATCAGATCGCTACCATCGGAGAGAACATGAACATCCGCCGTTTCGCTCAGGTAAAGGAAGAGAACGGTTTCGTAGCTTCCTATACGCATATGGGTGGAAAGATCGGCGTTCTCATCGATGTTGAGACCGATGTTGTAAACGACGAGATCAAAGAGATGGCAAAGAACGTAGCAATGCAGACCGCTGCCCTGAAGCCTCTTTATACGAACCGCAGCGAGGTTTCTGCGGACTACATCGAGCATGAGAAGGAGATCCTCATGGTTCAGGCTAAAAACGAAAAGCCGGATGCCAATGAGAAGATCCTTAATGGCATGGTAATGGGCCGTATCAATAAAGAACTGAAGGAAATCTGCCTGGTAGATCAGGTTTATGTAAAGGCAGAGGACGGAAAGCAGACCGTACAGCAGTATGTGGATTCCGTAGCAAAGGCTCAGAATGCGAAGATTGTGATCAAAGGCTTCGTTCGTTACGAGACCGGCGAAGGTATCGAGAAGAAGGAAGAGAACTTCGCGGAGGAAGTTGCGAAGCAGATGGGAATGTAAGTACATCGGCGAAGTTCCGGTTTGAAAGGCGCGAAAGCCTTGATTTTGCTGGGTTTTTCAAAAATTTCCGAGAAAAATCCGAAGTTGCGTAACTGCGTCAGACTTACAGAAAATCGTGTATTTTTGCACAGGGTTTTGCGTCAAAATTACGTACCGAATTGCGTCAGATTAAAAAAAATTCCCTTCGGCGAAAAGTACGCAATTTCTATGAAAATTTTATAAACTGAAGGTAAAGCGGGAGCAGCTAAATTGGGGCTGTTCCCCTTTTTTTTCGACAAAATCAGACATTCTGTTTTTACGCAGTCCAGATGTGAATTGCGTCAAAAGCCGGTTTGTGAAAGGAGCAAAATAGTATGAGAGAATATGTATCAAAAATGGAATGTGAGCATTGCAGGCAGGTCTGGGACATTTTTCGAGAGTATTTTGAGGAAGAAGGAGAAACGTGCGGAGTGGACGCATATCCATATGGATTTGTTGTACTCCGGTGGTTTAAACCAGGGGAAGGGTTTGATCTTCAGGAATATTTTGAAAGCGCTCCGGAGCTATTTGAATGGTTATTGGAGGAAGTAGAAAGGTACTATCTGGATTCCTTCCAGGAGGAGCTGGGGCTGGAAGACCTGACGGACTGTCAGCTTTTCGAGAGGATGCCTGATGTAAAGAAACAGGAGCTAGAGGAACGAAAAAAGGGGTTTCAAGAATCCTATGAACGATTGAGGGATTCCTGGAAATAATTTGTAAGCAGCCTAACTTTTAAAATTATGCTATACCATCGGTATGTGATGCGGATATGCTAAACTGTTCTTAGATTGTTTATTGAGGAGGAAAAAGCATGACCGCAAAAGAACAAGTGGACTATTACCTTGAATATTGCAAATACCGCAAGGAACTGGATGAGAAAACACTGAAGGCATACCGGATTGATTTAAAACAATATTTTGACGCTGTTTCCTGTTGCGATCCGGGAAAAGAGGAAATTGATCAATTTATAACAGATCTGCATAAAAAGTATAAACAGAAAACGATTAAAAGGAAAATTGCCTCAATCCGCGCATACTATAATTTTCTGGAAGAGGAGGAGAGAATTGGCGAGAATCCTTTCCGAAAAGTAAAGGTAAAATTCAAGGAGGACATTATACTTCCGAGAATTATACCAAGGGAAGAAATTGAACGTCTTCTGAATTTTATGTATGCTTATCCGTCGGATCTTTCAGATAAAGAGGTAAAACGCAGGAGAAGGGATCAGGCGGTTGTCGAGATGCTCTTCGCAACAGGTGCGCGCGTATCTGAGATTTCCAATCTGAAAGCAGATTGTGTTGATCTGAATTCAGGCTTGATACGAATTATGGGGAAAGGAGCAAAAGAACGCTACATACAGATCGGAGAGCCGGAGGTACTTAATCTTCTCAAGAAATACTATACTGACAATGAAAAGGAGATCAAAGCCTGCGGCTATTTCTTTATCAACCAGAGGAATCAGCGGTTCACAGAGCAGTCAATTCGAGGAATGATTAAGAAATATGCCAAGCAGGCAGGGATTGAACGGAATATTACCCCGCATATGTTCCGGCACTCTTTTGCTACATATCTGATTGAGGAGGACGTAGACATTAGCTGTCTGCAGCGTATACTCGGACACAGCTCGATCAGGACAACGCAGATCTATATTCATGTGGCAGCGAGAAAGCAGGCAGACATTTTAAGGACGAAACATCCAAGGAATAAGATGGTGATTAAAATAGCAGCATAATGATATAAAGATGGAAATGGCGCAGAGGATTGGCCGGCAGCAGTGGCGGTTTTTTTTGTATGCCGTAATATGAAATGGAATATTGCAATCTGGGTTAATAATAAAATTTAATTTTAAAAATGGAAAAATATGGTGGAATCTGCTATACTGTAAGTAATATATAGGCTGGATAATACTTAATTATCTATAAAAAGATTTTGTAACGAAGATATGGGGGAATATTCATATTTATGAAATCAGATAATTTTTATGAAAAAGCAAAAAGAAAAACGATTGCAATTGTCTATATTTTTGAAGGTGAAGAGGCTATTGGTTTTGAACACTATCATGTATGGGAAAGTGATATTATTGCCCCATGGCTACTTGCCGTGCAGCAACTTCACTGTATACCATTAATCCTGGATGTAAGGACATTTGTGGAAAAAGCAATTTCCAATACTCTGCCTAAAATAGATTTTGTAGTAAACTTAAATTGCGGAAGTACACTACTATCTTCCATGCCGCTTGTTCCTTCAATATGTAGCTTTATTGGTATTCCATGTATACCATGTGATTCATATGGCATAGTCACTGGTGAAAATAAAAAAACATCTAATATTCTTGCCAAAAATGCAGGATTTCTTGTCCCTGCTGATTTAAACCCTTCAGATAAAAATGGAATATATAAACCTCTAAACTTAGGTAGCAGTATAGGTGTCCATAGAGAATTTCTGAGTGAGCTAAATGGAGAAGGAATTTATCAGGAATTTATACCAGGTTTTGACATAACTATTCCTATGATATACAATCCGGTAAAAGAAGAAATGGATTTTATGCCAACAATAATTTATATTCCAGAAAGTAAAGATATTAACTGGTTCTTGGATGAAGATTATGCTAATCCAAATAATAAATTCCAGCGTTATATAGCACATAATCTTTCTGATGGTCTAATTCAATCCTGCAGAAAACTTGCAGCAGATATAAATCTCAATACATTCTGCAGGATTGATGCACGACTGAAAAAAGAGCACTACGACTTAGATTTAGAATTAACAGAAGAAAATACTTACTTTTTAGAAATAAATCCAATGCCAACAGTATCGACTGAAAACGCATTTTTTCATTCTTATTCGGCAATAAATGAACAAGACCAAATCTATGAGAGTATAAATAAGTTTAGAAACATAATCGGAGGGGACAGTGTTCATGCTTTTGTTCTATGGAGTTCTATTCTCTCCTTTTATAGCCATGTACAAAAATAAAACGGATTAATCCCATATTTTACAATAAAGTCTTTTCGCACTCCTGTTATTGCTTCCACTGTATTATAAGCAGGCGGATTATCCAACAAAACCAGATTTTTATATTTTTGCTCCAGATATTTTGTCTGGAGCAAAATCTGTCCGCCACCTATAGGATTCGAAGTTATTCCTTGATTTAATAAATCTCTTATTGGGAAAGAGGACAGCAAGTCCATTCCTAAATCTAAATTTTGCTGTAATGATATAGACAAAATATTAAGAACATATCTTGACGAGATAAATGGTAGAAAATTGTTTCTCACCATCCCATCAAATATTTCATTTAAAACTTTCCTTAAGTGTTGTTCTTTTATAATCTCTCCACAATAAAAATCAGCTAGAAATTTATTAATATGTAGTGCTAATCTTTGAACAGTTCTCTCCTGTCCATGAGCATAATCTACGCCTTTTGAGAAATATTCCATTGCTTCTTCAGGTTGTCCTGTAACTAAATAGGCTACTCCTGTATTATTGAAAATATGTGACATACCAACCAACCCGGGAACATTTGAAATAGCTTCTTCCAATAAATTATCAAAATCTCTTACATAAACCCGTCCTGTATCAAATTGTGTTACGTTAGCATTATTCTTGCAATATATTGCATGGTCAGCTATATCATTGTTTAGAAAGATTGTATGAGCCTCATTTAACATATCTAGCTGTTGCGTTAATGAACAAGCATCCCAAAAATAAGCAAATCGAAAAGTATGTGCCTTTAATATATCGTTATTTAGATCGACTGCAAGACTATATGCTGCTTTTAAGTCATTTCCTGCACGATCATTGCAAAAAACTTTAAACAGAAGCAAAATGCATTTAAAGCTTTCAAGAACTGTTTTTTCATAAGAAGTATAATTGGTTGTATCAGTTACTTGATTTAACAAATCATTTATGTAATTATGCACTTCATTTTTCTCATCAAAAAGTAAATGAGTTCTTATTTTTAATATTTGTGGACCATATTTCCTTATAACAGAATTATTGGCCCACTCTTCATTCAACAAAACATCTCTCTTCGTCTTTGAACATGTACTAAAACACTGATGAGAAAAAGCCGAAATAAATCCTTCAATATTATCTGCGCCAGTATTTACTACCTTATAAAATTGCGTTTCACCACTATTTTTAATAAATTTGATTTGTATTCCATCTGGACAATTCGCTAATAGGCTTTTAGCTCGATCAAAGTCATTATCTTTTAAAATAATAATAATGGCTGGTCTAAAGTTGCAATCCTTATATAGTGAAATTATTTCATTCAAATATTTTGTTAAAACTTTTCCTTCTTGAATAATTATCGGATCAATTACATCTGGGCCAGCGGCTTGATGCTGTTCCGTGCCAAATAATTTATTTAGTGCAGTAACCGTATCAACTACGTTTACTGGAAGAAGACTACCAAAACATAT
>DVIQ01000109.1 GCA_018711185.1 Candidatus Limivivens intestinipullorum | reverse complement strand
CATTTGAAAAGGAAAAACCCCGGAAACCGCGTAGTTCCGGGGTTTTTGACCACTTTTGATAAAGTTTAGCGCTTGCTGAACTGCGGAGCGCGACGGGCAGCCTTGAGGCCGTACTTCTTTCTCTCTTTCATTCTCGGATCGCGGGTCAGGAAACCTGCTTTCTTGAGAACGGGTCTGTAATCTACATCCGCGTGAACCAGTGCTCTCGCGATGCCGTGACGGATAGCGCCTGCCTGTCCGCTGGTTCCGCCGCCGTGTACGTTTACCAGTACATCGAACTTGTCAACGGTCTCTGTAGCAACCAGAGGCTGACGAACGATCAGCTTCAGGGTCTCCAGTCCCAGATACTCGTCAATGTCTCTCTTATTGATGGTTACCTTACCGGTACCGGGTACCAGGTATACTCTTGCGATGGATTTCTTTCTTCTTCCTGTACCGTAGAATTTTTCTGTAGCCAATGTCCTTTACCTCCTATTAAAACGTTAATGTTTCCGGCTTCTGAGCCTGATGGTTGTGCTCAGGTCCGGCATACACATGAAGCTTGGTGATCATCTGTCTTCCCAGAGGTCCTTTGGGAAGCATGCCTTTTACGGCCAGCTCGACTACCTTTTCCGGTTTCTTGTCCAACATCTCACGCAGAGTAGTCTCCTTCATACCGCCAACATAATCGGAATGATGATAATAAATCTTCTGATCCAGTTTCTTTCCTGTAAAGCTTACCTTCTCAGCGTTGATAACGATTACATAATCGCCGGTGTCAACATGGGGGGTGAATTCCGGCTTATTCTTTCCTCTCAGAATCTTTGCCACTTCTGATGCCAAACGTCCTAATGTACAACCGGCAGCGTCAACTACATACCATTTTCTCTCAATCTTAGCTGGATTAGCCATAAAAGTGTTCATGGGTTTACCTCCTTGAAAATCTTAAATGCTTCTATCGTAAAACGCCATTACCGGGGCTTGGATTATGCGTCTACAAACTTCGTCACATTGAAATATTATATTATACGCTCCCGTGCGTGTCAACCGTTTTTTTTAGATTTTTTTAACAAATTCATCGATATAAAGGAGGGCCGCGCCCATGGCCGGAGCTTCCCATTTCAGGATGCTGGCCTCCACATAATCGCACTGGCTGGAATGGGTGTTTCTTTGGGCAGCGAGACTGCGTATATCATCCAGATAGGGCTCAATACAGCCGCCCACATGGCCACCCAGAACGATCCGGCAATCATAAAAGCACTGGAGATTGTTGATCACGATGGCCAGGTTCTCTTTGTACGCTTCCCATCGGCGGATGCACTCGGCATCCCCGGCATCCAGAAGCCGGAAAAATTCTTCTATTCTCCCGTCTGTGTAATCTGTCAGAACACCGGATGCCAGATAGCTGTCCACACAGCCGCGTTTCCCGCAGTAGCAGGGCCGTCCGCCGGGGACCAGGGTCATATGGCCAAATTCCCCTGCCCTTTGGTGGACTCCCTCATAAAGTCTCCCATTGTTCAGAATCGCTCCGCCTACCGTGGCGCCCAAAAAAAGATACAGCATGGTAGAGGAGGTTTTCCGCTTCCACATCTCCCCGAATCCTGCGCCGTTAGCGTCATTGCAGAGGCGATAAGGAAACGGTATGGCCTCTCCAAGGCGTTCATAGAAATCTTTCGGGAGATCCAGAAGCGTCATATACTGAATCGTCCGGCCCTCTTCTCCGATAATCGCCGGAAGGGCCACGCCGGCTCCCAGAACCTGGCCGGAATCCAGATGATTTTTCTCCATAAGGCCGGAAATTCCTTCCCGGATAATCCCAATATACTCCTCCTGCCGGCGCCGGCGAACGCTGACCCGCTCATAATCTACGATTTCTCCTTTCAGGTCCGCTGCGGCTATGGTCACATGGTTCTGCGTAATATCGATCCCAAAGGCGACTCTGGCTCTGGACAGACAGGTCAGGCATCTGGCCCGCCTGCCCCCTGTGGAGTCAAAGGTTCCATCCTCTCCGATAAGTCCCTCCTCCTGGAGCCTCACAAGATTCTGCGTCACTGTGGGCAGACTCAGGCCCAGAGCATAGGCAATCTCCTGTTTGGAAATCCTGCCTCTTTCCAGGATAAGCCGGTAAATACGGTTTCTGTTTTTCTGTTTGATTTCCATTACGCTGCTGACCTGCATGAAGCTGCCGCGCTCCTTTCCGCCGAATCACAATCTTTTTTATCTGGAATCCATCTTACAACGTTTTCCCTTTTTTTGCAATTCCGCCACAAAGTTTTTATTATTTCATCACAGTCTTGTCACAGTCGCAGGATATTCTATTTATCACAAAGGTGATTTACCTTTTTTACATAGATTTTCTTTTTCATACATGCCGGGAGGTTTTCTCCCGGCCCTCCTTTTTTTCTGGTCTTTTCCCGCTTTCCGCATAAGTATAATGCCGTATCTCTGAGCAGCGTTTTTCATGCCGCGCACCTGCTGCGCCGGTCACGCGAAGAGGATACAGCAGTGAAAAATACTTTTATAAATTATTTTTATAAAAGTCTTGACATTTCTTTTCCCCGGTAAGATAATGAAGCCAGAACATTTTAAATGGATTCATGTAACAGTTCCGCAGAGCTGAACTGTTACACGCTTTCAGCACGGAAAGGAGAACCTGGATTATGAAAGGCAATATGAAAGTAGCGATTATGACAGACATCGGAAAGATGGATTTTACGACCCGTCCCATCCCCCAGCCCAAAGAGGACGAGGTTCTGGTAAAAATCGAATATGTAGGAGTCTGCGGTTCGGATCTGCACTATTATGAGCAGGGACGAATCGGAGATTATATTGTAAAGCCGCCCTTTGTTCTGGGCCATGAAGCCGGCGGCACCGTTGTGGAAGTTGGCGAAAAGGTTTCCCACTTAAAGCCAGGGGACCGGGTAGCCTTAGAACCCGGCAAAACCTGCGGTCATTGTGAATTTTGCCGTACAGGCCGCTATAATCTCTGCCCGGACGTCGTCTTTTTCGCCACTCCGCCGGTGGACGGCGTATTTCAGGAGTACGTGGCCCATGAAGCGGCCCTGTGCTTTAAGCTTCCGGACAATGTCAGCACCCTTGAGGGCGCTCTGATCGAGCCCCTGGCCGTGGGTTTTCACGCCGCGAACCAAGGCGGCGCCCACATCGGACAGACGGCCGTTGTCACCGGCTCCGGCTGCATCGGCCTGGTTACCATGATGGCCTTAAAGGCCATGGGCGTTTCCAGGGTTTATGTAGCGGACGTCATGGAGAAGCGTCTGGAAAAGGCCATGGAGCTTGGCGCTGACGGTGTCATCAACAGCAGCAAAACCGATCCGGTTCAGGAAGTGCTCCGCCAAACCCGGGGAGCGGGCTGTGACCTGGTGCTGGATACCTCCGGTGTGGCGGCCTGTATCAGCCAGGGTATCCAGATGGTGAAAAAGGGCGGCACCATTGTCATGATAGGCTACAGCGCTTCCGGCGAGATGACCCTTCCCACCAGCCTTGCCACGGACAAAGAGCTGACCATTAAGACGATTTTCCGTTACCGCCATATCTATCCCATGGCCATCGACGCCGTGGCTTCCGGGAAGGTCGATCTGAAGCATCTGCCCACCCATTTCTTCGATCTGGACGATATTCAGAACGCCATGGATACCAGCGTCCGCAACAAAGCGGAGGTTGTGAAATCCGTTATTAAAATCGGGGCTTAAAAAACAGCCGGAAACGCTTTTCCGCGTTTCCGGCTGTTTTTTACAATCCTGAATCCCTTTCACACACCGGGCAGAGCCTTATCCTTGTTCCACAGGCTGAATCACGAACTGCAGAAGCTCCATATCTTCTGTGTAGCCTAAAATATACTGAAGCTGTCCCTGTTCGTATTCCGCCGTCAGACCCACGCCTGCATAGTTCTCTCCGGTCTCCTCATCCGTCTGTCCCATGACCACCGAATCCACATAGTCATGGAATGTTCCCATAGATTCCACCGTATCCAGATACTGCTGGTAAACACTCTCCGTCATGCCTTCCCGGGCCGAGGGATCCAGCTTCTCCAAAAATGCCTCATAATCCCCGGACTCCGCCAGCTCAATATTTTCTTTCGATGCATTCAGAAGCTCCTCCTCGGAAAAGCAGTCCGCAAGAGGCTCCGTCTCCACCTGGGGCTGTACAACACAGCCGCCAAGCGACATACTGGCGAAGACGGCGGCCGCAAGAGATACCGCCCATTTTTTGCAGTTTTTCTTCATCATAAAAATCCTCCCATAATTTCAAGAGTACAGGGGCTCTTCTCTTTTCCATTCCGTCAAGGGGATATCCGCAGCAGAAATCCGCAGGCTTCCCTGCTCCGGTAAAAAGGACGCGCCGAACCCTCTCTATTACTTTACCATAAACTGCAAAAGTTTCATAGCCTCAGTATAGCCCAAAGTGTACTGAAGATTTCCCTCTTCGTATTTCGCGATTAAAATTACGCCCGCGTAGTTCTCTCCGGTCTCTTCATCCGTCTGCCCGACAACCGCAGACTCTCCAAACTCCTGAAACGCTCCCATAGAGGCCACAGTATTCAGATACTGCTCATAGACCTCCTCTGTCAGGGCTTCCTGCGCAACAGGATCCAGCTTTTCCAAAAACGCCTCATAGTCTCCGGATTCCGCCAGAGTGATATTTTCCTTCGACGCTTCAATCAGCTCCTCCTCGGAAAAGCAGTCCGCAAGTTCTGTCTTTGGAGCGCATCCTGTCAGTCCCAAGCAAAGAACCGCCAATAAAAAAACACTTCCCAGGAATCTCTCTGTCCAAACGCACTTCCCTCTTTTTGGCTTGTTTCCTTTCCAAAACCAGCTCGGCATGCCCGTCTGCTGTTTTATCAAATTTCTCTCTTTCATACGATCTCCTCCTATCTATGCTGCGGCTCTGTTTCACGGTGAATCAGGAAGTGTTCCCGATTCGGTTGAAAAACGCTTTCTCATAAAAAGTGTCCATCCCAGGAACGCAGCTCCCGCCGCCCAAATCAACCCTTCCTGAATCCAGATATTTCCGAGTACCACCGTCATATCCAAAAGTGTGTGCAGCAGAATCGCCAGAAACAGCCAGCGGATTTTTCTTTTCCTTACTCCGTAAAGCACCAGAACGGAAGCCCCCACATGGAAGCATACGGCTGCGGCCCGTTCCGCGAAGCCCAGAGCAAGGCCAAGAGGCGTGGCCTGGATTCCTGCCTGAATCTGCGCTGCCATCATCCAGAAAATCCAAACCGCCTCCACGCCGCCATGTCCGAGTCCGAATACCACGCCATCCCGGAAGCCGCGCCGGTTTGGTCCAAGAATCCGAAAGCCGATCCACCTGGCCGTCTCCTCAAACAAACCCGCTGTAAACGCCAGCAAAAAGCCGTACAGCAGCGGATTCCGGTATGGGAGCAGCAGAAACCAGTCAAACCGGGGCAGTCCATATTGGAGAATCGGTATGCGCAGCAAAAGCTGCGAAATTCCAAAAGACAGCGCCCCTGCCAGCAGCGGCCAAAGCCAGTTCCATTTCTTTCCCGCCTTGTAAAGGAAGCGCAGCAGCGCCTCGTTTGCGTAATATCCCATTTTTCTTTTCCTCCCTTTTCTATATCACCCGCACAGCCGCGGTGACTCAGCCTTTGCTCTGCGGCGAGACATCCTTTGGGGCTGGGGAGGCCGGAAACATCAGATTTACCTGATACGCATCCGCTTCCTCCGAAATCTGCAGCGTGCCATGGTAAGCTTCCAGAGCGCCCCGGACATTCTTCAGGCCAAGGCCCTGCCGCTCCCCGGACTTCGCCCTGGAATTTCGGTTACCGGTCAGGGAGTGACAAGTAACCGAATTGCGCAGGCTCACCACCCGGAAATCCCGGACTTCGTTGATTTTCAAAGTCAGGAACCCCTCCGGAACCTTTGCAGCCTCCCGGATGGCATTGTCCAGAATGTTCGCGAAGATTACCGTGATATCCAGATCCCGCAGATCACTCCAGTCCACATCCCCGATCTGGGTTTCCACATGAATTTTGGCGGTTTTCGCCTGATCCAGCTTATGGTTCAAAATCATATTCAGCATCCGGTTTGTACAATACTGCTTTTGTCCCATTTGGTTCAGAAGCGCGATAAAATCCCCCTCGTAGTCGGATGCCTGCTGCTGGCGGCCCTCCGCGTACAAGCTCTCCAAAACCTGCAGATGATTTTTCACATCATGAATCACCTTCCGGGATTCCTGGTACTTTTCCTCCAGCTCCCGGTAGTACTGGTACTGCAGCTCATTCTGTCTTCTGGTCAGCTCCATTTCATGCTTCAGCCTTTCCGCCCGGAACATGTAGGACAGCACGTAAAAGTCCAGAATATTCAGCGCCACCAGCAAAAGAGCGTTGATCCCCAAAAGCCGGTAGCCGTAGAGATCCAGATAAACGCTTCCGATTTGCATCAGGCTGAAAAAGAAGAAAAGGCTGAACACAGGAAGCGCGGCCGCGGCTGCGGCCTGAAACCAGCGTATTTTCCCGGCCCGCTCCCGCTGTACGAAAAGCACCAGTATCTTTGTAACCGCCAGCTCCACGGGGATTTTAACCGCCATAGCAAGGGAGCCGTACAGGTAAATGTCCCAGGCAAAATAGCCGATCCAGACGGAAGACAGCACATTTACGCAGGAATCCGCCAGGGCTATGCTCAAAGCCCAGAGCATATCCAGAAGAAGCGCTCCGGACTGTCTGGAATACAGGCAGGCCCCCAGGGCCGCGGCCAGAAGCATCACCGCGGGAAATACCAGCATGCCTTTGACAAAACAAATCCCCATCCCGTTGACCGCAGTGTACAGCGCCAGCCCCAGAACATACCATCGTTTCTTTCTGTAAATTGTCCGGCTGTTTCTGGCCATAAAGTATCCGGCACAGCCGGAAAGATTGGCGATCTCTAAAAATCCCATAATCTGATTCAGCACCATGGCAGCACTGATCATCCTCTTTCCTCCCTTCCCACCGGCCAGGGAAGATCTCCTTCTTCCCCCGGTCTTCCGCAATCCATACTCAGAGCTGCTTTGCCAGATACGCGCTCAGTTTCTCCCGGAAAACCGCGGATTTTTTCTGAGAAAGAGGGAGAACGCTTCCGTCCGCCAGGACAATGTCGTAGCCCTTCAGGCTCCGGATCTGGTACAAATTCACCACAAAGCTCTTATGCGGAACGGCGAAATCGTATTTTTCCAGGCGCTCGCCCATTTTCGCGATGCTCCCCTTCATCCAGAGATCGCCAGCCTTCGTTTTCATACGGATTTTCCGGCTGCTGTATTCCAGATAGTAAATATCCCGGACATCCACCTGACAGATTCCCTGATCTGTGTCGAAGCACAAAAGACACGGCGGCTCCTCCATCTTTTTGTATGCCCCGGCTTCCCGGACCATATTCAGCAGCGCCTCTTTCTTTACCGGTTTCACCAGGTAGCCGAAGGCATGAACCGAAAACGCCTGCTCACGAAAGTCCTCATAGGCCGTCAAGTAGACAATTTTCACCTGCTTGTCTCGCTTTCGCAGCATCCTGGCCGTCTCGATGCCGTCCATTCCCTGCATTCCGATGTCCAGAAAAATCAGATCATACTCCTTCCGGGCGGCCAGCAGCCGCCTTCCTCCCGTGTAGACATCTACCGTAAGAAGCTCCTTCGCTTCCTTTAAAACCTCTGCCAGACGGGCCAGAGCCGCCTCGTCATCATCGCACAAAGCAATTCTCTGCATTCTGCTTTCCCCCTTTTGCCTGCCCTATTCTCCCGCCCGCTGCGGCTGTGATGCCGTCAGTATAGCCCGGCGTTTTTTCCTTTTCAAGGCAGCGTGTCCGAAATACATGTTTCCGCGTTCAAAAGACGCCGCCGGGTCATATACCGCGTCTGCGCCGTACTGCGCGGACCTGGGCTGAACGGTTGTCCGCAAACAGCAAGTGTTTGCGGCTGCTGTGAATAGTAACTGGAAAGTCCTTTTGCAGTGATCGTACAAAGAGAAAATCTCCGGTGCATACAATCACCGGAGATCTCTTTGCCTGTCTCTGAACTGTGGTGTCTTTTCTCATGCATTTCTCTTTACGGATCCTCCGGATACTCGATTCCCACAAGGGTCAGGCCCTCCGGCCTGGCCGTCTCTCCTGCCAGGCTGCGGTCTCTGGCCTCAAGAATCTCCTTTACTCTCTCGGGTTCCATGGCTCCGCTGCCCACCCGCAGAAGGGTTCCCGCGATAATCCGCACCATGTTGTAGAGGAAACCGTTTCCCCGGATGCGCAGGGTAATCATATCGCCCTCACGCTCCACATCCAGGGAATAGACCGTGCGCACGGTGGACTCCACATCGGCCTTTGCCGTGCAGAAGCTCTTAAAATCATGCTCTCCCACGAGATACGCCGCGCCCCGGCGCATCCGTTCCTCGTCCAGAGGGTAATAATAGAAAAAGGAGTACAGCCGCCTTGTGGGGTCCGGAAACCGTCGGTTTAAAATCCGGTACTCATAGGTCTTTACCGTTTTCGCGAACCTGGGATGGAAATCCGAAGGCACCTCCCTCGACTCCTGAATCCGGATGTCCGCCGGAAGCCTGGTATTTAAGGCGTAGGAGTATTTGTCCCCCGGCATCCGGGCGCCGGTGTCAAACACCGCCACATTTCCCAGGGCGTGAACGCCCGCGTCCGTCCGGCTGGCCCCCATGATGTGAATTTCCTCTTTCAGAAGGTCGCCAAGGGCCCCCTCTAAAACCTCCTGGACCGTAACGCCGTTTGGCTGGATCTGCCACCCGCAGTAATTCGTGCCGTCATAGGCCACCGTCAACTTAATCCGCTTCATAGAATCCTCTCTCTGCCGCGCCCATCACACTTTTATCAGATTTCCCACCAGAATCAGCACCGCCAGATACCCAAAGGCAATGGCGTACCCTGCGTAATCCGCTTTTTTGTAAATCAGAGGCTTCATCTTCGTGCGCCCCTCGCCGCCCCGGTAGCACCTGGACTCCATGGCCAGAGCCAGGTCGTTGGCCCGGCGAAAGGCCGAGATAAACAGGGGCACCAGAAGGGGCACCATGTTTTTCGCCCGCTGGATCAGGTTTCCATGCTCGAAATCCGCTCCTCTGGCCGTCTGGGCCTTCATGATCTTGTCCGTCTCATCCAGAAGAATCGGGATAAAGCGCAGGGCGATGGACATAATCATGGAAATCTCAAACACCGGCACATGAAGCTTCTTCAAAGGCCGCAGGGCCTTCTCCAGGCCATCCGTCAGGTTATTGGGCGTGGTGGTCAAAGTCATCACCGTGGAGCCCAGAATCAAGAGGGTCAGACGGATCGCCATGAAGATTGCCTTAAAGATACCCTCGTCCGTAATCTGCAGCCGCCAGATCTGCAGCACCGTATTTCCAGGCGTCAGAAACAGGTTAAAAAGCACCGTTATCATCATCAGGATCATGATGCTTTTTAATCCTCTGACCATAAACTTAAACGGCACCTTCGACAGCTTAATCACCGCCGCCAGAAACAGGGCCGCCACCGCGTAAGCCGCGAAGGATTCAAACAGGAAGAGGGAGACAATATAGATCACCGTCGCCCCCAGCTTTACTCTTGGATCCAGCCTGTGTACCGGGGATTCGGCCGGGTAATACTGTCCGATTGTAATATCTCTGATCATACTAAGCTTTCAACCCTTTCAGAATTGCGTCTCTGGCCTCCTCCACTGTGGTGGCCGTGGTGTCCAGGTTCCATCCCCTCTTTTCCAGGTCCTTTACGATGTACGTCACCTGAGGCGCCGCCAGACCGATGCTTTCCAGCTCCTTATAGTGCTGGAATACCTCCCTTGGAGGACCGTCAAAGCGGACCTTTCCCTTGTTCATGACAATAATCCGGTCCACATACCTGGCCACATCCTCCATACTGTGGGAGACCAGAACCACCGTGATCCCCCGGATCCGGTGAAGCTCGGCGATCTGATCCAGGATCTCGTCTCTTCCCTTGGGGTCCAGCCCCGCCGTGGGCTCGTCCAGAATCAGCACAGAAGGGTGCATGGCAAGAATGCCGGCAATGGCCGCCCGGCGCTTCTGGCCGCCGGACAGTTCAAAGGGCGACTTCTTATAATATTTTTCCGAAAGTCCCACCTGGTTTAAAGCCTCCCTGGCCCGCTCCTCTGTCTCCTCTTTGGAAAGTCCCTGATTTTTTGGCCCAAAGCATACATCCGTAAACACGTCGATCTCAAAGAGCTGATGCTCCGGATACTGGAACACCACCCCCACCTCTCCCCGGAGCCTGCGCATATCGTAGCCCTCCTGGTAGATATTCTCCCCGTTAAAAAAAATGGCGCCGGAGGTTCCTTTCAGAATCCCATTCAGATGCTGAATCAGAGTAGACTTTCCGGAACCCGTATGCCCGATTATCCCAAGGAACTGCCCGTCCGGCAGCTCCAGGCTTACATTGTCCAGAGCTCTTTTCTCAAAAGCGGTCCCCTCCCCGTAGACATGGCTCAGATTTTCGATTTTAATTGACATAATTCATCCACCAATTCTTCCCTGCTCAAAATCCCGTCCGGCAAATCCAGCCCCGCCTTTTTCAGCTCATAAGCCAGCAAAGTTGCCTGGGGCACATCCAGCCGATACTTCTTCAGTGTCTCAACTTGGGAAAACACCTCCCTTGGCGTCCCCTGCATCACGACTTTTCCCTGATCCATCACAAACACCTTGTCCGCGTAGACCACTTCCTCCATATAATGGGTAATCAGGATTACCGTCACCTCTTCCACCTGGTTTAAGGCCCGCACAGTGCGTATCACTTCCCGGCGGCCGCTTGGGTCCAGCATGGCGGTAGGCTCATCCAGGACAATGCACTTGGGATGCATGGCCACCACGCCCGCGATGGCCACCCGCTGCTTCTGCCCGCCGGAAAGTTTATTGGGAGAGGCGTTCCGGTATTCCCACATGCCGACGCAGCGCAGACTCTCTTCCACCCGCTCCCAGATCTGTTCCGTGGGCACGCCCATATTTTCCGGTCCGAATCCTACATCCTCCTCCACAATGCTGCCAATGATCTGGTTGTCCGGATTCTGGAACACCATCCCTGCGGCCTTGCGGACATCCCAGAGGTTCTCTTCCTGCCTGGTATCCTTTCCGTCCACGTACAGGGTCCCATCTGTGGGAACCAGGAGGGCGTTCAGATGCTTCGCCAGAGTCGATTTCCCTGAACCGTTATGTCCCAGGATCGCCACAAAGTCGCCCTTTTTCACATCCAGATCCACGCCGTCCACAGCCCGGATGGTGGACTCCACTTTTCCTTCGTCGTCGTATTTTTTGTATTCGTATGCCAGCTTTATGGCTTTAATAATTCCCATTCATTTCCCTTTCTTAGGCCAGAAGCATTTCTCTGAGCACCGGATAAACCCTCTGGGCCATCCGCATAAATCCCAGCGCGTTCGGATGCACCCGGTCCACGGTACATTCCGCCCTTCCCTCCGCGCCGAACAGACTGTGGCCGTCCAGAAACCAGACCCTCCGGTCTCCCTCACTTACGGCCCGCTCATACGTTCTGCGAATGATCTCTCTCCGTACAAGGGCGTCCGCCGGGTCGTCGTCTGTGTTTGGCCTGCTCATCATCAGTACCGGAAGCGCCGGATGGGCTTTGCGGATAATCCGGAAAAACGGCTCGTGGGTAGCCTCCAGATGCTCCGGTGTCGGCGCGTTATGATCATAATCATAGACAAAGGCACCCATATCCTCCTGGGCGGCAATATACTCCGCGAAGACCGTCTCTCCCTTGGCACTGCCGGAAAAACCGAAATTCCGGTAGTCCGCGTCCAGCCACCGGCAAACCAGGCTGGTATAGGCATTCCCCACCCTGGAAGCGCAGCCGCCCTCGGTGATGGAAGAGCCGTAGAAAATTACCGGCTTGGAAAAGCGGTACTCCGGCGCCTCACAAACCCTGGAGCCCTCCGGAAACTCGATCTCCATGGAATGCAAATGCTCATTTCGCGGGAGGTTGATAACAACCACTTCCATTCCCGGTCCTTTGCGGAACACCTTTTCCGCCAGGGCAGACTCCTTTTGGTGCTTATCCGGGGACAGATACCCCAGATACCGCGCCGAAACGCCGATGCCAGCGTAGGCATCCGCCCCGGCGGAGCCGGAAAGGGGGATATTAATATCTTCATCCGTTCTCGCCACCTGCATACGCACCAGAAATTCCTCCGCGTCCGTGCAGAACCGCACCCGGCCTCCGCAGCACCTGCGCCCAAGATACGCGTACTGGGGCATCTTTTCCATAATCTCCTGGTCCAGCCTCCAGAAACTGCCCTGTTTCTCATCCGCTGTCTTCAGCCCGTACAGTTTCATGGGGCTTTGAGTAATCCCATACTTCATCCGCGAAACCTCCTGTCCTGATTGTTCCCGTATATCCGCGCCGCGGCGCCTGTATTCTTCAAAACTATATCGCAAAAGCGCCAGGATTTCAAGTGAAAAAAAAGGCCTGCGCATTTACCGCGCAGACCATTACTGCTCACTGCCGTTGGCAGCGGCAGTCCTCACTCCTCTGTCAGATGCCAGATATCCCGGTTGTATTCCGCGATGGTCCGGTCTGAGGAAAAATATCCTGCCTTGCCGATATTGACAATCATCTTTTTGCCCCAGGCGTCCCGATCCTCATAGTCCGCAAGGGCCTGCTCCTTGGCGCGGATATAGTCCTTCACATCCAAAAGCGCCATAAACCAGTCCTTGCTCACCATATCCTTATACAGACGCACAAGGCTCACCGGGTCTCCCATGCAAAGCAGTTCTTTTCCGATGATAAAATCCACCAGTTCCTGAATCTGAGAATCCTGATTGTAAAGCTCGGACGGATGATAGCCGTTGGTCTGGTAGAGATCGATTACCTCCCGGGACTTTGCGCCGAAGATATAGATATTCTCATCTCCCACCAGCTCATGGATTTCCACGTTCGCTCCGTCCTCTGTTCCAAGAGTCACCGCGCCATTCAGCATAAACTTCATGTTTCCCGTTCCGGACGCCTCTTTGGATGCCAGCGAAATCTGCTCCGAAATATCGCAGGCCGGGATCAGCTTCTCCGCCTTGGTTACGTTGTAATTCTCCACCATGACAATCCGAAGATACGGACGCACCTGGGGATCCTCCTCCACAAGCTGCTGCAGACAGAGAATCAGATGAATGATATCCTTAGCCAGCACATAGGCCGGAGCGGCCTTTGCCCCGAAGATCATGGTAACGGGTCTTGCGGGAAGATGACCCTTCTTGATCTCCTTGTATTTGTAGATGGCGTACAGGGCGTTCATCTGCTGCCGCTTATACTCATGGAGGCGCTTGATCTGAATGTCAAACACAGAGTTCTCGTCGATTTCCACATTCTGGGTTTCTTTCAGGTAGTTCTTCAGTTCCCGCTTCGCCGCCAGCTTGATGTCAAAAAGGCGCTCCTTTACCTCCGGGTCGTCCTGGTACTTTAACAGTTCTTCCAGGTTCGCGGCATCCCTGCGGTAGTCCGGGCCAATGAGCTCGTCCAAATATTCCGCCAGACTGTGGTTGCAGTGTACCAGCCATCTGCGGAAGGTAATGCCGTTGGTTTTGTTCGTAAATTTCTCCGGATAGATGGCGTAGAAAGGCGCCAGCTCCGATTCTTCCAGAATCTTTGTGTGCAGGGCCGCCACGCCGTTTACCGCGTAGCCGTAGTGAATGTCGATATGAGCCATATGCACCAGGTCCTGCCCGTCAATAATCGCCACGCGCTCGTCGGGGTACTTTGCCTTAGCCCTGGCATCCAGTTCATAAATCACCGGAAGAAGCTGGGGAACCGCTTTTCTCAGGTAAGAAACCGGCCATTTTTCCAGAGCCTCCGCCAGAATCGTATGGTTTGTGTAGGCGCAGGTTTTGGAAACCACCGCGATGGCCGTATCCATATCCAGGCCCTCTGCCGTAAGGAGACGGATGAGTTCCGGAATCACCATGGTGGGATGGGTGTCATTAATCTGAACCGTCACGTATTCATCCAGACGGGCCAGATCGGCGCCCCGCTCCTTTGCCTCCTTTAAAATCAGCTGTGCCGCATTGCTTACCATAAAATACTGCTGGTAAATCCGAAGAAGGCGTCCTGCCTCGTCGCTGTCGTCCGGATAGAGGAACAGAGTCAGGTTTTTCGGAATATTCATCTTGTCGAACTGAATGCCGTCCCGGATGATTCCCTCGTCCACGCTGTCCAGGTCGAACAGATGCAGTTTATTGCAGCCGTTTTCATATCCCGGCACGTCGATGTCGTACATCACGGACTGGAGAGTGAAGTCCCCGAAAGCCACCGGGAAGCTTACCTCGGTCCTGGTCAGCCAGGTATCTTTTGTAATCCACGGATTCTTGTCCTCATACTGCTTTTTTTCCCGGAATTTCTGCAGAAACAGGCCGTCGTGGTAATTCAGTCCCACGCCGTCCCCGTACAGCCCTAAAGTGGCGATGGAATCCAGAAAACAGGCTGCCAGACGCCCCAGTCCTCCGTTTCCAAGGGAAGGTTCCGGCTCCGCCTCTTCGATCTTCGCAAGATCAAACCCGTATTTTTTCAGAACCTCTTTCGTCTCCTCAAAAAGTCCCAGATTAATCAGGTTATTGGACAAAAGCTTGCCGATCAGAAATTCCGCGGAAATATAATACAGCTTTTTCTTCCCGGTATTGGCTTTCATACCCTGCATCTTTTCTTTGGTCACCTTCAGAAGCGCGCTGTAAAGCTCTTCTTTCGATGCCTGGGCGATTCCTTTTCCGTACATTTCCTCAAGTGCGCTTGCTAATAACTGTTCCATACGAAGTTCTCCTTTCATCGCCGTTCTAAGGCTTCATAGACTCTGAGTATCTCGCCCACGCTCCACGCCTGGGCGAAGCAGCCCCTGGACGCCGTGGGATTTTCCCCGTCATAAATCTCCGGAAGCTGCCCGACGCAGCCCTCACGCAGTGCGCTTTCCAGCACCTCAAGTTCCTCTCTCACCGCTTCCTTGGCCTCGCTGCTGTAATGATGCACTTTCAGGTAAGCCAGATAATAGGCTCCCAGTGGGAAAACCCATACCGTACCCTGGTGGTAGGCCAGATCCCGCTCCATCATCTCGCCCCCGTACCGGGGATGGAACTGAGGATCCTCCATTTCCAGGGTCCGCAGGCCATAGGGGGTATACAGCTTCTCAAAGACCGTCTCCACCACCTGGCGTTCTTTTTCCTCGTCCAGCATCCCAAAGGGCATGGACACCGCCCAGATCTGGTTGCAGCGAATCTGGAAGTCCGCCGGGGTGCCGGATACCAGATCCTTCAGGCAGCCTTTTTCCTCCATCCAGAAGCTCCGGTTAAAGGACGCCTTTACCTGCTCTGCCCGCATTCCCCATTTTTCTCCGTTTCTGTCAAGAAGCCGGGAGAAAACTTCCAGAATCCGCAGGGCATTGTACCAGTAGGCGTTGATTTCCACCGGTTTTCCGTGACGGGGCGTAGGCAGGATCTCACCCACCCGCACATCCATCCAGGTCACCTGGTCCAGCCCCTGACCGGCATGAATCAGGCCGTCCTCATCCATCCCGATCCCAAACCCGGTTCCCTCCTGATAGGCGTTGGCGATCCGCTCCATCACCGGATATAGTTCCCGGACAAATTCCGTATCCTCCGACGCCTTCCAGTACAGGTAAACGCCGTTGATAAAAAGCAGCGCCGCGTCGGCGGTATTGTACATGGGCTCCTTTCCGCCCTCCGGAAACAGGTTCGGCATAAGGCCCTTCCATTCGTAGTGGGCAAAGGTACGCAGGATGTCCTTTGCCGCCTCAAACCGGCCCGTGGACAGGCACAGCCCCGGCAGGGCGATCATCGTATCCCTTCCCCAGTCCTCAAAGAAGGGGAAGCCCGCCAGAATGGTCATTCCGTTTGTGGATTCCCTCCGGGAAAGAAACTGTCCGGCTCCCTTTGCCAGTTCCCCGGCAAGGGCGCTGGCAAATCCAGCCTTCCGGGTCAGCTTTTGGCGCTCCTCCTTCTGTCTGCGTATCATCTCCTCGGCACTCTCCTGCCCTGGCTCCGTCTCAAACACCAGATCCAGGGTTTTTTCGCTCCCCGCGGGGACCTCCATAAAAATTTCCAGGAGTCCTCTGGCTCTTCCAGTGCTCCTGCGACCGTCGCAGACGTCATAGCAGTACCAGAGGGTTTCCTCCCTGGGTTCGATTTTCCGAACCTCCCCGTTTGTGCGAAGGCTCAGGGAAATTCCCCGGGAGGAGACGCCGCCTTCCGTTACCTGGAAGGTCTGTTCCGGTTCCAGATCCTGTCCCTTGGGGACAAACTGGAAAAAGGGCGTGATCCGAAGGACCGTCTTTGTCCGGCTCCGGTTCCCGATCCGGTACTGAAGGGCCAGCGTATTTGTCTCCTGCTTCATAGCCGCTTCCTTTCGGATCTCAATCCCCCTGGTCTGATAACGCCATACCGGCGTATCCTCCCAGCAGAAGGAGGACAGACAGGCGAATCCCCTCTGGGCGCTTCCATCGGCAAATTCCTGGGTGGAAAGAGCCGTCTCCTCTCCGTCCGCCGTCAGCATCTCCTCCAGCCAGTGAATCAGATTCCAGCGCTGGTTCGGCGCATGGAGGCAGGCCATCAGGGCCGCATGGTCATTCCTGGCCGCCGACCCCAGGATGGTCATGGAGGAAAAGCCGCCAAGACCATTTGTCATAAGGAAACAATTCTCCTGACCTCTCTCTATGGTTTTCCAATCATGCTTACCGTATATCCATTTCATCGATCTGCCTCCTGCTTCCAAGAATCAAGACACCGTACCCGGGAGCTTTACCCGCGCCGCCCTTTCCGCCGCGTTCCTGCTCCCGCGGCCAGACCTTCCCGCTGCCGCCCTCCTGGTCTTCCCACAGACGGCTGTTCTCTCCGTCTGCCAGAACCTCCCACTTCGCTTCCGGCAGCGCGATAGGCGCCGCTTCTTTTCTGGCATTGTAGACAAGAAACAGGGTTTTCCACCGGGCGCTTCCGTTTTCGTCCTCGTTGTCCACAAAAAAGGAAACCAATCCCGGCGCCTTTTTTGCGCCGCGGATCCGCGTCCACGCGTCCTTTGTTTTGTCGCACAAGCCGGGCAGCTTTTTTCGCAAAGCGAAAAGTCCCCGGTAATACTCCGCCAGCCCGCGGTTTTCCCAGGCAAGCTTCCAGTCCAGGCGGTTTAAGCCGATGGGCGCGCAATAGCTGTTGTCCATACCGTTTTTCGTCCGCTTAAACTCTTCTCCTGAGAGTAAGAAGAGACTTCCCTGGCAAGTCAGATAAATGCCGGCGCACAGCCGGTTCATCTTCTCCCACAGGTCTTTTGGCACTGTGTCCGTGATCCGGTCCCACAAAGTCTGGTTATCATGGGAGGTTGCGTACGTAATAATCTGGGAAGGGGCCTTTGCCCGAAATTCCCGGCCGCTCGCCGGCCCGCACCAGGCGGCGGCTCCCCAGAGAATCCCCTCCTCGCAATCCTCTCCTCCGTTGATAAAACCCCGCTCCTCTGTCTCGATGACCGAGCCCTTCAGAGCATTGCGTGTATCATCGCAGAATACGCCCACATTCGCGTCCAGAAAGCAAAGGTTTTTCTTCAGGGCCGGAACCGCGCCGCTTTTCATAGCTGTATGACCGGCGGCCCAGGGCTCTCCATAGAGCAGGATTTCTCCCTGGCCGTACCGCTTATCCAGCTCCCTGCGGATGCGGTTCATAAGCTCCGTATCCAGAAGGCCCATCAGGTCAAAACGGAAGCCATCCATATGGTATTCCTCTGCCCAGTAGAGCACCGAATCCAGAATGTAGCTGGCGCACATGGCCCGTTCGCTTGCCACATCGTTTCCGCAGGCAGAGCCGTCGGAAACCGTTCCGTCCTCCCAGGTCCGGTAATAATACCACGGAACCGTCTTCTGAAACCAGGAATCCAGGTGATACGTGTGATTATAAACCACGTCCATCACTACTCGGATTCCCTGGCTGTGAAGGGCCATAACCGCCTCTTTCAGCTCCCGGATCCGGGCGGTCCCGTCCCCGGGCTTAGTAGAATAAGAGCCCTCCGGCACATTATAATTCACCGGGTCGTATCCCCAGTTAAAGGCGTCCTTCTTACGCTCATCCACAGAGCCGTAATCAAAAACCGGCATAAGCTGCACATAGGTAACGCCAAGATTTTTCAGGTACGAAAGACAGGTCGGATGTATCCCGTCTCCGTTCAGAGTGCTGTCCGTATAGGTAAAAGCGCGGTATGTTCCCCGGTGCTCCTTTGGAATCCCACTGGAGGCGTCCCAGGAAAATTCTTTGACATGAAGTTCATAGACAATGTTTTCTACCGGCCTTGGAGGCCGTCTGTCCTTTTCCCAGCCGGAGGGATCCGTCCTCTTTAAATCCACCGCCATGCTGCGCTGACCGTTGATGCCGGCTCCTTTCGCGTACGGATCCCCCGTCCGGTTCCGCTCTCCGTCGATGACCACCTCATAGTCGTAATAGACACCATGCAGATCCTCGGAAGTCTCATACTTCCATACGCCTTTTTCCCCCGGCTCCATGGCAACCTGCCGAAAAGCCGGAAGCCCTTCTCCGTCCCGGTAAAGGTTCAGGTAAACCGCCTGGGCCGGAGGACTCCACAGGCGGAATCCGGTCCCGTCCGGGCCGCAGCTGCAGCCCAGATCGGATTTTCCGTAAAAAAAGGATTTTTCAAAACTGCTGTCCGTATAATATGCGTTCCATTCCTCTGCTGTTCTCATTCCTTTTCCTCATTTCATCAAACGCAGCCGCCCCTTTGTGCCTTTACTGCGTCCTCTGCTTTTTTCTAACATCAGCCTTTTACCGCGCCGGATACCCCGTCCACATAATATTTCTGCATGCACAGGAACAGGATCGCGATGGGGATGGATACCAGAACCGCCCCTGCCGCGAAGCTGGTATACCAGCTGTCAATGTACTCCTTTTCCAGCATCCTCCACAGACCGATGGCGATGGTATACTGGTCGGCATTGGCCCGGCAGATTACCCTGGCGAAGATAAAGTCCAGCCACGGGGACATGAAGGCTGTCAGCACCGTGTAGATAATGATGGGCTTGCTTAAAGGCATGGTAATCTTTGAAAAGATCTGCCATCTGGTACAGCCGTCAAGAAGCGCCGCCTCGTCGATTGCCGTGGGAATCGTGTCCAGAAAGCCCTTGGCAATCTGGAACCCGAGTCCGGCTCCTCCCGAGTAGCACAGAATCAATGCCACGCGGATCAGATTTCCCTCGGTAAGTCCCACTGCCTTCAGGATAAAGTATACGGCGATCATGGACATGAAGCCCGGAAACAGCCCCAGAATCATGGCAACATTCATGTAAGGCTTTCGCATCTTAAAGCGAAGCCTGGACAGGCAGTAGGAAACCGCCAGTGTATAAAACGCCGCTATGATGCAGGAGAAAATCGCGATAATCAGCGTGTTCATGAACATCTTCGGAAAGTTCAGAATCGTCGTGTCCGTAAACAGTCTGATATAGTTGTCCAAAGTGAAGGCTTTTGGAAAGAAGGTGGATACATAGGACCCCTTCTCCGCCCGGAAACTTGTGAGCACCACCCAGAGAATCGGAAATACCCAGATGGCCGCCAGCACAGCCAGAATCACATGTACGATGGAGTTTTTGATAAATTTCTTTCTTTTTGCGCCCATGTTTAAAATCCTCCTTCTTCCTTATAGGATTTGCTTCTGCGGTAGGTAAACAGCGCGCCCACTGCCAGGATGATAAAGGTAAGAATGCCGATCACCGCGCCCACGTTATAATACTGCCGGTCGATTGTCAGCTTGTACAGCCAGGTTACCAGAAGGTCCGTGCTCCCCGCCGTGGAAGCCAGGTTGGTTACCGGATCTCCGCCCGACAGAAGGTAGATCACGTTGAAGTTATTGACATTTCCCGTAAAGGTCACGATCAGGTACGGGGTTGTCACATAAAACATATAGGGGAGAGTGATCTTAGTAAAAATCTGAACGGCGTTGGCCCCGTCAATTTTGGCAGCCTCGTAAAGCTCGCCCGGAATATTCTGGAGAACGCCCGTAAGCTGCAGCAGCGTATAAGGAACGCCGACCCATACATTGATGACGATAACGGTCACCCTTGCCCAGGTGGGGTCTGTGAAAAACGGAAGACTGGCGTCCTGGGCGATAATCCCGAGATTTCGCAGAAGTACGTTTACCGCGCCCTCCGGCTGAAGCATGGTGCGCATAATCAGCAGCGACACAAACATGGGCACCGCGCAGGTTAAAACAAAGCAGAATCTCCAAAAACCCTTGGCCCTGGTTCCGTTCCGGTTAATCAAAAGAGCCAGAATCATACCGCATATGTAATTGGAGAAGGTGGCGAAAAACGCCCACACCAGGGTCCATACCAGCACGGACCAGAAAGTGCTTCCCAGGATACTGCTGGAATCAAACAGGGCCGCGAAATTGTCCAGCCCCACCCAGTCAAACAGCATCAGGTGGTTGTCGATTTTGCTGTAGTTGGTAAAGGCCATGCAGATCATAAAGATCAGCGGCAGCACCGTGAAAATACCGATAAAGATGGTAGGCGGCGTCATGAGCAGCCGGTGCAGATTTTCATCCAGGAGGGATTTTAAATCCTCCGCGAAGGTATTCACGTGCTTTCCGGCCTTATCCAGACACTCGGCTTTGTAGGCGCTTTTCAGGGCGCCTCTCCAGGCCCAGAACATGACCGCTGTCAAAAACAGGGTCGCCACGCCGTAAAGCAGAATCAGAATCGACTGGTCTCCCGCCGTGTACATATAGACCTGACTGGCTTCATCCCAATATTCCTGCTGGGGCTGGGTGCCAAGGCTTCCCAGGCCTCCGATAAAGCCCAGCCCTGCGTAAATCATAAAAACCACATAGACGACTTCAACCGCCAGGTAAAGAAGTCCTTTCAGGGTCTGCTTATGCATGATATTTCCAAGACCCATCAGAACCATGGAAAGCTTCGTTTCAGGCCCTCCCTCTTTTATCGCCCTGACACAGGTGTAGGGCGTTGGAAAATCATTTACTCTCTTTTTCAAAATTCCCATTTTTTCCTCCTCTAGACGCGTCCGCCGCGTCATTCAGGTGTATTTGACGTTTCTCGCCAGGCCCTGGTCCTCGTCAAATGCCGGTGCTGTTCATTGCCTCGTTCATTGCCTGGGTCTGCTCCTCAGCATTTTCCATAGTCACGCTTCCGTTGCGGATTCCCTTTTCCATGTTCTCCACCGGCGTCCAGCAGTTATTCATAGCGGATACAAAGGGCTGGAGAATCGATGTATTGTCAAAGGTATCGTTCTGGGCCGTTACCAGCGGATCGTTCTGGAAGGTCTCCTCCTGGAGAAGCTCTGTATTGCAGGGAATCGTGCTGCGCAGTTCGTAGTGGCTTCTCTGAGCCTGGGCAGATCCCAGATAAACGGCCAGCTCCACAGCGGCCACCATATTTTTGCTGTTGGTGTTTACGCCGATTGCCTTGCTTCCGGCGTAAGCCAGCATCTGTTTTTCCTCGCCGTTTAAGGTAAACGTTGGCAGGGATGCCACGCCCATATTATCCCCAAGCGCTTCTTTCACCGCGTTCACATCCCAAGAGCCGGAAAACATGGCGTTGATGCTGCCGTCCCGCAGTCCTGCCAGTCCGGAACCATCGGCGTCGATCTTAAAATTGGGATTCTGGACAAGCAGGATCAGGTATTTTGTTACCTCCACCGCCTTTTCTCCGCCGAAATCCACGCCGGCGGATTCATCTGTTCCGTCTCCGAACAGCGTACAGCCGTTTCCAAGATAGAATGCCGGCAGATACCAGGAATTGGTAAAGGGGAAAGACACAACGCCCTTTTCCAGCATGGTATCCAGATTTTTGATATCCTCTTCTGAAAAAACACTCTTGTCATAGTACATAAACCAGGTGTTCGTGGTAAATGGTACTCCGTAGAGTTCTCCGTCCTTCATCAGAGAATCCAGCAGCGCCTGGGAATTGGAGCTTTCGATCTCCTCCCGGTACTTGCCTCCGAATTTTACCAGCGCGTTGGCGTCGGTCATGGTAGTCAAAGTGTCATTGGCAAACATAAACACATCGGCGCTGGCCTCCGCGTCCTGGGCCACCTGGTTTGCCGCCGAAGCCTCGTCCGCGACTCCGTACACAAACGTAATATTCCACTCCGGATGCTCCTTGGCAAACGCCTCGCAGTTTGTCTGCAGCCATTCCCCGCTGTCCTTGGACTGGTCCTCCGACGGAGACCATACCATCAGGCGGATATTCTCCGTATCATCGCCCGAGGCGCAGCCGGAAAGAAACGCCGCGCAAAGGCCGGCTGCAAGCAGCATCAATACCTTTTTCTTCATTGTTTTCTTCCTCTCCCTTCGTTTTGTTTCGTTATGTTTCGCTGATAGCTTCACATTACTCCCGAATCGCAATTTTGTCAATGGCTAAATCTTGTTTTTACATTGTTTCGTATAATTTATATAATTTTATCCTACATTTTTTGTCTATTATTCCAGTTATCTCTTTTTCTATCCTCTATCCTTTTACGAAACTTCTCGATTCTTTTTTCCGTTTTCTTTGTGCCTATTGCTTTTTTCTTTCATATCCTTTATAATATGACCAGTTAATTGATTGCTTCTTTCTCTGGCATTACGTTTGTGTCTTGCAGTTTCGATATTTTTCGCAACACTTTTAACCGCCTGACCGTTATTTTTCCGCGAAAGGGGTTTTTCTATGGCCACAATGCAGGATATCGCCGATAAAATGGGAATTTCAAAGAGTACTGTTTCGAAAGCTTTAAACGGCGCTTCCGACATCAGCGAAGCTTTACAGAAACAGGTTTTGGAAACCGCGGTGGAAATGGGATATACAAAGACGCGCCGGCAAAAGAGCACCGGCAAAAAGGTGTGTGTATTTATAGAAAATATGGAATATAAAGAACCGCATCAGTTTGGATATGAAATCCTTCTGGGTTTTCGCCAGATGGCGGAACCGGCAGGCTATCAGGTTGATATTATCCCTGCCGATACGAAGCTCCAAAAAGATGCGCGCTACGACGCTTTTATGCTTCGGCAAGGCTACGCGGGCGCTTTTGTGGTCGGATTTTCCCTTCAGGATCCGTGGATGGAAGATTTTCAAACCAGCCGTACGCCCACCGTTCTCTACGATAACTACATAAAGGCCAATCCCTCCACCGCTTATGTCGGCGCGGACAACTATGAAGGGATGGAAATGGCGGTGGCCTATCTAAAGGAGCTTGGCCACCGGAGAATCGGATACCTCAGCACAGCTCTGGGTTCCTATATCATGCAGGTGCGCCACAAGGCTTTTTTTCAGGCTCTGCGTCAGAACAGCCTTCACGCGGAATCCACCTGCGCGGCCACTTCCTTTTATCTGGGACAGCTTTTGGAAAAACACCTCCCCAGGCTTCTGGATATGGGAATGACCGCCATTTTATGCAGCCACGACCAGATCGCCAGCGCGGCGCTCCTCCAGTGCGGCCAGCTTGGCCGCCGGATTCCCGAGGATCTCAGCATCATCGGCTTCGATGATCTCCCCTTCTGCGCCTATACCTCTCCGCCCCTGACTACCATCCGGCAGGACCGGATACAGATCGGCAAATCCGGCTTTTATGCTCTGGACAGCCTGATGAATCAGGTATCCATCGGAACCCTGCTGCTGCACTCCAGCCTTATAAAGCGAAGCTCCACCGGCCCTGCGCCGGGCGGCGATTCCGCCCGGAAAAACCGGTAGAATACAAACCGTAACGGTTCCGCAGGGCTGAACTGTTACCGCAAACCGGCCTGCGTCCTACATCTCTCTGGACTTTCTTACGCAGGCTTTCATCGCTTCGAACACCGCGCTGCGCAGGCCCTTTTCCTCCAGCACCCGCACGGCTTCGATGGTAGTTCCGCCTGGGGAGCATACCATATCTTTTAATTCCCCCGGATGCTTTCCGGTCTCCAAAACCATCTTCGCGCTTCCAAGGACTGCCTGGGCGGCAAACTTATACGCCTGGGCTCTTGCCATGCCGTCGGCCACCGCCGCGTCCGCCATGGCCTCAATAAACAGGAACACGTAGGCCGGAGAACTGCCGCTCACAGCGGTTACGACGTCCAGCAGATTTTCGGAGATCACTTCTGTCTTGGAAAATCCGCTAAAAATGTCACGCACCGCCAAAAGCTCCTCTTCTCCCACGTTTTTGTTCGGGCACATCCCCGTCATGCCTTCCTTTACCATAGCCGGGGTGTTGGGCATTGTGCGGATTATTTTCAAGGGTTTCCCAAACTCTGCTTCCAACCATTCCAGGGTTTTTCCGGGAGCGATGGTGACGATCACCTGCCGGCCGCAGACCGTATCCCGAATCTGAGAAATCACGTCATGATAGTACTGGGGCTTCACAGCCAGGAACAGCACGTCGGCAAAAGCCGCCGTCTCACAGTTGTCCGATGACACGCAAATTCCCAGCTCCTTTTCTCTCATATCCAGCATCGCCTTTGAAGCGTCCGACGCCATCATATCTTCCGGTCGGCATTTCCCGGAGTCCAGAATGCCGCGCATCATGGCGCCGCCCATATTTCCGCATCCAATAAAACCTATCTTCATCTGTATTCCTTCCTTTCCTCTTCGCGGTTAAATATAACGCTGTCTGCGCACCATGTATACAAATTCTTTATTGTCTTTGGTCTTGACAAACATATTCAGGATATTCTCAACCGCTTCCTCGGACTTCATTCCGTTTAAGGCCTTCCGCATAATGTAGGCCGCCTCCTGCTCCTCCCGGTCCAGAAGCAGATCTTCTCTTCTCGTACCGGATTTGGGAATGTCAATGGCAGGGAATACCCGGCGTTCGGAAAGCTTCCGGTCAAGGACCAGCTCCATATTTCCGGTGCCCTTAAACTCCTCGTATACCACATCGTCCATCTTGCTTCCGGTATCCACCAGAGCTGTCGCCAGAATCGTGAGACTCCCGCCCTCCCGGATATTTCTGGCCGCGCCGAAAAAGCGCTTTGGCATATGGAGAGCCGCCGGGTCCAAACCGCCGGACAGCGTTCTGCCGCTGGGGGGCACCGTCAGATTATACGCCCTTGCCAGGCGCGTGATGCTGTCCAGCAGAATCACCACATCCTTTTTGTGCTCCACCAGACGCTTCGCCCGCTCAATGACCATCTCGGATACCCGCTTATGATGCTCCGGCAGCTCGTCGAAGGTGGAATAAACGACCTCTACATTGTCGCCGGTTATGGCTTCCCGAATGTCCGTCACTTCCTCCGGCCGTTCATCAATCAGAAGAATAATCAGATGGATATCCGGATCATTCAGAAGAATGGACTTGGCCATTTCTTTTAACAGCGTGGTTTTTCCTGCTTTGGGCGGTGAGACGATCATTCCCCTCTGGCCCTTTCCGATGGGCGAAACCATATCCACAATCCGCATAGCCACGTTTTTTCCGTCACGCTCCATGCGAAGGCGCTGATTTGGGAAAATCGGAGTCATATCTTCAAAGTTTGTCCTCCGGCAGGCGATTCCGGGGGGCATGCCGTTCATAGATTTCAGATAAAGCAGGGCGCTGAACTTCTCCTGCTGCGTCTTGATTCTGGTATTTCCGGCGATCAGATCGCCGGTACGCAGGTTAAACCGTCTGATCTGAGACGGAGACACGTAAACGTCATTTTCTCCCGGCAGGTATTGATTGCTCCGGATAAATCCATAACCGTCCGGAAGCACCTCAAGAATGCCTTCCACCGTCATGCCGCTGTCCAGCTGCGCCAGGTCCGGCGCGGGCCTGTCCTCCTGCGGCAGGTGCGCTGCCTCTGCCTCCTCACGATTCTGCAGAGTCTCCGTTCTGTCATGCGCTTTGTTCTGATCGTTCCGATACTCGTAAGACTGATCCGCGCCGCGCGTTTCACGGGCCGACGCGTTCCGGCTCTCGCGCGCCGATTCATTTCGTCCTTCGCGGACAGACGCGCTCCGGCTCTCATGCGCCTGCTCATTTCGTCCTTCGCGGACAGACGTGCCCCGCGCTTCACGCGTCTGCTCACTCTGCCCTTCTCGCGCGGATGCACTTCGCGGCTCACTCTGCTCTTCGCGTACCTGCTCGTTTCGTCCTTCACGGCCCGGATCGTTCTTTGCCGCATGCGCCTTCCCTGCCTGAGCATCTTTTGCCAGGGCCTCTTCCTTGGCGTCCTCTTCAAGCATGCGCTCCACTACCTGACTCTTTTTTAACGCGGAAATATTTTTCAGTCCACGAGCCTTGGCAATCTCCTTCAGCGCTGCCGCTGACAAAGATTCGTATTTTTCTCTCATCATACTAATAAGATTCCTTTCTTGACTGTATCCGTTTAGCTTCGTCGTGGTTTCCAAGCGGCTGGTGCTCCCGGCTGCCGTCTCAGGGCAGGAAGTAAAATGCGAAAATCCCGTCGGCATCAAACGGGACGGCAAACGTTATAATACACTGTCAGTCTATATGCTAACCGCCTCAGGCGGCAGAAAGGTTCAGCCACAATCTTTCAATCTGGGGGTACTGTCTGAACAGACTTTTCATTGATTTGACCACTAGACGCTTTTATTATAACACACTTTTCTCAAAAATCCATACCTCATCAGCCTCTTTATAAGAAATCCCGCAACAGTTCAGCCCAGGTCCGCGCACATACTGCGCGGACCGTAAGAACGTGATTTAGGAGTGCAAAATCCTATCGCCGCAGGCGATTTTAAATGGATTTTGCATGTAACGGTTCAGCAGGGCTGAACTGTTACGAAATCCCGCAACAGTTCAGCCCAGGTCCGCGCAATACAGCGCAGATCTGGGCTGTCTGTTCCGGCAGACGCCCTGTTTTACCCGCAAGGCTTTGCCTCTCGGGCAGCCGCGGACTCAGGCCAGCATGCCTCCAAGCATTCCTCCCCCAAGACACATGGCAAGGGTGGTGATCACCCTTCCGGGAGAAATATCCCCCGCCGCATTCAACAGGGAAACCGCCAGCAGAATTATAAAATAAAAGCAGCCCGTGAGCATTCCCCACAGGAACTTTCTGCTGCCGCTCTTTTTCCCGGTCACCCATCCGCCCAGAAAGGCGGACAAAATATAGACCAGAATAATTCCCACGTTGATTTTTTCCTCATCCAGGTTCAGCTTCAAAAGCAGAAGCGCCAGAATCAACAGCAGGAATGCCGTCACAGCGCAGGAAATTATCAGCCCCGCCGCAACCCCAAAGGGCTTGAATCTCTGTGAATTGATATGTTCCATCTGCATCCCTCCCGTATATCTATATGAGAGGATTTCCGGAAATATGCCCGCAAAATTCAGAAATCTTTCCCGCGTTAAACTGTTCTGTTCCTGTTCCGTTGAACTGTGAATATTTTCAAATTTTGCCGCAAAAAAAGCTTAATTTTTGGTTAATTTGTTTGTGTTCATGGTGCTATAATAAAGACGTATCAAAGAAGATTACTTAACAAAACCTGTTTGCCAGTGTGAGTGAAAAGCGTCCGGTTCAAGAAACGCTTCTTCGTCCGCATTCAAATTGGAAGGCTGCTAAGCATCAGATTTTTGGAGGAAAAGATAAATGAATACTTTAAAAGCTGAAAAACGTAGCATGGACATTAAGGCAAAGAAATTAAGACGGGAAGGATACGTTACAGGAAACGTATTCGGCAAGGAAATCACCGGCTCCATTCCAGTTAAAATGGAAAAGTCCGCCGTGGAACGTCTGTTGAAGACCAGCGGGAAGGGCAGTCAGATTATGCTGGATGTGGATGGGCAGTCCATGGATGTGCTCATTAAAGAGGTTGATTTTAACCCCATAAAAGGCCAGGTTGATGAAATTGACTTCCAGGCTCTGGTCAGCAATGAGAAAGTGCATTCGGTGGCTATGGTGGTATTCCATAATCACGATAAAGTAGTGGAAGGCATACTTGAGGAGCATATTCACGAGATCCCGTTTAAGGCATATCCTTCTGCTCTGGTAGAAAAGGTTACGATCGACGTAGGTGAGATGCGCATCGGCGATTCCGTTCGAATCCGCGATCTGGACATCGCGAAGGACAAGGATGTAGAGCTGATGATCGATCCGGACACGATTGTTGTCAGTGTAACAGAGCCTCATAACAAAGTCGAGGAAACGGCAGAAGAGGAGTCGGCTGCAGAATAAGCGTTCCTGCTCTTTCCTGTTATACGATAAGCAAAAAGCCATATGCGGAGTTTTCCGTGTATGGCTTTTTTCGCGTCGCCGAAGGCGATTGCAAACGGATTGTGCAGCGTAGCCTGCCGCTTCTTGCGCCGGCAGTTGTTTTATGGTATAGTTAGCTCGACTCAGAAAGGAGGTCTGCATGATGAAACGCTCTTCCAGAACGCCAGGAAAGCGGCCGGTTCCCCTTTGGATTCGCCTCGCGCTGCTGGCGGCGGTTATCATCCTGCTGGTTTGGAGCATCATCCTGACCAGGGACAAGCTCTTGCGAAACGCGAAGGAAATGGGAATCTACCTGGCGGAAAGCTATGCCATGGAAGAAGAAAACCGCATAAATGTCTACTCTCTGCTTCTCGGAATCGGATCCTCTTATTTAGATGACAATATCAGCCAGGGGCTGCCGACATCGGATTCCCGCAGGCTTCTGGAGCAGTATTCCGATAAACTCACTGCCATATTAGGGAACCCCATCATAGATCCTTACGCCGTTATCCAAGGCGAAATTATTGCCGCCAATCCCTGGGAAGGCGATGATTCTTATGATTATTCCCAAACCCAGTGGTATCAGGAAGCCCTTGCCGCGGAGGGCGGGATTATTTATACGGATTCCTACCGCGACGCCATTACCGGAGAAAACATCATCACCCTTGCCCAAAAGCTCACAGGGGACGGAAACGTCCTGGCCTTCGACATTGCGCTGGATGATTTCCACACCCATAAAAACAGCGCTTCTATGCCGGCAAACAGCTCCTATTACCTCTTTGACCGGGATAACAAGCTTATGTACAGCGCCAGCGTTATCGATACCTCTTCCCCGGAAGCCCAGTCTTATCTTGAAAATCTGGTTACCCAGATTCGAGGCGGCGAGCTTCAGGATTATGATTCCTCTGTGACGGATTTAAACGGCAGGCAAAGAGGCGTCTACTATCATGAAATGAGCAACGGCTGGCTGGCGGTTATTACAATTCCCCTAAGCAACATCCTCCAGGACGGCTGGGACAGCACCCTCCTTTTTCTTGCCGCCATCTGCGCGGCCCTGGCCGCGGCAGCCGCCTTTATTGTAATCCGCGGTTATTTCGGTGCCAGACATGTGCAGCACATATCCGACACACTCCGGCTCCTGGGCGATTCGTACTATGCTATTTACCGCATAAATTATCGGACAGAACTCTATGAAACCATCAAATCCTCTCCCGATGTGGAACCTCTTCTGGGTGCGTCCGGCACTTACCGGCATCTGCTGGACGTTCTGGAAACCATTGTGGAGGACGGGATCAGTGAAAAGATTGAGACAAGCTTTGATCCGGAAAATATCCGCACCCTCATCCGGGATGGCGTCTATGATTTCGGCGGAGACTTCAAGCGCCTCTTTCCGGACGGCTACAAGTGGGTACGCATTCAGATTATCTACAGCAAAGCCATGCATCTGGACGAGGTGATCATGTGCTTTCGGGAAATTGACGCAGACAAACGCCAGGAGCTTCAGCAGTACGTCCTCCTGGAAAACGCCCTGGCAACCGCCAAAAAGACCGTACAGCAGAAAGCCATGTTTTTCAGCAATGCCTCCCACGACATGCGCACGCCTTTAAACGCCATCATCGGCCTCTCCGGTCTGGCCTTGAAAAATCCGGACGATAGAGAGCAGTTAAAAGACTATCTTATGAAAATCGAACAGTCCGGCAAACAGCTTCTCAATCTGGTAAACGATGTGCTGGACATGTCCAGACTGGAGCATGAGAAAGGAAATTCTCTGGATTACGCCCCCATGAACCTTGTAAAATGCGTGGAGGACTGCGTCTCCATGTTCCGCGCGCAGGTTCAGGAGGAAAAGAAGCTTTTGCAGACCGATTTTTCTCTGGATCACCCGGACATATTCTGCGACTGGGTCCGTCTGACCCAGGTGCTGAACAATCTGATCTCCAACGCCGTCAAATACAGCGGTGAGGGCGCGCGGATTACCGTTTCCGTAAAAGAAATGAATTTCCGGCAGGGCCACGGAAAATATCAGATCGTAGTGGCCGATACAGGCATCGGCATGTCCCCGGAATTTCTGGAACACATCTTTGAGCCGTTTTCCAGAGAGACGCTGTTCACCGCCAGAAAAATCACCGGCACCGGCCTTGGCATGCCCATTGTCCAGGCGCTGGTTCAGCAGATGAGCGGGGAGATCCTTGTCCAGAGTACCCCCGGTGAGGGCAGCGTCTTTACCGTAACTCTGCCGCTTCGAATCGCCGAGTCCCCCCAGGGCGACGCCCCTGAGCCGTCGCCGGATCAATCCACGGACACCCTTGCCGGAAAAACACTGCTTCTGGCCGAGGACAACGAAATCAATATGGAAATCGCCACAGAATATCTGACCATGATGGGCGCCTCCGTCCTCCAGGCATGGAACGGAATGGAAGCTGTGGAAATCTATCAGGCCAGGCCGGAGGGCAGCATCGACGCCATTCTTCTTGATATGCAGATGCCGGTTATGGACGGCTGCAGCGCCGCCAAAGCAATTCGCGCCCTGGACAAGGCTGACGCGAAAACAATCCCCATTATTGCCGTTACGGCCAACGTGTTCGCGGAGGACATCGCAAAAACCACGGAGGCGGGCATGAACGCCCACATACCAAAACCCATTGATTACGCGCAGCTGGCGAAAATCCTTGAGCAATATTCCCGGGGGCGGCAGGCGCCAGGATAAGCCCCGGGAGACTTCACGCTCCCAGGACCTCCATTACCTTATCCACCACGTAGCCGCTTCCCCCTCTCTCCTTTACATCTTCCACCATGCTCACCAGCAGAACGGGTTTTTCGGCGGCTGGGTCGGCGGTAAATACCGCAAACCATCCGAGTTCCGTCCCGGTGGTATCCCCGGCATAGGCTTTGATCTCCGCCGTTCCGGTCTTCCCCGCCAGGGGAAGATCCTCCCGGAAGGCCCCGTATCCGGTAGCCTGGGGATCGCTTATCACCTTTTTCATCGTTTCCAGAACCGCGGCTGCCGTTTCTTCGCTTACTGCCTGTTCCATCCAGGTCTGCGGCCGGGCTGTTTTCTGCCAGAGCAGGCTTGGTGCCAGCACGTCCCCGCCGTTGCAAAAAGCCGTATACAGGCAGGCCAGATGCAGAGGATTCACCAGAATCTGGCCCTGGCCATATCCGCTGTCCGCCAGCTGAATTTCCGTCTCAATATGCTCCGTATTCGAATAAGAAGACGCCGGCATCACGATCTCAAAGGGTACTTCCTGCCCAAATCCCAAACCATCCAAAGCCTTTTCCATATTTTTCGCTCCAATGGCAAGAGCCGCTTTCGCAAAATAAATATTATCCGAATACGCCATGGCGTTCTCCAGGGTTACTGGTTCATAAGCGTGCAGGGTTGTCACAAAATAGTTGCCCCAGGAGGTGTCCTTTTGCCACGCAAGCCCCTCGTTTCCGAAATCTTCCGCCGGATTCAGCGTTCCGCCATCCAGCCCTACCGCCGCGGTAATCGGTTTAAAAACCGATCCGGGGCACCAGGTCTGCCGGAAGCGGTTATAGAGCGGCATTCTCTCATCCTCGTTCAGGGCGTCCCATTGTTCCTGGGAAAGACCGAGCAAAAAATCATTGCTGTCATAAGCAGGCGTGCTGACAAGGGCAAGGACTTCACCGGTATAGGGGTTCATGGCTACAGAACAGCCCTTATCCTCCCGGAACTGCTCATACAGCGCCGTCTGCAGCTCCGCGTCTATAGTCAGGCGGATATCCTCTCCGTCCTGAACGATCCGGTTCGCCAGAATTTTCTTCACCTCACCGTCTCCGTCCAAGATGGAAATCCGGTATCCGTCCTGTCCTTTCAGTTCCTTTTCAAACAGGCTTTCCATTCCGCTGCGGCCGATGACGCTGTCGGACCGGTAGCCCTGGCCCGGATGGTTTTCCAAATCCTCCGCGGTCACGTTCTGTACATACCCTGTCAGATGGGAAGCAGCCTCTCCCAGAGGATATTCCCGGATGCTTGTGTCCGTTATCATGACCCCGGGGATTTCCAGCAGCGCCTCCTGGCGCTGCTTCTCCTGCCAAGCGTCCTCCTGCCGGCTGAAAAGATCCGTCTCCTCCACTTTCGGAAGCGTCTTGATCGGCACAAAAGAGTCCTCTTTCACCCATGCCGCTTCCAGAGCCTTTTCAATGGTCTCCGGCTCAATTTCCAGTATCTTCGCAATCTCTTTTATATCCTGATTTTTGTTTTCCAGCTTTCCCGGCACAATGCCGACAGAGGAAGCCGTACCCTCTCCGGCCAGAACGCGGCCGTTCCGGTCTAGAATTTCTCCCCTCTTTGCCGGCGTCACAAAGACCCGCACCTTATCCGAGGCCTTCAAATCCGGAAAAATCAGGCCATCCTGCCACTTTAAACGCCAGCTGTCTTCATCCCGCACGAAAAGAGCCTGGTTTTCAAAGGAAATCTCCCCCGCCGCCGTGTCAAAAACCGTGGCATAGGACACCAGATGCTCCGTCTCCTCATAATCCGTCACCGTCACCCGCATGTTTTCCATTTCAATGCCCTCATAAATCCTCTGATTTCTGCTGATAAAGGCCTCTTTTCCCATCCGCTGCATGGTTCCTCTGTCCACCATTTCATACATTGCCTCATAATCCCCCCAAGAAACCTTATCCATATATTCCAAAAGCAGCTCCGCCGGCTGCGGCCCTCTCTTCGTCCGTGTTCCGAACCAGACCGCGGCGGCAAGAGCGAACGCGAGAACCGCCGCGGCGCTGACCCCGGCAAAAAAAGTATACTTACGCCTTTTCTTTTTCATGACTTCCTCCTGCTGCTCGCAAAATTCATTACAAATCGGCTGCGCCGATGAGAAAATCTTACACTTGTAAGAATAAAAAGTCAAGTATTTTTTCAAGACGTAAAAAGCCGGGAAATATGCTTTCCCGGCCGCGCGTTACAACGCGATCTTTTTCGTAAAGCAGATAATCCGGTTTGCCTCCGCAAAACCTGCGCTTCGATGAAACATATAACTCAGCTCATTGTCCAGCTCACAGTCGCTGGCAAACTCGGCGCATCCTTTCTTTGCCGCCCATTTCTCACATGCCTGCAGAAGCGCAAGGCCGCCGCCCCGCCGGCGGCAGTCCTCGTCCACATAGATTCCCTCCAGATACCCCACCGGGCTGGTTTTGGTACCCTCCACGTAGTCAAAACGAAGCTGACACTGGGCAAATCCCACCGGGCAGTCTTCCGCGTCCTCCTGAAAAATCAGGAAACAGGCGCAGGTATCCTGTTCGAGCAGTTCCGCAAACTCTGCCTCCAGCTTGCGGACCGTATGACCCTCCCACAGCCGTACCGCCAACTCTGCCAGCGCTCCGGCATCCGCGCTCTTCGCTGCTTTTACCATCCTTTTCTCCCTCCCGGCGCTCACATTCCCGCGCGCACTGCGGCTTGGCCCAGGAACGCTTCCACACCTTTCATTATGTCTTCCACCGTTCCTCCCGCAAAGGGATTGGAAAGATTTCCGATTTTCAAAAGTTCAAAATACCCTCTGCTACCTCCCGCCCGGCACAGTCTCAGATAATCTTCCCAGGCCGCAGTCCGGTTTTTCTGCATCCGGGCAAGATACTCAAAGGCTCCCATCTGAGCAAGGGCGTAATCGATATAGTAAAAGGGATACAGAAAAATATGCTGCTTCTGCATCCAGAATCCGCCTTTTTCCAGGAACTCACACCCGTCGTATTCCCGCCAGGGCAGATAGATCTTCTCAAGCTCCCTCCAAGTCCGGTAGCGCTCATCCGGATTCGTAAGCCTTTGCTGATAAACCCGGTGCTGAAACTCATCCACACAGGCCATATAGGGAATCACCCGCAGGGCGTCCGCGGCATGGGCATAAATATACTTGTCCGCTTTTTCACCGAAAAACAGGTTCATCCAGGGATAAGCGAAAAATTCCATGGACATGGAGTGGATCTCGTCGATCTCAGCGGTGGAAAACGCCTGCTCCGTCAGAGGAATCTGCCGGGAAGCCGTATAGGCCTCAAAGGCATGGCCCGCCTCATGGGTCAGCACGTCCACATCCGCGCTGGTTCCGTTAAAATTCGAGAAAATGAAGGGTGCCTTTTCCTCTTCCAGGAAGGTACAGTATCCGCCCGGCTGCTTTCCCGGACGGGTGGTGAGATCAAAAAGCTGATACCTGCGCATAAAGTCAAAAAATTCCCCGGTCTGCGGCGACATCTCCCGGTACATCTGTCCGGCTTTGGCAATCATCTCCTCCTCGGTCCCCTGAGGCTCCACATTTCCCTCCGGATAGATCAGGGCTTCATCATAATAGCAAAGTTTGGAAAGCCCCAGGCGCCTCCTCTGCTCTTCAAAGAGCTTTTGGCACACCGGAACCACAAAGCGGCGGATCTGCTCCCGAAAGCGGGCGGTATCCTCTTTTCCATAGTCAAACCTTTCCCTTTTCTGATACGCCATATCCACATAATCCGAAAATCCCAGATTCTCCGCCATGGCGCAGCGCACTTCGATCAGCCTGGAATAAATCTCATCGAGCTGTCCTGACACGGAGGCATACAAATCCGCCCAGGCAGCGAAGGCCTCCCGGCGCACGCCGCGGTCCGTATCCTGCATTTTCTTCAAAAGTCCGTAAAAATTCAGGGTTTCCCCGTGAAATTTTGCGGTACAGGTGGCGGAGATTTTCGCGTACTGCTGGGAGAGACGGCTTTCTTCCACCTGAAGCTCCACATTCTTTTCGCTGGTCAGACGGCCCGCGTTTTCCATGCGCTTAAAATAAATCTCCCCGAATTCTTTCTGAAAATCCGGCAGAAACGGAGATTCCAGCAGAACTTTGTAAAACGCCTCCCGGGCGATCTCCAGCCTGGGATTGCCCGCATGGAAATATTCCATCTCTTTTTCATAAAACACGTCGGTCATATCCGCCGTATTGCGTATGCTGGCAATGGTCTCCATGGTGCTCACATGCCGCAGCTTCTCTAAAAGCTCCAGAAAAATCTCCCTGGCCTTCTCGTAGCTGTCCGCCCCGGCAGCTTTCCGGGCGCTGTCCTCAATAAAACGGAGGGTTTCCTCCATGTCCGGCCTCTCATAGGCCATCTCAGAAAATACCTGCATTTTGCTTCCTCCTAGTATAATAATGGTGTAGTCAATAATGACTACAGGTTAATAGTTACAAAGTCTAAATGAATAACTGAAGGAGGGATTCCCTCTCCATCAGAAGTTATTCTTTCCTTACCGTGTCTGAGACTTC
>DVIQ01000108.1 GCA_018711185.1 Candidatus Limivivens intestinipullorum | reverse complement strand
ACGGTGGTTACCGTGGAAGGGATGGTAACCTTGGTAAGACCGGTGCATTTCGCGAAGGAGGATTTGCCGATGGTCTTTAAGCCCTTCGGGAGGGACAGGGTCTTTAGCGATGAGCAGGAATAAAAGGCGTAATCGCCGATGGCGGTCAGCGTCCCCGGAAGGGAAAGGGTTTTCAGCTTTTTGCATCCGTAGAAGGCCTTCGCGCCCACGGAAGCCGTGCCGGAGGAAAGCTTGACGGAGGTAAGGGCGGTACACTTGTAAAAGGCCTCGGAACCGATGGTCTTTACTTTTTTGCTTATTGTAACCTTTTTCATATATTTGTTGCCCTTGAAAGCCTTGTTTCCCACAGCGGTCACAGTGAAGGTATAGCCCTTTGTTTTTACCGTGGAGGGAATGCTGACGGAGGTTGTTTTCTTATTCTTCAGGCCGGCGACGGATACGGTGCCCTTTTTCCCGGAAACTTTTGTGATTTTATAGCGGTAATTGCCGACGGTGACGGTCTGGCCTTTTTTGAGGACGGTGGAAGCGGAGCTTCCAGTGTTTTTGTCCGTATTAGAGGAAGAACTGCTGCCCTTGTCGCCGCTGTCCGGCTCTTTTCCCATAAGGGCCGCCGCGGTATCCGCGTTCAGCTGGCTTGTGAAAACCTCATCTGTCAGCGTTCCTGTATAGCCGCCTTTTCCAGTAACCACTGCCTGCAGGCGGTATCCGCCGGGCAGGGATTTCCAGGAAAGGGTGTAATCGATTCCTTCGGTCAGGGGGATGCCATTGTGCTCTACAATGACCTCCGGCTTTCCGTCTGTGACTTCAATGTCGCAGCTGAAGGAATAGCGGGTATCCATGGTAACTTTTTCTCCGGCCTTTTTAATGGAAATCGTACAGGAGACATAACGGCTCTGGGAGCCGCTGTCCGCTGTGAGCACCGGCTGGCCGGAGAAGCAGAGTTCATATCCGTCCGGCACAGGAACGCTCACCAGCTTGATCGGAACGCCGTTTTCCCAGCCGTTTTTCAGCTGGGTTAGGGGGTACTCGTAATAATTGCTGTTTGGAATTTCAGGGTTATAAGGATAAACCTGCTTAGGGGAGATCGAAACAGTCTCGGTTCCGTACTGAATAACAAAGGGCTTTGGCTCGTCCTTGCAGGTCAGGTAGGATAAGCCGAAATTCTCATTCCAGACCTTGTACCAAATGTTAAAGGTGACTCCTCCCAGGTCTGCGTTATCCGCGTTCGCCCTGGAAGAAGCCAGACACAGAAACAGCGCGAAAAGCGCGATGAACGGGAAAACTTTCTGAATCATACGTTTTTCTTTCATCTCATAACCTCACACATATTAAAGATTCGGGGCCGCGCGGAAAACACAGAAGCCTGCCGGTAAGCTACCGTATCTTGATTCTAGCATGATGAACTTTTTTTGCAAAGAATCTAAGAATTCATCTTTTTCCAGTCCCGGGAAATCTCCAGAAATTCCGGAGACTCCGGGCTAAGGGCAAGCCTGGCGCAGACCATGGCTTCGTTTATACGGTCCAGGCTTTTTTCCGGTTCTCCAAGCTTTCGCAGCAGGAGCGCCGCGTCATGGAGAAGGTAGGCTCTGGTGGCCGGCCGTCCTCCAAGCTTTTTCGACAGCGCGTCCGCCTTTTCGCACCAGGACAGGGCATTTGCCGGACGGTTCTGTTCCCGGTTCTGGCGGCAGCGCTCGATGTAATAGTTGACCAGAGCGCACTGGTATTTTTCCGGATTCGCTTCCTCCTGAATTGCGTTCTCGTAAATACGTTCTGCCTGGTTCAGGCAGGCATCGGCTGTTTTGTCCTCTCCCTGCCACCGAAAACACCGGCTGTACTTTACCAGATACAGGGCTTCGTAAAAGGGCTCTTTGTCTGGAATGGGCGCGTAGGCCTCCCAGGTTTTCTGATGCCAGAGGGCGGCCTGGGAGAAACGTCCCCGATTATAGAAAACAGAGGCCGTAAGGTTCGCTGCCGCTGCGGTGAGGGGATGGACGGCTCCGACGGTATCCAGGCAGAAGCGGTACAGCCTGCGGACATAAGCTTCGGCGGCGTCCCATTCGCCCATCTGCCAGAGCAGGTCCGCCAGTACAAACAGGCTGTCCAGGGCGCAGAGCTTTGGCTCGGGCAGAGCCGTGAGGACGGACAGAATCTGCTGCCGGAACCCTTCCTTTTCCCGGGCGGGGAAATTCCAGTAGCCCTTCAGGCGGCGGGCGAAGGCAGAGAGATAGGCGCTGCAGCTTGAACAGTCCGGCTTTAAAAGCCTGCGGATCTGTTCCTTCACCAGAGGATGAAGCGAAATCCGGCCCGCCGCAGGACTGTATTCCAAAAGCCCGCGTCTTGCCAGACTTTCCACCCGGCTTTGGGAGGCGCAGGAGGCGTACCGGGCAAATTCCTCCAGGGGGATCCCGAAAAGGGGAAGAAGGGAGGCTTCCCGCAAAAGCTGCTGTTCCTTTGGACTGAGCGCAGACAGGCCAAACAGATCCGGGCCCGAAACGTCCGCCCCTTCCAGAAAGTTTTGGAGGCTTTTGCCGGATTCACGGTATTGTCCCGCGATATTTTTGATCAGAAGCGTATTTCCGTAAACCGTGTCCGCCAGCCGGAGAATCAGCGGTTCCTCCTCCCGGGTCGCCTTTTGTCCCGCGTAAGCTTCGAAAAGAGAAAGCAGATGATCCGTCACGGCGGTCACCCGCATCTGGGGAAGTCCGCTGTCCGGGACGCCGGCGCGGGAGGTGATGAGAAGGCGGCAGGGCAGGCTTTGCAGCTTTTCCAGGTACGGATCTTTCGGGTCCAGATTGTCCAGGATCAAAAGCGTGCGGGAGTCTGTGCTTTCCCGCAGGCAGGCAAGCTTTTTCCGAAGATACCAGCCCTGCTCGGCACGCTTGCCCCGGGGAAGATAGCGCAGGCCGCTGATATTCACAAGGCCGTCATCGGCCAGAGCCTTACGCAGCCCGCATTCGCAGGGAATCAGGAGAATGGAAGCATAGGTATCCCGGTACCGGGCGCCGTAGGCTCTGGCCAGGGCGCTCTTGCCGATTCCCGCCATTCCCCAGAGAAGGAGACGGCCTTTTGCTTCCAGAATCCCATGAATTTCCAAAAGCTCCGCTTCCCTGCCGATAAGGGGAGGCGGCGGGAAAAGCGCCTGGTTATCCCGGAGAACCAAAGCGACGCCCTTCTCTTTTTCCGAAGTCCGGCGAAGGGTTTGTGCCAGGCGTTCCAGCCTGTCCCACAAAACCGTCTCCGGTTTCCGGTAGGCGACCGTCCTGGCGAACACATCCAGGAGAAGGGCGTTCCATTCCTCTTCCGCGCCTTCCGGAAGGCGCGGGTTCTGTTTTTCCCCGGGAATCAAAAGCCAGTCCCGGTACGCGAAAGGGGCCTCGCCAAAGCATTCCCGTATGGGCTTTCCCGTCTCTTTTTCTGCCAGCCACCTGGCGGCTTTATCCGCGATGTTCTTTTCCATGGCGCTCCTCTCCGAAAGACCGGAATTTCATAAACCGAAGGCTCCTTGCCAGCCGCTGACCGCAGCCGTCCCCGTCGGCTTTGGCCTGCACCAGCTTTTTTACAAGGAGACGGTCGTATTCCGATAAAAGCTCTTTCATCCGCTCTTTATCCGCTTCCCGCCGCCCTGTTTTCTGGCTGTCGGCGATTTCCAGGATTCCCAGAACCGCCGCGTCCGCATGCCCGTTCCAGGCCCGCGCCGGATTTAAGGCCGCGAAGCCCAGACGTTTCAGATGCGCGTTGAGGGCGTCGGCATCCACATCCGGCATCAGAAGGAGCAGAAGCAGGCGCAGGGCCGTCTCCCGGGAGAGCAGGGCGGGCTCGGAAAAATATTTTTTAAATTCCCCGGAAAAATTCTGGCTGTAGAGATGCTCCCGGTAGTGTACCCGGCGGACCTCCGGGGACAGGGCGATGCAGTCGATGGCGTCGGCGTAGAGGATATGCCGGCCGTAATGGCGCTGCTTGCCCGCCTCAATTCCAAGAAGACAAAGGCGCTTTGGGGGAATCTGGCACAGGTATTCCCGAAAAAGGGAGGAGAGAAAGGGGCCGTTGTCCGGTGAAGCCCCAAAACGGAGGGAAGAAAAGCACAGCTCCTCCGTCAGAAAGGCGTTCAGGTCCGCGCCGGACAGATCCAGAGCCCGGCCCAGCAGAACCGCCTCCTCCCGGCTTCGCGGGAGATGCTGGCCAAGACGCCAGAAGCGCACGCGCTGAATATCCTGCCTTTGGGGCTCCCGGCCGTACATTGCGCGAAACACGGCGGCGTCCAGCGCCCTGCGGCTTTTCAGGCCCCGGCGGCGGGCATACGCTTCGAAAAACGGACTGCTTTCGGTTTTCCTGGCGCGGCCCCCGGCAAGGCAGGCTTCCGCAAGCTGCCGCATACGGTCCGTCCGGCTGTCCGGAAGCGTTTTTTGTATTTCCAAACCCATGGTGAATCCCTCCCTGCAAAATCACGCTGCCATCATTTTACCAGGGGCCCCGGCCCTTGGCAAGCCGCTGCGGGGAGGTTGTTTTTTAAAGCCGGGTTTGCTATACTTTCATCAGAGAGGAGGGATCGGAATGAATACGGTACCTGTGGAAGATTTAGGAAAAGTATATATAGAGCATTCCATCGTGGTCAATAACTTTGTAATCAAAATCGGCGGACAGATTAAAGACAGCCTGTGCAGAGTATTTGGAGACGGAGTTCCGTACCAATGGAAAGAAAACGGGGATCAGGTGATTATTCCGGACGCGTCGATTATCTGCAATATGCGGGATCGGAAGAATGTCTCGTTTACGGGGATTCCGCGCTTTGTAATGGAGGTGCTGTCAAACAGCACAGAGGAATATGACCGGGGGGAAAAGCTTCAGATATACTGCAAAGTAGGCGTATCGGAGTGCTGGCTTGTGGACTGGCGCAAACGGAGCGTGGAAATATACCTTTTCGACTTCAAAGAGGATGGGACAAGCTATCCATACCTTTTTAATACGGTCACGGAAAGCAATAAGGAAGCATTGCAACTGGTTATGTTTCCAAACTTCAAGATTTCATTCGACGAACTATTTGATATGTAAGGGGAAAAACAATTCGAGGACAAAATTCCCGCGTTCAGGGACAAAATTGCCCGCGCCCGGCGGAAATATGCTACAATAGGGTATCGGTTCATTTCGGAATGCTCTTTGCTTGGTCTGCGTGGAGAGGGCGAGGTGGGATTATGATAAAGATTGCGATTTTAGACGACAGCGAAAGCGACAGAAGCCAGATTGGCGCCGTTCTTGAGGAGGAACTGGAAAGGCGGGGGGAGAAATACAGCGTTTTTCTGTATGAAAAGCCCTTTTCCCTGCTAGCGGAGCTGGATCAGGATGAAGATTTCGACCTGTTTTTTCTGGACATGGAGCTGCCGGGAATCGACGGACTCGGGGTTGCCCGGGAAATCCGCAGACGCGTAATGGAGCCGCCCATTGTCTATGTAACCTCCCACGCCGAGTATTCCATCCAGGCCTTTGAGGTGGAAGCCAGACGGTACATCATAAAGGAGAAGCACATGAAGGAGAAGCTCTCCGAGGCCCTGGACGTCCTTCTGCCAAGGATCAAGGCAGGAAAAAGACAGAAGAGCTATGTGACCGCCCACTATACCGATGTGGAAAAGATTCCCTACGATGAAATCTATTGGATGAAAAAAGAAGAAAAATACGTCCGCATCTACCACAAACGCGGAACCAGCTTTGTGCGCAAGTCCCTTCAGGCGTTGCTGAAGGAGCTGAACGCGCGGGAGTTCCTGGAAATAAGCAGGGACACGGCGGTGAATATCTGTCATGTCATGAAACTGCAGAACGGATTTGTGGAGATGCGGAATGACGATAAGCTCCCCGTAAAACAGCAGAGGCTGGAAAGGGTGAAAAAGGAGATCATGAAGTATTGGATGGGATGAGGCTTGCCTACAGCGCGCTGGTGTTTCTGGAATACTGCGCGGCGTTCTGCGTTCTGCTGCCGGAGCTGACGGATGGGAGCGCGGAGGGAAAGGAGCGGGCGCGAAGCTGGATTCCCGTAGGGGGATCGGGGCTGCTGTTCGCGTATAACAACTACTTATGCGTGGTTTCCGCTTATATGATTCTGGCGCAGCCTGCAATCCTGGGGCTTTTGTTTTTTCTGTTTCAGCGCAGGCGCACAGGGACAGCGGTTTCCTGGACGCTGGGCTATCTGGGGATTGTCAGTCTGGCGAAGCTTCTGTTTTTGCTGCTGGTCGGAAACTATGAGCGGATAAATATTATTGAGGCAAATAGTCACTACGGACACAGCTTTGCTCTGTTGGGAGTCGAAGGGGGAATTGTCTGTATCCTTCTTCTGCTGCTGTTGCAGATAAAGCGGAAGAAAACCGATATGCCGCAGATTGGGCGGAAGCTGGCGCCGATGCTGACAGCCGTTGGCGTTGTTGTTTTTGCTATGATGCTCTATATTATGCCGCAGGGAGAACAGCTTATTTCCAGACAGATGCTGGCCCTGAATCTTTGCTGCATGCTGGTTATTCTGAGTATGCTTCTGATGTACGGGTACAAACTGGCAGCGGATACGATGAAAAGGGAGAGCGCCTTTTTGAGAGAGCGTACCAGACAGCTTGGAGAGCAGTACCGGGTTATTCTGACGAAATACGAAGAAGCGGCGAAAATGCAGCATGACGCGAAGCACAGAAGAGAATACCTTCTGGAGTGTCTGGAGGAGGGAAAAACGGAGGAGGCCAGAGCGGCGCTGCGAAAGGCAGGAGAAGAAAGAGGAAAAACGGTTATCTGGACCGGGGTGCGGTATGTGGATTTTATCATTAATTCCCGGAAAGAGGAAATGGATCAATGGGAAATCGCGTTTGTATGCGAGGGGGAACTCCAGTCTCTTCCCATGGAGGGGGAGGACGCCTGCGTGATTCTGGGGAACCTTCTGGATAACGCCATCGAGGCGGCAAAACAGTGCGCGGAGGGAAAACGGCGGATCCGCCTGAATATATCCAACCGAAACGAACTGTTTCAGCTTTGCCTTGAAAATACAAGTATACAAAGACCAAAGGTAAAGGAGGGAAGATTCTATACCACGAAGGAGGATCGATTCGCTCACGGATGGGGAATCGAAAACGTGAAGCTGCTTGTGGAAAAATACCAGGGAGTGATTTTGTTTGAGTATGACGACACGTTTTTCCGGGTGAAGATGCAAATTTAACCAACTGAAAAAGGGGAAAACGCTGAGGAGAAGGGAGGATACTATGGAGAGCTTGGAAGCAAAAAGAAAAGCGGGAGATGTCAAAGAAGAACTGAGAGAACTGGAAAAGCTTATGCAGCAGGAAAAGGATGAGGCTATCTTTACTGCTTCTTTGGGACCTTTACTTACGATTTTATGCTGTGCTTAATGATACCGGGCTGTGCGCAACGCACAGCCCTTTTTCGGAGGTTTTTATGTGGAAAGACTGGCTTCGTGAGGAAACCTTTGGGGAATTTTACCGTTTTTTCTGTGAAGAGGCAGTCCGGCTTTGGAGGGAAAACGGAGAGAAGGTAGGGGGCGGCTCCTGGATCGGGGAGGAGACGGTGGCTCGCTGCTGCCTGGAACGTGTGCGGGAGATTCCGGTACGAACTTTGATTTATGAAATGCAGAGCCTGAAAGGGGAGAACAGGCTTATGGGAGCGGATTTCGGGGAACAGTATGCGGATTACTGCTGCCGGTGGCTGGGGGAGCCGGCTTATCTGGAAGGGCTGCGGAGACGGTATCCGGAAATGGAACGGCTGCTGGAGCTGCGGGTACGGCAGACGGTTTCGTTTTTGCGGGAAATTGCCCGGTCGCTCTGGCGTGAGCAGAGGGAAATCCGGGAGCGACTCTGCGCGAACCGGGAATGGAAGAGCGTGGAAACACTTCAGACGGGAATGTCGGACAGCCACAGGGAGGGAAGGACGGCTGTCCGGGTAACGCTGGACAACGGCTGCCGCCTTTACTATAAGCCTCACGGTATCGGAAAAGAAATCCGGTATCAGCGGCTTTATCAGGCGTTTTGCGCGGGCTGCGGCCTGAAGGTCCGAGAGACGGCGCTTCTGGATGGAGGAGATCACGGCTGGGAGGAAGCGGTGGAGACAAAACCCTGCAGAAATGAGGAGGAGATCCGCCGATATTATCAGAGAATGGGAATCCACCTGTTTCTGGCTTATCTGCTGGGCGGCACGGACCTTCACGCGGAGAATCTCATCGCCCATGGGGAATTTCCGGTTTTGGTGGATGTGGAAACGTATCCGGGACAGATGGAGGAGCCGTCCGGGGAAACGGCCGGGGAGCTGGCGGAGGGACTTATCCGGCACTCGGTGCTGCGAACCGGGCTTTTGCCGGAAGCAGCCCGCGGCATTCAGGAGGGGACGTCCCTGGGAGCGATTCACCGTCCGGGGAGGCAGAATACCGGACTGCGGCTTCCGGTGCTGCTCCATGAAAAGACGGCGGACATGGAAATCGCGTACCGGGAGGCGGTGTTTGATGGGAGAAGCAGCCTGGCCTTTCTGGAAGGGCGCGTTCCAAACCCGGGAGACTATACCGAGGAGGTGTGCCGGGGCTTTGAAGGGGCGTTTTCTCTGTGGCTGGAAAAAAGGACGGCATGGGAGGAAGCGCTCTCCCCGTTTTTTGAGGAGCGGGCGCGGGTCGTCCGACGGCCTACCCAGGCGTATTCTATGCTTTTGTCTCTTTCTTTGCACCCGGATTTCCTGGAGTCAGGGGAACGCAGAAGAACCCTTCTGGAAACCGCGGGAAGGGGGAAAAGGCAAATGGAGGAAACGGAAGCGTGGATACAGAGATATGAGACGGAGAGCCTGCTGGATCTGGATATTCCATTCTTTGCGCGGGAAGGAATTTCCGGAGACCTTTTGACGGGAGACGGGCGGAGACTTCCGGGCTTTTTCGCGAAGGAGGATGGGAAGCGCCGGGCGGCGGAGGCGGAAAAGCTGGGAAAGAGGGACTGCGGCTTTCAGCAGATGTTTATCCGCCTGTCCATGGAAGGGTTAAAGGAGAGGGACAGGGAGGAAAAAAGAGACGAAGCACGGCCCTTTTGCCGGGCGGACGCGGAAATGCTTTTGCGTAATCTGGGAGCGTTCCTTGCCAGAACGGCCGTCACGGACGCGAAAGGGGGAATTTCCTGGATTTCCGCGGGAGAGACTCCCGGCGGGGCGCTGCGGTATCAGCCTGTGGGATGGGATTTTTACGACGGACTTCCAGGGATCGCGGTCTTTCTGGCAGAGGGCGCGAAAAAACAGAAGGACCGGAACTTTGAGCGGCTTTACCGGACAGTCCGGGAGACTCTGTTCGCCTATACGGAAAGCCGGAGAATAGAAAAACACCCGGAAGGCCAGAAGGAGGGGCTGATGTTCGGGGCAGCTTCCGTGACGTACTCGTATCTGCTGCAGCACCGGATTACCGGAGAGCCGCAGCTTTTAGAATACGCAGGGAGACAGGCGGCCGTTCTAAGCGATGTCTGGGAGGAGGATACCCGCTATGATCTTCTGTCCGGGAACGCCGGAGTGCTCTGTGTTCTGACGATGCTGTACCAGGCTGATTCCAGGGAGGAGTACCTGTTTTTGGCGGAGCGGATCGGAAACTGGCTTTGGGAGCAGGCGGTCCGGACTCCCTGGGGCCGCGGGTGGCCTGTGGACGGCAAAGGACTTCCACTGACGGGAATGTCCCATGGCTGCAGCGGCTTTCTGGAAGCCTACGCGCGGCTTTTTCAGCTCACAGGCAGGGAAAAGTACCGTGAAATCATGAAAGCCCTGCAGAAGTATGAGAATCAATTCTTCTCTTCTGAAACCGGGAACTGGATCGACCTGAGAGGCGTGGAGAAACCGGAGGAATCCGGCACCCGCAGTCAGATTACCTGGTGCCACGGGGCGCCCGGCATTCTGCTGGCGCGGATGCGCCTGACGGAGCTTGCGCCTTTTCGGGACGACCGGGAGACCTGGGAGGACATCCGGCGGGGAGCCGCCGCGCTGAAGAACGCGAAACCTCTGCAGAAGCTGTGCCTCTGCCATGGAAAATGCGGAAACTGGCTGATCCTGCGGGAATACTGCCGGCGGTTTCCAAAGGATCGGGAGGCAAAGGCCGTATTGGAGAGACAGGCCGGCGAGATTGTGTGGGATTTAAAAGAGAAAAAAAGCCTTTGGCTGGCAGAATTGGTCAGTCCGGGGCTTATGACCGGGTGCGCGGGGATCGGAATGGGGCTTTTGAAAATGCTGGAGGACAAGATTTGAGGGTTCAGGGACAACTTTTACACAAAGGGAAAAAGATCGTGTATAATGCAGGTAACTGATCAGTGAAACCCGAAAAGCCGATTGTTGAAAAACAGGGAGGAGGAGAGGCCGTTGCGGATAAGAAAGTGGAGAGAGAAAACATAGGGACAAGCTTCTGAAAGAAGGAGGAAAGCGAATGAAGAGGAATATTAGAAGAATAATCTGTATTCTGGGCGCGGTGATGTGCCTAATGATGGCCACGATGGCGGCAAGCGCGCAGACTATTATATTTAACGTTACCTATCCGAATGATGTATATTCATATGCGGCAAAAAAAGCGGATTCTGAACAGAGGTTTTATGTTACCGGTACATCCTTCAGCAGATCGGACATTGATCTTTACTGCTATTCCCAACAGCTTCAGGATGGCTCAGTTATTTCAAATACAGTTGCTATAAACCGATATAATCCGAGCAAAAACGCGGCATATCAAAAGTATGCTGAACCAGATCTGCTTTACCAGCTTGTTACAAACGCTTCTGTGGTTGGATTCAATGTAGAAGGAAGGTATACGCCGTAAAAGCGGCCAGGAAGAGACAGCTTTAGCTGTCTCTTCCTGTAAGGAGGTAGGAATGAGCAAAAGTTATAAGCTGTTTTTTCTTATTGGCTGTATCGTTTGTATAACCAGCAGTTGTACGGCAGGGACGCCTGATGATGGAAGTTCGTCTGCAGGGGAAGAGACATCTGCCAAAGACAGTGCGGAAGGGGCGGTATCTGAGAATGCAACGGGAGAAGCAGCGGAAGCTCTTTCAAGCGAATATATAACGGAAGAGACCGTCCTGTTTCCGGAATCCTATACTAGAGGATCAGAGCACGTAAAATTTTCCTGCGAACTGGAGATCCCGGAGGCGTTCGATGCGGAGAACTTTTATCTGCCCCAAGCATCCGGCGACCGCTATCTGGATATGGATGCGGCTTACCAGTATTTTGTGGAGGGGAAAAAGGTAGCGGAAACCTATTTAGAACCCTCCGAAGAACCGGGGATTCCGGATGATAACGTTTATTTTTTGGAAGACGGAACCAGCATTTTCCTGGATGGAGGAATTAACTATCATGCACCGGAGTCCAGCGTTCTGCGCCGGGTGATGCTGGAAAGTGAAGCAGGGGCCTCCAAGGAAAATTTTGCTTTCGGGACAGGAGAAGAATGTACTGCTCAACTGAAAGACACCCTTGCGGAGATGGATTTTCCTGTAGAGGAGTTTCAGTTTTACTGGTTTTCATTAAGCGGGGAAGAACACGCCGCCTTGGAACAGGAGCGTCTCGCGGAAGGCTCCATCAGAGCGGAGGATGTAAAAGAAGGCGGTTGGACGCAGGAGGACGATGCGTATGAAATTTACGCGTGGCAGATTTATCAGGGACTCCCGGTGTTTCCAAGGATCATGAGCTTAAATATGCAGGTGGCATATGAAAATTATCAGAAAGCGCCGGTGAGCGCTTGTTTTTCCCAAAACGGCATGCAGGCGCTTCTGGCAGAGGAACCGTATTTGCTGGAACCGACGGATGTGAAAGCGGATTTTCTTTCTTTTGAAGAGATAGCGGACAGAGTGATTGAGAAATATGAGCGTCTTCTGCTGGAAGAAGGGACTGTGTACACAGTGGAACGCGCAATGCTGGCGGTGCGTATTTATGATGAGGCGTCGCAGTATGGGGCAGAGCCGATCTGGTATTTTGAGGTGACCAATAATATGACGTATCCGGAAGTACTGATGTTCAACGCGATTACCGGAGAAGAGATATATCTCCAATCCTGAGTTCGACTTGCCGGAAGGGGGATTTTGTTGAAAGCGTTTATCGGTTTTTTTCGAATGGATTTATACCGTTTTATCAAAAAAATATATTGGCTGGCAGGAATCCTCGGAGTAACCTTTTTTCTGTTTTTCTCTTTGGAGACAAGAGGGTTTATTAACGGAAATGTGGTAAGGACGTATCTGTTTTCAACCGCCATGAGCGGGCATCTGGCGATCTATTCTTTCTGCGCTTATTCCTTTGCTCCGGTATTCGGGGAGGATCTTGAGCACCGTTACATCCGGAGCAGTATCATTCGGGGAGATCTGAGGGCGTATGTTCTTTCAAAGTCCCTGGTGATCTACCTGAGTTCCATTCTTGTGATGCTTGCGGGAACGCTTTTGTTCCTGTTTCTGTGCCGGACGCAGGTGCCGTGGGTGGACTGGAATGCGGACTCCTACGGGACAGAGACCAGAAGCTACGGAAGCCTGTTGGAAAAGGACAGGCCATTGGCCTACTGCATGCTTTACGCTCTTCACATGGGGCTCCTGGCCGGAATGCTTTCTCTGTTTTCCGCGTTCTGTTCGGTCTTCATCACAAACCGGACGCTGGTGCTGATTCTGCCCGCCTTCATGATGCTTCTGCTCGCCCTTTTGCCGTATGGAAGCCATAATATCTTCATTTTTTACGCAAACGGCAGACATTTCCCAAAGGATTGGCAGAACCTGCTGTTTGTGTTCCTCTTGTCCGCCGTCCCGTCCGCTCTGCTGGGCGCGGGGATTTACCATGGATTAAAAAAGAAGCTGTGAGGTGATACTATGAAGCTGCTCCGTTATATCAGAAAAACGTTGGGACTGAAGCTGCTGAATGTGAAGGTGATGCTTTTCCTGCTTCTTCTTATTTTGCTGCCCTGGGACTACAGCCAGCCTTACCTGACCTACATAGAGGGATGGGATTATCCGATTTCCTGGTGTATCTTTCCCTTTTATCTGGCTTCTTTTGGCTTCCTGACGCTGTTCTATTTTGGGATTATTTATATCAATTCCGATGTTCCCTTTATGCAGCACATCAACATGTACCAGGTAATCCGCACCGGGAGACTGCGCTGGGCGGCAGGGCAGATCGGCGGAATTTTTCTCCGTTCCCTGATTATAACGCTGCTGATGGTTTTGTTTACCCTTCTGCCTTTTCTGGGAAAGATCGAGTGGAGTGCGGACTGGGGAAGGATGGTGTACACGCTGGCGTCCGAGCGGAAAAACTTGTCTGAGTTTGCCTCGGCAAGCAACAATCTGGATTTCCGCTTTTACTATGAGATTCTGGACAAATTTACGCCTGTTCAGCTCATGGCCCTTGCCGTGGCCCTGTGTACCCTGATCTGCACGTTTCTGGGCCTTTTCATGTTCTGCATCAGCCTCTATGGAGACCGGATGTTCGCGATGGCCGGGGCGCTGGTTTTTGTGCTGATGCTGTATTTCTGCGAAAACTTTCCCCTTCAAAAATATAAGCGGTTTATGGCCCACTTTGTCCCCACGTACTGGGCGGAAATCGCCCTGATGGAGACCCGGACCAGCGGCTACTACCGGATGCCTTCCCTGACGTATATGTTCGCGTTTCTGTGCATTGCCATCGCGGGGATGTCCGCGCTGATCTGCCTGCGGGCGAAGCATGTGGAGTTTGAATGGGAAAACGAGGACGCGTAAGAGAGGAGTGGGGAAGATGACGAAAGAGAAACCGGTTATCGAAATCGACCATGTCTATAAAACCTTTAAGGACAATACGGTTCTGAAGGACGTCACGGTGTCCTGTGAGGGCGGCCGGATTTACGGCTTTGTAGGGCATAACGGCTCCGGGAAGACCGTGCTGTTAAAGTGCATCTGCGGTTTTTACAAGTGCTCCCAGGGGGTCATCCGGGTGAACGGCAGACAGATGGGAAAGGATCTGGACATGCTCTCAAACGCCGGGATTATTATTGAAGAACCCGGCTTCCTCAGAAGGTGGAGCGCGTACCGGAACCTGGAATTTCTATATATGATACGGAATAAGCGGGATAAAACTTATCTGTGTTCGGTGCTGGAAAAGGTGGGGCTGGACCCGAAGCTCCGGCGGCCCATGGGGAAATACTCCCTTGGAATGCGGCAGCGCTTCGCCATCGCCCAGGCTATCATGGAGGACCCGGAGATCCTGATTCTGGACGAGCCCATGAACGGCCTGGATAAAAACGGGGTGAGGGAGATGCGGGAGCTGTTTCTGCAGATGAAGGAGGCAGGGAAGCTGATCCTTTTGGCGAGCCATAATAAAGAAGACATTGAAATCCTCTGCGACGAAGTGTATGAGATGGAGAATGGGTGCTGTGAGCTGCAGTCGGTGTCGGATGTGACGCATGGCTGATGGAGAGAGCCGTGGCATCGCGCAGATCGGATAGGGAATCGTCCTTCCCTATCCGATGTTGCGCGAAAAAGCGCCCCATGGTAGAATGAAGGCAGATCAACCGGCGGTTCTGCGACGCAGGCTGCCAGAAAGGACGTGGGATGTATGGGCGGTCAGAAGAAGAGACTTCCTGTGGGAATTGAAAGCTTTGCGGAGCTGCGTTCCCTTGGGTTTTATTATGTGGACAAAACAGCGCTGCTCAGAGATCTGTTGCTTCGGTGGGGAAAGGTGAATCTGTTTACCAGGCCAAGACGTTTCGGAAAATCGCTGAATATGAGTATGCTGAAGGCGTTCCTGGAGATTGGCTGCGATGAAAAGCTGTTTGAGGGTCTGGAAATCCGGAAGGACGCAGAGCTTTGCCGGGAATATATGGGAAAGTTTCCTGTTCTGTCCATCAGCCTGAAGGGGGTGAGCGGCGCCGATTTCGCGGCCGCGCGCGGGCTCTTGTGTTCGGCTGTGGGAAACGAAGCGATGCGGTTTCAGTTCCTGCTGGAGGATGACCGCCTGACAGACAGGGAAAAGGAGCTGTATAAGCAGATTATCAGGGTGGACAAAAGCGGAAACGAGCGCTTTTTTATGTCAGATTCCATTCTGGCGGAGAGCTTGAAAACCTTGTCGGCGCTGCTTGAAAAGCATTATGGCAGAAAGGTCATTGTATTGATCGATGAATATGATGTGCCGCTGGAGAAAGCCAAGGAGCGAGGGTATTATGATGAAATGATTCTTTTGATCCGGGGGCTGTTCGAGCAGGTATTAAAAACCAACGACAGTTTGTATTTCGCGGTATTGACCGGCTGTCTGCGCGTGTCGAAGGAGAGTATTTTTACGGGTCTGAATAATCCCAAGATCTTTTCCATCACTGACGACGAATGTGATTCCGGCTTTGGCTTTACCGACCGGGAAGTGAAGGAAATGCTTTCCTACTACGGATTGGAAGACAAGTATGATGCAATGAAAGCATGGTATGACGGCTACCGTTTTGGCAGTACGGAGGTATATTGTCCGTGGGATGTGATCAATTATGTGGATAAGCTGCAGGTAAAGAGAAACCTGGCTCCTCAAAATTACTGGTCCAATACCAGCGGAAACGACGTTG
>DVIQ01000107.1 GCA_018711185.1 Candidatus Limivivens intestinipullorum | reverse complement strand
AGGCCACGGTCCCGCAGTTTCTCTCCTTTGCCAGGGCAAGGGCTGTGCGGTAACAGGAGACGAGAGCCTCATGCTCCCCATGTCTGCCGTCGATCCAGCGGGGGCCCACCGCGTGAATCACATACCTGCAGGGCAGCCGGTACGCTCCGGTGACCTTGGCGCTGCCTGTCTCGCAGCCTCCCAGCTTCCTGCACTCCTCCAAAAGCATCGGCCCCGCGGCCCGGTGAATACAGCCGTCCACACCTCCGCCGCCCGCCAGCCGGCGGTTCGCCGCGTTGACAATCGCGTCTACCTTCATTTTCGTAATATCGTTTCTGACAATCCGTAAGGGCATTGTCTCACCTCTCTTTCCTGGTCTGCTTACGTCCCGCTTCCGCTACATCCCGCGCATACGCCGCCCACAGCCTTTCCTGGTATCCGGCACGTCCCGCTGCTTTTACTGCCAGCGCCGTTTCCCTTAATTCCTCGTCCGCAATACCGTCCAGAATCTTCAGTCGTCTTGGCGTAATTTTCTCCCCGGACATGCTTGCGCGGTAATCGGCTGAAGACATATGCCAGAAATGAAAACTGCCGGAATAATGCCTTTTCAGTTTCTGGGCAATCAGCAGTCCCTCCGGGTCAAAATCTCCGGCGTACCAGACCTCTGTTTTTGCCTTTGCCAGAAGGTCTAAAAGTAACAAAGCGCTTAAACGGGGCTGCCCGTTCATGCACATCAGGCCGCAGTCCCGCTTCCATACTCCACATAAAATCGCGTAAACCGACGGGTTTTCCACAATATAGAGACGATTTCCCAGGCATTTCGCGAAACTCCACCTTGCCACAGAGGAAAGAGCAATCTGTACCGGTTCTCCCTCCGCCAAAAAACCTGCCATCCCCCGGTGCGGCTTTCCTTCCCTGTTCCGGGCAAGAATGCCTGCTGCCAGCGTGTAGTTGGAAACGTCGTCCCGGAGAATCCCCGCCCGGAGATAGCGCTTCTGTCTTTCAAGGGCAGGAAATTCTCCTTCGGATTCTTCGGCCTCCCCTGCTATTTCCCGAACATACCATTTCACCAAAAGCTCCAGATACGTTCCATCCCTGGCGCCGTCGTCAAAGGCGTGGGGATTTCCGGTCAGCTCCGCCGCCAACACCGCAAGATACTTTCCGCCGGAAAAAGCTTCCTTTTTGCCTGTCCGGGGAAAGCCGTCCAGAATCCGGATCCCCAGCTTCAGCAGACGCTCCGCCTCGGCAAAATCCTTTCCCGCTTCCCGCCATCTTTTTTTCAGATAAGCGGCGCAGCTTCCCTTCTCCTCGCCGCAGCCCGCGATTTCCGAAAGCCAGACCAGCGCGGGCCTGCCGCCTGTCTGCTCCCGCTCCGTTTCACCCGCTTCCGCCTTGCTGCGCTCCTGTTCCAGCCGGCGCGCGTCCTTTTCTATTCTTTCCAGCAGACTCGCCCACTGTTCTTCCTCCCTCCGGCGCTGTTCCTTTTTATCCACCGGCGTTCTCTGAAAATACAGTTCCAGCGCTTCTTTTCCGCCGATCCCCGCGAACCGGCTTCCTGCCAGGGCCTCCTCAAAACGGCGGGCGGAGACGGACGCCGTTTTCTTCCCGTGATAATTTCTCTGCAGGAAGCCCTCCAAATCCATCCGCTCCGATTCCGTCAGGATCCGCACCGTCACCGTTCCCGCGAATTTTCCATACGAAAGATACTTCTCCCAAAACCCCTCCAAAAGCCGTCCCAGAATCGGACGCTCCCGGAAATATCCCAGGCATGCCGCAGCCAGTTCCTCCGGCTGTTCTTCTACTCCCTGTATTTTCCGTTTTCCTTCCGGATCCTTCATCCCCGTGTCTTCCCCGGCATCTGTTCTGTTCATTTCCCGTTCTGCTTCTTTTTCTTTCATGACGATTCACTCCCTGCTCTTTTCCTGCGCAGCGCTTTCGTCCGTTTCCCGGACGTTTCCAGGACAGTAGTGCACCTTTCCCCGCGGACGTATGCAGGTTTCCCTGAACGTCCGCCGCCGAATAGACGGCATGTATTGCCAAGTACGCCCGCTCACCCTGCGTTCATCTGCGACTCGTCTTCCAGAAGCACCCTGGAATGCCCGTTCCACAGATAGGGCATCACTGTCACGAATTTCGCGTTTTCCGGCCGCAGGAGCTGGTAGATCGCCAGAGCGTCCAGGGTATCGCAGTCGCCCCACAATACCTGGGAATTGATGATGAAATCAAACTGGAACTCCGCCATCAGCCGGAACATATCCCGGATATTCCGGTTATCCACACCGGCAAAGGCCTCGTCCAGAGAAATCAGCCGGGGCGCGTCCCCGCGGCCGCCCTGATATTTTGCCGCTACCGCGGAGAACAGGGGCACATACATGGCCATGGCCTTTTCACCGCCGCTGAAAGTGCCGAATACGCTGTTCGTCAGTTCTTTTCCCTTTTCCCCCCGCTTCTGGTAGAAAAGCTGGAACTCGAACCATTTCCGGTAATCCAGGGTCTCCTTCATGACCTGATAGAAGGAAATCATTCCTCCGCTGTCCCTGGCATGGCGTCTGGCCTCCTCCACCTTGGAGCGGAAATGGGCCGACAAGCGCTCTGCCTCATCCTCTCTCATCAGACGGTAATCCTTCTTCAAAAGCTCCACCAGCTCTCTCGTATCGAGCTGATCCTCGGCTTCCGCCGTCTTGCTGCGCCATCTCAGGTTCAGCTTCAGGCCGCTGGATGTGTCCATGGCGCCCATCAGAGCGTTCATCTTCTCCACCCAGGCGTTGGAGGCGTTGATCCTGCCCCGGATTTTCCGGCTCACCGTGTTTGCCAGAATGTCCTCAAAAAGCTCCCGGTCCCCCGCCCGGATCAGCTCCCGAAGCTCCGCGATCTCCTCCTGAAGGTGTACCAGAAGCCGGCCAAATGGAATCCGCACGCCCTGATAGCGGGCGGCAATATCCAGACGTTTCGCCGAAGGATCTCCCTTCCCCGCTTCCTGGTCCAGCTCCCCGAAAAGCTCTGTCTGCATAATCTGATAGTCCGTCAGAAATCCGCGGTTTTCAAAATACACCTGGTTCAGGTTTCGGATAATCTGTTCTTTATCCATTTCCCGGCAGTCGGTCTCCAGATAATCCCGGATCTTTTCCGCCGTTTCCGGAAGCTTTTCCGGAAGCGCCACATATTCCAGGCGCAGCTCCGCCTCAAAGCAGGCGCTCAGATACCCGGCCCGTCTTTGGTATTCGCCAAGGCTCTCCTCCATGCGGACCGTCTGCTCTTCCAGCGCTCGGATGCGCTCCTGCTTCTGGGTTTTCTCCTCCACATAGGCCTGAAGCCTGCCCGGATACTCCTGCAGCCACTCCATACACGCGTCCAGCCGCCGGCGTATCTGTTCGTAATCCGTAAGCTCCAGCTGCCGCAGCACTGAATCGTGCTCTTCCTGCTCCTTTTTCAGCTCCCGCCGGGTCTTTCCCTCCTCGTAGCGGATCTGCTCCATATCCGCATCCAGATTGGAAAGGCGCTCCGTCAGCTCCTCCAGATGACCGTGAATCTGGAGACAGATCTCATGGCCGGACTGAAGCTGGTACAAATGCTGTCCGTAGTCCCTGGCCGCCTGATCCGCCTGGCAGAAGGTCTCATAGCTGCAGGCAAGATAGAGCTCCTGCGCGATTTCGGCCGCCTGGCGCTTCAGCTCCTTTAAGGCCTCTCCCGCCTCAAAAAGCTCCCGTTCGATCCGTTCGCCCTCCGCTCGCAGCCGCTCCCAGGTCTGTCTGGCATCCGTAAGCATCCGCCATGCCTCCCGAAGATCCGTATCTCCCGGAAGACGCTCGTATTCGCTCTTCAGGATGTTTCGGCGCTCCGCAAGGGCGGCGTTTTCTTCCTGAAGCCGTTCTGTGCAGGCCTCGTTTTCCGCCAGGGCCTCCCGGCAGGCCGCGATCTTCGCCTGCCGGTTCCGCTCCCTTGCCCGGACACCGATAAAACCCGCGTCATACGTTCCCGTCACCGTTCCCAGAAGGATTCCCATGCGGTAGGTGCCGTCCTCATATACCGCCGAAGCCGAATATGCCGGCGCCTGCGGGTTTTCCCCGGATACCGTTTTCTCTTCAGCCGGCTGCTTTTCGGACAGATTTTTCCCGGCTGTCATGTTCCCCGCAGCCGACTGTTCCGCGGACAGATTTTTCCCGGCTTCCATGTTCCCGGCCGCCGTTTCCCCGGCGCCGTAAGCGATCCCGTTCAGGATCCCGGTAATCCGCTGATTCGCGAACAAATCCTCCACCGATTCGTCAAGGTCCAGAAAATCCAGCAGGCTTTTGCTGTCCCTCACACGAGGCGGCACAAAAAGGTATTTATCCGCGCATCCGGGATCTGCCTCCAGAACCTGATCCCGGTACTGCTCGTCGATTACAAGGGCGTCCAGAATCCCCATTTCCAGAAGCGCCTCTTCCAGCCGCCCGCAGGCTTCCTGATCCAGGTTCTTGCCAAACTCCACGGCTTTGTAAAATTCCTGGAATGGAATGTTCTTTTCTCTCAGCCGCTCCCGGTTCATCCGGACAGCTTCGCTTCTTGGCGGCTCCGGCTCCCGGTGGCTTTCCCACTGGGCAAGCTCCTTTTCCAGCTCCAGGCGCGCCTTAGTAAGCTCGTCCAGCTCCCGCTGCTTTTCCTGGTACTCCATGCGAAGGCTGCCGTCCCTTTCAATCCAACGGTCCGCCGTCTGCTGCCTTACCGCCGCGAAATCCGACGCCTCCCCGTATTCCTCCGCGAACCGAGCCAGCGCACGCATTTCCTCCGGGATAAACTTCATTTCCCGGTTCTCGCCGTTCCAGCGGTACAAAGCCTCCTTCCACTCATTTTCCACCTGGGAAAGCAGCGCTTCCAGCTCATTTTCCCGGCGCTTCGCCCCGTCGGTTTCCCTTTGCTGCTTCTCCCGCTTTTTCAGAAGCTCGTCCGCCTCTCTCTGGCGAAGCCTGGCCTCGCCCAGAAGCTCCCGGCCCCGGCCGATCTTTTCCTGCGTCTTTTCAAACTGGGAACGATGCGCTTCCCAGGAAAACGGCTGGTGAAGGCATTCCCGAAGTTCTTCCTGAAAAAAAGCATACTCCTCAAAGGCCATCTCCTCCGCTTCCGCCTGCATTTCTTCCAAAAGCCCGTCCAGCTCCCGCTCCTTTTCATACTCCCGGTCCGCTTCCTTTTTCCTTCGCTCTTCGGCGGCTGTGTACTGCTCCTGCTTATCCAGAAGCTGGCGCTCCTTCTCCCTTAAAAGTCCTTCCCGGTCCTTTATGCGGGCCGCCAGATCCAGTTCCCGGCTTTTTAAGCTCACCGCGTCGCTTCTGCTTAAAGACTCCCGCTCCTTTTCCATGGCGTCCTTCCGGGCGTCCAGCTGTTCCCGTTCTGCTTCCAGGTCTTGTATCCGCTCCCGGCATCCCCGGATTTCTTCCGCCTGCTTTTCCAGCTCTTTTTCAAGCTCCCCGGCCTTTTTCTCATTTTCCGCGCACCGCCCGGCCTTTTCAAAAAGTACCAGCCGGTTATACCGGTCCAGAACCTTCTGAATCTTCTCCGCCGCCGAAAGGCCTGCCTCTCTGGCTTTCAGGTTCAGATTCATGGTGTCCATGTTTTCGATTGCCTCGGACATGGGGCGCAGATCCTCGTCGGAGAGGGGCTGCAGAGAGTCGCTGAGAATATCGCTGACCACCGATGGCTTAAAGTCCCTGGACAGCTTCGGTGTCCGCAGCTGGATAAGGAGGTCGATCATTTCCCGATACTCCTCCACTGTCTCAAACCCGAAAATCTGCCGGTTTACATATTCCATGTAATCCGTCTGCCGGTCAAAGACCTGTCCCCCTCCGGCGATCCGGTTTTCCAGCTCTTTTTTGGAAAGCGGCACCTTTTCGTCCGTCTCCCGGTACAGAAAAAAATCCTTTCCCACTCGCCGCCCATCCCACAGGCTGAAATACCACTTGTCCAAAGGTTTTCCCCGTCTGGCCCGGATTCCCATTCCCACGGTCAGCCAGACGTCGCTCTCTGTGCGTTTAAATTCCAGATACAGATATCCGGTGCGCTCCTCTCTTCCGTCATCCTCCTCTAAAAGATAGCTGCTCATCTTCCGGTCCCTGGACCCGAACGGGTCCAGACGCTCCGGGCTCATATTTCCATCCAGAAGCAGCGGAATCACACTCTGCATGGTAACGGATTTTCCGGAGCCGTTGGAACCCCGCAGCAGCATCCGCCCCTTCACAAAAGGAAACTCCTGCTCATCGTAATACCAAAAATTAATCAAGCCGATTTTGCTTGCCTGCCATCTGCTGTTCATCGACGCTTTTGCTCCTCCTCTTTTGCCTTACCTGTAATCCTCCGGATACCGCCCCGTCAGCTTTCCGGCGGAAGGGTACACGGCAACAGTCTGCTCCCGGCCGTCCACGCGGATCAGCGTCCAGCGCTCCATCTCCTCCTCCGTCTGGCGGATAAACTCTCCCTCCGGCATTTCCCGAAATCCCTTTGTAAATCCGGACCCGAACGTTTCCTTCACCCTGCGCAGCAGACGTTCAAATTCCAGGACGGATACGGAAATCACGTCGTCCCTGCCCGCTTTCCATATCCCATTCTCCACCTGTTTCCGAATCTCCCCGCAGCACAGGAGGAGAATGTCCGATATTCCCGTATTTTCCGGAAACGTATCCCCGATCCGGCAGTCCTCACCCTGCATGAGAAAGGCGCTGCCCCGGTGAATATGCAGCCGGCTCTGAAACGCCTGCTCCAGCTCCTCGCCAAGCCGCCTGCCGTAATATTTTAAATATTCAAAGTCCTCCTCCGGACCCTCGCCCCGGTACATCCCCACAGAGAAGAGCAGCCTTTTGTAAACCCGGTGGCGTCTGGCAATTCCCCGGTCCTCATCCATGGCAAACCAGTCGCTCTCCTGAAAATCCTCCGGAGCGGTATACTCCATAATGTCACGGGTAAAATTGCGCATAAAATATCTGGAGGCGCCGGTATTTTCATAGAGCACCTCCCCTGTCTCCTGATCCATAAAGACGTCGTCGCTGCCGTCCGTCACCTTGAGAATCCCCTGTCCCGCGGCGTACCGCAGAACCTTTACCAGCCGCCTCCTGCTTGTATACAATGTCCAGTCGGTACCTTCCCCCGGCATATTTCCGGCAATGTACTCTGTGAGCTGGGAGAGGATAAACTGCTCTCCCGCGTCCTTATCTTCCAGAAACATCAGCAGGATGCACAGGAAAGCGTACTCCTCCTGAGAGGTAAAGGCCTGGATTCCCATAAAGCGCTCCGGCAGAGCCGGTATCTTTTCCAGCTTTACCAGAAGCGCGTTCTCAATAATCTGGCAGCCCAGCTTCTCCGTGGCGAATTTTCGGATCTCCCCTATGGAATCCCGAATCCGGTAGTATAACTCCCGGTCCTGGGCCTTTAAAACCCAGCGCCGGTTCATCAATATCTCCAGCTCCTTCATTTCGCTGCTCCTTCCTGAAAGACAATGCTGATCCTTGGCATTGTAAAATTTCCGTCCTCACAGTGTACCACACAGCGCTCTCCCGCCCGGTCCATATCCAGAACAAAGCTTCTGCCCTCCTCCGTCCTGGCGGTATAATCCGCGTCCTCCAGGGCGTCCGACAGCCATTTCAGAAGGATCTCCCGCACTCTGGGTTCAATCACCGGAAGACCCGAAAAATCAATTCTCCCGTCCTTTTCCAGCTGAGCGATGCGCTCCCAGTCCCGCTTTCTCTCTTCCACTGCCCGTTTTCTTGCCATGGCCTTTTCCCCGGTTAAATCCCGGATACCGGATCGGTTTGTTTTTTCCCGGTAGGTCCTGACTCTGGGCTTTAAAATCCGCTCTGCCGCCGGTTCCTCGTAAACGCTTTTGTTCATGCTGTCCGTCTCCCGCTCGCCGCTCTCCGCCAGATGCAGGGGACGCTCCAGGCCAAATACCATGGCAGCCATTTTATGTGCCTCGTCCATGTCCTTACAGCGCAGAAAAAGCTCCGCCGTTTTCCGGTATTCCTCCCGGCGGTTTGCTCCCAGTGCATTTTTCTCGCTTAACTGGGCGGCATACCTTGTAATGCGCCGGATAATCTCATTCGTGGCGTCAAAAAGCCTTCCCGCCTCATTTTCTCCGCCGTTTTCTCCCACGAACCAGTTCCGGATGCTCTCATAACGCCCCTGGTTTTTCTCTTCGATCAGCTCCCTGGAAATCTCCACGTCCATCCGCGGAATGGACATCTCATAATCATTGATTTTCCCCAGTACCCGCGCCAGAAGCGCCTCATCCAGCAGCCGCAGGTTCTCCTCGATAATCCCCACGTTTTTCTGGAGTCCCCGGATAAAATTCCGCAGATAGTCCGTAAGCTTATCCTTAAACACCAGAAATTCCTTCGTCCGCATCATCTCCTCGGCCTTCACACTGTTCAGATCCCGGATATAATCCTGGTAGTTCTGGTTCAGCCGGATAAAGTCATTGTTCAGATCATTCCACCACCCGTAGACCACATCCGCCGCCTCTGCATCCATTCTCGGGAAACGCTCCACATTCAGCCGGATCCGTTCCAGCAGCGTAGGCTCCAAAGAGCCTCCCTCGATCAGCAGATTCTCAAGGCGGATTACCAGACGTTCGATCTCCACGCTGTACTCCGACATCTGATACCGGAACTTTTTATTTTTAAACTCCTCAATGGACGAAACCCTCCGGGTGTCCTGAAGCGTATTCAGATTCTTCCACTCTGTAAGCATGGCCAGATCCTGCTGGCACTGTTCCATCCGGTAATCCTGAAAGTACGGGTCCCGGACCATCTCCTCGTAAACCTCCTCCTGGTACATCCAGTACCGGAGCTTTTCATAGTTTTCAAAAAAAATGCGCATAATGCTCCGATACCGGTCGGCATTATCCGCATTCAAATACTTCGTTTCCGTCAGTGGCCTTGTCAGCTTTTCCGTCACACGCATTCTATCCATCCTCCACGGTTTTCCTATGCGTAGTATAGACCAGAACACGGAAAAATTCAATTAGTATCTGCGAATGAATTTATGCACCGTAACAGTTCAGCCCTGCTGAACCGTTACATGCAAAATCCACTTAAAATCGCCTGCGGCGATGGGATAGCGACTATCGCCGCCTACAGCGTTGCGGGATAGGGGACTGTACATTCACAGTCCCCCATATTTCAAAAATTCTTCCGAAAACCTGTATTTTCCTTTTCCGTAACCGGCTACCGGTTCAATAACTCCTGCCCCTGCCAGTTTCGCAAGCAGCTTCGAAGCACTTGAGTTCCGAAGTCCGAGAAGACCAGCAACCGCGCTTCTTCCGAAAATTCCGTTTTTCCCAAACGTTTCGAATATTCTGCGCGTATGAGCGACTGTCTTGCTGGAAAAATGAATGTCTACTTTTTCGCTGTCAATGTCCACTTTTTTCTTTTCAATGTCTACTTTTTCTGTTTTCAAAAGTCCACTTATATGCATATCCCGATTACGCAGTTCATTCTGTTCATCCAGAAGCAAATTTTTCAGAAATGCTTCAAGATACTCTGTGGTTTCATGAATACCTTTTTGCAGGTTCGTATAATTCGCTCTTACCAGCGCATTTCTGAAATACCAGGCGTTCTCCGCGAAAATATCATTGGTCGGAGAAAATCCAAGCGTTCTCAGATATTTTATGAAAAACACCGCAGTCGTTCTCGTATTCCCCTCTCCGAAAATATGAATCTGCCATAATCTAGAAACAAACACCGCAAGATGATGGATAATCTCATCCATCGAAAGTCCTTTATAGCAAAAGTTTCTTTCCTGTGAAAAATCGTATTCAAGAGTAGCTTTCAGCTCCGAAGCACTTCCGTATAAAACCGTTGCTCCGTCCAGAACCCATTCTTTCTTTGTGATATTATAATCCCTTATTTTTCCTGCATGCCTGTAGATTCCGCGAAACAATCTGCGGTGAATCGAAATATACTCATTTGGCGAAAACGAGAAGGCGTTTTCCGAAAGGATCTCCGCTATTCGCGCCGATACCTTATCCGCTTCTTCAGTGCGTTCTCCGCCCCGAGGCTCCGGTCTTTCCTCGTAATAGCGATCAATCAGACGCTGCGCTTCCTTTAATGTAATATTTCCCTCTATATTTTGAATAGCAGTATCAATCAAATATTCAGAGGTTTCTAATCCATCGACATCCTGCAGGCCAACTGCGGTACTCCATGCATAAACTTTACCGGCCTTATCAGGTTCAGACTCTTTCAGATATTCTTTAAAGGGATCTTTCTCCATATCGCGATCTCTCCTTCCCCATCCTCGCGACACCGCGGCCAATCGCCGCGATGCGTCCAGCTCACAGCATACGGTCCGCTCATGCAAACACAGCGCCTCTTGCCGGGTTTATCTTTCAAAAATAGGCAATCTCTTCCGAGACTGCCTATCTTCAAAAGTCTATTTAATACAGCTTTGCTCCCGCCGGAATCCGGTCGTCCACCATCAGAAGATTCAGCCCCTCGTGGCCGTCCTCCTCATGGACCGCCGAAATCAGCATACCGCAGGAATCGATTCCCATCATCTTTCTCGGCGGCAGATTTACAATGGCGATGCAGGTCTTTCCTACCAGCTCTTCCGGCTCATAGTACTCGTGGATTCCGCTTAAAATCACACGGTCCGTACCGCTTCCGTCGTCCAGAACAAACTTCAGAAGCTTCTTGCTCTTAGGCACGGCCTCGCATTCTTTAACCTTTACAGCCCGGAAATCAGACTTGCTGAAGGTATCGAAATCAACCATTTCCTCAAAGATCGGCTCCACCTTCACCTTGGAAAAGTCAATCTTTTCCGCCGGCTTAGCCTCTGCTTTTTCCTCCGGAGCAGCCGTCTTTTCCGCCTTGGCTTCGCCCTTCTTCGCGTCCAGCGATTTCATGGTGGGGAACAGCCTTCTACCCTCTTCATCCGGCTTCATCACGCCTTGTACGGTCGAAAAAGTGCCGTTTTCACGAGGTTTTTCTAACTTTTTGGATTCCATAGTGTGTCCTCCTGTGCCGTCTGGTTCGGGGCAAAAGTTGTAAAAAAGTTGTAGAAAGTTGTA
>DVIQ01000015.1 GCA_018711185.1 Candidatus Limivivens intestinipullorum | reverse complement strand
TAACAGTTCAGCCCTGCTGAACCGTTACATGCAAAATCCATTTAAAATCGCCTGCGGCGATGGGATTTTGCACTCCTGAATCACGTTCTTACGGTCCGCGCAGCATGTGCGCAGACCTGGGCTGAACTGTTGCCCGAATCCTTCTACGATTTTCTTATATGGAAGCATCTCACTAAAAGGCCTGTCCGCCAGGTACTTCTGATCGGCAAGCTAATGGGACAGTATCAGCTCAGCGTCAAGGACTGGTGGTACGCGCAGCGAATCGATCAGCTTATCGCCGAAGGCGAAATCCTGATTGTGGAAGATGCCCCGGACAAATTTCAGAGAATGCTGTGCGCGGGACCGTGCTCTCTTCCGAAAGAATTTAGTTAGGAACAGGTCCTGTTCCTAAAGCGCCGGCCAGAAAAAACAGCCCCATAATGATCATGCGCAATAACAGCAGCGCCGCCGCCAATGCAAAAGTCTGTCCACATGGCATTCCTCGTCCTTCGCGCCATATTCCGCAATTTCTAAAACGGAACGTGCTTTCCTGATTTGGTTAAAATCGTTACGGATTTTTCTATACATCTCAATCCCAATCAGGTATAATATACGAAAATAAATTCGAAATTTTGAGGGGAGGGGGAAATTACAGATGTGGAAAACATTTAATACCGATGGCTGCTGCGATCCGGAATTACACTATATGGTTGACTTGTCTGAACGTCTGCGCGCCATAAAAGAAATGGTTGACACCGGAAAATATTTTACAATCAACAGAGCACGACAGTATGGGAAAACGACCACTCTGATCGCTCTGGCCGACTATTTGAAGCAGGATTATCATGTGATCAGCCTTGATTTTCAGGCAATCAGCTACGCGGATTTCGAAACGGAGCAACGTTTTGTGGCGGCCTTTTCACGGGAGCTCCTGGATTATTTCAAATATTTTCCCAACAATATACGTGAAAAACTGGAATTGTATTCCAAAGGCGCTTCATGCGAAGTGACCTTGTCCGTACTGTTTAGATGTCTGCTGGAATGGTGCCGGGTATCAGAAAAAAAAATTGTTTTAATCATTGATGAGGTGGATTCCGCTTCAAACAATCAGGTATTTCTCGATTTCCTTGCACAGCTTCGCGCGTACTACTTAAAGCGAAGAAGGATCTGCACATTTCAGTCTGTAATCCTTGCCGGCGTATATGACGTGCGCAATATCCGACGTCGCCTCCGCCCTGACGATGCCCATAAGCAGAACAGCCCATGGAATATTGCGGCTGATTTTGATATAGCCATGAGCTTTTCTTCAGATGATATTGCCGGAATGCTGAAGCAGTATGAAAACGATTACCATACCGGAATGGATATCAAAAAAATATCCGGACTATTATATGATTATACTTCAGGCTACCCGTTTTTGGTCTCACGGCTCTGCAAACTTCTGGACGAAAAGCTTCCGGGAGCCGAATTGTTCAAAGACAAAGCCGCAGTCTGGACGCCTGCCGGTGTAAGCGAAGCAGTAAAGAGACTTCTCAGCGAAAAAAATACCCTGTTTGAGTCTCTGATAGGAAAACTGAATGACTATCCGGAATTGAAGCATATGATTTATCTGCTGTTGTTCCAGGGACAGACCATCACCTATAACCCAGACGATCCTCAGACCGATATGCTGCTTATGTTTGGTTTTATAAAAGTAGAAAATGCTGCCGTACAGATTGCGAACAGGCTTTTCGAGGTTCGTCTGTATAACTATTTTCTTACCCTTCCGGATGTTCAGAATGGGGATATGTACCGCTTTGCCCTTCTTGGCAAAAATCAATTTGTCCAAAACGGAAAATTGGATATGCGGCGAATCCTTGAAAAATTTGTATCCCATTTTGATGATGTTTATGGAGATCAATCGGAACGTTTTATTGAGGAAGATGGGCGGCGCTATTTTATGCTTTATTTAAAGCCTATTATTAACGGAGTTGGAAATTACTATGTGGAAAGCCGTACCAGGAATCAGGAACGTACCGATTTAATTGTTGATTATTTAGGAGAGCAATTTGTAATTGAGCTGAAAATCTGGCGTGGAAATTCCTATAATCTCCGCGGTGAATCACAGCTCAGCGCTTACCTGGACTATTATCATTTAGACAAAGGCTATATGCTCAGTTTTAATTTCAGTAAAAAGAAAGAAATTGGAGTCAGAGAAAGAAAAATAGGGAATAAAATTTTGATTGAAGCGATTGTATGATTTTATCGCGGCTTCTCAGAAGGAGGTCACTTATGAAAGAAACAAAAATCAACTTAAATTCTCTTGAAAACGTCGGGAACATCCAAACGAATCTGCTGCCGGATGGCTGTGTTTTATCTGCTTTCAATCAAAACGTTTCCTTTCACGCGTTTGACCAGCCGATAAACGCTTTTGTCAAATTGCCCGGACGCTATAAGCTGCCTTTGCAGATTGATTTAGCCGTCAATGTATCTGTTCCGGGCTTCTATTTCCTTCTGGGCCAGGGACATCTTTCCTTCGCCACAAGGCAGGACAACCGCAGTATTGGCGATATCTTAAATCCTGACTGCAAAAAGCCCCGCTCCTTCTATAACAGTGTGGCTTTAAACCGGAATACACATGTTCGCATAATATACGGTCTGAAATTCATGCAGATCGTAATTGATGAGGAAACCCGGTATTTCTCCAAAAGAGAGAGTTATATGCGCGCTCATGATTTTTCGGAAAAGAATGCCAATGGCTTTGAAATCATGCTTGCTCCCGGAAAATTATCCAGGATACTTATCAAAGAAATTTCCGTTATTGAATATCCTGAAGATCCGCCCGCAATTCCCATTGAAAATGAGATCCGGTCGGCGAGGCTTTCATTAACAAAAGGGGTAAAACCAAATTTTGAAGAATGTATTTCCGCTTTATCAGACGAAATAAAGCAGGAACTTTTGAGCCTGAACGATTTTCTTATGTCTCAAAAGGATTTAAAAATCAAACGGAAAATAGAGGGCGATCACAGTGGCTGTAAAATTACCTATACATCTTCATTAGGGTTTTCCTACGCGCTTTTAATCAGCGATGAATTGCTGGATCATTTTTTCTGGTGGTATATGGTTTCCAACTACAAATATAATGGTCAATACATGGGCCGGAAAAATGATTTTACCAATGAAATGTTAAATCTCGCAGATCATCTCTCACCGGAAACCGCGTTCCGGCTGGTTCGCTGTTTTAATCCCTGCGTTTCCTGTACAAACGGCTGTAAAGCGCGAACGGCCTATGAATTTCGCGGGGAAAAATTTACCACATGTCACGGGAAACTATGCTTTGGCATGGATTTACAGGCCTTCCCCGATATTCGTTTTCTGTTTGATGTTTTGCGGCAGGTATTAGCGCAAAACCTTGCGTACTCTAGTTGAGAAGGCAAAATTCCCTCTTGACCTTCACGGAACGTCATAGAGTAAGCCTGCATACGTCCGCGGGGCAGGCGTACCACCATCCCGGAAAAATCCGGCGGACGTACTTGGCATCCCTGAATACATGCCGCCTATTCGGCGGCGGACTTTCAGAGTAAACCTACATACGCCCGCGGGGCAGGCGTACCACCGCCCCGGAAAAATCTGGCGGGCGTACTTGGCATCCCTGAATGCATGCCGCCTATTCGGCGGCGGATTTTCAGAGTAAGTACAGTTACGGGGCTGTCGCGCTAAGTGATTAGCGCGGCGGCCCCATTTATCAGGAAAAGGCGGTCAGCGGCCATGATGACAGTAAAGGAAATATCTGATTTGACAGGTATCAGCGTGCGCACGCTTCACTACTATGACGAAATCGGGCTTTTAACGCCCACCGCCAGAAGTGAGGCGGGATACCGTAACAGTTCAGCCCTGCTGAACCGTTACATGCAAAATCCATTTAAAATCGCCTGCGGCGATGGGATTTTGCACTCCTGAATCACGTTCTTACGGTCTACGCAGTATGTGCGCAGACCTGGTCTGAACTGTTACGGGATACCGGCTTTATGACGATAAGGCACTGGACACATTACAGCAAATTTTGTTTTTCCGGGAATTTGATATTCCCTTGAAAGAAATCAAAGCGGTCCTGAAAAATCCGGCTCTTGAAAAAAATCAGATTCTGCGGATGCAGCGGAAAATGCTGACACCAGAAAGGAGCGCATAGAGCGCCTCATTGCCAGCATCGACGCCATTTTGAAAGGAGAAAACGCTATGGATTTTGAAGTGTTCAGCAAAACAGAATTAGAAGACCTGTACCGCTCTATGGAGGAGAATATGAACGAAGACCAGAAAGCCCTTTTCATTGAACAATACGGCAGCATGTCCGCGTGGAAAGAGCACTTTCTCAAAAACGCGTCCAGTGAGGAGGCTCAGAAAAACTTCCAAAAAGTCGTGGAATGGCACGGGAGCAAGGAAAAAGCGCTGGAAGTTTCCAGGAATCCAGGAAACCCGGACAGCTTTTCGGCATACCAGAAACAGATGGACGTGGTGCTCCGAAAGCTCGCGGCGCGAAAAGGGCAGGATGCGGATTCCCCGGAAGTAAGAAAACTGGCAGAGGAATATGATTTTGTCACCCGGCAGATGTTCCGTCTTCCGGACGCGTCGGCCATGGTGCTTGAGCTCGCCGCCGCTTATCAGACGAATCCCAAAATACAGGCAGCCCAGGACCGCGTTTACGGCGAAGGCTCCACAGAATTTATCGGGCGGGCGCTGGAAGCGTTTTATAACCGTCCTGCCCGCCGTTGGGGCACGGAATAAGACCGTTTGGGCTTACCCTCTTGAATGAAATCCTTTCTTTTGCTAAGATCAAAAAAACGTATTCGTTCTGCCATTGGAGCCATTACGTGAAATCTGTTTTCTCGGCTTGAAGCCTCACAGAAAAGATTGTGAAGGAGTGTATGGGAAATGCTCAGTGTCGGAATACTGTGCGGACAGGACGAAGAGGCAAAAAAAATTCGGCATATTCTTGAATTGCTGGCAGTCAGAGAGCGCTTCGACTGCCAGATTTACCGCGCCGCTTCCGACGAGCCATACAGCCCCAAAGATTTCTCCTGTCTCGTCTTAGCTTACAGGGATCAAAATACCGCTTTCGCGTGTGCCGAGGGATTATGGCAGGAAAAACCGTCTCTTCACATCATATATATCGCCTATCAGACAGAGGATATTTTTTCCGCTCTGAGAATGCCTTTTTTTCATACGGTAAGGTATTTTGATCTGGAACAAGACCTGGCAGCGGCTTTCCGGAAAATCACGCGGATCAAATCTCCTGGTTCCGAAAAGATCGGTTTCATCCGCAATGGGAAAATGCTTCTGGTGGCAAAAAAAGAGATTTTATATCTGGAAAGCGAACATCATGAAATCCGCCTTCATTTGGAAACAGAAATTTTCCCGGTATCGGAAACCCTCACTCAGTGCGAAAAAAAGCTGAAAGGAAAAGGCTTTGTCCGTACAGACCGCAGCTTTTTAGTGAACATGTACGCGATCCGCTGTCTTGAGAGAGAACAGCTTCTGCTGAACAACGGAGAACGTTTGTATGTCAGCCGCCGGAGATATCCTGAGGTGAAGCTTATGTTCGAAAATTATATACGTCATTTGGATTTTATATAGGAGGAGCCGGCAGTATGATTACGGTGGAACATCTGAGGAAAGATTTTACTTATTACAAAAAAATGACCGGGCTGAAAGGGTCTATGCGCAATATCTTTCACAGGGAAACTCTGACAAAAGAGGCGGTGCGCGATATTTCTTTTTCTGTAGAGCAGGGTGAAATGGTCGGTTTTCTGGGGCCCAACGGCGCCGGAAAAACCACAACTCTGAAAATACTCTCCGGCATCCTGTTTCCCACAGACGGTAAAGTGGAAATTGACGGTTTTGTGCCCTGGGAACGAAAGAACGCGTTTAAAAAACGCATTTCCATTGTTATGGGGCAGAAAAATCAGCTTTGGTGGGATCTTCCCGCCAGCGACAGCTTTTATCTCAACAAATGCATGTTTGAGGTGGACGACGGCGATTACCGGGATATTGTGACGGAGCTTTCGGAGCTGCTGGATGTAAGAGATTTAATGAATGTCCAGGTGCGGAGGCTTTCCCTTGGAGAGCGCATGAAGATGGAAATTCTGGCCGCCCTGATTCACCGGCCGGATATCCTGTTTCTGGACGAGCCTACCATTGGCCTTGACCTCCTTTCCCAGCAGAAAATCCGCGAATTTCTGAAAATATATAATGAACGGCAGAATACAACGGTTATCATTACCAGTCACTATATGGCCGATATCGAAGCGCTGTGCGACCGGGCCATGATTATAAACCAGGGGCACCTTGTATACGACGGGAAGCTTGGAGAGATTAATCAGCTTTTCGGCAGAAGAAAGCTGCTTTCCGTAAAAACAGCCAGGCCCGCGGATACAAAAAAACTGTCTGCCTACGGCATTGTCAGAGAACAGAATGCCGCCGGGGCTGTCCTGGAGGTTTCGCAGGAGCATATTCAGGAAGTTGTCACCGCGATTCTTTCCAGTCTCCAGATTGAGGACTTCACGGTGACAGAAATTCCGATCGAAGAGAATATCGCGCGATTTTATCAGAAGGAGGCGGTCATGCCATGAAAAGCGAACGCTGCGTTTTCCTCATGGGCGTGGAGCAGGCGCTGGAATATCGCGTCAGCTTCTTTCTCAGCATGCTGAGCGCGGTCTTTCCCATCGTCATACAGACAACCATGTGGAACTACCTGTACCGCCATTCTGACGCCGCGGCTGTCTTCGGATATGAGCGGGGAGAAATTCTTCTCTACTCTCTGCTGGCATCCATTGTATCCCAGCTGGTGGGAACAGGTTTTGAAGGAGAAATGAATGAAGATATCAAGATGGGCGGGTTGAATAAATATTTAGTCCGGCCCATGGGATACAAAAGATACTTGTTTTTCCGTTTTCTCGGACAAAAAGTTCCCAGAGTCCTGATCATTGCCCCTGTTATGGCCGCGATCATCGTCCTGGCATTCCTGCAGGGGCTTCCCATTTCCGCCGGACGGACAGCGGCTTTTCTGGTAAGCCTGTCCCTGGCGATTATATTGAATTTTTCAATCTATTTCTGCATCGGACTTTTCGGATTCTGGCTCACGGACGCGGGACAGCTGTTCGGCACCATCAGCATCGTTCTGACCGTAATTAGCGGAGGCGTCTTCCCTCTGGATATTTTCGGAGGGGCGGCTGAAACGCTGGTAAATTTTCTTCCTTTCGGCTATACGACGCAGTTTCCGGTAAATATCATTAACGGAAGGTTTGGATGGGCCCGTATGGGAATCGGCTTCGCTTTTCAGATTGGATGGATTCTCATTTTCGTATGGCTTGGAAAAAAGATGTGGAAACACGGCATAAAGCGGTATGCGGCAACGGGAGGATGACAAATGAAACGCTACTTCAAACTCACAGGTCTTTTTGCGAAATATTCTCTGATGTCCGCTCTGGAATATCGGATTAATTTCATCACCGGAGTAACCGTGGAGATGGGTTGGATGATCATTAAGCTGCTGTATGTGGCGATTATCTATAAAGCCGGAACGAATATCGGCATCCTTACGCCCAACCACATCCTTCTCTTCGTGGGTACCTATGTCCTGATGACCGGCATCTATATGCTGTATTACGGCAATTTTTGGGCGATTCCGGGAATGGTGCGCCAGGGGGAACTGGATCTGTACATCGTAAAGCCGGTATCTCTGCAGTTTCTTGTAACCATGCGGCGGCTTGATTTCGCCTATCTTCTGCCGAATTTCATCGCGGGCGTTGTCATGATTGCCGCGGGCTGGCATCTTGCAGGACTTCCGGCAGATTTCCTGTCTGTGGCCGGCTTCCTGTTTTATCTGGCGTGCGGCTGCCTTTTAACCTACAGCCTGTTCCTGCTGCCCTATCTTCTCAGCTTTTGGATTCTTTCCGTAGGCGGTATTTCGGATATCAGCAGCGCCTTGTGGGATTTCAACAATATGCCCTCCTACCTTTACGGAAAATGGTTCCGCAGAATCGGTACCTACATACTGCCGATCTTCGTGATAACCAATTTCCCCGGACTGTTTCTCATGGGAGAATTAACTCCCTTCGCCTGCGTCTGGGGCGCGGCGGCGCCGCTTTTGTTTTTCGCGCTTTCCCGCATACTGTGGAAGATCTCACTGAAGCGCTACAGCAGCGCCAGCTCCTGACGCATAGCTTTCTCCCATCTGGGCGCTCTTACAGATCAAGGCTGGAAAAGTCAATCTGAAAATCGTCATAGATCCCGACTCGGATTGTATCATGGAATGTATAGGCTTCTGCCTTAAAATGATCCTGCTCCAGATAATACACGAAAATGCTCTGCCTGACCGGGTCCACAATCCAGTATTCCCTCACCCCGGCATTTGCGTAAAGATTCAGCTTCAGCACATAGTCCTGGCTGGAATTGCTTGGGGAAACGATCTCAATAATCCAATCCGGGGCTCCGGTACATCCCCGGTCCGTTAGTTTGCTCCGGTCACAGATTACGCTTATATCCGGCTCAACTATGGTATTCCTGTCCTCTCTCAGCCTGACAGCAAAAGGAGCGGGAAATACCCGGCAGGAACCGCCTTTCGATCTGAGGTAGTTCCGGATCGTTCCGGAAAGTTCCATGAGGATAGTCTGATGGATTCTGGATGGGGCCGCCTGATTATAGATCAGCTTCCCCTCGATCAGCTCCGCTCTCACATCTTCCGGTAAATTGTAATAGTCCTCTTCTGTGTAAACTTTTCTCTGAACCATTGGCATAGGGAATCCCCCTTTCCGTTATACTTTCTCTTTACAGGCAGTATAACATGAATGTATATAAAAAGAAACCCGCTTCCAAGCAAAATCCACGCTCTCCCGTGTAAGGGGTGATCCGCGTCTCGTTTCGAAGACCAAAAGGCTGCGTACGGGTTGTAAGTCAACAGGTATTCTGGTAAAATGAGAGCAGGCCAAAGACGCCGAAATATCAAATTGACAAGAAAGACTCTGCAGGATGGATAATAGAGAAAAGCTTATCCGACTTTGGTTTGCTATGTGGCTTGAAAAAAAGGATTTGGGTATCTTTGACGTGTTTTCAGATAATGCCGTATATATTGAAAGCTGGAGACCGGAATACCATGGTTCCGGGAAAGTCACTGATTGAGTGGACGCCGGACGGTAAGGTTGCCCTCTTAAAAGGATTTGACTGTAACGAAAATCGGTATGACCCTTATAAAGACGGCATGATACCACATTTCAGAGAGGAAAGTGCAAAGTGGTTTTAAGGTTATGGCCGCGGAGGCAATCATGAAAATTATTTTAAGCAGAAAAGGATTCGATTCCTCATACGGAGGATATCCCAGTTTCATTTTTCAGAACGGACTGCTACAGCCTCTCCCTATCCCAAGCAGTTACGAAACCATAAGATATTCTGACATTTACAGCCCTTATGACGGATTAACCTTGTATGATACGATGCGCTCGTTAAATGCCGCTATAAAGGACAAAACCTGGGTGGGTTTGACCAAGGATCAAACATGTCACCTTGACCCCGATTTAGGGTTTGATTCACTGTCACGATGCGGGGAATGGGTTGGATGCTTTGGACAAGAAGGTGCAGCGCAGACGGTATTAAGAAAGCAGCTTGTGGGATCAGGAGATATTTTCTTATTTTTCGGTTGGTTCAACCATTGTTATCCGAGTGATCACGGCTTGAAATTTCGCAAAGGGGATGGAAGTCATGTAATATTCGGGTATCTCCAGGTAGAGAAGGTTCTTTATACTGCTGAAGAAGAAATTCCTCAGTGGCTAAAATATCATCCGCACGCCCACGAAAGGCATATTAAGAAACGCAACAACTGTATTTATGTTGCCCGCAAATATTGCAGTTGGAATCATGAATTAAAAGGCTATGGCCTTTTTAACTATAGTGATGCCTTGTGTTTAACTAAAAATGGGTGCAGTCGGAGTAAATGGAATTTGCCTGAAATCTTTAGAGATGTCCGTATTACATATCATAGCACAGATAATTGGAAGGACGGTTATTTTCAGTCCGCATACAGAGGTCAGGAATTTGTAATTGAAGAGAACTCGGAAATTGAAAAGTGGGCAGTTAGCTTGATTGAAAAAAATTCCAGAAGATAGATTCATCTATTTTCAAAACGAAATACCAGCCGCCACCAGCGGCGTCACCCGGCAGGAAAGCGAAAGGTTTCCTGCTTTTTCTTTGCCTGTACGCAGGTCACAATTTTTTCACAAATAAATTAGCACTCACCTATTGACAGTGCTAACAATCAGTGCTATTATTCATATAACAAATAAAACAAGTACAGCAGATCGAGCAAAAGATCCGCGTGGCAAATAGGAGGAATGATTTATGTTATTCACAAACAGCGCTTTTGATTTATTTGACGATATTTTTAATGACCCGTTCTTCACCAGACCTGCAAAGCAGGAGATCCCGTCCGTTATGAGAGCGGATGTTGAGGAGCAGGAAAACGGCTATATGCTGGACATCGAGCTGCCCGGTTACGCGAAGGATGAGGTTTCCGCGGAGCTGAAAGACGGTTACCTGACTATCTCGGCTAAGAAGAATCAAGAGAATGAATCCAAGGACAAAAAGTTCATCCGCAAGGAGCGTTACACCGGTTCCTGCAAGCGTACTTTCTACGTTGGGGATCAGGTTGAGCAGGAGGATATTAAGGCTGCTTTCCAGAACGGTATCCTGAGACTCTTTATCCCTAAGGATACACCGAAGAAAATTGAGGAAAAGCCTAAGACCATCACCATTGAGTAAGGTCTCGCGCTGCTGTGATACGCAGCGTTCACTGCAGCGGTTCAGCGTTGCTGAACCGCTGCATGCAAAATCCATTTAAAATCGTCTGCGGTGATGGGTTTTTGCACTCCTGAATCACGTTCATACGGTCCGGGCAGCATGTGCACAGACCTGGTTTGAACTGTTATCATTAATCATCAAAGTTTCAGATATTTGCGAGGAACGGTCTGAAACGTGATCGCACCGGCCCCCGCGGCAGCCGCCAAATGGAGATGCAGGCATGTCCGCTTGGTTTGTTGCCTGCGGGAATGAAACAATGATTTTCCGGTTTAGCCGGCAGGTATATGGTTCCTCTTTATTATATAGATTGATCGTAACTATAACGGTACTGAACCGTAATGATTTATAGATTTTTACCTATCTCCCTATTCTCCGGAGTGCCGAAACGCAAAAGCGTTCTCAGGCCTCCGTTTTTTTGCATTTCTGAATCGCTTTTTCATACACTGAACGTAACTGTGAAGATACTGAACCGTTACGACGACAGCATACTATCATTTATCCGGTTTTAGTCGCTTTGCAAACTATTTATATTTAATTTTATTGCTTTACAAATTATCAATTTTCTTATATACTATTTACCATAAAGCTGGCTGCCGTAAGACGGCATGGACGTTCGGACGCCAAACGCGCCTGCCGGAGTTTTTGAGGCTGGCCGGCATTGCCCCTGCGGGCGCATGAACGCTGAAAAAGGAAGTGAAAATTTTGGAAACAATTGATATGCGGCTGAAAAAGCTGCGTAAAAAAGTGCTTGAACTAAGCCAGGAAGAGTTTGGAAAAGCCATCGGGCTTTCCAAATCCAACATCTCCAATATTGAGCTGGGCCGGGTGACTTTGACAGACAGGAATATCTCCTCTATCTGCAGGACTTTCGGCATCAATGAAGTGTGGCTTCGAACCGGCGAGGGCGGAGCGGAAAATATGTTTCTGCAGCCCTCCGGAGATGATGAATACTCTCTGAGTCTCGGGAAACTTTCCGTCAAAGAAAATCCCTTTCTCAGAAACATGGTGAATTATCTGGCCAATGCAGAGCCGGAGCAGCTTCAGGTTCTGGAAGACTTTATGACATCCTGCCTTGGCAGCGGCATCACGGCTGCGCGTCCCGCCGGACAGTCTCCCTGCGAATAACCGGAACAATTCCCGAACACCGGCGGAGCCTTTGCGGTTCCGCTTTCGTAACCGCGTCTCCCCCTATTCTTTTGTCATGACTACCAGCATCAGGTAGATTCGCTTCAGCATTCTTTCACTCTTAATCCGCTTCAGCATGTTGATAATCAGAAGCCTGTAATCCATTTTGTTCCTCCCGGGATCCTTTTGTTCTGCCCTGTTCCGACGTTTTTAAGTATCCCTTTTTCTTTTGTAATTTTGCGCGCATGCCAAAGGCCCTGCCTGTGTTTCTGTCTTGCAGCCGCCTTACTGAATTGTTGCCTTTTTCATCCGTCCTGCGCGTATTCACGGGAACAGTTCCTCTTTTCATCACAATGGAACGGTTACCTGTTATATATAACGAATCGTTTGAAAAAAAATGATGCAAACTGCGCATTTTCTTTAATTTTCCATTCAGCCGAACCGCGGAAGAACTCAGCTTGGAGCAGGCCTGGGCTGAACTGTTACTTGTTTTTCTTTAAAAAAATGATAAAATAGGTATAACTATCCGCCTGTTCAGCGGCAGATTTGCAAGCATTTTCTCATGCTTTGCGCGGCATGCGCGGACCCGGACTGAACGTTGACGCGGACTTTCATTGTAATACTGCATACACAAGGAGACAGACTTATGGAAACACTTTCGCTAAACGGCTCCTGGCGGCTGATCATGGCGGACGGCCGTTCCTTTGAGGGAACGGTTCCCGGCTCCGTCTATTCCATTCTTCTGGAAAATCACGCCATGGACGACCCTTTCTATGGGGCCAACGAACTGGAAGCGCTGAAAATAATGGAACAGGATTTCGTTTTCGAAAAAACGTTCCGCGTTCCGGAGGCAATGAAGGAATGCCCTCAGATTCTTCTGCACTGTGACGGGCTGGATACGCTTTGCCGGCTTTTTGTCAACGGACGGCATGCCGGCGATGCCTTCAATTTTCACCGTACCTGGGAGTATGATATTACCGGCTTTCTCCAGGACGGAGAAAATACCCTTCGGGTGGAAATCGCCTCTCCGGTCAATTATATTCGTAAAATGGACTCCAAAAAGCACTACGGCGGCTCCGGCGAATCCATGCGGGGATTTCCTTATCTTCGAAAACCCCACTGTATGTTTGGCTGGGACTGGGGTCCCCGCCTGCCTGATGCCGGTATCTGGAGAAATATTTCTCTTCTTGGAATCAATGGCTCCAGAATCACCGATTTTCGGATTTCCCAGGATCATTCCGGCGAACCGGCTCTGAAGGTGTCCGTTTCCCAGACCGGCTCCGCCCAGGTACACATCACCCTCAGGCACCCGGACGGCCAGGAGACGCCCCTTGCCGGCGATACCTGGCAGACGGTGGAAAATCCCCGGCTCTGGTGGCCCAATGGTCTGGGAGATCAGCCTCTCTACACCATAACCGCCGTCCTCACGGAAAACGGGCGGGTAACGGACACCGCTTCCAGGCGGATCGGTCTGCGTACCCTGACCATTCTCCGGGAAAAAGACCAGTGGGGTGAAAGCTTTGCCCACTGTGTTAATGGCCAGACTTTTTTCGCCATGGGCGCGGACTATATTCCGGAGGACAATCTCTTCTCCCGGATTACGCCCCAGCGGACCAGAAAGCTGCTGAATCAGTGCAAAGCGGCGCATTTTAATACAATTCGTGTCTGGGGAGGCGGCAGCTATCCCGGAGACGACTTCTACGACTGCTGCGACGAGCTGGGCCTTGTGGTCTGGCAGGACTTCATGTTCGCCTGCGCTAATTATCCCCTGGACGATGATTTTGAAGAAAACGTTGTCCGGGAGGTGGCGGATAATGTTACCCGGCTTCGCCACCACGCCTCGCTGGGCCTCTGGTGCGGAAACAATGAGATGGAACTCTTCGCGAAAACCTTCGGATATGAGGGAGACAACTACACAAAGGCCGACTACATACGGCTTTATGAGTATATTATCCCCCACACTCTGAAGCTTTACGATCCGGATACCTTTTACTGGCCCGCGTCTCCCTCCTCCGGAGGCGCCTTTGACGAACCAAACGACGAGAACCGGGGAGACGTCCATTACTGGAATGTATGGCACGGAGGCGTTCCCTTCACAGAATACCGGAAATATTTCTTCCGCTATGTGTCGGAATTCGGCTTCCAGTCCTTTCCCTGCCGGAAAACCATCGAGGCCTTCTGCCCGCCGGAGGAGATGAATATTTTCTCCCGCACCATGGAAATGCACCAGAGAAATGAATCCGCCAACGCAAAAATCATGGCCTATCTGGGACGAACCTACTTATATCCCACCAGCTTCGATGCCCTCCTCTACGCCTCCCAGCTTCTCCAGGCGGACGCCATCCGCTACGGCGTGGAGCACTGGCGCCGAAACCGGGGCCGCTGCATGGGCGCCATTTACTGGCAGCTGAACGATATCTGGCCAGTTGCCTCCTGGGCCTCCATCGATTACTACGGGCGCTGGAAAGCGCTGCACTATTATGCGAAACGCTTCTTCGCTCCTGTGATGATCTCCTGCGAGGAGGTCTGCGAGACCACAGCCCGGACTTCGGTGGTTATGGAGCCGGGACCGAATACCAGTACTGCCCGTCTCTGCGTATCCAACGAGACAAAGGAGTCGGTATCCGGAACGGTTTTCTGGTCTCTTCGGGATGCCCAAAGCCGCGTTCTTCTGGAAGGCCAGGAGGCCGTGACCATACCGCCATTCTCCGTAAAATGGCTGGATCTGCAGGATTTCAGCGATACGGCTTACCTGGATAATCATTACACCTTCGGTTTGAACGCAGACGGCGTCTGCGTTTCCCAGGGATCCGTGCTTTTCACCGCGCCCAAGCATTACCATTTCGCGGACCCCAGGCTGTCCTGGGAAATCAGCGGGAGGACTCTCACCGTTTTCGCCAGGGCTTACGCCAAGAGCGTGGAAATCAGCAGCCCGGATACCGATCTGGTGCTCAGCGATAACTTTTTCGATATGGAAGCCGGAAGCAGAACCGTGGAAATCCTGGAGGGAAATCCAAAAGACATCTCGCTGCGCTCTGTATTTGATATCGCGTAACAGTTCAGCCCAGGTCTGCGCGCATGCTGCGCGGACCGTTAGAACGTGATTCAGGAGTGTAAAATCCCATCGCCGCAGGCGATTTTAAATGGATTTTGCATATAACCGCCTGTCTCACACGAAAGGAGTATACTTATGAAAATGGCTGTTTTAGGAGCTGGGAATATCGCCGGTACCATGGCGCGCACCATCGCTCCCATGAAAGAGATAAAAGCATACGCCGCAGGCTCCCGGGATCTGTCGAAAGCCCGGGCTTTCGCGGAAAAATTTGGATTTGAGAAAGCTTTCGGTTCTTATGAGGAAATGCTTCAGGACCCGGAAATCGATCTGGTTTATGTGGCTACGCCTCATTCTCATCACTATGAGCATGTCCGTCTCTGCCTGGAGCATGGGAAAAATGTTCTCTGTGAAAAGGCGTTTACCGTAAATGCCGCCCAGGCCAGGGAGCTCCTTTCCATGGCAGAGGAAAAAGGGCTGCTTCTGACGGAAGCCATCTGGACCCGGTATCTCCCCATGCGCAGCATTCTGGACGGCGTTCTGGAAAGCGGTATCATCGGCGAACCCTATTCACTTACCGGAAATCTGTGCTATGTTCTGAATCACGTCAGGCGGAACCAGCTCCCGGAGCTTGCCGGCGGTGCCCTTCTTGATCTGGGCGTGTACCCCTTAAATTTTGCCTGCATGACCTTTAAAGCTCCTGTAAAAAGCGTTTTATCCACCTGCCGCTTTAATGAATACGGCGTAGACGACTCCAACAGCATCATTCTGACCTTCGAGGATGGAAAAACGGCGACCCTTCACAGCAGCCAGCTTGCGGCTTCGGAGCGGGGAGGCATGATTTACGGCTCAAAGGGATACATAGAAGTGGAAAATATCAATAACTGCCAGGGTATCCGGGTCTTTAACAAAAACTATGAGCTTATCCAGGAAATCCGCGCGCCAAAGCAGATCACCGGCTACGAGTATGAGGTTATCGCGTGTATGGAGGCTTTGGAAAAAGGGCTTACGGAATGCCCACAGATGCCTCATTCCGAGACCATCCGCATGATGGAGCTTATGGACAGGATCCGGGCGGACTGGGGTATGAAATTTCCCATGGAATAACAGCCTAAATAGCAGCGAAGGAGATACTTATGAGCAGCAGTGATAAAGAAAGACGGCGGGCCGAACTGGAATTAAAAATCCAGGCCCACCGCCGGAAAAAAAGATTACTTTATATACGTGTGGGTATCCCTGCGGCCGTTCTTCTCGTGGTTCTGTGCGTATTCATCGGCGTCCGGATTTCCGCGTCTCTGAAAAGCCGGCCGGCTGCCTCCACAGACCTTCAGGCCGGAGCGGAAAAACGCTCTGGCGATGCCGCCGGCGGCTTGACGGATGCCGATTCCGAAAGCGCGGCAGACGATGGCAACGGCTCCGGCGGCTCAGCGGACGACGGCTCCGGCTCCGAAAGCGCGGCGGGCGATGACACCGCAGAAACCGGCGATTCAGCCGAAAGCACGGACATTCCCGAAACAACCATCACGGTCAGCCTGGCCGGCGACTGCACCCTTGGAACCGACGAGTATTTTAACTGGGATACCAGCCTGAACGCCTATTATACCTATCAGGGCGCGGATTATTTCTTCCGAAACGTGAAGTCCGTCTTTTCCGAGGATGATCTGACCGTGGTTAATATGGAAGGCACTCTGACGGACTCCACAACCCGGCAGGATAAGCAGTTCGCCTTTAAGGCAGATCCGGAATACGCCCAAATTCTTACGGAAGGCGCTGTGGAAGCCGCCAACCTGGCCAATAATCACAGCCATGACTATGGCGATGAAAGCTATACGGATACCATCGACGCCCTTGACGCCGCCGGGATTGTCTCCTTTGGATATGACCGGACAGCCGTGATGGATGTAAAAGGAATTAAGGTGGGATTGGTTGGAATTTATGAACTTGCCCTTCATCTGGACTGCCAGACACAGCTTTTGGAAAATATACAAAAAGTCAAAGACGAAGGCGCGCAGCTTATTATCGTAGTTTTTCACTGGGGGAATGAAAAAGAGACGGTTCCGGACAGCAATCAGACGACTCTGGGGCGGATGGCCATTGACAATGGAGCCGATCTCGTGGTAGGCCACCATCCCCATGTCCTCCAGGGGATTGAAAAATACAAAGGCAAGTACATTGCCTACAGCCTGGGAAATTTCTGTTTCGGAGGAAATACGAACCCCAGCGACATGGATACGATTATTTTTCAGCAGACCTTTACTATCGACGGAAACGGCGTACAGGAGGACGACAACATCCAGATCATTCCCTGCCGGGTATCCTCGGACTACTCTTTTAATAATTACCAGCCCACAATCGCGGAGGGAAGCGAAGCTGAACGGATCCTGCAGAAGCTTGAGGAGCGGTCCAACGCCATCACACCTGCGTCCTGAGTACTCGAAAAGAAGCGCGCGGGACCGGCTTCCGTCCAAAGCCTGGCCGCAGAAGGCAGCTATCCCGGTTTGCGCAGTATGTGCGCAGACCGGGATAGAAGAACTGTTACGATTTTACTGCCTATCTGTCTTTGGTTCTCCACGTTTTTCCCAGACAATGCTCCGGCCATCGCTGAAGGCGCAGATATGTCCGTCCACATCAATCTGATAAAGCTGTACGTCCCTCTCATTCAGCAAGCTGCGCACGGAATCCGGAAGTTCTCCTCCGCTGCTCAGCACCGCGTAATCTGGTCTGACACAATTCAAAAACGATTCCTCAAGCACTCGATCCGCATCGCTGATAAAATAGACATCTGCTTTCAGGGTTTCCTCTGTATCAGCCAAATCCGCTTCCGCCATTTCTTCCTGCTCCTCCCTTCCGGAATCCCCGCAGAAAAGAAAAGAAGTCTCTCCAAAATCAAGACGGATGCACAGTGAATTTGCCGCCGATCCACCCTGTCCGTATTTCCGGGGGCCCACTACCGTAAAGAAGGTATTGCTGAACGCATAGATTTCTTCCGCGTTGGGATGAATTTCTTCCAGATTTCCTTCTGCCAAAAGGGCCTGATAATCCTCGTAGGCCAGAGAATCCTGAACATAATCCGGGGAAAGAATTGTTGATACCTCAAACTCCTTCATAACTTCGACGGCACCTGGAAAGCGTCCGTCCTCGTAGCTTGAGAGAATGACATATTCCAATCGCTCTACTCCCATGGATTTCAGGCATTCAATCAATTCGTCCGCGGTTTCTTCGCTTCCGCCGTCAATCAGCATAAATTTTTCGTTAGATTCTGCCAGTACCGCGGAGGCCCCGCTCCCCAGATCCAGATAGTAGACATTCAGCGTTCCTTCTTTTCCGGGAAGCTCGGTTTCCAGCTTTTTCTCCGATAGAGACGCGAATCTCTGATAACCGTAAATTCCTCCTGCAGTCAGCACAACCACACCCAGCACGATCAATATTATTATTGTGTGTTTCCGGCTCTTTTTCATGATTCTATTCCTGTTCTTTTTTTCTTTCTGCCAGTGGGAGATCCATACTGCCGGACCGGAAACCCTCCAGATCCAATGTCAGATATATGGGCCCTACTTTCTTCAGTATCTTCAGCACCTCTTCCCGCTGCCCGAGGATCTGCCCAAAGCTTTCCACGTCCGTCTCCAGGCGCAGGGTCTCTCCATGAACCCGTATGCGGATATTTTTCAGGCCCATTTCCCGAAGAGCCTCCTCCCCCTGTCCGATTCTTTTCAGAAGGCTTTTGTCAATCCTTGCTCCGTAGGGCAGCCGGGTGGCGAGACAGGGCGCGGATGGTCTGGAAGCTACAGAAATGCCGAGTTCCGCGGCCCACGACCGAACCTGCGCCTTGGTAAGACCGGCCTCAGCCAGCGGACTGGTCAGCCCCAGCTCCCGGATGGCTCGAAGTCCCGGACGGTAAACGTGCAGGTCATCCGCATTTGTCCCTTCCATAAGTGTACCCAGTCCCCGGTCCTTCGCATACCGGATCAGCTCTTCAAACAGACCTTTTTTGCAGATATAGCAGCGGTCAGGAGGATTGTCTGCCAGTGCCGGATTCCGAAGCTCGTCCACATAGATCACCTTGTGTTCCGCGCCCAGTTCCCTTGCCACCTGTGCCGCGGTCTGTAAATCGCAGGGAGGATGAAGAACCGTGTCAAAAGTCACAGCTTCAAGCAAAGTCCCGGCTTCCCTGCAGGCCTTCCGGGCCAGCGCCAGAAGAAGACTGCTGTCGATCCCGCCTGAAAACGCCAGACAAATCCCCTTCCTGGCTCCCTCTTCTATTTTTTCCTGACAAATCCTGCGTCTGCGCGTTTCCTCTGCCCTGCCCATTCTGTCTGCTGTCATAATATAAATACCTCCTGTAATCCTCTATGCCCTTCCTGCCTTTTCTGTACTGACAGAAAAAGGGCCACAAACTGCGGCCCTCTTTTGCAGCGGCTCAGCCCTGCTGAACCGTTACGTGCAAAAATCCATGTAAAATCGCCTCTGGCGATGGGATTATTGTTCAAAGGATAATTCCGGCACGGTCTGGTAATTGTAAAGCGCGGACCAGCAGATCCGGTTCAAAACCAGCGCCACGATCAGATCCAGAATCGTGTGCTGCTTTAGAAATACCGTTGACGCTACGATCAAAACAGTCAGAACAAAGCTTCCCCAGCGAATAACCTGGTGCTTTTTCAGTCCCTCGGCGTTCATCAGAGCCACACAGCACGCCACGGAATTAAATACGTGAATGCTCGGCATAACGTTCGTGGAAGTATCGACAGTGTATAAGTACCGCACCATCTGCGTGAAAATATTTTCCCGGGGGAAGGAATACTCCCTCAGCGTATGCCCATTGGGAAATACATAGGACACCACGATAAAAAGCGTCATACCAAAACCCAGAGACAGTACCAGCCGATACCAATCTCTTTTATCATTTTGATACATCGTAAACCAGATCACTGTCGCGGCCACATAGAGAAACCACAGATAATATGGAACGATGAAATACTCGCAGAATGGAATGGCGTCATCAGCCCGAATTTCAAGCATATGTATCGGCACTCCTGTCCGGTTCTCCAGCCAGGCAAATGCCGCCAGATATAATACCATAAAGATAAGTATGAGCGCCCACTCTCTGCGTCTCGCATACAGCCGTTTTCCAAATGCTTTCATATACAGCCCTCTTTTTTTCGGGCGTCATCCTGCCTTTTGAGCGGGATGCCTCCCTTTCTGTTCCAGTCAGGCGAATATCACAATCCGCTTCGCTACTTACTTAATATATTGGTAAAAAACTATCAAAACGGTCTTTACAGCGGCATTATAGCATTCCCAGGGGGAATCCGCAAGCACCTTCCATGAATTTTAATTTGTTTTTTCGAAATCCTTCAGATTTTCCTTTAGGGGCGCTTCCCAAAGGGTTTTCTCGGGCCATCCGGCTGTGTCAAAGGCCTCCCGGATCCGGCTGCACAGATAGCTGAGTTTTTGCTGAATCGGTCCCTCTTGAAAGTAAACCGGCAGATCTCCAAAAGCCATCGCGTACTCCAGGATACGCGCCCGGTCCTCCGCCGGAAAGGTTTTGGAATAAGTATCCACAAAATATGCCGGCTCTGACAATGACAAACCTGCCACCCAGCTTCCGTTGAGATCTTCCTGGTCCTCCGCGTAGCTGTACGCGTAGGAAAATCCTTCCGGGTTCAGGCTCTCCCATTCTCCGCTCTGGAACGACTGATAAGCGGTTCCGTTTATATAACAGTCTATGGCATGGGCTGTTTCGTGATAAAAAGTCTGCCGCATAGATGCCCATTCTTCAAGGTTCAGCACCAGGTACTGCTCATTTCCGGAGCAGAAATAAAGCCCTGCCGCGTCTGAGATTCCCTGCGCCCCTGCCGGTGCCAGCGCGCCCACAAGATAAATTTTCAGTGCGCCGTACGCTCCTTCTCCCAGCTGTCTGAAGAAATCCCGTGGATAGTCCCCAAAGGCTGTTTTCAATTCTTCCAGCCCCTTTTCTACCAGTCTGACTTCGTAAACCGGCTCTGCCGTATAGTCAAAAAAATCTCGCTCGCACTGGTCCCCCATATAAATTTCAACGCCATAGGCGTCGGAAAGAAGTCCTGCCTCTTCTTTCAGGGGGGTCAGCTCCTGAAGCTGTTCTTCCGGTCCCCGGTAAAAATCGATGCTTCGGGACAGCGTCTCCCCTGTCTGATCCTGTTCCGGACGCCAGATCAGTATGCCGTCGCCGCATACCACGGCCGCCTGTCCCGCGTTTGGAAAGTAAAGCAGCGTCACATCGTGAAGAAAGCCTTTGCTGGAAAGGGGTGATACGCTCGTAACAGCTTCCCGGATTCCCGTTTCCAGGTTATAGAAGGACAGAACAAGCGCTCCATCGGGAAGCTCATAAGAGGTTAGAACACACTCTGCTTCCGGATAGCAGGCCAGCCCGTAATACTCTTCTTCCGCTGCCAGGACCAGTTCTTTTGTCTGCTCCTGACGGTAAAGATTCCCGTAGGCAAGGCGGTATATGCTTCCGTAGAGGAAAGCCGTATAATCCTGCCCCGACGATGTGATCTTTAATCCGGTGTCGGTTCTCCCTAGCTCATCCCATGTTCTTGTATCGTAAAAAACAAGCTGATAGACGCCATCCTCCCAGCCGCTGACCATCAGCACCTGGCCCTCCGCCAGCACAGCCTCCGCCGACAGCCCATAGTCCGCTTCTTTTCCCACCGCAAGGATTTCCGCTGTCCGCTTTGCCGTATCGTAGCGCTTGAGGCTCCCGTCTTCGGAAGTATAGTAAGCCGCCTGCCTGTCCGGAGACAGTACCGGATACGCTGCAGGCGCTTCCGGCAGCGTAATTCTCCGGCTTACCTGGAAATGCTCCCCGATAACCAGAAATTCTCCTGTATCCGCGTTGTACGCCTCCAGCATGCCATCCTCTGCCGCCCGGATGGTTCCCATGCTCACGTCCGGGAACGCGCTTTCCTCAATCAGGGAGCCGTCCCGGCAGTCCCATAAGCTGGCCCTGGCGTCCTGGCCGTCAAACCAGCTTACCGTCAGAAGGCTGTCCTCCCAGGCCAGCGACTGGGTGTATACGGCGTCCTCCGGAAGATCCACAGGCAGCCAGAACACGCTCTCCTTCGCTGCGGCATTTTCACCGAAGTCCTGTTCGGTCTGCGCGTCATTCCCCGGCACGGCGGCTTCCGCATCTGTCTTTGGCAGCGTTTCTCCCTCGGCGTTCCCTCCCAGAGTTTCAAAGACCAGCAGGGTAAGCAGAACCGCCCCGCAAAAAATACCCTTCCATTTTTTTCTCATATCGGATTCTCCATATTGAAAAGCGCCTGTATTCGTAACAGTTCGGCATGGCTGAACTGTTACAACGATTCGGTCTTTCCTGAATAATTACTTGCATTCTTTTCGTTTTTATGCTATATCAGTAAGCATGGAAACTACAGCAAAACCAATCAATCAAATCACCGAAGGGCGAATCTGGAAGCCTCTGCTGATGTTCTTCCTGCCGATCGCCCTGGGAACACTCTTTCAGCAGTTGTACAACACGGTAGATGCAGTTGTAGTTGGCCGGTTCGTGGGCAAGGAAGCTCTCGCGGCAGTAGGCGGATCATCAGGTCAGATCATTAATCTGGTGGTCGGCTTTTTTGTCGGCCTTTCTTCCGGTGCCTCCGTCATCATATCCCAATTTTACGGCGCCAAGGACACCGTAAACCTTAACCGGACACTGCACACTGCCGTGGCTTTTTCCGTGGCAGGAAGCATCTTCGTGACAATTCTGGGAATTGCTCTGGCCGAGCCCCTTCTCGCAGCCATGAATACCCCCCGGGAGCTGATGCGTGAGTCATCCCTTTACCTGAAAATTTATTTTGGCGGCATTCTTTTTGTATTTATCTACAATATCGGCAGCGCCGCCCTCAGGGCCGTGGGGAATTCAAAGAGTCCCCTTTATTACTTAATTGTCTGCTGCATACTGAATGTTGTGCTGGACTGCGTGCTCATTGTGGTGTTTCACATGGGCGTAGCCGGAGCCGCGATCGCAACCGTTTTCTCCCAGGCAGTCAGCGCCGTGCTTGTGCTGCTTCGTCTGGCCAGAAGCGATGATCCATGCTATCGGCTCAGCTTAAAGGGTCTTAGGATCGAGCCGTCCTTTTTGAAACGGCTTCTGTACATCGGCCTTCCGGCAGGGTTTCAGTCTGCCATGTATTCTCTGTCCAATATCATCATTCAGTCCGCTCTGAATGAATTTGGAACGGATTCCGTCGCGGCCTGGACTGCCTTTGGAAAAATCGACGGGCTCTGTTGGATGGTTATTGGCGCCATGGGAATTTCCGCCACCACCTTCGTGGGACAAAATTATGGTGCCAGGAAATTCGACCGTATGAAGAAAAGCGTATGGATCTGTATGGGGATTACCCTGCTCTTCGCGGTTCTCATCATGGCCGTTTTCCTGCTTTTCGCGGATCCGCTTTTCCGTCTGTTTACAGACGATTCCGCCGTTATCGCGGTTGGTATGGTTATGCTTTGGAACATGGTTCCCTATTATTGGATTTATGTTCCCATCGAAATCCTCACAGGAGCGCTTCGCGGAGTTGGAGATGTGCTGATTCCGACGCTGATCACTTGTCTCGGCGTCTGTGCTCTGCGGGTCATCTGGATTTTTGTCATGCTGCCCGCTCACCACAGCATCGAAACAGTTATGTTCACCTACCCGCTTACCTGGATTGTAACCTCCATCGCGTTTCTGATCTATTTCCGTGTGCGCGTCCGCACCTGGAAATAGGCCCGGAAAAACCTCTTCCATACAGATTTCATAAAATTTTTCGCGGTCCGGTCCAGTCCCCGGACCGCTTTTGCGATACTGCGCAGCCGGCGAAGCGGCTTTTTCGACAGCTCATAAATCGTTTTCGCATCCGCGGAAGACAAGATATCATAAACAATATTCACAAAGTCCTGTCTTTCCCCGACGCTCAGGGAACTGATCCAGGCATTCACCGCCCGCATCCTCCGCACTGCCCTCAGATAAATTCCTTTCCGGTAGCAAAAATCTCCATCCTTAATGATCCAATGAAACATATCGTGCTGGAAGATGCCTCTCCCCATGCTTTCTACAGGATATGCGGATATCTGATTTTGCAGTACCATTCCTATCATAGAATAAGCCGGCACGATTTTGCATATTTTCCCCGCAATCCGGCGGTAGCCCTGTGTCCGGCAGAAATCCCCGGGAAACCCCGGTCCGTCGAAGCTGTATACCCGCTGAATACGGTTCTGCAGACGCAGCCCGCAGACAGCCGCCGCGAAAACCGCAAGATTCCCGCCTTTGGAATGCCCGCCTATGAGAATCGGGCCGTCGTGGAGAGAAGCCACTTTCCGAAAATACGCCAGTGCCGCTTTCTGAGAGGGAACCGGGGTCATATAAGACATATTCAGATCCTCTTTCCACCCGATCAGATTCTCATCCGTCCCCCGGAACGCCACGTACACACATCTGTCAGAAGACCGCGCCCCTTCTTTCCACCGCCCTCCTTCCAGAAAAAAAGTAATGGCGCTGAACTGGATTTCCCGCTCCCCGCCGCCTTGGGAGACAATATTTACAAAATAATCCGCCTTTAATTCTTTAAATCGTCTGCACCCGCTCACAAGCCCGAAAAGCCGCGCGTATTTTTTCCCATAAACGGGATCGGCAAACATCTTGTCCCGCAAAGGATTTGCTGCGAGTTCCCTGAAGGAAATTGGTTTTGCGGCCTTCCTTTCTCCACGAAAGCCCGGCACAAGTCCCTCGTATTTTAAATAGGCGAGCTGGGCCAGAATCAGGCTGTCCGTCTCTGAAAACGGGCGCTCCGCAAAGGAATATCCGCCGTATTCCCTGAGATAGGAGAGCATATTAGGCTGTTTTCGTATACGCATCGCTTCCTTTCTGTCAGACAGATCTTTGATCGGATAGGGGAGATTTTACCCTCTCCTTCCACACCACGTAGCGTACCGTTCGGTACTACGCGGTTCAATAGTTTACACGTACTTTTAGATAGTGGGCAGTCATGGATGGATATCCGAGTCTGTCCAC
>DVIQ01000106.1 GCA_018711185.1 Candidatus Limivivens intestinipullorum | reverse complement strand
CGTCTTTTTTACCATTCTATGATCGGCCCGGAAAAATATTCCCCAAATAAAATTTACAGTTACTATTTACAGCAGCCGCAAACACTTGCTGTTTGCGGCGTAAGAAAATGATTCAGGCGTGAGCGGATTCCATTCGCGAAGCGAATTTTCAATGAATCCGCGATGTTGCTGTTCACGGACCGGAGGGCCGTGAATAGTAACAATTTACAAACCAGAAAAAAGGTGATATGATGTAACAGTTCACCCAGGTCTGCGAAGGACCGCGGGAAAACGATTCACGGATGCAAGAATCCATTGCCGGATACAGTGCTGGATGGATTTTTACAGGCAAGAGAAAAAGACTTATGAGGAGAAGAACTATGCAAAACGACATGACAAAGGGCAGCCCGCTCAGACTTATCATCTTGTTTACGATCCCCGTCTTTATCGGAAATCTGTTTCAGAATTTCTACAACCTGGTGGATTCCATTATTGTGGGGCAGTTCCTGGGCGTAAACGCTCTGGCTGCGGTGGGCACCACCGGAACCCTGACCTTTCTGGTAATCGGCTGGATCAACGGCATGACCAGCGGCTTCGCGATTATGCTGGCCCAGAGCTTCGGGGCGGGAGATGAAAAAAAGCTGCGCCATTATATGAGTATGTCGATTTATCTCTGTGTCGCCATGGCCGTCCTTCTGACAGGAGGGCTTTTGACGGCGAACAGCGCGATCCTGCGGCTGATCAATACCCCGGATAATATTTTCGCGGATACAAAAAGCTATATCGCGGTTATTTACGCGGGACTTCCGGTGACGATTGCCTATAACATGCTGGCAGGAACCTGCCGGGCCCTTGGAGACAGCCGTACGCCGCTGATTTTCCTGATTATCTCGTCTCTGCTGAATATTGTGCTGGACCTGCTTCTTGTGGCTGTGATTCCTATGGGGGTGGCCGGAGCCGCTTATGCAACGGTGATTTCCCAGGGGGTTTCGGCAGTACTGTGTTTTTTCTATGTAAAAAGAAAGTATAAAATTCTCGGACCGGATCGGGAGAGCTGGCGGTTTTCCATGCGCAGCGTGGGCAATCTCATTATGATGGGGATGCCCATGGGTTTGCAGTTTTCCATCACGGCAATCGGAACGATGATGGTGCAGTCTTCGGTGAATCTTCTTGGAGCGACCTATATCGCGGCGTATTCGGCAGCGGGAAAGATTCAGAATATCGTTGTGCAGCTTTTCCCCTCCCTTGGAATGACCCTGGCAACTTATGTGGGGCAGAACAGCGGAGCCGGAAATTACAAGCGGATTCGTGACGGAGTAAGGATGACGGAGCTGATCTGTCTGGGCGGAAGCGTTATCTGCGGGGTACTGATTTACTTTTTCGGAGGGGAGGCTTCCAGATTCTTTGTTACCGATACGACCGGGGAGGTAAAGCAAATCTGCGATCAGCTTTTCCATATCACGGCCTGGTTTTTCCCGTTTCTGGGTACAATTTTTATATACCGAAATACGCTTCAGGGATTGGGAGACGGGCTTGTACCCATGCTGGGAGGCGTTTTCGAGCTGGCGGCGAGAGCCTTACTGGTGAGCCTTTTGGCACCGGTATACGGCTTCGTGGGGATTTGCCTGTGTGACCCGGGAGCCTGGATCGCTGCCTTGATTCCTCTGGTTCCTGTATACATGCGCAGAATGCGGAAATTAACGAGGACCATGAACGCGAACGCATGACTGTCTGATGCCGGAGAAAAACAGGACAGGCGCGAAAACGGAACAAAGAAAGAAAATGGTCTGCCATGAGGCAGGGCAGCGATACGAGAAAGGATAAAAGTGCGGGTGAGAGAATGAAGCGAAGAATTGATCAGCTACTGAATGAAAAATTTGAATATACCATGCCGGTTATGCGGCTGAGTCCGGAGTCTGTCCGGATTTCCGTGCGAAAAGGGGAGAGCGGCAGAGGAAGCTTCACGATTGAGAATCCGGCACAGAAAAAAATGAAGGGCTTTCTCTACTCCACAAACCCGCGGGTGGGCCTGGAGCCGGCGACCTTTTCCGGCATCCAGGAAAAAATCATTTACGAGGCAGATACCACGGGAATGGAAGAGGGAGAGGTGCTGGAAGGAGAGTTTGCCATCTGTTCCAATATCGGACAGTACCGGCTTCCGTATCGCTTTGAGATTGAGCGCACACTGGTGCGCACTTCACGGGAGATCATCGAGAGTCTGGAAAAATTCACGGCTCTGGCAAAAAAGGATTTTCAGAAGGCGTACTCCCTGTTTAGCGGCGGCGATTTCGCGGCAATGCTGGAAAGGGACGCGCCCCAGTATATGACTCTGTACGAGGGACTGACGGCCCAGGCACCCAGCTACCGGAGCCTGGAGGAATTTCTGGACGGGGCGGAGCAGAAGGAGCCTATCCATATCACGGCGGACAGACAGGAAGCGTCCTATGACCGTCTGGTTCAGCCGATTCAGGAACAGGTGGTGCTCACAAAAAATACCTGGGGCTATCTGAGGCTGGAAGTTTCGGCGGACGCGCCCTTTATCTGGATTGAAAAGCCCATCATCACAAACGACGATTTTATCGGAAGCACGTATACGCTGAATTATCTCATCGATCCCAGCCGGATGCACGCGGGGAACAATTACGGGAGAATCTCCATTGAGGGGGTAAATACCCTCCTTACGCTGGATATTACCGCCAAGGCGGCTCCCAAAGGCGTTCGGGACCGGCGGCTTCTGGAACAGAACCGCCAGATCGCAAAACTGGAGGAGCTTTACATTTCCTTCCGTACCCGGAAAATTGATTTAAGCGCCTGGTCCGGGGAATCCCTTGACGCTATGGCAAAATACGAGGCAGCCGGCGGAACCAGGACGATGATGCGGCTTGTCAAGGCGCAGCTTCTTTTCGCGGCGGACCGGGAGGATGAAGCCTGCATGCTTCTGGAAAATATCGAACAGCACAGGGAATGCTTAAATACGCCGCAGCTTGAAGGGTATTATCTGTATCTGACGACTTTTTACCATAAAGAAAAGGAATACGTGGATTATGTGGAGGCAAAGGTGGGCGGCATGCTTCTGAAAGATTCGGCAAACTGGGTCCTTCAGTGGGTACTCCTCTATATTCAGGAAAAGCTTCTGCGCCATCCGGCGGAAAAGCTTTCCGCCATCCGCCGGCAGTTCCAGTATGGATGCCGCAGCCGGATCATGTATCTGGAGGCGGCTCTGGTGCTGGAAAAATCCCCGCTGCTTTTAAAACGGCTGGATGAGTTTGAAATCCATACCCTTTCCTTTATGTGCCGGGAGAAGCTGGTAGGGGCGGAGCTGGTGATGCAGATCGCGGAGCTGGCAGGCAGAGCCAGAAATTACCAGAGACTTCTTTACGGGATTTTGCAGGAGGCCTATGAGGTTTATCCATCCAAGGGCCTTCTGATGGCGATCTGCAGCCTTCTGATCAAAGGGCACAAGACGGGACCGTCCTGTTTCCCGTGGTTTCAGCGGGGAGTGGAGCAGGACATTCGGCTTACGGGGCTTTACGAATATTACATTGAGTCCATGCCGTCCAGGAGCCGGGAGCCGCTGCCTCAGATTATCCGCATGTATTTTTCCTATAATAATACGCTGAATCATGAAAAGAAGGCGGCGGTGTACGCCAATGTGATCAGGAATCGAAAGACGGATACCCACACGTACAACAGCTACCGTCCGGCCATGGAACGGTTTATGCTGGAGCAGCTCCAGGCGGGCCGGATCAGCCGGAACCTGGCTCTTTTGTACCGCACATTCCTGAATAAATCGCTGATTAACCGGAAAAACGCGGATAATCTCGTGAAAGCGCTGTTTACCTATGAGATCCGCTGCGGTAATAATAAGATCCGAAGTGTGGCGGTACAGCACAGGGAGCTTGCGGGGGAGCAGAGGGTAAGCCTGAAAAACGGAAGAGCTTATGTACAGCTTTACACAAAGGATTACCAGATTTTTCTCTGCGATGAGGGAGGAGCTCGGTATGTGTCCACGATTCCATACAAAAAGGAACGGCTGATGGAGGACGCCGAGCTTTTGGAGATCTGCCGGGAGACCGCGCCCCTTAGTCCGGGGCTGGTGCTTTTTGACTGCAGCGAGAACGGCGGCAGGCTGAATGAGAAAAATGTCCGCCTGTTCCAGCGGATGCTGAAAATACCGGGGGTAAAGGAATCCTGCAGGGAGCAGCTCCGCCAGGAGATCCTGGATTACTGCTACGAGCGCAGAGAAACCGAGGAAGCCGCTGTGTGGCTGACAAAAGAGGATCTGGATGATTTCGCGAAGACAGACAAAAAGAAGCTCGCGGAGCTTTTGATTTCCCAGGGCATGTATCAGGAAGCCTTTTCCGTGGTCAGCGTGTACGGGCCGGAAAAGATCAGCCCGGCGGCCCTGGTGCGCCTGTGCAGCCGGATGATTTTACGATTCGAATCCCGGGAAGACGATATGCTTCTGGCCCTCTGCGCCGTGTGCCTGGACCAGGAAAAATACGACGAGACCATTCTGACGTATCTCCTGACCTATTACGACGGGCCGGTGGAAAAGATGAAGCGTCTCTGGGACGCGGGGGATACCTTCGGCCTGGACACCTACCGCCTTGAGGAAAAAATTCTCCTGATGATTTTGTTCACCCGGCAGGGGATGGATAATACGGAGAAAATTTTCGACTCCTACCGCCGAAGCGTGGGAAAGAAAATGCTTCTGAAGGCCTACGCGATTCTGATGTCCTATGAGTATTTCGTGCGGGAAAAGCCGGTGGGCGACCCGGTATTCGCCTATCTGGAACGGGGCTTTGAAAAGGGGAAAAACCAGGAACAGGTTTGCCGCCTTGCTCTTCTGCGCCGCTACGCGGAGAAGGAGACGCTGACCTCGGAGGAAAAGGAGAACGTAAATCAGCTTTTGGAGCAGTATTCCAATGAAAATGTGGCTTTCGCGTTTTTCAAGCGCTTTGATCCGGGACTTCTGCGGGCGTTCCTCCTGTTTGACAAAAGCTTTGTGGAATACCGGACAAACCCCGCGGCAACGGTGACGATTACTTATCATTTTGAATACGAAGGGAAGGAGCCGTCCAGGGAGCACAGAGAGACCTTAAACGCGCTGTTTGAGGGAATTTTCGTGAAACAGGTGGTTCTGTTCCGGGGTGAGAAGCTGGTATATTCCATCAAAGAGGAGTTTGGAGGGAATATCAGCGAGACAAAGACACAGGAGCTGGTCTTTGAGGAGGAGGATGCCAATACCATGGCCGGAAGCTACGGCAGCATTAACCGCCTGATCGCAAAGATGGGAGAGGAAGAGGCTGCCAGGGCGGAAATCCTGGATTACAGGGAAAAGAAGACGCTTGCCGAGGAAGTCTTTGTGTTGCAATAGGAGATGCGCAAATGATTAATGAGCTGAATGAAATCGCGGTGGGAATCGACCTGTGCAGGAAGTCCACGCAGATTACCTTTTATAACCGAAAAAATACGGAGCCGAAGACCGTGGCCGCCGGCTCAGAAAACAGCAAGTATCAGATCGAGACTCCAAAGGAGCTTTTTTCGCTGGTGGAGGAGGAGACAGAGCGGGGTACGGAGCTTTTGGCTGAATTTTTCGGAAGCTGTTTCGAACGGCTCTCCGGGGCCGGCGCGCCGGACTGCCTTTATGTGATGGTGACCATGAAAAAAATGCGGCCGGTCTGGGCCAGCGCTGTCACAGAGGCTCTGAAACGCCGGAATGTTTTGGAGGAGAACATCTATCTTCAGGATCACCGGGAAAGCTTTTTTAACTATGTCATGAATCAGCGGAAGGATCTCTGGAATTACCATGTGGCCTTGTTCGAGTATGAGACGGATCGGATCACGGCATGGGAGTTGGCGGTGGATACCCGGACAAAACCGGCCTTTGTCCGGGTGGAAGAGAAGTCCCATGTCTTTGTGGATGAAAAGGCCAGAAGCGGCATGGACGAGGAACAGTGGAAAAAGGAAAAGGACCGCCGGTTCCTCTCCCAGATTCAGGAGATGTTCAAAGGAAAGGTTTTTTCCAGCGCCTACCTGATCGGAAACGGCTTTGACAAGGAGTGGGCCAGAGAATCCCTGCGCTTTTTGTGTACCCGCCGCCATGTGTTTATGGGAGATAACCTCTACACCAAGGGCGCCTGTTACGGCGCCATGGCCCGGTGCGGCATGGCAGGTTCCGGTGATTACCTGTACGCGGGGCCGGATATGATCGAATACAATATGGGTATGGAAATGCTGGTGCGCGGAAACCGGGAGTATTATTCCATGATTACCGCAGGGGTCAACTGGTACAGCGCCAGACATGTATGCGAGTTTATTCTGGACGACACCAAGGACATCGTGTTTTTGTCACGGCATCTGGACGGGTCTCAGATGTCCCATACGGTTACGTTGACAGAGCTTCCCAAAAGGCCAAATCGGGCCACCAGGATTCACTTGGAAATGGAATTTGTCTCCAAGAACCGCTGCCGTGTCCGTATGGAGGATCTGGGGCTGGGAAGCCTGTATCCCTCCAGCGGAAAACAGTGGGAAGCGGTGATTGACCTTGGCCGTGAGAGGAAGGAGAGTGAAGCATGAGCGGCTATCATTTATGCCAGGTAAAAAAGGCGGTGCATCCGTACTATATAGAGAGCATCAGCACCAATATTTTTACCATCGAGGAGCTCTGTTTTTATCTTCGGGAAAACATCTATCTGATTGATGAGACTATCATGAATGAGAAGCTCTGCGACTGGATACGGGACGAGCTGGGGCTTCTGCGCCTGTACCGCAAGCTTTACGAGCAGCTGGAAAAGGAGGGCAGCATCGCCGGCTTTATCCTCCCTATTTTCAAGGAGATCGGCTATCTGTCCCACGATGAGTTTAAAGAGCTGCAGGAGCATATCAGCCGCATTGAAGTGCAGCCGGATGACCTGCGCAAAAAGATGAAGGCGGATTATCTGGTGCGCTACCAGATGTACAGCAACGCAATTCATGAATACTATAAAATCCTTAAGCGGCGGGGTCCCGGAAATATGGGCGTCCAGTTTTACGCGGCAATCTTAAACAATATGGCTGCGGCCTATGCCCGGCTATTCCTCTTTGAGGAGGCCGCGGACTGTCTGTGGCAGTCCTATGGACTGGTGCGCTCCGGGGAGGTTTACCGGCGCTATCTGACAGCCCTTTCCCTGTCCGGAAAGCCGGATCTTTACGAGAAAAAGCTGGAAGAGCTGAAGGTTCCCCAGGTCCTTCGGGACCGGATTAAGGACACCACCGGACGGCTTCGGAACGCGGCCAAGGAAAACTGCCCGGAGGATGAGGACATCGGGACGTTTCTGGAAAAGATAAAAAAGCAGTATCATCGGAGCAATCGGGCGTAACAGTTCAGCCCAGGTCTGCGCACATGCTGCGCAGACCGTAAGAACGTGATTCAGGAGTGCGAAAATCCTATCGTCGAAGGCGATTTCAAATGGATTTTTGCAGTGACGGTTCAGCAGGGCTGAACTGTAACAATCGGGCATAGAGGAAGCAAATAATTTCTTGCGTTCCGAAAGACAATGGTATATAATCAAAACGGTATACCGCCTATTCGGCGGCGGATTTTTAAAGTAAAAAGGACAGGTGGATTTCAGTATGGAGAAAAAAGAGCTGCTTTACGAAGGCAAGGCAAAAAAAGTGTACACTACGGAGGATCCGGATATTCTCATCGTAGACTACAAGGATGACGCTACGGCGTTTAACGGTCAGAAAAAGGGAACGATCCAGGGCAAGGGCGTGATCAACAACCGTATGACGAACCGCGTGTTCCAGCTGCTGGAAAAGGAAGGCGTGCCGACTCATTTTGTGGAGGAGCTGAGCGATCGGGAGACCGCGGTAAAGAAGGTGGAAATCGTTCCGCTGGAGGTTATCATCCGCAATGTCGCGGCAGGAAGCTTTTCCAAGAGACTGGGCGTGCCGGAGGGAACAAAGTTCAAAGCGCCGACCATTGAGTTCAGCTACAAAAACGACGACTTGGGCGATCCGCTCATCAATGATTATTTCGCGATTGCTCTGGATCTCGCCACCAGAGAAGAGATCGATACGATTACGAAGTATGCCTTTAAGGTAAACGAGGTGCTGAAGGATTATTTCATGAAGGCGAACATCGAGCTGATTGACTTCAAGATCGAGTTCGGACGCTATCATGGACAGATTATCCTGGCAGACGAGACCTCCCCGGACACCTGCCGGCTGTGGGATGCCACGACCCACGAAAAACTGGATAAGGACCGCTTCAGAAGAGATCTGGGCAATGTGGAGGAAGCCTACAACGAGGTATTCCACAGACTGGGATTATAAGATTCACGAATGCATGACGGCTGCCCGGCGTATTTCCCAAGCAGAAAACGCCGAGCGCCGATTTTTATTTCCAAGGGGTATTTGACTATTTACAGAAAGGTTGACCTGATGAATCAGTTACATGAACAGACAGAAACTTTCGACAAGCTGCGGGAGGAATGCGGCGTATTCGGCATCTATGATTTTGACCGGAACAACGTGGCATCCACGATCTACTATGGGCTGTTTGCCCTCCAGCACAGGGGGCAGGAGAGCTGCGGCATCGCGGTGAGCGATACGGCGGGGCCCAAGGGCAAGGTCCAGTCCGTCAAGGGGATGGGCCTGGTCAATGAGGTGTTTGGGGCGGAGAACCTTTCCCAGATGTACGGCGACATCGGCGTGGGCCATGTGCGGTATTCCACGGCAGGAGCCAGCAGCCGGGAGAATGCCCAGCCGCTGGTGCTGAATTACATTAAAGGTACGCTGGCCCTGGCTCATAACGGAAACCTGATCAACGCGAATGAACTCAGAGACGAGCTGGCCTATGGAGGAGCCATCTTCCAGACAACCATTGACTCCGAGGTCATTGCCTACCATATCGCAAGAGAGCGGGTTCGTTCCAAATCAGCCGAGGAGGCCCTGGCCCGGGCGATGAAAAAGATCAAGGGCGCCTATTCTCTGGTGGTCATGTCTCCCAGAAAGCTCATGGGTGCCAGGGATCCCTACGGCTTTAAGCCCCTCTGCATCGGAAAGCGGGACAACGCCTACATCCTGACTTCAGAGACCTGCGCTCTGGATACCATCGGAGCGGAGTTCGTGCGGGATGTGCTGCCGGGAGAGATCGTCACCATCACGAAAGACGGCATCTACTCCGACACCAGCCTGTGCATTGCCAAAGAACAGGCGGCAAGGTGTATTTTCGAGTACATCTATTTTGCCAGACCGGACAGCCAGATCGATGGAGTCAGCGTTTACCATTCCAGGATTCAGGCAGGAAGATTTCTGGCTATGGATTCTCCGGTGGAGGCTGACGTGGTGGTAGGTGTGCCCGAATCCGGAAACGCGGCAGCTCTGGGCTACTCGCTGCAGTCCGGGATTCCCTATGGCACTGCCTTTGTAAAGAACGGATACGTGGGCCGTACCTTCATTAAGCCAAAGCAGAGCAGCCGGGAATCCAGTGTTCGTGTGAAGCTGAATGTCTTAAAGGAAGCGGTCAGAGGAAAACGGGTTATTATGATCGATGATTCCATTGTGCGGGGAACCACCAGCGACCGTATTGTCAGCATGCTGAAGGAGGCGGGAGCGAAGGAGGTTCATGTGCGGGTCAGTTCGCCGCCGTTTTTGTGGCCTTGTTATTTTGGCACCGATATTCCTGAGAGAGAGCAGCTTATCGCCTATAACCGCACAGTGGAAGAAATACGGCAGGTAATCGGAGCGGATTCCTTAGGCTACCTGCGACTGGAGCGCTTGAGCGAGATGGTGAACGGGCTTCCCATCTGCACCGGATGTTTTACCGGAAAATACCCCATGGAGCCCCCAAAGGATGATATTAGAGGAGAATACGAAAAATGAGTACAGACAGATATGTAAGCCCGCTGTCCGAGCGGTACGCAAGCAAAGAGATGCAGTATATTTTTTCACCGGATATGAAGTTCAAGACCTGGAGAAAACTCTGGATTGCCCTGGCGGAGACGGAAAAGGAGCTGGGTCTGAATATCACGGAGGAGCAGATTCAGGAGCTTCGCGATCACGCGGAAGACATCAATTACGATGTGGCGAAGGAGCGGGAAAAGGTGGTTCGCCATGACGTGATGTCTCACGTATACGCCTACGGCGTTCAGTGTCCCAAGGCCAAAGGAATCATCCACCTTGGCGCGACATCCTGCTATGTGGGGGACAATACGGACATTATCATTATGCGGGAAGGGCTTCGCCTGGTAAAGAAAAAGCTGGTGAATGTCTTAAACGAGCTTGCCTCCTTTGCCGCTGCCTACAAGAATCAGCCCACTCTGGCCTTTACTCATTTCCAGCCGGCCCAGCCCACCACGGTGGGAAAACGCGCCACGCTCTGGATGCAGGAATTTCTCATGGATCTGGAGGATCTGGAGTATGTTATGGGCTCTTTGAAGCTTCTGGGTTCCAAGGGAACCACGGGAACCCAGGCCAGCTTCCAGGAACTCTTTGACGGGGATCAGGAGAAGATCGATAAGATCGATCCTATGATCGCGAAGAAGATGGGCTTTGAGGCCTGCTACGCCGTTTCCGGACAGACGTATTCCAGAAAAGTGGACACCAGAGTTTTAAACGTTCTGGCGGGAATCGCGGCCAGCGCTCACAAGTTCTCCAATGACATCCGCCTGCTCCAGCACCTGAAGGAAGTGGAGGAGCCCTTTGAAAAGACCCAGATCGGTTCCTCCGCCATGGCCTATAAGAGAAACCCCATGCGCAGCGAGCGGATCGCCTCTCTGTCCCGGTATGTGATGACGGACGCCCTGAATCCGGCGATTACCTCCGCTACCCAGTGGTTTGAGCGGACCCTGGACGATTCCGCCAATAAGCGCCTCTCCGTGCCGGAAGGTTTTCTGGCGGTGGACGGCATTCTGGATTTGTGCCTGAACGTGGTGGACGGCCTGGTGGTTTACCCAAAGGTGATCGAAAAGCATCTGATGGCAGAGCTGCCTTTTATGGCAACCGAAAACATTATGATGGACGCGGTTAAGGCAGGCGGCGACCGTCAGGAGCTTCATGAGCGCATCCGCACCCTGTCCATGCAGGCCGGAAAGAGAGTCAAGGAGGAAGGAAAGGACAATAACCTCCTGGAGCTGATCGCGGCAGACCCGGCTTTCGGACTGAGCCTTGAAAAGCTGCAGGAGTCCATGGATCCGTCCAAATATGTGGGAAGAGCGCCCATTCAGGTGGACGCGTTTCTGAAAAATCAGATAAAGCCGGTACTGGAAGAGAACAAAGAGCTCCTCGGATTGAAAGCGGAAATTAATGTATAAGAAGAGAAAGAGGCGTCCCCGCGGCCGCCGCATGGGCTGGAAAAGGCGGGGCGTCCATCCAAACAGGGAGGAAACTATGAGCAGTGTCAGAAGAATTTTTGTAGAGAAGAAACCGGCTTTCGCCGGGAAAGCCAGAGAGCTGCGCCATGAGATCCACAGCTACCTCGGAATCCAGGCGGTTACGAATGTCCGCGTTCTGATCCGCTATGATGTGGAGAACATTTCCGACGAAGTATTCGCGAGAGCCTGCCGGACGGTATTTTCTGAGCCGCCGGTGGATGTGCTGTATCTGGAAACCTTCGATATGGCGCCGGGTTCCCGGGTGTTCTCCGTGGAGTACCTTCCGGGCCAGTTTGACCAGAGAGCGGATTCCGCGGAACAGTGCGTGAAGT
>DVIQ01000105.1 GCA_018711185.1 Candidatus Limivivens intestinipullorum | reverse complement strand
GGATCGGTGGGAACGAACTCATGCAGAGGCGGATCCAGATAACGAACGGTCATAGGACGGCCCTTGAGTGCCTTGTACATCGCCTTGAAGTCTTCCTTCTGGAACGGGATCAGCTCATTCAGAGCGGCCTCTCTGGCCTCTACTGTATCAGAGAGGATCATCTTACGGATCTTCGGAATACGATCTTCGTTAAAGAACATATGCTCGGTACGGCACAGACCGATACCTTCCGCGCCCAGCTTCACCGCGTTCTCGGTGTCTGCCGGCGTATCGGCATTTGTACGAACCTGCAGCTTACGGAACTGGTCAGCCCATCTCATGATACGGCCGAAGTTTCCGCCTACAGAAGCCTCTACGGTCTTAATGTCGCCCTTATAAATCTTACCGGTTGTACCATCCAGGGAGATGTAATCGCCCTCAACGAAGGTATAGCCGCCAAGTTCGAATTTCTTAGCTTCTTCGTCGATCTTGATATCGCCGCATCCGGATACGCAGCAGGTACCCATACCACGGGCAACAACGGCTGCGTGAGAGGTCATACCGCCGCGAACGGTCAGGATACCCTCAGCCGCGTGCATACCTTCAATATCCTCAGGAGAGGTCTCAAGACGAACAAGGATAACTCTCTCACCCTTCTCGTGAGCAGCCTTTGCTTCCTCTGCGGAGAAGTAAACCTTACCGGCAGCAGCTCCCGGAGATGCGGGAAGAGCGGAACCGATCACTTCGCCCTGCTTCAGCGCGTCAGCGTCAAAGGTGGGATGCAGAAGCTGATCCAGAGACTTCGCCTCGATACGGCAAACGGCCTCCTCCGGAGTGATCTTTCCTTCGTCAACCAGGTCGCAGGCAATCTGGATGGCAGCCTGAGCGGTTCTCTTTCCGTTACGGGTCTGCAGGAAATACAGCTTGCCTTCCTGGATCGTGAACTCCATATCCTGCATATCGCGGTAATGGTTCTCCAGGTTCATAGCCAGCTTCATGAACTGCTGATAGCACTCCGGCAGATCCTGCTCCAGTCTGGAAATCGGCTGCGGGGTACGAACGCCGGCAACAACGTCCTCGCCCTGCGCGTTGATAAGATACTCACCATAAATGCCCTTTGCGCCGGTAGACGGGTTACGGGTAAACGCAACGCCGGTGCCTGAGGTATCGCCCATGTTACCAAATACCATGGTCTGTACGTTAACGGCGGTTCCCCAGTCGCCCGGAATATCATTCATACGGCGGTAAACAATGGCACGGGGGTTGTCCCAGGAGCGGAATACAGCCTTTACTGCTTCCATAAGCTGTACCTTCGGATCCTGCGGGAATTCTTCAAACTTAGCGTCTTTGTAAACTTTCTTGAATTTAACGATCAGCTCCTTCAGGTCGTCTGCCGTCAGCTCGGTGTCATACTTAACACCCTTCTCTTCCTTCATCTCATCGATGATTCTCTCAAAGTAAGACTTCGGAACCTCCATAACAACGTCAGAGAACATCTGGATAAATCTTCTGTAAGAGTCATAAGCGAATCTCGGATTTCCTGTCTTCTTCGCGAAGCCTTCCACGGAAATATCATTCAGACCCAGATTCAGGATCGTGTCCATCATACCAGGCATGGAAGCTCTCGCTCCGGAACGAACAGATACCAGAAGGGGATTCTCGGTATCGCCGAATTTCTTTCCGTTCTCTTCCTCGAGCCAGGCCAGCGCCTCAAAAATCTGTCCCTGGATCTCTTCAGTGATCTTCTTTCCGCTATTGTAGTAATCCGTACAAGCTTCGGTCGTAACGGTGAAACCCTGCGGGATCGGCATGCCCAGGTTGGTCATCTCTGCCAGGTTGGCGCCTTTACCACCAAGAAGGTTTCTCATGTTGGCGTTACCTTCTTTGAATAAGTAAACCCATTTTGCCATTTTACCAATTCCTCCTAAAATGTAATAGTTATGTTAGTATGAGCAAAGCCCATAAAACTACCATGTCTGCGCAAAGGGCGCACACTATTATTCTACCATAAAACGGAATTACGTCAAGTCACTGATGTCACATTTTTGCTAATTCTTAAAAAATCCATCTAAAATCGCGTCCGTTACTTTTTCAGAACCAGGTGCTGGGGAAGACCGTTTACCATAAATGGCGTGTAATCGCCCTGAATCAGAGGCTCAATATATTTTACGAACTGATCCGTCACATAGGTGCCGTCCTCGTTCATCCACTCTCTGGGAACCAGTTTTTCATTGTTCGCGATCTTGTGAACGTCGTAAATGCCGGCAGTACCCATATACGGGTCGTCGGACAGACGGTCAATGACCACCATCTTGCCGGTATCGCCCTCATCAGCAGCCTTCACAGCGGCGCCGCCTACCATAAACGCCTCATCGATGTCCACACGGGAGGCCATGTGGGACGCGCTTCTCTGAAGGGTGGAGAACTCGATGGCCCTGGTCTTGCAGCCGATCTGCGCGCCGAGGAAGTTCGCGAGATAAGCCGCCGTCCCCGCAAGCTGTTTATGCCCGAAGGGATCCACGTAATCTCCGCCTCCGGACAGCTCGCATACATACCGGCCGTCGGCCACCTTAATGCCCTCGGATACCGCTACAACGATGGACTGCTTTACCTTCAGCAGCTCCTTTATCTTTTCACAGAATTTATCGATGTCAAAGGTGACCTCCGGCAGATAAATCAGATCCGGGCCCTCGCATTCCTCTGTCTTGGCAAGGGCAGTGGCTCCGGTAAGCCATCCGGCGTTCCTTCCCATGATCTCGATAATCGTAACCATATCCTTTTTGTATGCCAGGCCCAGGGCGTCCCGGATCACTTCTTTGGTGGAGGCCGCAATGTATTTAGCCGCGCTTCCGAAGCCGGGAGTATGGTCCGTCAGGGCCAGGTCGTTGTCAATGGTCTTGGGTACGCCCAGGAATTTCTGGCTGTGTCCCTTTACAATAGCGTAATCGGAGAGCTTCTTAATGGTGTCCATGGAATCATTTCCGCCGATATAGATAAATACTTCAATCTCCAGCTTGTCCAGAATATCGAATATCTTTTCATAAATCTCCATATCCTCGTGGATCTCCGGCAGCTTGTAGCGGCAGGACCCCAGAAACGCAGAGGGGGTTCTCTTCAAAAGCTCAATGTCCATGTCTGAATGAATCTGCGTGGAAAGATCCACATATTGCTCGTCCAGAAAGCCCTGGATGCCGTGAAGCATACCGTAAACGGTGTCGAATCCTCGTTCAATCGCCGTTTTGTAAACTCCCGCCAAACTGGAATTGATGACCGCCGTGGGGCCGCCTGATTGTCCTACGATGATATTTCGCTTTGCCATGATGTTCTCCTTCTTTCTGTTCATACATTATTGTCCGGCTATCTGGCATGCATACGCCGTGTGAAACGGCAGATCTGCCCAGCCGCCGCTTTGTTAATTATACCAAAAACATCCGCATCTTACAACCGTTTTTCCGCTTTTTGCCAGATATTCGGAACAATTCGTCCCGAGAGTGCCGTCATCTCTCCTGAACCGACGGGCAAATGCGCCCCTGCGGGCAGCGGCCTGTCAAATCCGCGGCGCAGCGAAACGGCAGCCGCCAAATGGACCGGCGGGCATGTCCGCTTGGTTCGCTGCTCACGGGAATAAAAAAGATACTGCCAGAGATTCTTCCCTGACAGTACCTCTTTTATCCGTCCTTTTGAAGCGGCTGCCTATTGCGCAGTCTCGGGCCGGACTGTAACGGTCAATATTCCAGTTTTTCTTCCAGATACGCGGTGAGCTCATCGATTTTCACGCGCTCCTGCTCCATGCTGTCCCGGAAACGCACCGTAACGGCTCCGTCGTTTTCTGACTCAAAGTCATAAGTTACGCAGAACGGCGTGCCTATCTCATCCTGGCGGCGGTAGCGCTTGCCGATATTTCCCCGGTCGTCGTACTCGCAGTTCCACTTTTTGGAGAGCATGGCGTAAACCTTCTCAGCGCCCTCGTTCAGCTTCTTGGAAAGGGGAAGAACGCCCACCTTCACCGGAGCCAGCGCCGGATGGAAGTGAAGAACCGTTCGCATGTCTCCGCCCTCTAATTCCTCTTCGTCGTAGGCACTGCACAGGAAGGCCAGCACCACGCGGTCAGCGCCCAAAGAGGGCTCAATCACGTACGGAATGTATTTTTCCTTTTTCTCATCGTCAAAGTAGGACAGATCCTGTCCGGAAACATTCTGATGGCAGGTCAGGTCATAGTCCGTCCTGTCCGCGATGCCCCAGAGCTCGCCCCAGCCAAATGGGAAGAGGAACTCAAGGTCTGTGGTGGCCTTGCTGTAGAAAGCCAGCTCCTCGGGATCATGATCTCTGGCCCGAAGTTCTTCATCCTTCATGCCCAGGTTTTTCAGAAAGTCGATGCAGTACTGCTTCCAGTAGGCGAACCATTCCAGATCCGTTCCGGGCGCGCAGAAGAACTCCAGCTCCATCTGCTCAAATTCTCTGGTTCGGAAGGTAAAGTTTCCGGGCGTGATTTCGTTCCGGAAGGATTTTCCGATCTGGCCGATTCCAAAGGGGATCTTCTTCCTGGAGGTTCGCTGTACATTTTTAAAGTTCACGAAAATACCCTGGGCCGTCTCGGGACGCAGATACACCACATTCTTGGCATCCTCCGTAACTCCCTGGAATGTCTTGAACATCAGGTTAAACTGACGGATATCCGTGAAATTATGCTTGCCGCAGGTGGGGCAGGGGATCTGATGGCTGTCGATGAACGCTTTCATTTCCTCCTGAGACCAGCCGTCCACGGAGCTTTCCAGAGTGATTCCCTTTTCCTGGGCATAGTCTTCGATCAGCTTGTCGGCCCGGAACCTTTCATGGCATTCCCGGCAGTCCATCAGCGGGTCAGAAAAGCCTCCCAGATGTCCGGAAGCCACCCAGGTCTGGGGATTCATCAGAATCGCGCAGTCCACGCCCACGTTATAGGGGTTTTCCGTAATGAATTTCTTCCACCAGGCCTGCTTTACGTTATTTTTCAGCTCCACGCCCAGGTTTCCATAATCCCAGGTATTGGCCAGGCCGCCGTAAATCTCAGACCCCGGATAGACAAAGCCTCTGGATTTTGCCAGCGCCACAATTTTTTCCATCGTTTTTTCCATCTTAACCTCCTGTGCCGCAGCCAGTGCGGCATACTTAATGTTTACTCTGAAAATCCGCCGCCGGATAGGCGGCATGTATTCAGGGATGCCAAATACGCCCGCCAGATTTTTCCGGGACGGTGGTACGCCTGCCCCGCGGGCGTACGCAGGTTTACATCCGCGGACAGGAACCCTAAAAGGATATGCCTGCATCCCCCTTGGGCAGGCTGCCGCTTACCGCTTACTCATACATGATATAAGCCAGACTGCTTTCGGCAGTATCCTCTGCCCTGGTGACCTTCGTGGGCGTCAGAAGCACGGTGCCATCCTCTAAGGTCTCCGGCTGGGCGGACTCTTCCTCAGAAACTTCTGTTTCCTCCTGGGCGCCTGCCGCCGAAAGCACCCTGCAGGTGTTTCTGCCGGTAATCTCCACGTTAGAGCTTGCGTAGACAATGTTTCCGTCCACCTGAAGCTCCATGGGCTCCTCCATGATTACCGTATAATAGTTCCGGCTGTTCAGCACTTCCTCTCTGGTCACCTGACTGTTCGTCACATTCCCCCGCTCAACGCTCTGGAATACGGTCTGAAAATCGTATCCGGCGTCGTAGGCGCCCAGAATATCCCCCGTAAAAAATGTCACATTGTTAAATGCGGCATAATCGTCTCCCCCTGCATACTCCATGGTCAGATTCGCCGTCTGATTTTCTGCCGTGAAGTTTTCTACCCGGATGTTCTCCGCGCCGGCGGACGCGTTGTAATCCGCCACTTCCTGATTAATCAGGGATTCCAGCTCCGCGGAATCGTAGTAGCTCTGATCCAGCGTCTCAATCACAACGGCTGTCACAGAGCCATCCTTCTTTGCCAGCATGGCGGTACTGTCGGGTTCAAATCGGCTGCAGCCGGTAAAGAATACCGCGGCCGCCGCAGCCATGCATAGGATTTTCGCCTGTTTCATAAGAGCCTCCTGCCTGTTTTCGCATCCATCGTGTATCCTGCGTTCTGCGCGCCGGCCGCCTTATCACAGCCGCGCACTTGATTTTTAATTATAACGCCTCGTCTCCTTCTTGTAAAGGAGTTCGTTATTTTAGAAAATTCGATTCTCTGAGTATTTCCAGGGACTTAAAGGCATGATCCGCCCACCGCTCCCGGAAAGCGTCCACAACCTTCTCAAGCTGCCCCAGAACCATATCGGATACGGTAAACGTAAATAGCTTTCGGACGGGTGAGGTCACAATATACTGGAGCGTGTAGACCGTGGAGGGATCCAGCCGGATTTGGCCGCTTCCGCCGGCGCAGTCCCGGCACACAAGCCCGTCCTCCCGGACTGCGTAGGCGGTAAGCTCCTGCTCTTTCCCGCAGCGGACACAATGAAATACCTGGGGGTATTCTCCGTTTATGACCATCGTTCTGAGCTCAAAGATCCGTCGCGCAAGCTTCTTGGGAATCGCCGGATGCGTCAGCGCCCGCAAAGCCAGGTAAAGAAGCGTCAGAAGCTCCGAGGCGTCCGCTTCCTCCCTGCTGTAAAAGCTCGCGAATTCCAGAAAATAAAACCCGTAATAGGCTCCCTCCACATCCATGACGAGTTCCCGGAAATACTGACGGATTTCCGCCCTGGAAAGCCGCCAGGCGTCTCTGCCGGGAAACAGTTCGAAGCTTCCAAAGGCAAAGGGATTGGATGCCGCCAGAAGCTGACTGTTCGGGCGTCTGGCGCCTCTGGCGAAGGCCGTGATTCTCCCCCGCTCTCTGGTAAGAAGCACCAGCCGCTTATCATAGTCTCCCACGGGAGCCGCCTCCAGAACCATCCCGGTCAGAGTCTGCAAATCGCTCATTTAAATATCCTTCTTGTCGTATCCGAAATTTTTAATCATGAAATCGCTGTCGCGCCAGTCCTTTTTCACCTTCACCCAGAGCTGGAGATTTACTTTCTCCTCCAGCATGTTTTCGATTTCCCGCCGCGCCTGGCTTCCGATGCGCCGCAGCATCGCGCCGCCTTTCCCGATAATGATTCCCTTGTGAGAATCCCGCTCGCAGATAATGGTGGCCTCAATATCCATGATTCCTCCCCCTTTTCGCTCCGTCATCTTTTCAATTGACACAGCGATTCCGTGGGGGATCTCCTCCTCCAGACAGCGCAGGGCCTTCTCCCGGATCAGCTCCGCGGCAATCTGGCGCATGGGCTGGTCCGTCACCGTGTCCTCGTCATAGTAACTGGGGCCGTAGGGAAGGTATTTGAAAATCGTATCGATAATATCCGAAAGATTCTGTCCCCTCAGGGCCGATGCCGGAATGATATCGGCAAAATCGCAGACGGAACGGTACGCTTCAATGGCCTTCGCCACCTCTTCCTTTTTCACGGTATCAATCTTATTAATGATCAAAAGAACCGGCGTTTTCGTCTGATTCAGCAGCTTCGCGATATGCCGTTCCCCTGCGCCGATAAAAGTGGTGGGCTCTACAAGCCACAGAATCACATCCACCTCCGAAAAGGTGCGCTCCGCCGCGGAAACCATATATTCCCCCAGCTTGTTTTTCGCCTTGTGAATTCCCGGTGTGTCCACAAACACGATCTGTCCCTGGTCGCAGGTGTAGACGGTCTGAATGCGGTTCCGGGTCGTCTGGGGTTTGTTGGATGTAATCGCGATTTTCTGGCCGATCAGGTGATTCATCAGCGTGGACTTTCCCACGTTCGGACGGCCCACCAGGGTCACAAACCCGGACTTATTCTTCTTCTCCATGGGCTCCTCCGTCTTCGTGGCCGATCAGTGGCTTGATCTCGTCAAACAGCTCCTTCTCGGAGGCCAGTTTTTCCTCGCCGCCGATGACGCAGAACGCGCCCTGATCCAGAATCGCTTCCATGTAGGGAGCCAGCGCCCGGATGTCCTCCTGGCAGGCGTCCAGAACCTGATCCCGCTCTCGCTGATAGTCCTCCGGTGAAATATTGTTCATCCAGGAAACCAGGGAAAGCTCTCCCTCCATGGAGGGCGTAAGCGGCGTATCCATCTCATTTACCGTGCCGATCACGTACTTCGTCATATCCCGGTCGTCCACGGTAAATTCCCGCACATAAGCGGGGATTCCCTCAAAGACGCGGTTTGTTCCCGCCAGATGGGGATCCCGGTAGGATACAAAGTAGCTGTTTCCTCCCCGTCCGAATCCGGCCATGCAGCCGTAAGCGCCGCCCTTTACCCGGATGTTGGTCCACAGGTATTCGTAGCTCATAATCACCTTCAGAATCCGGAGCGCTCCCGTGTAGGCAAGGCCTGCCCGGCAGAAATTTCCTGCCCGGCACACATACTGAACCTTTGAGGAGGTCTGGAAGCCCTCCTTTACCAGCCCAAGGGGTTTGATCTGCTCCGCCTGCGCGGGTGCGCCGCTCCACAGGTCTTTCTTTAAGCCCTCCACCAGGCTCTCAAGATTTTCATACCCCTTCTGATCTGAGGTATAGCTGACCATCAGGCCCTCCCGGCGGAAGATCCGTTTTCCGAGAGCGGTAAGGTGCGCCGTCAGCTCTTCTTTTTTCTCATCGAAATGTTCCGAAAGCTCCTCCACCAGCTTGTAATAGCCGATTCCTCCCACCGCGTCCTGGAAGGCCGCCATGGCGGAGAATCCGGCCATAGCCCGGTTTGCCGCCGTGCTGTGACCCGCCGCGGGCAGACGCATGGACAGCTTGGACTTCTGCTCCGCCAGAATCTCCTTCATTCTCTTTTCATCGGAGAGCTTGGTGGTCAGGATGATTTCCCGCATCATAGAGAACAGGAAATCCAGCTCCCCGTACAGGGCCTTTCCTCTGACGGAAAGCTTTGTCTTTAAAACGCCGGGATTCTTCCGGTCCTCGTAGCACTCCAAAACCGTACTGATGCCGCCGGTGCGCAGGTTGATCTCATTGTGCAGGTCTTTGTAGGAGTAATGCTCCGTGTCCATCATTCCCAGGGCTGCCTTGAAAATTCCGAGATAGGGAATCTCCTCTGCCGGCACGCTTCCCAGATCGAACATCAGGCTCACGTAGCCGATTCCATTGGTAAACAGGTCGTGGTGAAGAATCAGCGTATCCCCCGCGCGGTGAACCGTATTGTGCAGGGAACGGGCCTCTCTGCGGATGTCCTCCCTGGAAAGCATGGGAATCGCTTCCAGCTCTTCTTTTGTGGCCGGCGTCTCCTGGAAACGGCGAAGCTTCGCGGTTTTCTCCACCAGCGCCTGGATTTCCTCCGGAGTAAGACCGGCTTTGTAAGCCTCCAGATTTTCCCTGGTCTCCTCCTCCATCCGATCGGCCAGTCCTCTTTCCGGCCAAAGGATCACCAGGGAGGTATGGGGATTGTCCAGCAGCCAGGTCCGAATCAGATTTTCGTAATAACCCGTGCCGATCTGCTCTTTCAAAAATTCAAATACCGTAAGCTGCTTTAAATAGGCGAAAGGCTCGCTCGCATCGTAAAGCCAGCTATCCATGGCGTCCAGACCATACATCAGGCCCTTGGGGAAGGAGCCGAAATCCGCCTCCCGGAAACGGAACTCCATGTTGTTGATGGCGGCGCGGATTGCTTTCTCATCCAGCCCTTTTTCCGCCAGGCCGGTCAGCACCTCACGGATTTTCTCCACAAAGGCGTCCGCCATGGCGGTGTCCGCGTATTTTGCCGTCACGGAAAATACCGGCTGCCTTGTGCCGCTGTCATAGGAACCGATGATATCCTGTCCAAGGCCCGCGTCCAGAAGCGCCTGCTTTAAGGGCGCTCCCGGAGCCGACAAAAGCACATACTCGATCACCGCGAAGGCATTGGCCATATTGACGTCCGCGCTGGTGGACACCGCCGCGTTCCAGGACAGGTAGGTGTTGTTTTCGGTGGAATCTGTGTTGGAAACGGGATACGCCCTGGAAATCCGCTCCATCTTCGCAAAGGGCTTCTGAAGGGGAATTTCCGAAGATACGTCCTTTTTGTCAAAGGCGCTCAGATACTCCCGGTCCAGCCATTCCAGGCGCTCGCAGGCATCCATGTTTCCATAGAGGTAAATATAGCAGTTGGAGGGATGGTAATAGGTCCTGTGGAAGTCCAGAAACGCTTCATACGTCAGATCCGGAATACAGGAGGGGTCGCCTCCCGACTCGTTGGCATAGGGCGTGTCCGGATACAGGGAGCCCAGGATTTCCCGCTCCAGAACATCCTCCGGCGAGGAATACGCGCCTTTCATTTCATTATACACCACGCCGTTGTAGGAAAGGGGATCCTCCGGCTTTTCAAGCTGGTAATTCCAGCCTTCCTGCCGGAAAATCTCCTCCTTTTTGTAGATATTCGGATAAAACACCGCGTCCATATAAACATGCATCAGGTTCGCGAAATCCTTGTCATTGCAGCTGGCCACCGGATACATGGTTTTATCCGGATAGGTCATCGCGTTCAGAAAGGTATTCAGAGAGCCCTTCACCAGCTCCACAAAGGGATCCTTCGACGGAAAGCGGCGGCTGCCGCACAGGGTGCTGTGTTCCATAATATGCGCCACGCCGGTGCTGTCGGAGGGCGGCGTCCGAAACGCGATATAAAAGACCTTATTCTCATCGTCATTTTCCAGGACACAGATCCGCGCCCCGGTTTTTTTATGCTCCAGGAGATACCCCTCCGACCGGATGTCCGGGATCGTCTCCTCTTTCAGCAGGCGGTAAGCCTGCAGTCTCTTCTCATCCATGTACATTCCTTCCTTCTGATTCTCACTTCGTGCCGCCCGCCAAACCGTTGTTGCTATTCACGGCCCTTCGGTCCGTGAACAGCAACATCCCCGAGGGTTTCGCGGTATACCCGCAGCACGTTTTTATAAAAAACCTTTTCAATCTCGCTCTCATGAAAACCCTTCTTTTTCAGGGCGTCCGCAATCCTGGGCATAAAAGAAGCGTCCGGCACCGCCGGATTCGTCCCGATGCCGTCCAGGTCGCTGCCAAGTGCGCAGACCTCCACGCCGCCCACATCCGCGGCATGAGCCACGTGTCCGGCAGCCGCGGCCAGAAGGGTTTCCGGGTCGGCCGACTCCGGATCCGTCAAAAATCCGGCGGCCAGGTTCAGGCCCATGACGCCTCCCCGCTCTCCAAGGCAGCGGATCATATCGTCCGTCAGGTTCCGGGAAACATTGCACACAGCCTCCGCGTTGGAATGGCTGGCCACAAAAGGCTTTCTGGTGTGCTTCGCCACATCCCAGAAGCCCCCGTCCGACAGATGGGATACGTCGGGGATAATCCCCACGCGCTCCATCTCCTCCACCGCCTGGATTCCCATAGACGTCAGGCCTTTGGGATTTCTGGCGGAAAGCGCCGGCACTCCCTTGGATTTCCAGATCAGATTTGGAACCCCCAGCTCGTTTTCATAGTTCCAGGTAAGGGTCATCATACGCACGCCCAGCCGGTGGAAATTCCGAAGGTATTCCAGGCGTCCTTTGATGACGGCCCCCTCCTCTAAAGTAAGCATGGCGCAAAGCTTCCCGTTCCTTTGGTTCTCCTGAATATCCTTCCAGGAAAACACCGGGGCAATCCGGTCCGCGTTCGCCGCAAGCTCCTGATAATACCGGTCAATGACTGCCATGGCGTCCTCAAATGGATTCCCGGAGGCCCCGGCGTCAATAAAGACCGCGAAATTCTGTATCAGATAGTCTGCCCGCTGCATTTTTGAAATATCCACATGGCAGCCGTTTTCCCTAAGTCCTGTTTTCTTTCCCTGCCCGTAAAGGTGCAGGAGGGTGTCACAGTGCATATCTGCGATTTTCATATTTTTCTGTCTCTCCCCGCTGCTGAAATTTCAGAAACAGTTCCGCCTAGGTCTGCGCACATGCTGCGCAGACCGTAAGAACATGCTTCAGGAGTGCGAAAATCCCATCGCCGAAGGCGATTTCTAATGGATTTTTGCAGATAACAGTTCAGGTGAACTGTTAAAACAGTTTTTTTACGTCGTTGAACATGACCACTACCATCAGCACCATCAATGCCATCAGGCCGATGAAGTGGACCATCCCCTCTTTTTCCGGGTCCATGCGCTTGCGGCGTATGGCCTCAATGAACAGAAAGATCAGGCGTCCGCCGTCCAGAGCAGGAAGGGGAAGAAGGTTCATAACCCCCAGGTTCGCCGTCAGCAGGATGGAAATATTTAACATATTCAGCCAGACGTAAAAGGCGCCGTCCTCCTTGCTGGCTTCATAGGTTTCCCCGATGGCGTCCACAACGCCCACCGGGCCGGACATATCGTCCAGTCCCACCTGGCCCTGAACGAGCATCTTCAGACTTTCAATGGTGGTCCAGATCCAGTATTTTACCTCATAGGCGCTGTAGCGGATGGTATCCCACGCGCTTCCCTTTACCCGCAGGTTGCTGTTTACGGAGATCCCGAACAGGTACTGGCCGTTCTCCTGAAGTGCCGGCGTGATCTCGGCCTGCTGCCGCTCTCCCTCATGCTCCCATACAATTACCTCGGACTCTCCTTGGTGGAAGGAAACGTAATTTGTAATTTCACGGCTCACATGGATGTTCATTCCATTGATCTTAAGAATCTCATCCCCCGCCTGGATTCCTGCCTCCGCGGCAGGGCTTCCCTCCTGGACGCTGACAATAATGGGCGCGTCATAGCCGATGCTCCCCACGATAAACAGGGACAGCAGAAATGCCAGAATAAAATTGAAAATCGGTCCCGCCGCGATGACGGAAATCCTGGCCCACACAGATTTGCTGCCAAAGGAGCCCTCCTCCATGGTTCCCATGTCCTCTCCCAGCATCATGCAGGAGCCGCCGAAAGGCAGAAGTTTTATGCAGTACGTCGTCTCTCCCCTTGTAAAGGAAACCAGCCTTGGACCCATGCCGAGAGCAAACTCCACCACCGTCACTTTATTGAATTTCGCCAGCAGAAAATGTCCCAGCTCATGGATAATGATAATCAGGCTGAAAATCAGAAGGGCAATAATAATCGTCAATTTACCACCTGCTTTCAATCCTCTCGTAGACAGCCGCTTCCGTATCCAGGATCTCTTCTACGGAGGGATTTTCTATGATTTTATGTTCCCGCATACAGTCTGAAATTATGTCGTAAATATCCAGGAAACGGATCCTCCGTTCCAGGAATTTTTTTACGGCCATCTCATTGGCCGCGTTGAACACCGTAGGCATGGACCCTCCCGCCCCGGCTGCCTCGTAAGCCAGCGGCAGGCCCAGAAAGGTCTTTGTATCCGGCTGTTCAAAGGTGATCCGTCCAAGCTTGAAGAAATCCAGCCGCTCCCCTGCCAGATACCGGCGGTTCGGATAAAACAGAGCGTACTGAATGGGGAGCTTCATATCCGGCGTCCCAAGCTGGGCTATCACCGCCCCGTCCGCGAATTCCACCATCGAATGAATCACACTCTGGGGCTGAACTACCACCTGAATCTGATCCAGATCCACGCCGAAAAGCCACTTTGCCTCCATAACCTCCAGGCCCTTATTTACCAGGGTAGCGGAGTCGATGGTAATCTTCTGTCCCATGGTCCAGTTCGGATGCTTTAAGGCGTCCTCCACCCGGACGTTTTCCAGATCCTTCTGTATTTTCCCCCGGAAGGGACCGCCGGAGGCGGTGAGGAGAATCTTTGAAATTTCTTTTGGGGATTCTCCGTTCAGGCTCTGGAATATCGCGCTGTGCTCGCTGTCCACCGGAAGGATTCGCACGCCCTTTTCCTTCGCCAGGGGCATAATCAGATGCCCGGCTGTCACAAGGGTTTCCTTATTCGCCAGGGCGATGTCTTTTCCTGCCTCTATAGCGGCGATGGTAGGCCGGATGCCGATCATCCCCACAATGGCCGTCACCAGAATCTTTGCGGACTCACAAACGGCCACAGCGGTAAGTCCCTCCATACCGCTTAAAATTTCTGTATCCAGGTCCGCCACCGTCAGACGCAGCCTAGCCGCGTCGGCCTCCTCCCATACCGCCGCAATTTTCGGACGGAACCGGCGGATCTGCTCCTCCAAAAGCCGGATATTTTTTCCGGCGGCCAGGGCCTCCACCTGGATAAGCCCCGGGTTTGCCGCCGCGATTTCAAGGGTCTGGGTTCCAATGGAACCGGTGGACCCCAGAACAGCTATTTTTTTCATACGCATATCCTTTCATCCCCAGATCAGCACAAGAAGGTAAATCACCGGCGCGGTGAAAATCACGCTGTCAAACCGGTCCAAAACCCCTCCATGGCCTGGAATCAGCTTTCCGTAATCCTTTAAATTATGATTTCTCTTAATGGCGGAAGCCGCCAGATCTCCAATCATGGAGATCACCGCTCCTACCGCGCAGATGCCGCCGTAAACTACAATCTGTCCTTCATCCGACAGATACGGTCCTGCCGCCGCCGCGTACACGGCTCCTAAAACGGCCGCGCCCACGACGCCTCCCACTGCCCCTTCCACAGACTTCTTAGGGCTGAGCTTCGGGGACATCTTATGCTTTCCGATGAGCATTCCCACACAGTAAGCGCAGGTATCGCAGCCCCAGGAGCACAGAAAAATCAGCCACACCCGAAATGCGCCGTCCTCAGCGTTCCTGGTAAAATAAATGCAGGAAAGCATCACAGCCACATATACAACGCCGAAAAACGCCTCGGCGATCTGCCCTGCCTGATACCTGGGATAGCGGTACACATACAGCGTCATCAGCGCGATGAGTGTCAGAATAAGCCCTGGCATAGTATATGCCTCTTCCCCGGGGATTAGCAGAAGATAATAAAAAACTACTCCCGCGAAGCCCACCAGGCTTAAAAGAGGATCCTCCTTTTTCCAGATCCCCATGGCCCGGTAAAGCTCAAAGACACCGATAAGAGACAGAACGAGAAGGGTCGTCCACAGCACGGCGCCGCCGCTGATAATCGTAACCAGAGCCGCCGCCACCAGTACAATTCCGCTGACGAGTCTTGTCACAAACATGGTTATTCCTCCTTCACGCCTCCGTACCGTCTCTCCCGGCTGTTGTATTTTTCAATGGCCTTCCAAAGATCGTCCTTTGTAAACGCCGGCCAGGGAACATCCGTAAAATAGAACTCCGTGTAGGCCAGCTGCCATAACAGGTAGTTTGACAGCCGCTCCTCCCCGCTGGTGCGGATCAAAAGATCTGGATCCGGCACATCCCAGGTATCCAGATACCCGGAAAACAGCTTCTCATCAATGTCCTCCGGCCTTACCTTTCCATCCATACAGTCTCTTGAAAGCCTGCGTACCGCCCGGACAATCTCATCCCGGCTGCCGTAATTAATGGCAATCTGAAACTGAAGCCCTGTGTTCTCCTTTGAAGTGTCCACAAGCCGGCGCAGGCTCTCCTGGAGATCCTCCGCCAGAGCTGTGGGATCTCCGATGACCCGAACGCGCATGTTGTTTTTCTGCGCCGTCTTTATGCAGGTTTTCGTATAGCTGCGGAACAGCTTCATAAGGCTGTCCACCTCTTCCGGGGACCGCTTCCAGTTTTCCGTGGAAAACAGGTAGACCGTCAGGTATTTAATCCCCATATTATAGGCGTCCTCACAGATCACCTCAAGATTTTTCGCTCCTCTGGAATGCCCGTAATTCCTGGGCATTCCCTTGCTTTTCGCCCAGCGTCCGTTTCCATCCAGAATAATCGCCACATGCTGAGGTATTACCATATCGTCTCCTTTCCGCAAAAGCGCGCCGCTGCCGCCCATTGCCCGGCAAATGTTCCTTCATGCGGGCATGGCGGGCCGCCTGCCGGGTACGCTTAAAAAGAAAGGCCGTGCAGGCACACAGCAAACCCGCACAGCACGCAGACAGCGCTTCCGTCTTTCATACTGTGCGGGAAACCGTGGCTGCCGCAGCCCCTATCATTATACGGTCATAATTTCCTTTGACTTTTCTTCAACGGCCTTATCCACATCTTTGATAAACTTATCGGTCATTTTCTGTACCGCGTCCTCAAGGTCCTTTACCTCGTCCTCTGACACATCGGAACTCTTTCCAAGCTTCTTCAGGAAGTCATTGGCATCCCGGCGGATGTTCCGCATGGCGACCTTCGCGCCCTCGCCCTTTTTCTTAACGTCCTTTACCAGATCCTTTCTGCGCTCCTCCGTCAGCTCCGGAAATACCAGACGGATCACATGGCCGTCGTTGCTGGGAGTAATCCCGATGTCCGACGCGAGAATGGCTTTCTCCACAGCCTTGATCATCTTGCTCTCCCAGGGCTGGATCTGAAGGATTCTTGCTTCGGGAACCGTGATATTTCCCACCTGCTGAATCGGAGTCGGCGCTCCGTAATAGTCCACCGTAAGCTTGTCAAGCACATGGGGGTTCGCCCGGCCCGCCCGGATACCGGCAAATTCCTTCAGCATGCTGTCGTAGGATTTTGTCATCTTCTGCTCATATACTTTAATTCTCTCATCCATGGTTTCATCTCCCTTTCAATTTTGCTGATATTCTTTCTCCGCAAATCGCTCATACGGTCACTTTCGTACCGTGGAATTCGCCGTTTACGGTATTGACAATGCTGTTTTCCTCGTTCAGTCCGAACACCAGCATCGGCATTTTATTCTCCATGCAGAGAATGGACGCGGTCATATCCACCACGCCAAGCTTGCGGTCGATCACTTCCTGAATCGTAATCTCGGAAAACTTGCGCGCGTCCGGGTTATCCTTGGGATCGCTGTCGTAGACGCCGTCAATGGACTTGGCCAGAAGGATCACATCCGCCTCAATCTCAATAGCCCGCAGCACCGTGGCCGTATCCGTGGAAAAATACGGATGGCCGGTTCCGCCCGCGTAAAAAGTCACCATTCCCCGCTCAAAGCAGGCGTTCACGGCGTCCTTTGAAAACAGCTCCGTAAAGGAACCGCAGGCAAAGGGCGTAAACACCTTTGTCTCCATCCCCTGGGATCGGAAGATCTCCGATACGTAAATGCAGTTCATCACCGTGGCAAGCATACCGATCTGATCAGCCTTGGTCCGGTCGATATTCTCACTGGAACGGCCCCGCCAGAAATTTCCTCCACCGATCACGATTCCCACCTGAATGCCGGACTCGGTCAGCTTCTTTACCTGACGGGCTACCTTTACCACTGTCGGCTCGTCAAAGCCCGTCTTTTTTTCTCCTGCCAGCGCCTCTCCGCTTAGCTTCAACAGAACTCTTTTCATTTTCGCACTCCTGAACCGCTGCCTGACGGCCCCGCGAAAAAAGCACAGACCGTCAGGCAGCTATGTTTTTGTTTGTATATGCCCCAGTATACCATATTCCCCCAAAAACTACAATAAAAATTAAAATTTCAGCTTGGCCAGGGCCTGGGCCATGGCATTGTTTACCGGCTCCTGTGACTCCTGCTTCTGCTTGTTCAGGTATTTCTGAACATCCTTTTTGGAGACGCCGGCCCCTTCTTTTTCCCGCCTTTTCTTGAAAGCGGACAAGCGCTCCTTGTAACCGCAGGTCTGACAAACAAAGGTCTCTTCCTCCCCTTTTCCCATCAGCTCCATCTTCCGGTGGCAGTTGGGACACCGGGCGTTGGTGAGTCTGGCGATGGTCTCCCGGTAGCCGCATTCCCGGTCCTGGCAGACCAGCATACGGCTGTTCTTTCCGTTTACCGCCAGCAGACGCTTCTGGCATACCGGGCAGCGCTTATTCGTAAGATTATCGTGGCGGAACGTTCCCTGCCCTTCCTTAATCTCCTGAATCAGATCTCTGGTGTAATCCTCGATATTTCGGATAAAGTCCTCTTTTTTCAGATTCCCTTTGGCAATCCGGGAGAGCTTGTTTTCCCAGTCCGCCGTAAGCTCCGGCTTTTTTAAATCCTCCGGCACCAGCTCCAGAAGCTGCCGACCCTTGGATGTGGTAAAAATGTCCTTGCCCTTTTTCTCCATCAAAAATCCGGAAAAGAGCTTGTCAATAATATCCGCTCTGGTTGCCACCGTTCCAAGACCGCCGGTCTCCTCCAATGTTCTGGCCGCGGCCCGGTCCCCGGACTCCATATAGCGCGCCGGATTTTCCATGGCGGATAAAAGGGTCGCCTCGTTAAAAGGCGCCGGCGGCTTTGTCCTGCCCGCGGTAATCTCTGCCCGGTCGATTTTCAGCGCCAGCCCGTTCTCCATGGCGGGAAGGGTCTGCTCTCTCACCCGCTGTTCTTCCCCGGCCTCCTCATCCTCCTGCTCGTCCCAGTTTTCTTCGTAAACAGCCTTCCAGCCCGGACTTTTTACGGTCTTTCCCCTGGCCAGGAACGTTTCTCCCCCGGCAGCGGCCGTCATGGAAATCTGCTCATACACGAAGGGCGGATACAGAACAGCCAGAAAGCGGCGGACCACCAGATCGTAAATCTTCCGTTCCTCCGCCGTCATATTCGCGAGCTGTACAAACTGTTCCGTGGGAATGATGGCGTGGTGGTCGCTGACCTTTTTATCGTCCACAAAGGAGGCGTTCGCGCGGATCGGCTTTTGGATAAGCGCTCCCGCAAGCTTCCGGTAAGGACCCACGGCACAGGCCTCCAGGCGCTCCTTAATGGTCTCCGCCACATCCTTTCCGATATAGCGGGAGTCGGTTCTCGGATAGGTCAGAACCTTGTGGTTCTCGTAAAGGCGCTGACAAAGATTCAGAGTCTCCTTGGCCGAATAACCAAATCTTTTGTTTGCCTCGCGCTGCAGCTCTGTCAGATCATAGAGACCCGGCGCGAAGGATTTTTTCTCTGTCCGCTCTGTTTTTCTGATTTTCAGGTTTTCCCCTGCAAGACGTTTTTTCAGTTCCTCCATCCGGTCCTTCTGAAAGGTGGAGAAAGACCTGCTTTTGGAATCTTGCCATGTCCAGCGCACGCCCCCGGCCGTCAGGGCCATTCCGTAATATTCTTTGGGCACGAAATTTTTGATCTGCCCCTCTCGCGCGGCAATCATGGCCAGCGTCGGCGTCTGAACGCGTCCGCAGGAGAGCTGGGCGTTGTATTTACAGGTCAGCGCCCTGGTGGCGTTGATGCCCACAAGCCAGTCCGCCTCGGCTCTGGCCACGGCAGCTCCATACAGATTGTTGTACTCCCTGCCGTCTCTTAAATGGGCAAAGCCCTCCCGGATGGCCTTGTCTGTCACGGAAGAAATCCAAAGCCTCTTTATGGGCTTGCGGCAGCCGGCCTTTTCCAGAATCCATCTGGCCACCAGTTCTCCCTCTCTTCCGGCATCCGTGGCAATAACCACCGTGTCCACATCCTTCCGGAACAGCTCGTTTTTCACGGCCTGATACTGCCCGGCCGTCTGACGAATCACCACCAGCTCCATTTTCTTTGGAATCATGGGGAGATCCTCCATATTCCATTTGACATACTTTTTATCGTATTCCTCCGGGTCCGCGAGGGTCACCAGATGCCCCAAAGCCCAGGTGACAATATACCGGTCCCCCTCCAGGGCTCTGCCGCGGTTCTGGCGGCAGCCAAGCACTCTGGCAATATCCCTGGCTACAGAGGGTTTTTCCGCGATTACTAATGCTTTCATACTCTTCCTTTCTCAGTCCAGGCGCAGAATATTTTCATCTGCTCCAAGCTTGACGCATGTCCCGCGCTCCAGGGGAAGCCAGATATCGTTCTCCACCTGGCCGATTCCGATCACCGTGGTCACCGCGGGCTCCAGACTTTTCACCTGATAGGCGTTTTTGCGGGCGTCAAAGCGCACCGCGCAGTGCCGCCCCTCTACCAGGTCGGAAATGATCACAAGGCTGCAGGCTTCCTCATCGCTTCCCACGATCATTTCCTCCTCCGGGTCCATATCCGCATGACTGCCCGCGTACGGTCCCTCCACACAGGTAATGCCGGGGGCAATCCCGGACTCGGGACGGTACGGCGCCGAGCCGACGTTTACAGGCTCTCCCCGGTACGCGTCTGAACCCATGTTTCCGGGCGCATCCCGGTACGGCACGGAACCAATGTCCCCCGGCTCCCCGCGGTATCCTTCCGGGCCGGCATTCTCATGCTCTGGGCGGTATCCTTCCGGACCCGCGTTTCCATACTCTGCGCGGTACGGCGCTGCGCCGGCATTTCCCGGCTCCTTGCGGTACGGTCCCTCATTCCACTCCATAGGACGGTTTTTCTCCGCTCTTTTGGAAACTCCCGGCTTTTTCAGCAGGGCCGCCACACACAGGATCACGGACAGAATCGCAAAAAAATACGGCATCCAGTAGCCTAACCGCATCCCATGAACCAGCTGGCTGCGGATTTCCATGATTTCCGTGACCCTTGTAAGTCCGAACAGACTCGCGTCCGTAAAGGATGTGGTGGATATGCCGCTCAGCCGGACAAGGACCCAGGGCAGCACCAGAAAAATACCGCCGAACCAGAGCGCGATCTGCATCAGATCCAGCAGAATAATCAGAACATACTTCACATTTCTTCGAATCAGGAGGCACAAAACCGACAAAAGATTCAAAAACATGGTGGCGATAAACCACCATTTCGCCACACCGCCTCTGTTTTCCGTCTGCATAGACGCAATAATATCCACAGCCGTGGCGCTGAAGGTCCCGGTCTCCTGGTCAAACATTTCCGGAAGCTGCTCCTGAATCACGCTTCTCGCAGCCCATCCGGCGTTGGTGTTTTCAAAGTTTACAGAAACATACGGCAGAAAAGAACCGGACAGAATCAGTAAGCAGCAGCAGAGTATCAATACGTTAAAAAGTTCTTTTCCTTTCATGCTTTCCTCCTCCCGACGCGCTTGCCGCGTCACACAGTAGATCAGCCCACATAAATTCCTATGGCGGAATAATTATCCATCTCTTCAGGACGCCCTCTGCCAAGCAGGAGCTTTTCCATCTTGCTCAGCCAGACGGAAGGATTTTTGGAAGACTGAAGGCAGGCGAGCATCTCTTCCTCTTCCACCAGTTCCCAGAAGCCATCCGTACACAGCAGATATGCCTGCCCTTTTTTCAGCGGCAGCGGCTCTGCCACAGTGTACTGCGGCCCGTCCCAGGGAACGCCCATGACCTGCAGAAGCTGGTTTCTGGCATAATGCCCCCGTATCTGATCCTCAGTAAGCTCGCCGGCTTCCACCAGCATCTGAGGAACGCTGTGATCCTTTGTCCTCGCAAGAAGTTTTCCCTTTCGGAATACATAAATTCTGGTGTCTCCCACATGAGCCCAGACAGCCTTTTTCCGGTCCATCATCAGTACCGCCATGGTAGTCTTCATCCCGTCTCTGTGGCCGAGCTCCCTTTTTAGTTCCATCAATGCCTGCTGTCCTGCCTCCATGCATTGTCTTATGCTTTTTGCGGACACTTCTTTTACAGCGGCAAATTCCGAGAGAATCTGCTCCGCCGCCGCCCTGGATGCCACCTCTCCCTTCTGGTGCCCTCCAAGTCCGTCTGCAGCTACAAAACAGCACCGGTCTCCCAGCTCACGGGCGTTCACGTAGTCTTCATTGTCTGTCCTGCCTCCGGTTCTGCTTAATAATCGGTAAGTTATCATGTATGCGCTCCTTTGTTCCTCCCATACTCTTTTCCATTTTAAAGCCCTTTGCCCGCGGTGTCAATTTCTTTTCGGCGGAACTGCTGCGAAAAGCCGCACCGGGCGCCCCTTTCGGGGCGGCTGCGGTGCGGCCTTCTCGTTTTTGCAGAAGTCAGTTCTCCGGCTTCCAGTTTTTGTAATTTTCGTAACGGTGCTTCTTTTCCGGCGTTTTCGCCCAGAGTTTATCTGCGGTTTCCTTCCACTCTTCGGCGTATGGCCTGCACTTCTCACACAGATGCTTGGCGCTTTCCGGAGATTGGAGATCCGTGGACTTCGCTCCGGTTTTCTCCACCATGGCCTCAAGAAGATCCGGATTTTCCAGCATGGGGCACGGACGCAGGTGGTTCTTGTTAAAAGGCTGTCCATCCCGGTACGCCATGAAAATCGGCTGTTTTAAGCACTCCAGAATTGTGTTCTCCCGGATGTTCGCTCCGGAATAATGGATAAACACGCAGGGCTCCGCGTCGCCGTTGGCGTTGATATGGAAATAATTCCGTCCTCCGGCAATACAGCCGCCCACAAACTCGCCGTCGTTCTGGAAATCCATGGCAAAAATTTCTTTTCCTCCGGTCATTCCGCGGATCTCCCTTACCCGGTGATACATGTACGCTCTCTGCTCCTTGGTGGGCAGCAGCTCCACAGCCGCGTCATTCCCTACCGGCATGTAATGGAAATACCAGGTAAAACGGCAGCCTTTTTCGATAATCATATCCAGAAACTCATCACTGGTAACCGTGTCGATATTTTTGCTGGTATAGCAGATGGATGTGCCGAAAATCAATCCGTACTTCTTCAGCAAATCCATGGCATGCATCACTTTCTCAAACACGCCGTTTCCCCGCCGCATATCATTTACCTCTTCATATCCCTCCAGGCTCAGGGAAAGAGAAAGGTTTCCCACCTCCTGCATTTCCAGACAGAACGCGTCATCGATCAGCGTTCCGTTGGTAAAGGCATGGAATGCGCAATCCGAATGCTTTCTGCAAAGGCGGATCAGATCGGCCTTGCGCACCAGGGGCTCGCCCCCTGTCAGCATATAGAAATACGTTCCCAGTTCTTTTCCCTGGGTTACCACGCTGTCCATCTCCTCAAAGGTAAGGTTCAGCTTGTGGCCGTACTCCGCCGCCCAGCATCCGGTGCAGTGCAGATTGCAGGCGCTTGTGGGATCCATAAGAATCAGCCAGGGAATGTTGCAATCGTGCACCTTCCGCATTTTGCGGATAATCTTTGTGCCTCGAAACGCCGCCTCAAATCCCAGGTCCAGAGCCGTCATTTTCAGCACATTGGGATGCACCTCGTCCAGAAGACGATTTACATAATGCATCCATTTATTCTCCGGATCCCGGATCATGTTCCGTATCTTTTCATACGTTTCAGAAGAATAATCATCGCCCAAAAAGCGCTCGGAAACGTTTACCAGATCCAAGAGCCCTTTTTCCCTGTCCTTTTTCACTTTCGTCAGCACAACATCTATGGCCTTTGAAAACGCGGCGCGCTGTACGCTGTGAACTACGCTGTCCATACTTCTATCCCTCCTAAATTTCACATTTAAAAATCATTTCATTTTTATCATCCCTTATTCTACACATTTTCCTCCGCCGCGGAAACCGACAAAATTCTTCATCTGTCCAAAAACGTAACAGTTCAGCCCAGGTCTGCGCACAAGCTGCGCGGACCGTAAGAACGTGATTCAGGAGTGCAAAATCCCATCGCCGCAGGCGATTTTAAATGGATTTTGCAGGTAACGGTTCAGCAAAGCTGAACTGTTACCCAAAAACGGCATCGAACAGTTCTTGTGGTTTTCTCCCTTTATAATGTATAATAGGCGTAACAATTCAGACGGGTCCGGACGGTATACGCGCAGCAACTGTTCAGCCCAGGTCTGCGCACATGCTGCGCGGACCGTAAGAACGTGATTCTGGAGTGCAAAATCCCATCGCCGCAGGCGATTTTAAATGGATTTTGCATGTAACGGTTCAGCAGGGCTGAACTGTTACTACGCGCAAACCAGCCGCTGCGGATCGTCTGAAAAACGACATACCCAGAAAGGACACTTCATAATGAATAAGAAAGACATTTCCGAAATAAAGAAGCAATTTACGCCGGATAACTGCTCCATCACCAGAATCTGCGGCTGCTACGTGGACAGTGAAAAGGAGAAAAAAACCGAGATAAAAGACGCGTTTCTTTCTCTGCCTGAGGAAGAGATGTTCAAATATTTTGAGATTTTCCGGAAAACCCTCTCCGGCACCATAGGCAAAAATCTGCTGAATATGGAATTTCCCCTGGAAGCCGAAGCGCCCGGACAGCCCCAGCATTTTCTCCTCTCTCTTAGAGACAGCCGTCTCACCGACGAGGAGCTCCTTGACACATTCTATGACCGGGTCATCGAAGCCTATGACTGCGAAGACCATTATCTGATCCTCCTGATTCATGCCGCCTATGACATTCCCGGGAAAGCTTCCGATGGCCTGGAGATGTTTGATGCCTCCGACGAAGTCTACGAGTATGTCCTCTGCTGCATCTGTCCCGTCAAGCTCTCCAAGCCCGGTCTGGCCTATGACGACCGGGAAAACTGTTTCCGGAACCGGATACGCGACCGGATTGTAGAACTTCCGGAGGTGGGATTTCTCTTTCCCGCCTTTTCCGACCGCAGCACAGACCTGCACAGCCTCCTCTACTATACAAAAAAGCCGGAGGAGCTTCATGATGGCCTTGTGGACAGCCTTCTTGGCTGCAATCCCCCGCTGACCGCAAACGCGCAGAAGGAGACCTTCCACACCCTTCTGGAAAATACTCTGGGGGAGGACTGTGATTTCGAGGTAGTCAAAACCATTCACGAAAAGCTGAACGAATTGGCGGAGGCAAAAAAAGACGATCCCGAGCCTCTCTCTCTGGATAAAGCAGAGTTTAAGGCCCTGATCGCCCAAAGCGGAGCGCCCTCCGACTGTCTGACAGACTTTGACGCCCGGTATGACGCCTGTACCGGCGCCGATGAGCCTCTGATGGTCTCAAATGTCACCAATACCCGGAAATTTGAAGTCAAAACGCCGGATATCGTCATCTCCGTGAATCCGGAGCGGGCCGATCTGGTGGAAACCAGGGTCATCGACGGCCGCACCTGCCTTGTGATTCCCGTAGACGACCGGGTAGAGGTAAACGGCCTGCCTGTGCGCACAGAGACCTGCCGCCGCTCTGATGCCTGAGGACGCCGCCCCCTTATGCAAAATCCCATCGCCGCAGGCGATTTTAAATGGATTTTGCAGTAACGGTTCAGCAGGGCTGATCCTTTATGCGATTTATTAACAGTTCAACCCAGGTCTGCGCATATGCTGCGCAGACCGTAAGAACGTGATTCAGGAGTGCAAAATCCCATCGCCGCAGGCGATTTTAAATGGATTTTGCAGTAACGGTTCAGCAGAGCTGAACCGTTACGATTTATTTACAGGAAGCGTCGATAAATTCCGGCGCTTCTTTTGCGTACAGAATTTTCTGTTTGCTGTACAGGCCAAAGTATCCGGAAAGCATATAGCTAACGGCCGCGGCCAGCATGTACCATACAAGCCCCTCCGCCCCCAGAAGCTCCACAGCCAGGAATACAGCTGTGAGAGGACAGTTGGTGACGCCGCAGAATACGGCCATCAGGCCGATTCCCGCCCCAAAGGAGGGGGAAAGGCCCAGAAGGCCCCCCGCCACACAGCCAAAGCAGGAACCGATAAACAGGGTCGGCACAATCTCTCCGCCTTTAAAGCCTGCTTCCAGGGTAAGCGCCGTAAACAGCATTTTTAAGAGGAACGCCTCCGGTCTGGCCTCCCCGGCCACAGCCCTGGCGATCACATGGGTACCCGCCCCGCAGTAATCCCTGGAACCGCACGCGAACGTCAGCGCCAGCACCAGAAGTCCCCCTGCCGCCACTCTCAGATACTGGTTTGGCAGAAACTTCTCATAAAGCCTGGCCGCCGTTTTCAGGACAATGCAGAACAAAATGCTCACCACTGCCGCCAGCACCGCCAGCGCACCCACCTGAAGAACCGGCCCGATCTCTATGGCCGCCGGAACTCCGGTCATCGGGAATGCCTCCGGCGCGATCCCCAGAGCCTTCGTAATCAGCCCGGCCGTCACCGAGGCGGCAACACAGGGCACCAACGCGGAATAGTGCATGATTCCCACGCTGACCACCTCCATAGAAAACACCGCCGCCGTCACCGGAGCGCCAAACAGCGCGGAAAAGCAGGCGCTCATTCCGCACATGGTGGCCGTGTGTAGTCCCTTCTCTCCAAGCTTCAGCCGCTTTCCGATCCACTGGGCGATACTGCCCCCCAGCTGCAGCGCCGCCCCTTCCCGTCCGGCGCTTCCGCCGCACAGATGGGTCAGCACCGTACTGATAAAGATCAGCGGCGCTACGGTGCCGGGAATCTGTTCCTTGGTCCGCACCGCCAGAAGAACCAGATTCGTTCCCCTGCTGCGATAAATTCCCGCCCTGTGATACAAAAACACGATCACTAGTCCCGCCAGGGGCAGAAGGAACAGCAGCCATGGATGGCTTTCGCGCATCCCGGTCACTCCTTCCATGGCATAGGAAAAAGCCGCCCCTGCCAGCCCTCCCCCGCAGCCGATCAGAATCCCGATTCCGGTCCACTGCAAAAAGGAATGAAAATAATGCAGGGCCGCTTTTGCCGTTTGTGTCACTTTTTCCATAACAATCCGTATTTCTCCTCTCTCCTTATCGCTCGTATCCGAAAAACGCGGATACCTGCTATTTTCCTTGTTTCCTTTTATCCATGCTCCCCAATACCTTTCGAAACTGGAAGAAAAACAGAACCGCTGTAAAGGTAACGGCTATGGTATCTGCCACCGGTTCCGCCATATACACCGCCGTAGTCTGATCCTGCCGGAATATCTGGGGCATCAGATAGATCAGCGGAATCAGGAGAATGAATTTTCTCATTACCGCCACTACAATGGACGCCTTGGCATTCCCCAGGGAGGTAAATGTCATCTGGCAGGCGACCTGAATGCCAAAAAGCAGCATTACCGCCATGTAAATCCGAAGGGCTCTGGACGCGTAAGCCATCAGCTCGGCGTCGGAAGTAAAGATCGCCGCGAACAACCCCGGAAACAGCATAATCAGCGCCCATAAAAGAGTAGAATAGCACATGCTGGACTTCAAAAGAAGCTTATAGGCGCCAAGCACACGCTCCTTGTTCCCGGAGCCGTAGTTAAAGCTGATAATGGGCTGCGCCCCCTGGCCGAGTCCCTGGAGAGGCAGCATGGCGAACTGCATGACGCTGGTAAGAATCGTCATGGCGCCTACGGCAATATCCCCTCCGTATTTTAAAAGAGAGGAATTGAAGCAGACAGAGATCACGCTCTCGCTGGCCTGCATAATAAAGGTGGCAAGCCCCAAAGCCAGGCTTGGCAGAAGGATCTTTCTTTCCAGGCGCAGATTCTTCTTCCGAATGCGCAGCTGCGTCTTTTTTCCGAACAGAAACGCCAGAACCCAAGCGCAGGAAATCGCCTGTGAAACCACCGTAGCCCAGGCGGCTCCCTCTACCCCCATGCCAAAGGCAAAAATAAAGATGGGGTCCAGAATAATATTGCAGACCGCACCGATGAGCACCGAAAGCATTCCCGTTTTCGCGAAGCCCTGGGCGGTGATAAACGCGTTCATACCCAGGGTCAGTTGGACGAAAATCGTCCCCACCGCGTAAATATTCATATAATCCACCGCATATCCGATGGTATTTTCACTTGCTCCAAAAGCCATCAGAAAATCCCGGTTCCAGATCAGAAGCACTGCCGTCAGAACCACCGATACAAGAATCTGCGCGGCAAAGCAGTTTCCCAGGGTCTTTTCCGCCTGCTCCATTTCTCCTTTTCCCATGAAAATCGACGCCCTGGGGGCGCCGCCGTTGCTGACCAGCGCCGCGAAGGCGGACACCAGAAGGATAATGGGCATACAGACTCCCACCCCGGTAAGGGCCAGAGCGCCTTCCTTTGGAATATGACCGATGTACATCCGGTCTACGATGTTATAAAGCATGTTGATCAGCTGCGCCGCCACAGTTGGCACCGCAAGTCTGCGAAGGAGCCTGCCGATGGGCTCCGTGCCTAAGAAATTTTTGTCTTGTTCCATGATTCGTTTTCTTCCTCCAGTCCTTGTTTCGCGTTTTTCAGTATTTGGCCCGTCAGACGGATATACGTCTCCCTCTCCTGGACCGACAGGCCCTGAAACAGCTGCCTGTTAAAGCATTCCCGGGCGTTCACCGCCGCTTCACGCACCGGCTCCGCCTCCGGCGTCAGAAAAAGATGGATTTTCCGTCTGTCACGGGTATCCTGCCTCCGGTTCAGTAGACCCTTCTGAATCAGCGCCTCCACGCCCTGGGAGACGTTGCCCCGCTGAAACCCCCGCAGGGCTACCATATCCGCCGCCGTATCCTTTCCCGGATTATTCACCAGAAACGCCAGTATGTCTGTCTCCATCCTGGTCAGGCCATACTGCCTCTGGATGGCGTCCAGGCTCCGCTCATGCAGCTTTACCGCGCAGCGAAGTCCCATAAGCAGCTCCGTATAAGGTGATATCATGGCTTCCCCTCCCATTTAGTTCTTTTTAGAACTATTTTTTTCAGAACAATTATACTGCCGCTTTTCCCGAATGTAAAGAAAAAATAGAAGAACCCGCATCGCGCGGGTTCTTCCATCACCTGACCTTCTTTTTTATTCTACGGAAACAACCTCGTATCCGGCGTCCGTTACCGCCTTTTTCAGGGCTTCCCTGTCCACATCGGCGGCGGCTTCGATATAGGCTGCCTTATCCTCCAGGCTCACCTCTGCCTTTACCCCCGGCACGGCGTTCAGCGCCTTGGTAACCGCGGCCTGGCAGTGCGCGCACATCATTCCGTTAATCTTCATTGTAATCATGTTTTTTTCCTCCTTGCTTTTCTGCGTTGTTTTTTTCGGTTCCTCTATGGCTTCCTCTTCCGGCAGCCTTTTTACCGGGTGGAAGAAACGCAGCCTGAGCGCGTTCATCACCACGAAGAAACTGCTAAGACTCATGGCAGCCGCCCCGAACATGGGGCTTAATTTCCAGCCAAAAGCGTTGTAAAAGACTCCCGCTGCCAGAGGAATCCCACAGGCGTTATAGAAAAAGGCCCAGAACAAATTCTCTTTGATATTGCGGATCACCGCCTTGCTCAGGCCCACCGCCGTCACCACGTCCAGAAGGTCATTCTTCATAAGGACGATATCCGCGCTCTCAATGGCCACATCCGTTCCTGCCCCGATGGCGATTCCCACATCCGCCCTGGCCAGGGCCGGAGCGTCGTTCATGCCGTCGCCTACCATGGCCACGCGCCGGCCGCTCTCCTGGAGTCTGGCAACCTCCCGCTCCTTATCCTGGGGAAGTACCTCGGCAATCACGGTATCGATGCCAAGCTGCCGCTGGATGGCGGCCGCCGTCCGTTTATTGTCCCCGGTGAGCATAATCACCTCAATGCCCAGCTTTTTCAGCTCCCGGATTGCCCTGGCGCTGGTGGGCTTCACAATGTCCGCCGCGCCGACGATTCCAATAACCTCCTGATCGTCCGCAAAGAGCAGCGGCGTCTTTCCGTCTTCGGCCATCCGGTCCATCTGCTGCACGGAATCCTTCAGGCGGATGCCGTTTTCCTCCATAAGCTTTTGATTGCCCGCGTAGTAGGTCCGGCCGCCGATCACCGCCCGGATGCCTCTGCCGGGAATGGCCGCAAACTCCTGAGTATCCAGAAGGGCGACTCCCTCCTCTTTCGCTTTCTCCATAATGGCCTCCGCCAGAGGATGCTCGCTTTTCGCCTCCATGGACGCCGCCAGTGCCAGGAACTCCCGCTCTTTTCCTTTTTCCGTCACCAGATCCGTCACCACCGGTTTTCCCTGGGTGATGGTACCCGTCTTGTCAAGAACCACGCTCTGAATGCTGTGAGTCACCTCCAGGGCCTCTCCGGACTTAATGAGGATGCCGTTTTCCGCGCCCTTTCCGGTGCCCACCATGATCGCCACCGGCGTGGCCAGCCCCAGGGCGCAGGGACAGGAAATCACCAGCACACAGATGGCGCAGGATAAGGCGAACTCAAATTCCGCTCCCGACGCCAGCCAGACAATGGCCGTCAGAAGGGCAATCCCCATAACCACCGGCACGAACACCCCGGCGATCCGGTCCGCGATCTTCGCGATGGGGGCTTTGCTGGAGCTTGCGTCCTCCACCAGGCGGATAATCTGGGAAAACGTGGTATCGTCTCCCACCTTCGCGGCCTTTACCCGTACAAACCCCGCCTTGTTGATGGTCGCCGCGATTACAGAATCCCCGGGCTGCTTCTCCACCGGGATGCTCTCCCCGGTTATCGCCGCCTCATCCACACTGGTGCTGCCCTCTAAAATCACCCCGTCCACCGGGATACTGGAGCCCGGCTTCACCCGGACAATATCTCCCACAGCCACCTGCTCCACCGGGACCTCCACCTCCCGGCCGTCCCGCTCCAAAAGCGCCGTCTTCGGTGCCAGATCCATCAGCTTTGTGATGGCCTCACTGGTTTTGCCCTTTGATCTGGCCTCCAGATATTTTCCCACATTGATCAGGGCCAGGATCATCACCGCCGACTCAAAATACAAGTCGTGCTGGTAGCGGTGCACCAGCTCCAGATCCTGAACGCCCAGGCCGTGCCCCATCCGGTAAATGGCAAAAATACCGTAAACCAGCGAGGCCGTGGAACCCACGGAAATCAAAGTATCCATATTTGGCGCGCCGTGCAGAAGAGTGGAAAAGCCCTTTATAAAGTAAGCCCGGTTAATCACAACCACCGGCACGCACAGCAGAAGCTGCGTCAGCGCAAAGCCCACGGCGTCCTCGGTTCCGGTCAGAAATCCCGGCAGCGGCAGGCCCGCCATGTGTCCCATGGAAACATACATCAGCGGAATCAGAAAAACAAAGGACCAGATCAGTCTGCTTTTCATATTTTTCAGCTGTTTTTCCACCGGATTTTCTTTTTCCCTGGAAACAGACTGCGCCTGCGCGGCCCCGTAGCCGCCCTGGACGCTGGCCCCGTATCCCGCGTGCTCCACCGCGTCAATAATCGCGTCCTGGGAAATCACCTTTTCGTCAAATTCCGCCTGCATGCTGTTGGTCAGAAGATTCACGCTAACGTCCTGGACGCCGTCAAGTCCCCTGACACATTTCTCCACCCTGGAAGAGCAGGCGGAGCAGGTCATCCCCGTTACATCAAACTTCTGTTTCATATTCCGCCATCCTTTCCGCTTTTTATTTCATAATTTTATTCAGCATGCCGATCAGCTCGTCGATTTTCTCTTCCCGCTCTTCGTCCGTGGCCGCCGTCTTGACGCAGCTTTTCAGATGCGCGCTCAGAATCTCCCGGTTTGCCCGGTTCAAAATCGCCTCGGTGGCCATGAGCTGCTGGGAAATCTCGATACAGTAGCGGTCCTCCTCCACCATACGGAGAATCCCGTCAAGCTGTCCCCTTGCCGTTTTTATCAGTCTGTTGATCTTGGTCTTATCTGCCTGCGTAAAATCACCTCTTTGTATAACACTACACCCCAGGGGGGGGTATTCATCCTACGACATTGTTATACCACACCTACCCGCGAATTGCAAGGGCTATTTTCCGGAAATGTTTTCCGCTGCTGCTGTGAATAGGAACCTCCGCCTGTCGCTATGATATGATCCCCGCCTCCAAGCTTCATCACGCAAACCGGCATACGCCCGCAGGGCAGGCGAGGCTGCGCCCCGCCGCCCCACAGACATCCCGCAAACAGCTTTATCCCGGCGTCAGCGTCAGCCCTGGGCGAGGCTGCGCAGCAGCTTCTCCGTCTCATCCGCCGCCGTTTCCACCGGAATTTCCGCGGAATAACTCTTGTCCCTGGTGACCATCTCCACGGCGTTCTTTTTCAGATTCCGAGGACTTACAATCAGCCGCACAGGTACCCCCAGCAGATCCGCGTCAGCGAACATCACCCCGGCGCTTACCCGGCGGTCGTCATAGATCACCTCCACGCCTCTTCGCTCCAGCTCCTCGTACAACTTATCGGCGCAGGCCTTCACCTCCTCGTTGTCGGGACGGACGGCGCACAGATGCACCTGCCAGGGCGCGATGGAAAGGGGCCAGATAGGGCCGTACTCATCATGGGAGGCCTCGCACACAGCCGCCGCCAGCCTTCCCACGCCGATGCCGTAGCAGCCCATCACCGGATAATGGCTTTCTCCCTTCTCATCCACATAGGTCATATTCATGGATTTCGTATATTTTGTTCCAAGCTGGAAAATATTTCCTACCTCAATGCCCCGGAAAACCTTTATGGCGGCTCTTTTGCAGCAAGGGCAGATACCGCCCTCCTGAATTTTCGCGAAATCATGATACCGGGCATCCTTTATATCCCGCTCCATGTCAAGGCCCGTGTAATGGTATCCGTTCCGGTTGGCTCCGCAGGCGAGATTTCCCCTTCCCTCCAGGGAACGGTCATACAATACCGTACAATCGCCCTTCAGATTTACCGGTCCGATATAACCCGCGTTCAGTCCGCTGTCCTCTGTGATCACAGCCGGATGAATCTCACACCCCAGGTAATTGGTCAGCTTCGTTTCGTTTACATCCAGATCGCCGCGAAGAAACAGCACCACATAGCTGTCGTCCGCGTTTCTCTGATAAACCACCGCCTTGCAGGAATCCTCCCAGGCAATTCCCAGAAACGCGCACAGTTCCTCAATGGTATGGACATCCGGCGTCTCCACCAGCGTCAAAGCCTTCTCATCCCCTTTTCGCGGCTTCGTAAAAACGCACTCCGCCGCTTCCATATTCGCCCGGTAACCGCATGCTTCGCATACGGCGATGGAGTCCTCCCCCACCGAAGTCAGCAGCATAAATTCATGGGAAACGCTGCCGCCCATCATGCCGGAATCCGACGCCACAGAGAGAACCTGAGGCAGCCCCACTCGCTCATAGATCCGTTCGTAGGCCTTATGGCATTTCTCATAGTACGCCTGCAGATCCTCCTGGCTCGTGTGAAAAGAATAGGCGTCCTTCATAGTAAACTCCCGAACCCGGATCAGACCCGCTCTGGGCCTCGCCTCATCCCGGAATTTCGTCTGAATCTGATAAATCATAAAGGGATATTTCAGATAGCTCTGTCCGTATTCCCGCACAAGCTGGACGGCAGCCTCCTCATGGGTCATTCCCAGGACAAGGGGACTACCGTTCCTGTCCGAAAAACGCGCCAATTCCTTTCCTATGCTCTCGTATCTCCCGGATTCCTGCCACAGGGCCGCCGGCATAACCACCGGAAACTGCACCTCCTGGCCGTCGATGGCGTCCATCTCCTCCCGCAGAATCTGCTCGATTTTCCTTGTCACTCTCCGCAGGGGAAGATACGAAGAAAAAATACCGTTGGCCACATACTTCAGATAACCGCCTCTCACCATAAAAGCATGACTGTCCACAACGCAGTCTGACGGTCTTTCCCGGAAACGGTCCCCTACTAGTTTCTCCAGTTTCATATCGCTACCTCCTGTATCTGATTCAGTCATCACAACCGTTCACAGCATTGCCATCCGCTGCCCGGCAAACATCCAAGGGACTTGCCTGCGCAAAGAAAAAGCCCTAAACTGACACTGTATCAGTTTAGGGCGAACAAGAATCCGTCCGCGGTACCACCTAATTTCGGAAAATCCGCACTCCAAGGCACAGGAATACACCGATGCCGGCTCTCTGTAACGGGAGAACCCGGTGAAGCTTATCCGGCGTTTGGAATCCTGTTCCAAAGCACCCTTTTCGCTCACAGCTCAAAGACGGGTTCAGCGTCTGTTCGTGAAAAGCTCGCACCTACCGCCTTCTCTCTGAACGTCCCAGACACCTACTGATTCTTATCCTTGCTTTTATGGCTGCTGTAAATATGAGTCAGTGTAGCACAGACGGGCGCTGCCTGTCAAGCTATCCCTTGACATTTCCTTCGTTTTCGGAGATACTTGGTTACAATTAAGGAGGTTTCAATCATGAAAAAGTACGCGTTCCTGCTTTCCCTTAAATCATTGGCTGTAAACGTGGCAGCGGATGCCGCCGGAGGCCTGCTCATCGGAGCCGCCACCTATAATTTCGCCGCCGCGGCCGACCTTCCTCTTGCAGGCGTCAATGGAATCGCGCTGATCTTTTATCAGCTCTGGGAATTTCCCATCGGCCGAATGGCCATGCTGATGAATATTCCCATCGCCCTGGTCTGCTTCCGCATTCTGGGACGTGATTTTTTTCTGCGCTCTCTGCGGACCATCCTTATCACATCACTGATTATGGACTACGTGGCGCCTTTGCTTCCTCTTTATACCGGAGACCGCCTTCTGGCCTGTCTCTCCACAGGCGTGCTCTCCGGCCTGGGCCTGGCCATTATTTATATGCGGGACTCCTCCACCGGGGGAACCGACTTCATCCTTCTGTCCTTAAAAGCCAAACACCCGCATATGTCTCTTGGAAAACTGACCCTGCTGCTGGACTGCTCCGTCATCTTTTTCAGCGTCCTGCTGGTATCCCGAAACATCGACGGCCTGATCTACGGACTGATCAGCACCTATCTGGCCTCCACCGTGATGGATAAGGTTCTGTACGGCCTTCACGCGGGGAAGCTGACCATGATTGTCACGAAAGACCCGCCCGGAGCCGCCCGGGAAATCAGCCGGATCACGGGGCGGGGCGCCACTTTTCTCAAAGGCGTCGGCAGCTATTCCGGACAGCCCAGGGATGTGCTCCTCTGTGCCTGCAACAACAAAGAAATGTACCAGATCCGAAGAGCCGTGCTGGCCCTGGACCCGGCCGCCTTTCTTATCATCCTGGACTCCAATGAAGTGGTGGGTGAAGGGTTCTTACCCAAGTAATGCTTTCTGGATATTGCCCTTTATTTTTTCCTCCGTGTGCTGGTACTGGAGCAGATCCTCCTCGCTGATTCCGAGGAAACGTCCCTCATCCAGATCCCGCAGCGCGCTTTCCACATCCTGAAGCAGCGGCTGCGCTTCAGGAAGAATCTCAATACGGAGTGGATGACTCCTGCCTTTCTGCTCCTCAACCCGGATCAGTCCCTTTCCGGAAAGCCTCTGCAGAGCCGCTGAAATTTTTCTGGGAGAAAGGTTCAGGAAATCCGCCAGCTCTTTTCTGGTACAGACCGTGCACGTCTGACGGAAATAGAGCAGCAGCCCAACGGCGTCCAGAGGCAGCGCATATTTCAGCGCCGGCATTTCCAGATAGCGGTCCAGCAGCTTTCGCTTCCGATACAGCTCTCTCTGGATTCCCTCTCCAGTCACCGCGTCCTGAAAAGCCTCCGACTTTTCGCTCCCCAGCTTTTTGCTTCCGGGAAAGAAAAACGGCGGAACAATGCCGTCCCCCGCCGCGTCCACTAAAAAACGGTATACCTGCAGGCGGTTCTTCTCATAAACCGTTTCGTCGAACACATGCCGGTAAAAATTATCATAATACTCAAATACCATAAGTTTCATGCGGACTGTTCTGGGAATACTCATGCCCTGCGTCACCAGGGAGCCTTTTGTCTTTACATAATAATAAACGGGCGCGCGAAGAACCGAGATGACATTGACATGACGCATATATTCCAGATTAAACATAAAGTCCTCGCACCAGCTTATCTCCCCGTTCATCCGCAGGCCATGGGCTTCCACCAAATCCTTCCGGTAAAGCTTATTCCAAAGCACTCCGTAATAAAAATCCGCTGGATTCTCCATCATACAGGCGGCAAATTCTTCCAGGGAAAGGGCTCCCTCCTCTTCGATATCCCCTTTATGGGAAATCCGGTCTCCAACCGTCCGGTAAAAGTCCGCTATCACCATATCCGCCTCATCCCGGGCCGCCGCCCGCACAAACTGTTTTGTGGCGTCCCTGGCAATCCAGTCGTCGCTGTCCACAAACTGCAGATATTTCCCCTCCGCCATATCAATGCCTTTATTTCTGGCGTCGGAAACCCCGCTGTTTTCTTTATGGATCACCGCCACGCGGCGGTCCGCGGCCGCGTACCCGTCGCAGATCTCTCTTGAGGCGTCGCTGCTTCCGTCATCCACCAACAGCAGCTCAAAATCCTCATATTCCTGATTCAAAATGCTGTCTACGCAGCGCCTCAGCGTCTTTTCCGCGTTATAAACCGGTACAATAATGCTGACCATAGGATTCATATTTATACTCCTGCATGCTTTTTATCTGATTTTACAGCCTCTTTCACCCGCTGTTCCCGTCGGCGGAGGGCCGGGCAAAGAGACTTTTCATCCTATATTCTACCGCAAACAGCCCGAATTTTAAATAACGAATTTTCGCAACTGTCCGCCTCAGGTCCGCGCGCATGCTGCGCAGACCGTAAGAAAGTCATTCTGAATTTTATTCTCCCTCCGTACCGTAAATATATTCCTGCAGGGCGCGGCTGTTGGCCGCCAGATCCGGCACCAGCACCTCCATTCCATAGCTCAGTGTCTGGCAGGAATACGTTCCTTCCACAGGGATGCGGTAGCTCTCGATCTCTGTGATTCCATTGGAAAGAATCGTATAAATATAGCCGATGATCTGCATATCCGTCAAGTCTGTGGTGAGATTCGGCAGAATATTGTCCGCCATCTTTGTAATACCTGTAATTCCCTGGTCTTTCACCTTATCAAAGGCGGCGATCAAAACCCTTCTCTGCCTATCCGTCCGCTCCCAATCGGAGTTTCCCACATAGCGGATTCTGGAATACGCCAGAACCTGCTCGGGCGTCATGGAATTAACGCCGGCCTTTAAAGACCAGCCCTCCCCCGAAGCGCCCGCCTGCTCTACCCAGGAGACATGCGTATTCAGATATTCCGCTTCCGCCTCGTTTAATTCAATGTCCAGATTGCCCACCGCGCTCAATGAGTTAATAAAGCCGCTGAAATCCACCTCAATGTTTCCGTCGATGTGGATGCCTAAGCTCTCCTCCATAACCTGATCCAGCAGTGTCATTCCTCCGAACTGGTAAGCCGCGTTAATCCGATTGTTACTGTATCCCGGTATGGGGACATACAGATCCCTCATAACGGAGCTCAAAATGATCTTATCTCTCCTGGTATCGATGCTGCAGATGATCATGGTATCCGAACGCTGCCTTCCCTGGCCCTCCCGCCGGTCCTGTCCGATCAAAAGAAGGTTGATCACATCCTGGTCCTCCACCACCGGAATATTCAAATCGCCCCAGTCAATGTCCTTGGGGTCCACCACTTCGATCTCGGATTCCGAATCGCTCTGAATGCGGGCCGCCAGTTCCTCGTCAATTTCAAAATCCTCAGAGGAAGGATCCACAAACACCTCTTCTTCCTTATTCACCCGGTTAATTTTGTTCAGATTGCTCTGAGCGTAAATGCCGATTCCGCCGGCAAACAGCAGCAGTATCGCCGCGAAAATCAGAATCCCGATCCATATCCTGTGTTTTTTCATACACGTTCTCCTTTGTCGCCGCGTCTTGCGACGATGCCTCGCGGATCTGCCCGTCCAAACAGCCCCGCCGCCCCAAACCGCAGCACGTTATTTTCTACATTCTATCATTTATAGATATATATTTCAATCTCTATAACTTGAACTCTGTCACATATCCGCTGCAGATCAGCCTTGCTTAACCGTGACTGCAAAAATCCATTTACAAGAAAATACCGGGAGGCCCTGTTTACCAAAGCCTCCCGGTATTTTTTTCACAAAGACGCACAGTATCAGCGGAGATCTGGCTGCCGCTCAGCCGGTGATCGAGACCACCTGAAACCCTGCCTTTTCCACAGCCCGGCGAATATCCGCGTCCGCCACCTCCCGGTCATAGGAAACAACCGCCTTTTCCTCCTTCAGGCTTACCTTTGCCGACGCGCCGTCAATCTCGTTGATGGCGTCTGTGACGCTCTTTACGCAGTGGTCGCAGTGCATACCGGATATGTTCACGGTCTTTTTCCCGATCACCGGATTCGATAATTTCTTTTCCTCTGGTTTGGCGCTTGTGCCAAAGCCGCCCCCGCAGCACGGCCCTTCGCCCTTAAAATGTTTAATGCTTCCCTTCACCGCAAAAATCAAAAGCACGACCACGATTAATAAAATAATTACATCGATCATTTCGCCAAGTCACCTGTCCTTTTTTCTGCTTTCAAGCCACTTTTTTATCAGCTGGACGCCCTGATAAATCAGAACTCCCACAATATAAATCAAAATAAACGCCAGAAAGGCATAAAACATGGAGCCTGTAGAATTTCCCATAGCGCTCAGCTCCTTTCCTTTTCCGAAAGCTTCTGCCCGGCAATGCCGCCGCAGCCGCTGCAGCCGGCACAGCTCCCGCAGCAGCCGCAGCCGCCGCCCTGGCCGCCGCTTTTCGCTTTCTGATGTCTCCGGACAAGGATAAACGCGCAATAACCGAGTACAAGAAGCAAAATAATAATATCCGCCATATGTCAATCTCCTTTTTTTACAGCAGCCCCTCAAACCCTTATCGGGCAAATACCTGCTCGTATGAGCACCGCCGGCACTTTCCCCCTGACGGGCTTATTCCCGCTTATTGTGCAAGGAAAGCTGGATACTCCCCGGTATCCAGCTTATCCTGTCCCGCAAAGGCCTTATGCCTGAACGGATCTCTTTGAATATACCTTCTGGTTCTTGTAAGGATCCGGCCGAAACAGCAGGAACAGGAATACCAGAAGAACGATAATGCCTGCAACCGTTCCGGCGCCAAAAGCGCCGCCCATGGCAAAGGAACCGAGCTGATATACGCACAGGCATACCAGGTACGCGAAAATGTTCTGGAACAGGATCGCAAACCAGAACCACTTTCTGGACTGCATCTGCTGCGCCATGGTAGCGATGGCCGCCAGGCACGGGGAATCCAGCAGGTTAAACAGCAGGAACGAGAAGGCTGCCATGGTGGTGGGGAACCAGGACGCCACGCCCGCGGCTACATTTACCGCGTCCTCCGTGTCTCCGGCTACGTTTGCCAACACGCCCATGGTGGATACGATGGCCTCTTTCGCCGTAAATCCGGCGAGAGACGCCGCCACCGCCTGCCACTGGCCAAAGCCAAGGGGCGCGAAGATCGGAGCCAGCAAACCGCCGATCGCGGCCAGAAGGCTGTCGCCGCTGTCTTCCACCATGCCAAAGGCGCCGTCGACAAAACCAAAGCCCTGCAGGAACCACATTACCACGCAGGCAAGGAACAGAATCGTACCTGCTTTGATCAGGAAGCCCTTCAGCCTCTCCCAAACGTGGAGCAGCACCGTCTTCGCGGAAGGAATATGATACTGAGGCAGCTCCATTACAAAGGGAGCCGGCTTTCCGGAGAAAGGCTTTGTTTTTTTCAGGATAATCGCCGCCACAAGCACAGCCGCGATACCGATGAAATACATCAGCGGCGCCAGGAACCCGGCAGCCTCATAATTTCCCGTGGTCGCGTAGCTTGCCATAACGCCGCCTAAAAGCGCGATAACCGGCAGCTTCGCGCCGCAGGGGATAAAGGTTGCTGTCATGATCGTCAGTCTCCGGTCATTATCCTGCTCAATGGTCTTGGATGCCATAATACCCGGAATACCGCAGCCGGAGGAAATCAGAAGCGGGATAAAGCTCTTTCCCGACAGTCCGAAATGGCGGAACACACGGTCCATTACAAAGGCAATACGCACCATGTAGCCGCAGTCCTCCAAAAGGGACAGGAAAAGGAACAAAATCGCCATCTGAGGAGCGAAGCCAATCACTGCGCCGATTCCGCCGATAATGCCTTCAACCACAAGGCTGATCACCATATCGCCGGCGCCGATATTTCCAAGGAAACCGCTTACCGCGTCCTGAATGGCAACTACAAACACATCGTTCGTCCAGTCTGTCACAAGGGTTCCAATGGTGGTTACTGATATGTAGTATACCACAAACATTACCGCAATGAAAATAGGAATACCGAGAATCCGGTTCGTCACAATCCGGTCGATTTTATCGGACACCGTCAGCTTCTCCGTCCCCTTCTTCACCGTGGTATTCACGATCTTCTGGATAAACTTGTAACGCTCATCCGTTACAATACTCTCCATATCGTTATCATACTTTTTCTCAAGATCTTTCCGGTACTGCTCCACCATGGACTTCGCGGAGGCGGAAAGGTTCATGCTCTCCGTTACCTTGCTGTCGTTTTCCAGGAATTTCACAGCGTACCATCTTTTCTTGTCTTCCGTTACGGAAGCCGGAAGCGCCTCCTTTATGTCCTCCACAGCCTTTTCCAGATCCTTGGAGAAAATTTCCCCGGGCAGATCCGCCTGCTTTTTGGAAGCCACCTTCACCGCCTCATCAATCAGCGCGTCCAGACCGCTCTGCTTTAAAGCCGAAGTCTCCACAATCGGGCAATTCAGCAGCATGGAAAGCCGTTTCGTGTCGATGCGGATATTTCGCTTTGCCAGCAGATCCGACATGTTCAGCGCAATCACCACCGGGATTCCGGTCTCGATAAGCTGCGTTGTTAAATACAGATTCCTCTCAATATTCGTGGCGTCCACCAGATCGATAATCACATCCGGATTTTCCTTCAGCAGATAATCCCGGCTCACCACTTCTTCCAGTGTGTATGGAGAAAGAGAATAAATACCCGGAAGGTCCGTGATAATAATATCCTCATTTTTCCTCTTTCCTTTTAACTTTCCCTCTTTTTTCTCAACGGTAACACCCGGCCAGTTTCCAACATACTGATTGGCTCCTGTCAACGCGTTAAACATCGTGGTCTTTCCACAGTTCGGGTTACCGGCAAGCGCGATTTTAACAGACATCCTCTTACCTCCTTGAACAACTGACGTCTCTTTCCTTTGCCTGTTCGTAACTGTTCAGTACCTTCACAGTCACGATTCGCAATCCCATAAAAATCAGCTTCGCTGATGGGGTTTGCTCACACCTGGATCATGTTCTTACGGCCTCATCAGCAAGTGATGCGACCTGTCTTGAATCCTTACGCCTATCCTTTAAATAAAGGATTATTTTACCTGAACGCACTGAGCGTCGTTTTTTCTCACGGAAAGCTCATAGCCTCTCACCGTGATCTCAACGGGATCTCCCAGAGGCGCTACTTTCCGGATGTAAAGCTCTGTGCCCTTTGTGATTCCCATATCCATGATCCGGCGCTTGTATGCTCCGTCCCCTTCAATCTTCGTCACAACAACTGTGGATCCAACCTTCGCTTCACCTAAAGTCATCGTTACGTCTCCTTTCCTTTAAACTGAAAATCTATCATACAGCGGACAGTGAAACGGATATTTCGATCCGCTTCGGCTAAATCATAATATGCCGCGCCATATCAGCATTAATCGCGATCCTGGAATCCTTGATATTTACAATTACATTCCCGCCGATCGCTGACAGAACCGTAACTTCAGACCCAATTACAAACCCGAGATTTTCCAGAAATCTTCTGGTCTCCTCATTGCCGCTGACCTTACGGATTGTGTTTACCTCGCCGGTATCGGCCATCGCTAATGGCATCATAATAATCAACCCTCTCTAGCATATGTCCATTCATAAAATTCTTATTAACTCTTTACATTTGGTTAGTATACGCTAATTCATTTTGGTAGTCAATAAGCTTATTGATTATATTTTCTCAATAATAGTTAAGACTAACTCTTTCCCGCGCAAACTTCCTTATTGAGAAAAAAATACCGTATGCCGGAATACAGCATACGGTATTTGATCTCGCGGCAGCCGCCGGACAGACACGCAGGCATGTCTATCCGGCCCGCTGTACGCGGGAAGAAAAGTCCGTCAAGGACTTATTAATAATTGCGCGCCGCGATCTGGAAATACGCCTGGGGATGCTTGCATACCGGACAAACTGCCGGAGCGTCCGTTCCCACATGGATATGTCCGCAGTTCAGGCACTGCCAGATGCAGATGTCTCCTCTCTTAAACACCTGTCCCTCTTTCAGGTTCGCCAGAAGCGCGCGGTACCGATCCTCGTGCTCCTTCTCAATCTTCGCTACGCCGTCAAACAGCGCCGCGATCTCCGTAAAGCCTTCCTCTCTGGCTTCCTTGGCAAACTGCGCGTACATATCCGTCCACTCGTAATTCTCTCCCGCAGCCGCGTCCTCAAGATTCTCCTCTGTGGAGGGAACCGCGCCGCCGTGAAGAAGTTTAAACCAGATCTTCGCGTGCTCCTTCTCGTTGTCCGAAGTCTCCTGGAACAGATTCGCGATCTGCACATACCCCTCGCTCTTTGCCTTGCTGGCATAATAGCCGTATTTTACCCTGGCCTGGCTCTCGCCCGCGTAAGCCGTCTGTAAATTTTTCTCTGTTTTGCTGCCCTTTAATTCCATAGTACCCTCCTGTGCATTTGCTTGATCAATAATAGTAATTGTTACTATTTTAGTTTAACTGATATTTCCGTTTATGTCAAGGAAATTCTGCTATTTTATATCAAACATCTCCGCCAGAACGTCAATCAGAATCTCATTCGTACAGGATTTGATATAGGCGATCACATTCAGCGTCACCTCGTCATTTTTCTGCGCGTCCGAAAGCTTTGGATCATGGTATACCTTATCCAGCATTTTTATCAGCTGGTGGGACAGATCCTCGTACGTTTCCACCGTGGTATCCGTAACCAGCTTTCTGAGGGCCTCTTTATCTTTTGGAATCATGGTTCTGCTCCTTCCGTATCGTTTGCTTATACTTCTAGCAGAAATCCCCCCGCCTGTCAAGAGCGCCGTTACGTCTAATAGTTGATGCCTGATACGGCAAGCCTTCCGTCCCTTACTCCGAAAATAATATTAGGGGCTCCGCTCTCCCCTGACAGGACAAATCCGGCCATGCTGGGCGTCAGGCTGTTCTCGTCGGCGGCCGCCACCGACTCCGTCAATGCCCCGGTAAAAATCCTGTCCGCTCCCAGGGCCAGAAATTCTTCTTTGCTTTCCACCGATTCGCCTCCCTCCGCGAATCCCACATACAGGGGATACGCCGCCAGATCCGCCAGCGCTTCCAGATCCCGCGTCGCCGCCGCTTCCTTGATCTGCCTGCCAAATTCCGCCGCCGCTTCCTGGTCTACAGAAAAATTATCCTCAAATCCGGCGCTTTCCGTCCAAGTCTCTTCCGGGATTGTCTCTGACGCATCCTCCGCTGTCGTCTCCTCCGTTTCTTCCATACCGCTTACGGGAATCTCGAATTCCGGCTGGCCGTACGCGCCCGGCGCGATTTCATACCGGTCAAAGACAATCACAGGATTGCCGGCCTCATTCACATAAAACTTTGTATTCTCATCGACTCCCTTAAACTCGTCCTCCCAGAATACCTCGCCGCTGTCTGCTTCCCGTTCCTGCATCTGAGCGCGGATGCTTTCTTCCGCTGTCTGGGCGTAATCCGCTCCCAGAAGATCTTCCAGGACAACGGTTTTTCCTTCCTTCAGATTAAAGTTAAAATACTGCGTCTCCGTGTTGGCGCTGCTCCAGCTCTCGGTTCCTATAATTTCCAGCGATAAATAGTCCTCGGTCTGGGTCTTCACTTCATACCACACTTTAATCTCAATGTTATGGGCTTCCCACTCTTCCTGGGTTCCTCCGGTATCCAAAAATGCCTGCCGATAGGACTTTGCCCGCTTTGTCGCTTCGTCGGCATAATCCTGGCACAGCTTATGAATTTCCTCGTTCGCGGATTCTTCCAGATCGGAAAAATCCTCCGAAATCATATCGATGCTCGGAATATCCACGGAAATTTTCAGCTCATCCGTCTCCGTCTCATAGGAACGGAAGGTCAAAACCCTGGCGATTTCTCCAATCACCGGGATTTTTCCCACACTGCTTGCAAATGCTTCGCTGGTGTTCACAGCCGTAATAAACGCGGCAGCCAAAGCCGCGGCGGCGGTCATGCCCACTTTCCAGAAATACCCGCTCTTCACCGTTCTTCGGGGTTGCTCCGTCTTGCGAATCTCCCGCATAACACGGTCCGACAATTCCTCCGGAATGGGTGTCTCTTCGTACTTTCGTTTTGCTTCCTCCAACCGTTTCATAAATCCACCTCCTGAATAGTAAGTTTCAAGGTTTTTAATCCCCGATACAACTTTGCTTTTACTGTATTCAAGTTCATCTGCATGACCTGAGCGATCTCTTTTAGCTGCAGCTCTTCGTAAAACCGCAGCTTAATGATGCTCTGTACGTCCTCCGGCAGCCGGTTAATCTGCCCGTATAAATCCTCTGTTGGAAGAAATCCTTTTTCTTCATAAGGAAGCTCTATCTGCGCCTGATCTTCCGTAAAAACAAATTTTCTTCTTTCCCTCAAAAGCAAAAGGCTTTCATTTATAACGATTCGGTAAAGCCATGTCTTCACCGCTTTCGGATTTTTCATGGACCGGTAATTCTCCAACGCTTTGCAGGCCGCGTTCTGGACGGCATCCAGAGCGTCGTCCGCGTTCTGCACATAACTAAAAGCCAGCCGGTAAAAACGGTCCTGATTCTCAATAATACAGGAAACCACCGACTCATAGGAATCTCTTTTCATCCAGGGTACCTCTCAGCACGTTTTTATTTCAAACCCCATGTCCGAAACGACCGGCCGCAAATGCGCGCCAGCCCTCTGGCCTTACACCGCAAACAGAGGGTATTTGCGGCTGTCATGAATAGTAACTGGAGCTTTCATTGTATAGATACACACACGGCGAAAAAAGTTGCGCCTCAAAAAAAGAGGCTCTCCGTAAAGGAGAACCTCCTGATCCGCGTTCCCGCCGCTCAGTATAGATTTTTCACTTTAAATTCCTTTTCCGCCTCTCTTCGCTGATCCTTTTTCGCAATGTCCTGGCGTTTGTCATAGAGTTTCTTTCCTCTTGCCAGGCCAATCTCCACCTTTACCAGGCTGCCTTTGAAGTAAACTCTGAGAGGGACCAGGGTGTAGCCCTTCTCCCGGACCTTTCCCCCGATTTTGTTGATCTCGTACCGGTGAACCAGAAGCTTTTTCACCCTCAGAGGGTCTTTGTTAAAAATATTTCCTTTTTCGTATGGGCTGATATGCATTCCGTAAATAAACACCTCTCCGTTTTCCACCCGGATAAAGGATTCCTTTATGCTGCATTTTCCCATGCGCAGAGATTTCACCTCCGTGCCGCAAAGGGCAATGCCCGCCTCGTAGGTTTCGTCGATAAAATAGTCATGATACGCCTTTTTGTTATTGGCTATCAGCTTCACGGATTCCCTGGCCATCCTCATCCCCTCCTTTATATACAATGGCAAAATCCACCGTCCGGCTCTCCTTGTCCGCGTCCAGGACCCGCACCCGGACCCTCTGGCCCAGGCAGAAGGTCCGGCCGGTGCCGGCCCCTGTCATCTCATGCTTTTCTTCATCATAATAATAGCGGTCATCCGTAAGGTTCGATACATGGACCAGGCCCTCCACTGTATTTGGAAGCTCCACATACAGGCCCCAGGCTGTAAGCCCGGAGATCACCCCGTCATATACCCGGCCGATCTTCTGTCTCATGTATTCCGCCTTCTTCATCTTTTCCGTCTCCCGCTCCGCTTCATCCGCCCTGCGTTCCATGTCGCTGGACTGCTTCGCCACACCGTCCAGGATTCCCTGATAGTGTGAAATCCGCTCCTCATTCATCCTGCCCCGTAAATTATCCTTGATAATCCGGTGGATCTGCAGATCCGGGTAGCGGCGGATCGGCGACGTAAAATGGCAGTAATAGCTGGCCGCCAGTCCGAAATGTCCGCTGCACTGGGTGGAATAGCAGGCCCGCTTCATGGACCGCAGCGTCATGCGGCTGATCATGGCCTCCTCCGGCGAATCCTCGATGCTTGCCAGCAGCTTCTGCAGCTCTTTGGGATGAACCTCTTCCCCGGTTCTGCGCATATGGTAGCCGAAGTTCCCGATAAACGCCTGGAGATCCCGGATTTTATCCGGATCCGGCTTCTCATGGGTACGGTATACAAACGGAAGCTCCTGCCAGAAATAATCCTCCGCCACGGTTTCGTTTGCCGCAAGCATAAAATCCTCAATCAGCTTTGTGGCAGCGTTCCGCTCATAGGGGCGGATGTCCGTGGGCCGCCCGTTTTCATCCAGAGTAATCTTGGATTCCGGAAAATCAAAATCAATGGAGCCCCTTGCCTTCCGTTTTTTCCGAAGCAGCCCGGCCACCTCATTCATCTGCAGGAGCATCGGCGCAAAGGCCTCCCAGGCTTTGGCCGCCTCTCCTTCCTGTCCTGTCAGGATTTCATTGACCCCGGTATACGTCATGCGGCAGTCCACGCGGATCACCGTCTCCGCGATCTGATGCCCCACGATGTTTCCCTTATCGTCAATATCCATCAGACAGCTGAGCGCCAGCCGGTCCTCCCCCTGGTTCAGGGAACAGATGCCGTTGGAAAGAGTATGAGGAAGCATGGGAATCACCCGATCCACCAGATAGACGCTGGTGCCTCTTTTTAAAGCCTCCCGGTCCAGGGCGCTCCCTTCCTGGACATAGTTGCTCACATCCGCGATGTGTACCCCAAGCCGCCACAGATCCCCCTCCCGCGTCAGGGAAACCGCATCGTCCAGATCCTTGGCGTCCTCCCCGTCGATGGTCACCATGACCACCTCTCTTAAATCCAGACGGCCCTGGCAGTCCGCCTCGCTGACCGGCCGGGAATTTCGCTCCGCCTGATTCAGAACCCGCTCCGGAAATTCCGCGGGAAGCTCATAGGCGCAGGCGATGGAGAGAATGTCCGTTCCGGGATCATTCCGGTGCCCGATGATTTCCTTTACCTGTCCTTCCGGACTTTTGTTCTTGGAACCGTAGTCAGTGATCTCCACCAGAACCTTGTGTCCGTCCACTGCCCCTTTGCTCTTTTCCAGCGGAATGAAAATATCCCTGGAAAAGCGCGGGTTGTCCGGCAGGGCAAAGCCGTAGCTGCGGTTCTTCTCAAAGGTACACACAAGCTCCCGGATCCCCCGCTCCAAAACCCGCACAATCCGTCCCTCCGGACGTCTCCCGGTATTTCCCGGAAGCAGAGCCGCCTGCACGGTATCCCTATGAAAAGCGCCGCCTGTATAAGGCTCCGGAATAAAAAGGTCCTCCGGGCGCCCTGGAATCTCCACGAAACCATAGCCTCTGCTGGTGCCCACATACGTCCCGGTAAGAATCGTTTCCTCCGCCAGACGGTACTTTCCCCGCTTGGAGAGTTCCACCTTTCCCTCCTGAACCAAAGCGTCCAAAACCTCCAAAAGCTGGTTTCTCTCTTCTCTGGGGACCTGCAGAAGCATGGAAAGCTCTTTCAGCTTCATGGGTACATAGATTTTATCTCCCATAAGCTCCAAGAGCGTCTGCTTTCTCTGTTCAAATAATTCTCTGTCCATCCTTCACCTTCTAACCGGACGCCCGCGGCGCCCGTGTCAATTGAATCACGTTCTTACGGTCTACGAAGCATATGCGCAGACCTGGGCTGAGCTGTTACATAAAAAAACCGCTGCAAAAATCCATTCGCCTGTGTTTAAAAACACAGAGGATGGGATTTCCGCAGCAGCCTTTCCAGCCCTTCCTCTCATTCGAGCTGAGCAGATACCTGTCAAAAACGCCAAAATACACGCACGGGCCGAATTCCTTCGCACAAAACCCGGGAAACAAACGCCTTAAAAGTTCAGATTCAAAATAACCGACAGTGCGATATACGCCACCGCCACCGCCGTTGTAACCTTCACCAGCGCGCCTTCTATTGAACGGCCTTTGTTCTTACCCCAGTAGGTATCGGAAATACCGGCAATCGTACCAAGGCCCTGCTCCTTGCCTTCCTGCATCAGTACAACAACCGTTAAAACAATACAATCAAGAATAAAAATGATCGTAAGAATCGTCCTCAGAATTGCCACGATTACACCTCCTCACATGAATTTTAGTGTACCATACCGGTGTAGCCTTGTCAAGAACTTTGAACGATGTCATCTTCTTACGCCGCAAACAGCAGGTGTTTGCGGCTACTGAGAATAGTAACTAACAGTTCGTTACTAGGGTTTTTCAAAGGGATCCCGGTAGACGGCAGCCGTTCCCAGGTAATCCTCTATCCGCAGAAGCCGGTTATATTTCGCCACCCGCTCGCTCCGGCACGGGGCTCCGGTTTTGATCTGTCCCGCTCCCACGGCCACCGCGATGTCCGCGATAAAAGAATCTTCTGTCTCTCCGGAGCGGTGGGATACCACCCGGCGGTAACCGTTGTCTTGAGCCAGCTCCATAGCCTCAAAAGCCTCCGACAGCGTTCCGATCTGGTTCACCTTCACCAGAAGAGCGTTTCCTATATTCAGGCGGATTCCCTTTTTCAGCCTTGCCGGGTTCGTCACAAAGAGGTCGTCTCCCACAAGCTGGATCTGCTTTCCAAGCTCTTCGGTCAGGCGTTTCCAGCCTTCCCAGTCATCTTCATCCAGGCCATCTTCAATGGACATAAGCGGAAAATCCTTTGCGAGTTTCTGATAGTAACCGATCATCTCATCTCTGGTGCGGACGGTTTCTTTCCCCTTCATCCGGCTCTCTCCGGGGAAATAATAGCCCCCCTTCTCGCTGTCATACAGCTCGCTGGCAGCCGCGTCCATGGCAAATACCAGATCCCGCCCCGGCTCGTAGCCTGCCTCCCGGACCGCCCTGGTCAGATAATCAAAAACCTCCTCGGCATCCCGCAGATCCGGCGCGAAGCCGCCTTCGTCGCCTACCGCCACGGAAAGTCCCTTCTCATCCAAAAGCTTCTTCAGACAGTGATACGTCTCCGTCCCCATCCGCAGCCCCTCGGAAAAACTCTCAGCTCCCACGGGCATAAGCATAAACTCCTGAAAATCCAGAAAATTCCGGGAATGGCAGCCGCCGTTTATCACATTAAACATGGGAACCGGCATGCGGCAGGCATGCATGCCGCCCAGATACCGGAAAAGCGGAACGCCAAGGCTCTTTGCCGCCGCGCTGGCAGCCGCCATGGAAACGCTTAAAATCGCGTTAGCGCCCAACCTGGACTTGTTCGCGGTTCCGTCCTCTTTCAAGAGCAGACGGTCGATTTCTCCCTGATGAAGGACATTTTCTCCGATCACCGCGTCCGCAAGAATCGTATTTACATGGTGAACTGCCTTCTGCACACCCTTTCCCAGATATCGCTCATGACCGTCCCGAAGCTCCACCGCCTCATGCTCTCCGGTGGACGCGCCGGATGGAACCGCCGCCCGCCCGGTAATCCCCTCTTCTGTCAAAACCTCTGCCTCAATAGTGGGATTTCCCCTGGAATCCAGAATTTCTCTGGCATAAATATCCACAATCGCAGTCGATTTCTGCATAAAAAGACACACCTCCTTGGGGATAGTGTGTCCTTTTTGGCATTTCGCTATTCGCAGCGTTTATGATGTTCACAGGAATCCAGCCGGAAGACCGGGCGGCCCGCTTACGCGCCGCTTCCCGGCGGGTCGAATAAGGGACGGATCTCCTCCGTCACCGGCCCCTCGGCCCGGCTGTGCAAAAGCATATGGAAAAGCCGGCGATTCTGTGTCGCCTCCTCCGGCTGGGCTTCCAGAGCTTTTTCGAACACCGGATCCAGCTTTTCCCGAAGCTGGGAAATCGTCTCCATCTTCCGGGCCTCCTCCAGAAGCCCGGAAGGATTACCCAGAATACGCAGGGCCATTCCGCAGGCACAGCAGTATTCTCCCGGCGAGATCAGCGGCGTCTCTGTGTTGCAGCGCAGCTTGATCTCAATGGCCTGCCGGATAATCTCAAGTATCATCTTATTTCCTGATGAGCAGGGATTTGCCCGTCATCTCTGCCGGCTGCGCAAGTCCCATGAGCTCGATAAGCGTAGGCGCGATATCCGCCAGGCATCCACCCTCTCTGAGCGTATAGGAGGGATCCGCGTTTACCAGAATAAACGGCACCGGGTTGGTGGTATGAGCCGTAAAGGGCGCTCCTGTCTCATAATCGATGAGCTGCTCCGCGTTCCCGTGATCCGCGCAGATAAACATCTGGCCGTCCACTTCCTTGATCGCGGCCACAGCGCGTCCCACGCACTCGTCCACCGCCTCGATGGCCTTTATAGCGGCGTTTTCGATCCCTGTATGTCCGACCATATCCGGGTTCGCGAAGTTAATGATAATCACATCGTATTTTCCTCCGCGGATGGCGCCGCACAGCTTATCGCATACCTCATAGGCGCTCATCTCCGGCTTCAGATCATAGGTCGCAACCTTGGGGGACTTCACAAGGATGCGGTCCTCGCCCTCGTTGGGCTCCTCAACGCCGCCGTTAAAGAAGAAGGTCACGTGGGCGTACTTCTCCGTCTCGGCGATTCTGGCCTGCTTTAAGCCGTTGGCCGCCAGAAATTCTCCAAAGGTGTTCGTAATGGAAACCTTGTGGAAAGCCACCGTCTTATTTGGGATCGTCTCGTCGTACTCGGTAAAGCACACATAGGTGAGATCCAGTCTCTTTTCCCTTTCAAAGCCGGTAAAGTCATCGCAGCAGAAAGCTCTGGTGATTTCCCTGGCGCGGTCCGGACGGAAGTTAAAGAAGATCACGGAATCGCCATCTTTGATCACCGCCACCGGCTTTCCGTCTTCCATAATCACCGCCGGCTCCACGAACTCGTCGTTCTTTCCGTTGTCATAGGAGCTCTGAATGGCGCCGGTTAAGCTGTCCGCGCAGATACCCACACCCTTTACCATAGCGTTATAGGCCAGCTCCACACGATCCCAGCGGTTGTCCCGGTCCATGGCGTAGTATCGTCCCATAACGGTGGCCGCGCGTCCCACGCCGATCTCCTTCATCTTGGCTTCCAATTCCTCCGCGTATCCCTTTCCGGATGCGGGCGGCGTGTCTCTTCCGTCCAGGAAGCAGTGTACGTAAACTTTCTCAAGGCCTTCTCTCTTAGCCAGCTCCAGAAGCCCGTAAAGATGCGTGTTATGGCTGTGCACGCCGCCGTCGGACAGCAGACCGAAAAGATGAAGGGCCGTGTCCTTTTCCTTCGCGTTGTGAACAGCTTTTAAAAGAGCCTCATTCTTAAAGAAATCCCCGTCCTGGATCTCCTTCGTGATTCTGGTGAGCTCCTGATATACAATGCGGCCGGCTCCCATGTTCAAATGGCCAACCTCAGAATTTCCCATCTGTCCCTCCGGAAGGCCAACCGCCATACCGCTGGCATAGCCCTTTACAAAAGGATACTCCGCCATCAGGCTGTCCATAACCGGTGTCTTGGCCTCTTTTACGGCGTTTCCCTGAACCTTGTCATTTAAGCCGTATCCATCCAGAATCATCAAAACAGTTGGTTTTTTGCTCATTTTTTCCTCCTCCTGACGCCTTTAACGCGTCATCTGCCCAGAGCGGAAGACTTTCTTCCGGCTCTGTCTCTTATAATACTGTCTTTTTGACTTATTCTACATGATTGTATACCGCTTTGTCAATCTCCATACACCCGGATTGCCGCGGAAATCTCCTTTACAATGGACAGGCCTTTCAAAATTTTCAGCGAATCCGCGAAGTGCCGTTCCACAACGCCCTCTGTGATGACCACAAGCTCCGCTGTATCCTGTTGCTTCGCCTTCTGAATCACCTGAGCCAGGCTTACGCCGTTGCTTCCGAATACGCTGGAAATGCTGGCCAGAACGCCGCACTGATCGTCCACCTGCATGCGCAGGAAATAGCGGCTCGTCACCTCGTCGATCTTTTTCACAGGAAGATTCCGGTAGCAGGTACAGCTAATCCGTCCGCAGCACCCGAACCGGATGTTTCTGGCAATGTCGAAAAGATCCCCCACAACGGCGCTGGCTGTGGGAAGCTCTCCGGCCCCTCTCCCGTAAAACATCGCGTCGTCAACCGCGTCCCCGTGGACAAATACCGCGTTAAAGGAATCCTTCACGGACGCCAGGGGATGGGAGCTTGGAATCATCATGGGGTGTACCCTGGCCTCGATTGCTCCCTCCGTCTCCTTCGCAACGCCCAGAAGCTTTATGGTATACCCCATTTCCCGGGCATAGCGGATATCTGTGGCGGTAATTTTTGTAATTCCCTCCGTGTAGACATCTTCCAGCGTAACCCTGGAGTGAAACGCCACCGAGGCCAGAATCGCCACCTTTCTGGCGGCATCCAGCCCCTCGATATCCGCGGAAGGATCCGCTTCCGCGTACCCCAGCCTGGATGCCAGATCCAGGGCTTCCTGAAATTCCATACCGTCGGCCAGCATCCGGGTGAGAATAAAATTCGTGGTTCCGTTGACAATCCCCATAACCTCTGTCATGTGATTTCCCGCCAGGCACTGTTTCAGGGGCCGTATAATGGGAATGCCTCCGGCCACCGCCGCCTCGAAAAGCAGATCCTGTCCTTTTCTCCCCGCGGCGTCAAAAAGCTCTTTTCCTTTCACCGCCAAGAGATCCTTATTCGCCGTCACGACATTTTTCCCTGCTTCCAGGGCCTGGAGGATATACGTTCCCGCCGGCTCAATGCCTCCCATGACCTCCGCCACAATCTGAATCTGCGGATCGTCCAGGATTTCCTGCCAGCTGTTGGTCAGCACGCCGGGATCATCCACCTTTCCCGCCGCTTTTTCCAGATTCCGCACTAAAATTTTCTTTATTTCAAGCTCCGCGCCGATTTTGCGCGCCATATCCTCCTTTTGGGCCTTCAGCACCTTATAAACGCCGGTGCCCACGGTTCCAAGTCCCAGAAGGGCAATGCTGATTTTTTCCATATTCTCTCCTCTTTCTTTTCCGGCGGCGCTTACGCGCACAGCCACCGGATATTTCCGCCGTTTATCCAGCCGCCCCGACCGGGTCTTGCCGCCGGACGGCCGGAAAATACCGTTCTGATTTTCACGCCGCAGTCAGCAGCGAATACCTACATCTTAGGAGAATTTTCGGTTTTTGTCAACGGTTCCGCATGACTGAACCGTTACTTGCAACTGCGGTCGGATAGGCAAAGTCCTCCTTCTCCTATCCTCCGCGATACCGCGGCCAGCTTACAGTATACGATGGTCTTCTCTCAGTGAAAAAGGGCATTGCAGAAGCAGTTTCTGCAAGCCCCTTTGAAAATTATGTCTCCTCGGACACTTCCTTGGAGATCTGCTCCTTCCCGAAATCCTTGCGGACGTATCCCTGAACACGTTCTATTGCGCCGATCTCCTCTAAAGTGAGCAGCATGCGATAAACGGTAGCCTGCCCGATCCCCGGATCCCTCCTGGCGATTTTCACATACAGCTCTTTAAAACTTTTGCAGTCCTCCTCCGTAATCACGTCAATCATAATCCTTCTCTGCTCCGTGATGCGTTTCCTTCTTCTTTTCAGCTCATGAATAATCGCTTCTTTATCGCACATACCGTCACCTTCCTGCCGCCGCGTCCACAGTCCGCGGCTCTTTCCAATACCCGCTCTTGCATTTTCCAGATGCTTCCTTTGGTTAGATATTTCTAACCTCTAACGAATAAGTTACCACTAACCGCAGGATTTGTCAACGGTCTTTTTTGTTATTCGTAAAGTTCATGTAACCGTTCATGCCAGGTCTGCGCTCCGCTTCGCCCGCCGCTAAACATATGCCGCTGGCACATACCGCCCCTGACGGCTCCCCTGTCTAAGGGACGGCCGCAAAGAAAACCCGGTACAGCGTCAGAAAAATTGCGATCTGCGCGAATAAAATAACCGGGATTCCCAGCGCAAAGCGTTTATGCCGGGTCTTATGATGAAACACTTTTATGCCAAGCCAGGCCCCTGCGCTTCCACCGGCCAGGGCCGCCAGCAGAAGCGCACGTTCTGGAATACGCCATCTGGAATGTTTTGCTTTCCATTTATCGATTCCGAAAAGAAAAAATGCCGCGGCATTGACTGCCGCCAGATATACAATCAATCCAATCTTCATTTGCTTCCTCCGCGTCTGACGCGCTGCAATGCGCGGGCTTCCGTTTGAAATCGCCTTCGGCGATGAGATTTTCGCACTCCTGAATTACGTTCTTACAGTCTGCGAAGCATGCGCGCAGACCTGGACTTGCCTGTTACGAACAGCTCTGACGAGCAAAAATAATTATTAATAAAAACCTCCCTTTTTCAGGAGAATTGCGAGATAATAAAGTTAGCCCAAAAACTTTTTCTTCGCAAGCCCCAAAGAAAGGAGGTTTTTCCAGCAAAAACAAAAGAAAAAATCACGAGAAGAGAAACAAGGGAACACCTGGAACAGTTGAACCTTGCCTGTGAACTATTCAAGATAATCCGGCATTTCTTTCCGGATCTTATGCCCATGCTCAGGCAGCTGCCAGATCCCAGACACCAGAGTTATATTACATACCCAAGTATCATACTCCTTATGACGCGTATTCTCTCATCTATATTTTATATCAGCAGCATGAGAAAAACAAGTGAAGAATTCAATTCGGATGCTGTGCTTAAAAATATATGGGATTTATGTGGAGAGTCTCCCGCGGCGGATGAGATCCCTTATTGGGAAACGATCAACCGGTATCTGGAAAAGCTGGATCCCAACGGGCTGCAGGATATCGTCTGCCGGATGTGTAAAAGGCTGATCCGCAGCAGGGCGTTTGAGAACGCAAGAATCAGGGGAAAGTACTGGCAGATAATCCTTGATGGGACGCAGCTGCACAGTACCCACGGGGAATTGGATGAGAAATGTCCTTACCGTATCCATAATAAAGGGACCCCGGAAGAATACAGGGAAAGCTACTATTATGTACTGGAGGCGAAGCTTGTACTCCATCCGGGAGTATTGGTAAGTATCATGACGGAGTTTGTGGAAAACAACGCCGAAGGGGAAATGGAAAAGCAGGACTGTGAGAGGAAAGCGTGCTGGCGGCTGCTGGAAAGACTAAAAAAAGAATTTCCCAGGCTGCCGGTGTGTCTGAGCGCGGACAGCCTGTATGCCTGCGAAAGGTTTTTTGAAGAATGCCGTGAGAAGAACTGGCGCTACATTCTACGGTTTAAGGAGGGGAGTATACCCTATATAGCGCAGGAGTATGAAAGCCTGCGCAAAATAGAACGCAGCAGGCAGGAGGAAAGCTTTGGGAATGGGAGACGCTGCTATGAGTATGTGAATGGGATCAATTATAATGGAAACCTGTTGAATGCTGTGGAGTACTGTGAGGAAACGGAAAAGGAGTTCCGGAAAGGGAAAAAGAAAGGGGAAAGAGAGAAAAGGCAGAGCCGGTTTCTGTTTCTGACGGATCTGCCAGTAACAAAGAGGAATGCGGCAGAGGTAGCGGAAGACGGAAGAAAACGGTGGCGAATAGAAAATGAAGGGTTCAATACCCAGAAAAGGCAGGGATACTGCCTGGAACACCAATACAGCAAGGATTACCAGGCAATGAAAAATCATTATTACTATAATGTACCCTATAAGGTGGACACATCAAGAAGAAGGGATTGCTTGAAATGTTAGTTACCGCTAGGGGAAATAATAGATAAGCGCTAGGACTGCAACAACATGGAAAATCCTGAACTGTGTACACCTTT
>DVIQ01000104.1 GCA_018711185.1 Candidatus Limivivens intestinipullorum | reverse complement strand
CGGAACTGTTTACGACGTTTTACTCTCTTAGGCATTAACATTATTTATCGCTCCCTTCCTTGGTTCCCTTTGCAGGAAGAATCTCGCCCTTGTAGATCCAAACCTTTACGCCGACTTTGCCGTAGGTGGTATCTGCCTCAGCGAATCCATAGTCAATATCTGCTCTCAGTGTCTGCAGCGGGATGGTTCCGTCGCTGTAGAACTCGGTACGCGCCATATCCGCGCCGCCCAGACGTCCGGATACGGAAGTCTTGATTCCCTTTGCGCCTGCCTTCATGGTACGGCCCATGGTGGACTTCATGGCACGACGGAAGGATACACGGTTCTCAAGCTGCAGGGCAATGTTTTCTGCCACAAGTTGCGCATCCTTGTCCGGTCTCTTTACTTCTTTAATATCTACAATCAGCTTCTTGTCGGTAAGCTTCTGAACCTCAGCCTTTACCTTCTCGATCTCAGCGCCGCCCTTGCCGATTACAACGCCCGGCTTTGCGGTATAGATGATCACCTTTACTCTGTCAGATGCTCTCTCGATCTCGATCTTGGAAACACCGGCGCTGTACAGCTTCTTTTTCAGGAATGTACGGATCTTGTAGTCTTCTACAAGATAGTCTGCGAAAGAGCTCTCTGCATACCATTTCGAATCCCAGTCTTTAATAACGCCGACTCTGAGGCCGTGCGGATTAACTTTCTGTCCCATGCTCTACCTCCTATTTCTCGTTCAGCACGATTGTGATATGGCTCATTCTCTTTTCGATTCTGTAAGCCCTGCCCTGTGCTCTCGGTCTGATTCTCTTCATTGTGGGTCCCTTGTTTGCGTAGCACTCCTCAACGTAGAGGTTATCGATGTTCATACCGTTGTTGTTTTCCGCGTTCGCGATCGCTGACTTCAGCAGCTTGGTAATTAATTCGGAAGCATATCTGGGATTATACATAACGATACCCAGCGCCGTCTTCACGTCCTTGCCTCTGATGGCATCTAATACAAAGCACGCCTTCTGGACAGACACGCGGGCATAGGATAACTTCGCTGACGGTCTGGTGTCCTTCTGTGCATTTCTCTCTCTCTTAATTTGGGATCTATGTCCTTTTGCCATGAATAAAACCTCCTTTCGATCTCCAATTACTTACGGCCGGATTTCTTCTCGTCCTTGCCATGGCCTCTGTAGGTTCTGGTAGCAACGAATTCACCCAGCTTGTGTCCTACCATATCCTCGGTGATATATACGGGCACATGCTTTCTTCCGTCGTGAACAGCAATTGTATGTCCAACCATCTGCGGAAAGATTGTAGACCGGCGTGACCAGGTCTTGATCACGGACTTGTCACCTGCCGCATTCATGGCATCTACTTTTTTCAGTAAGCTGGCATCTGCAAATGGTCCTTTTTTCAGTGAGCGAGCCATAGGTTCTTAACCTCCTTGTTTAATCCGATTTATAAATAATGAAAAGCTCCGGACCGGAGACCGGCACGGTGCGCGGCCATCCTTCGGCTTCACATGGACGAACCGGTATAAACAGCCGCCAAAGACTGTTGATACCGGCCGCGGCTTACGCGTAACGCACAGCCGGCTTTTCCTCGTAGCAGCGCCGCGCAAAAGCGCGGCTTGCAGTTTCCTGCGGTTATCTATTCGTAAGAAACTTAGTTGACAGCTTTTCCGTCGCGTCTTCTTACGATCATCTTATTCGACTTCTTGTTCTTCTTTCTGGTCTTAAGGCCAAGAGCAGGCTTGCCCCAGGGAGTGGAAGGACCGGGACGACCGATACCTGTCTTACCTTCTCCACCTCCGTGGGGATGGTCATTCGGGTTCATAACAGAACCGCGGACAGTCGGGCGGATACCCATATGGCGCTTTCTTCCCGCCTTACCTACGTTGATCAGGTTGTGCTCAGCGTTTCCGATTACGCCTACCGTAGCACGGCAATTCATAGGAACCATTCTCATCTCGCCGGAGGGCAGACGTAAGGTAACGTATTTGCCTTCCTTCGCCATGAGCTGTGCGCTGTTTCCTGCGGAGCGTACCAGCTGGCCGCCTCTTCCGGGATACAGCTCGATGTTGTGGATCATGGTACCAACCGGGATCTCAGACAGCGGCAGGCAGTTGCCTACACGAACTTCCGCTTCCGGTCCGTTCATAACCTTCATGCCATCCTTCAGTCCTTCCGGAGCCAGGATGTATGCCTTCTCGCCGTCTGCGTAGCAGATCAGGGCGATGTTCGCGCTTCTGTTGGGATCGTACTCGATTCCGATTACCGTAGCGGGGATTCCGTCTTTTCTTCTCTTGAAATCGATGAGTCTGTACTGTCTTCTTGTTCCGCCGCCGTGATGTCTTACAGTGATTTTACCCTGGTTATTGCGGCCGGAGTTTTTCTTCAGGGATACCAGAAGCTTCTTTTCCGGCTCGAACTTGGTGATTTCAGAGAAATCAGAACCAGTCATATGTCTTCTGGACGGTGTATATGGGTTATAGGTTTTAATTCCCATGATGTTTCTCCTTTCAGGTATTTATTATCGCGCTTTTATGCGCATAGGCTCCCGCTTTGGGAGATGGGACATTTTACAGGCCTTCGAAAATCTCGATTTCCTTGCTGTCCTCGGTCAGGGCAACGATTGCCTTTTTGGACTTAGCGGTCTTTCCAACGGTCATACCGCGTCTGCGCTTCTTGCCTTCAAGGTTCATGGTGCTTACGCTCTTTACCTTTGTACCCTCGAACATTTTCTCAACAGCCTCTTTGATCTGGCTCTTGTTTGCCTCGGTATGCACATAGAAAGTGTATTTCTTTTCCGCCATAGCGTTCATGCTCTTCTCGGTAATCACCGGTTTCAGGATTACGTCGTAGTACTGGATTGCTGCCATTATGCGTACACCTCCTCGATCGCTGCCACAGCGTCCTTCGTAACAACCACTGTGTTATATTTCAGAATATCGTATACATTAATCGTGTTTGTAAGGGCGGTCTTAACATCCGGGATGTTTCTCGCGGACATAACCACGTTCGCGTCGTTGTCCTTCAGAACAACCAGCGCCTTGTTTACGTTCAGGTTCTTCAGCACGCCGGCCATAGCCTTTGTCTTGATCTCGCCAAGCTTCAGCTCGTCAAGAACGATCAGCTTGTTCTCCTGAACTCTGCTGGTCAGAGCGGACTTCAGAGCCGCTCTCTTTTCCTTGCGGTTCATCTTCATGCTGTAGCTTCTCGGCACCGGAGCGAATACCATACCGCCGCCTGTCCACTGGGGAGCTCTCGTTGAACCCTGTCTTGCGTGACCGGTTCCCTTCTGTCTCCAGGGCTTCTTTCCGCCGCCGGATACTTCGGAACGGGTCTTGGCCTTCTGAGTACCCTGACGATTGTTTGCGAGCTGGTTCACAACAGCCATATGAAGCAGATGCTCGTTCACTTCAACGCCAAACACCGCATCGCTCAGCTCGATTGTGCCAACCTCTTTGCCTTCCATATTTAAAACAGATACGTTTGCCATCTGTGTGTTCCTCCTTTCTTAAACGGTACCTTACTTGCCGGATTTAACGGTCTCTTTGATGGTTACCAGAGCCTTCTTCGGTCCCGGTACGGCACCCTTTACTAAGAGAAGATTGTTTTCTGCGTCCACTCTTATTACTTCAAGATTCTGGATGGTCACTTTCTTCGCGCCCATGTGGCCCGGCATTCCCTTGCCCTTGAATACCTTGCTGGGATCAGAGCATGCACCGTTGGAACCCTGATGACGATGGAACTTAGAACCATGAGCCATGGGACCTCTGTGCTGGCCGTGTCTCTTAATTGCACCCTGGAAACCTTTTCCCTTGGAAATCGCGGAAGCGTCTACCTTGTCGCCTGCGGCGAAGATGTCTGCCTTGATTTCCTGTGCCACGGAATATTCAGCCGTGTTCTCGAACTTAAACTCTCTGACGAATCTCTTGCAGCTTACGCCGGCCTTGTCAAATAAGCCCTTCATCGGCTTGTTCACAAGCTTTTCCTTCTTCTCACCAAAGCCGACCTGAACTGCCTCATAACCGTCATTCTCAACGGTCTTGATCTGGGTCACAACGCAGGGACCTGCCTGAAGTACGGTAACCGGGATCAGGGTACCATCCTCATTGAAGATCTGAGTCATTCCGATTTTTGTTGCTAAAATCGCTTTCTTCATTGTTTTACCTCCTGTTCTTCTACAGCGGATTACTTTTTCAGCAATCATCCTAGTCAAACAGTCAATATAAGTGGAACTGACGTTGCTTCTATATCAACCTTTTAGGATTTGCTTTCACCTTGTTTGATTCTGAAATGCCAGGCTTATTTCATCTTGATGTCGATGTATACGCCAGCGGGCATTTCCAGTCTGGACAGCGCGTCTACTGTCTTCTGGGTCGGAGTAATGATGTCAATCAGTCTTTTGTGGGTTCTCTGCTCAAACTGCTCTCTGGAATCCTTATACTTATGAACGGCTCTCAGAATCGTAACAACCTCTTTCTTTGTGGGAAGGGGTACCGGTCCGCTCACCTTGGATCCGTTTTTCTTTACAGTTTCGATGATTTTCTTCGCAGATGCATCCACCAGCTGATGGTCATATGCCTTTAAGGTGATTCTCATTACTTGACTTGCCATAAAAAAAGTCGCCTCCTATTCGCACTCTTTTTTAAGTAGTACGACAAGCGGTGACTGTACACACTCTCCCGTGTGTATCGCATCCTGTATGCGGACACACGTTGTTCCTGCTCTTTGGCAGGCAGTTATTATCTGTACAGTGACTTGTCGCCAGTTTTCATAACTTGACATTCGCTCCACGGAAAACCTGCGCGCCTGTTTTTGGCCGCAGCAACCTCACGTTTCAACGCTATCAAGGTCACAACACGGGTTATTATATCGGAAAATCCCGGTAAATGCAAGCCCTTTTTTCATTTTTTTGCGTTTTTTTGCAGCGGTTCATCCAGGTCTGCTTATATGCCACATATCCTGTTTCTATATCTCTTTTTATCTATAAAGCTTAATAATATTTGTGCGGACTTTTTGCGTAACATATGCTATTATACACTTAGCAAATATATGAAAGGAGTTTTATCATGCTCGATCAGACCGATTTACTGGAAATTGCCAAACTGCTGACTCCGATGAACGAAAAAATCGACCGTCTTCAGGATGACATGACCGCAGTCAAGACCGACGTCGCTATGCTGAAGGTAGATGTTACCTATCTGAAGCAGGATATGATAACCGTCAAAGGGGACATATCCGATTTAAAAATTGATGTTGCCGAACTCAAAACCGAGATGGTTGAAGTGAAGCAGGATGTCTCAGTTCTCAAAACCGATGTCGCCGAACTCAAAACCGATATGGTTGAGGTGAAAGCCGATGTTTCGGTTCTCAAAACCGATGTCGCTGAGCTTAAAACCGATATGGTTGAGGTAAAAGCCGATGTTTCGGTTCTCAAAACCGATGTCGCCGAACTCAAAACCGACATGGTTGAGGTGAAAGCTGATGTCGCTGAGCTTAAAACCGATATGGTTGAAGTGAAAGCCGATGTCGCTGAGCTTAAAACCGATATGGTTGAGGTGAAAGCTGATGTTTCGGTTCTCAAAACCGATGTCGCCGAACTCAAAACCGATATGGTTGAGGTGAAAGCCGATGTCGCTGAGCTCAAAACCGATATGGTTGAAGTAAAAGCTGACGTCGCTGAGCTTAAAACCGATATGGTTGAAGTAAAGGCTGACGTCGCTGAGCTTAAAACCGATATGGCGGAGGTGAAGGTTTCCATAGACAGGAACTATTCTCTGACCGAAGAATTTTATGTTATGCAGAAAGAACACAATACACGTATGGAACAGCAGTTTCAGGCGCTTTTCACCCTCCTTGCCGGCAGGAGCCCGGCTTCGGATTATTACCGTTCCACACCGCTGTAAAGGTTTGCGCCCAAATTCTCCGCGCTTGCCGAAGGAGGCGGCCCCTGCGCAGGGGCCGCCTCCTTCGGCATTATTTCACAACAATCCGGCCGTACTGAACGATTTCCTTCAAAATTTATTTAATCTAAACTGCTGTATTACTTCAGTACAAACTTTGCGTTTTTTGATACCCCCGCCTTATAAAGCCAAGATTTATAGAGTGATTTTTTCCTTTTTGGAATGATGATCTGCAGTTTTTTATAGGTTCCGGAAAACGCTCCCCGGGCAATGCTTCCGGAGGTCATTTTTGTGGATTTAATCCGAATGCTCCGCAGGCTCTGCGCCCGCGCAAAGGCGCCCTTCGCCCCGTCTACTTTAATCTTTTCAGGAATTTCTAAAGAAGAGCCTGCTTTCGCTGTCACACCGGCAAATTCTCCGGCCCTGCCTTCTTTTCTGTCTCTGTTTTTGTCTGCTGTATGGACGTTTTACCGGAAGGTTACTTTCACTGCTTTTGACGCCGCTCCATAATACTTGGTTCCGTTATAGGTTTTATAGGGGCGAACCTTAAAGTATGTGCTGATCCCCTTTGTCCGCTCCACTTTACAGGACGTAGAGCGGATGCCGCTCTTCCATGTATAGTAATAACCGTTCTTAGAAGAAGAATACAAAAGGTCATATCCGGAAGCTCCGGAGGATTTCTTCCAGCTAAGTTTCATCGTTACGTAGGAAGTATACCAGGAAGTCCTGCTGCCCGTCTTTTTCTTTCCGGTTATCTTTGTGCTTTTGGGCGCTGTGACAGTCTTAATGCTTGCCGTTTTCCCGGTCAGGTTATTCTTTTTAACATAAGGAATTACGCCAAACTGGTAAGAAGTCGAAGCCTTCAGTCCGGTAATCGTAGCCGTTGTGCCCTTCACTGTCTTTTTTACCTTATACTTCTTCGCCTTTTTATCGTAGACGCAGACACGGTATCCGTTTACTTTGCTGTTCGAATACCAGCTCAGTCTGACCGCGTTGTAGCTGGTCTTTGTTACGCGCAGGCCAGACACCGCTTTAGGCTTCACATAGACTACACAGGAAGCCTTTACCCCACTGCCGTCCGCTGCAGTCGCCGTAATCCTTACAGAGCCGGTACTGTACGCCGTCACCCGGCCATTGCTGTCAACACCCGCAACCTTTTCGTTGCTGCTGGTCCAGGTCACCTTTTTGTTATAGGCATCCGAAGGCTTCACAGCAGCTTTCAGGCGGAAGCTGCTGCCGTCCGTTATGGTTTTTTTAGAGGCGCTCAGCTTTATGGAAGAGATTTTTTTCGGATCCGACACCTTTAGCATATATTTTCCGCCGTTTGAGTTTCCAGGGAAAACTTTAATATAGTAGGTTCCCTTTTCCAAAACAACTTCCTTTTTTACCGTTCTTGGAGAACCCGGTTTTCCCTCTGCGTACTCATAAGAATAAAATGTCTCAGAAAGATCGCTATTGTGCAGATTCATCATCGGCCCGGAAAAATATCCTTTCAAGGTAATCACATAGGTGCCGCTTGCCGAAACCTTAAACCGATACCAGTCATCCTCGTCATCCGCATCCAGCGCGCCTGTCACCGTCTTATCAAAATTAAGATAAGTAGCGTGATCATAGTCATTGGGTTCCGTTTCATTTGCCTTAAAATCCTCATAACCGACAGAAACGCCAAATTTTCCGCAGCTGTCATATGTGCCGGAATCCACAACCAGGCGATAGGTTCCTTTTCTAAGCGTCAGCTCCCTTGTAACGGTAATCGGCGAACTGCTGCTGCCGCTGGCATAAACATACGAATAGTAGCTTTTGGAGTAGTCTGAATTATACAAGCTCATCTTGGCCCCGTAAAAATATCCCATCAGCTTAATCGTCACATCGCCGGATGCTGGAACGGACAGTATATATTCTTTCCGGTCCTCCGAGCTGGAAAGACTGCTCCAATTCCAGCTCTCCGTCATTGCAATCTGCGAAGCCGCGAAAGCCTTCGTATTTTTCCCAAAGGCTCCCGCCGCAAAAAGCATAACGAATACCGCTAACCATAAAACATTTCTTTTCTTTTCCATAACACACCTCTTTCTTAAATCAGATGTCACAGTTCAGCCTTTCTGAACCGCAGCCGCAGAAATCCATTTCAATCAGATCCCCTTTAGAAACGCGCCGTATCCCCGGTAAGCCTCATAGACATCTGCCTTTCCGGCAACCTCCCAGGGCGCGTGCATGTTCTGCACCGCAACGCCGCAGTCGATCACCTCCATTCCATAATTGGCCATAATGTAAGCGATGGTTCCGCCGCCGCCCTGATCTACTTTTCCAAGCTCACTTGTCTGCCATGCCACACCGGCCTCATCCAGAACCTGGCGAATCTCAGCCATATACTCCGGATTGGCATCGTTCGAACCGCTTTTTCCTCTGGATCCGGTATATTTGTTAAAACAAAGGCCATTGCTCATATAGGCCGCGTTGTTCTTCTCCATAACCTCCGGATAGTTCGGGTCGTAAGCCGCGCTGACATCCGATGAAAGCATCTTGGAATGCTGAAGCGCTCTGCGCACGCCAAGCTCGCTGTACTGTCCCGCGCAGTTCATCACTTCCGCTACCATATTTTCAAAGAACTTCGAATGCATACCTGTAGCGCCGACGCTGCCGATCTCCTCTTTGTCTACCAGCAGGCATACGCAGGTTCTCTTTGGCGCTTCCATGTCCAGCATTGCCCTGAAAGAGGTATAGGCGCATACCCGGTCGTCATGGCCGTATCCAAGGATCATACTGGAATCCAGTCCGTAATCTCTGGCAGGTCCTGCCGGTACCGCCTCAAGCTCCGCGGAAATAAAGTCCGCCTCTTCGATTCCGTACTTTTCTTCCAAGAGTTTGAGAATATACTTCTTTACCGGCTCTTTTTCCTCGCCAGCCAGAGGGATGCTTCCCACAAGGATGTTCAGGTTTTCTCCGTCGATGACCTTTTCCGCGTTTTTGGCCATCTGATCATGTGCCAGATGGGGCAGAAGATCGGAAATACCCACTACCGGATCCGTGGGAGCCTCTCCAAGGTTGATCTCCACCTTCTGGCCGTTCTTTTTCACCACAACGCCGTGCAGCGCCAGCGGCAGTGCTACCCACTGATACTTTTTCACGCCGCCGTAATAATGTGTATCCAAAAGCGCCATCTCCGTGTCCTCATACAAGGGAATCTGCTTAATATCCAAACGGGGAGAATCGATATGGGCGCCCAAAATAGCCATTCCTTTTTCCATCGGCTCGGTTCCCATATGGAACATCGCAATCATTTTCCCCATACAGCAGGCGTATACTTTATCCCCGGGCCTTAAGGTTCTTCCTTCAGCAAGGATCTTTTCCAGATCTTCATAGCCCTTTTCCTCTGCCTGCGCACGCATACGGGTCACGCATTCCCGCTCTGTCTTGCATTCTGACAGAAAAATCCTGTACTCCTCTCCAAAGTCATAGACTGCTTTCTTTTCTGCCTCATCATACTTCAGCCATACATTTTTTCGCTCCATACGTACAATCAATCTCCTGTTTCAAATTTCGCAGCTTTCAAGCCTTCTTCCGGTTAGGAAAAACCGGTTAAGCCCTGGGCTTTTCCGGCAATTTTGAAAATGTTGCTCATCTTCTTACGCCGCAAACAGCAGGTGTTTGCGGCTGCTGTGAATCGTAACCTGAAAGTTCCTGCGATACCCTCATTCTATACCATTCCCCTGCGGCGGTCAAGAGCAAGCATCCCATCGCCTCAGGTGATTTTAAACGGATTTTGCAGGTAACGGTTCAGCAGAGCCGAACTGTTACCTGCGAATAACAGGATTGCAAAGAAAAATATTATCGACTATAATAAACCATGTGTACGGCAGTACCCTGTCTGCGGAAAGGAGTTCCATGAATCGCGAATCTTATATGAAACTGCTTGAGGAAATTTCTCTGAATGCCTGGCCCTCCCATAAAATCGAGCTCTATGACGGCTGGCTCATTCGTTTTTCCCATAACTATACCCATCGTACAAACAGCGTGGAGCAAGTCGGCGCGTCACAGATTCCCATTGAAGAAAAAATCGCCTACTGCGAAGCCATGTATGCCAACTATCACACGCCGGCTATTTTCAAAATCAATCCCCTGCTGGATCCTTCCTTTGACCGCCTTCTGGCAGAGAAAGGCTATGAAATCCAGCATACTACGGAAGTTATGACCATGGATATGAAAAAAATGCGCCTGGAAGATCCGCTTTCCGTGGAATACGAATATTATGGCCGCAATTCCGGCCTGCCCTCCTGTATCTGTTTCTCAAACGACATTATTATACAGCTCCGGGACCGGATTACGGATGAATGGATTTCTTCTCTGTTCCGCTTAAACGGAACAACAAATCCTACACTGCGCAGAATTGTTCCATCCATGTTCAAGGCAATTCCAAAGGAAACCATCGTGGCTTTCGCGGAAATCGATGGCCGCACCGTTGCCTCCGGGCTTGGAATCCTGGACAGAGGCCATGCGGGACTTTACGCCATCTATGTGGACCCGAGCTGCCGGCACAAAGGCTTTGCCCGCGCCATATGCAGTTCCATTCTCGCGGAGGCGCAAAAAAAAGGAGCTGCCCGCTCCTATCTCCAGGTTGTAAAGGGAAATACCTACGCAAAAAGTCTCTACACCTCCCTTGGCTATCAGGATTTTTATACTTACTGGTTCCGTGTAAAGGAAACCGGAATTTTACACTCGTAACTGTGAAGGTACTGAATCGTTGCAGAAAGGACAGAAGTTATGTGGATTGCAGATCAATGGAAAGATTATGAAGTAATCGACACATCAAAAGGAGAAAAATTAGAGCGCTGGGGAAATTACCTCCTGATCAGACCGGACCCCCAGGTTATCTGGGACACGCCCAGAACCCATAAAGGCTGGTCCAAGCCCAACGCCCATTATCACCGTAGCAGCAAAGGCGGCGGCCAATGGGAATTTTTTGATCTTCCGGAACAATGGTCGATTCGCTATCGAGAACTTACCTTCCAGTTAAAGCCTTTCAGCTTTAAACACACCGGCCTTTTTCCGGAACAGGCCGCGAACTGGGACTGGTTCTCCCAAAAAATAAAAAACGCCGGCAGGCCTATCAAGGTTCTGAACCTTTTTGCCTACACCGGCGGAGCCACGCTGGCAGCTGCGGCTGCCGGAGCCAATGTAACCCATGTGGATGCCTCCAAGGGAATGGTAGCCTGGGCAAAGGAAAATGCCCGCTCCTCCGGCCTTGAGGGAAAACCCGTCCGCTGGCTTGTGGATGACTGTGTCAAGTTTGTAGAACGGGAAATCCGCCGCGGCAGCCACTACGATGCCATTATTATGGATCCTCCCTCCTATGGCCGGGGTCCGAAAGGAGAGGTTTGGAAAATTGAAGATATGATCCATCCGCTCATTAAACTCTGCGTACAGCTGTTAACGCCCACCCCCCTCTTTTTCCTTGTAAACTCCTACACCACTGGGCTGGCTCCAGCTGTTCTCTCCTACATGCTGGCAACAGAGCTGAAGGCTTTTCAGGGTACTGTGGATTCCCAGGAAATCGGGCTGCCCGTCAGAAGCTCAGGACTTGTGCTTCCATGCGGGGCCTCCGGTCGGTGGGAGAGCCTTTGATCGTCTCCTCACACGGTCTCCCGGATCCTCTCCAAAATCTCCTGCATCTTATCATCTACCTCCGCGATTGCGTCCGAGCATTTGCGGAGGGCCTTGATGGTGCCGGCGGCCTCTCCGTTTTCATTTTTATAGCGCAGTTCATGGTCCAGTCTGGCCCAGGCGTCCATGGTCAGGGTTCGGATCTGTACCTCTACGCGCACGCCGGGAAGGGGCGGCAGTTTCTCCTGAACCAGCTCTTTCACCTGGTCCGGCTCTTTCACCCGGTCCGTTTCTTCCTCCCCCTCTTTTTTCTTCTCCCTCTCTCCGGTTTCTGACTCTGTTTCTTCCATTCCCAGGGAGGAAATGATTTCCTCCTCTGGCTGAAGCGTCAGTCCGTCCACCTCAAAAATCAAATGCAGGCTCCGGTATCCGCTCTTTTTGGGAGAACAGATAAAATCCTTTTGTTTTATCAGGATCAGCTCCGGTCTTGACAGCAGCATATTCGCTACCTGGTAGACATCCTCGTAGTAGCAGCAGGTCACCCGGACACCAGCCAGATCATTCAGATATCTTCTGGCGCTTTCGGGGGTAACCTCCCGCCCTTTTCTCTTGAGTTTATCCATAATGCTCTGGGGAGATTTGATCCTCCAGGTCACCGCCTCGATATGCCGGTGTCCCTGGTGGACCGTAGATTCCCGGCATTCCTCCAGGATCGAAACGATCTGCCGGATCGCCTCCCGGTAAGGGGCCTGATAGGCCTCGCTTTCCACTTCCCGGATAAAAAATTGCTTTTTTCCTTTTTTCATACTGCTATATCCTTAAAATAACTGCAAAACCATCCCGCTCAACGCGCCGATGCCATAGAGCAGCCCCAGGATTTTCAGATTTTCCTTCGGGCTGTGATTGATGCGGAAAAGCACGAGAAGGCCTACGCCGGCGCCCGTGCAGAGGCCTGACACCACAGAGGCAAAGCTGATGGCTCCTCCAAGATAAAGCTCCGTCAGCGCTACAGAAGCCGCGCAGTTCGGGATCAAACCGATCACTCCCGCGATCAGGGGCTGAAATATGGTATCTCCCAGAAGCATCCTGGAAAGCTCCTGGATTCCCACAGCGTCCATGATAAACGCAAGGGCACAGGTGAGAATGAGGATGTACAGGAAAATACGAACCGTATGGTTCAGCGCCGAACGGATGATTCCATGGTGATCATGGCAGCCGCAGTGGGAGCAGATCTCTTCCATAGAATTTTCCATCTTTTTCCTTCTCTTAAATATCAGGTCCAGGGCATAGCCGGACACAATGGCGATCACCAGCTTCACCCCCACAAGGCTTAAAATTTCCCCGGAATTTCCCGGATTCGCCAGCATAATCAGCAGCGCCTCATCCGAGGTTGCCAAAAATACCGCCATCAGCGTACCCAGGCTGATAATGCCTCCCGCGTACAGATCCGCGGCCATGACGGAAAAGCCGCATTGGGGAATGCAGCCCAGAACCGCACCCACCACAGGGCCTCCCTTTTCCGTTTTTTTCAGTATCCTGTTTACCCGGCTGCCGGAATAATGCTCCAATGCCTCCATGCATAAAAAAGCCACGAACAGAAAGGGCAGCATCCGCGCGCTGTCAATCAATCCCTCTGTCAACCATTCCATTTTCATCACTCCAAATCATGAATCATTTCCTCACGGTCTGGGCAATACAGCGCAGACCTGCCAAAATAGTTACATTTTTACACCGTTTTATCATAATAACCCAGAGGATGAAATTATGCAAGCCAAAGGAGGTCACATTATTTTATTCTACATCTCTTTTCTGAGAACCAGAATCAAATCTTTGTAAAAAGATTGTAAATTTATTACGGTTCAGCAAGGCCGAACGGTAACTAAATTTTTTAGTATTGACAATTCACATGGTTGTGCATACAATAATTGCATCTACAACTATCAAAAGGAGAATGTACCATGAAAAAGTTTTTCCCGGCCTGTATGCGCCCTTATCGGCACTATCTGGCAGCCGGCATTTTCTGCATTATGGCGGAGTCCTTTCTGGAGCTTCTGATTCCCATGATTATGGCCGATATCATCGACGTCGGCGTGGCAAACGCCGACCGGGCCTACATCTTCGCCAAAGGAGCGCAGATGATTCTCTGCGGGCTGCTCTCTCTGGCTCTTGGCGTCGGAAGCTCTCGCTTTGCTGCAGCTGCCGGCCAGGGCTTCGGCGCGGAAATCCGCAAGGCGGAGTTTCAGAAGATTCAGCAGTTTTCCTTCGCCAACACGGATCATTTCAGCACCTCATCCCTGGTTACCAGGCTTACCAGCGATGTCACCACTATCCAGAATACCATCTCCACAGGCCTTAGGCCTGCGTTTCGCTCGCCGGTCATGCTGATCACGGCCCTGGTGGTTTCCTTTTCGCTGAATGCCCGGCTTGCCCTGGTATTTCTGGTGGCAGCGCCGGTGCTGGCAGTTCTGCTGTTTCTTATTATCTGCCGTGTACGGCCTCTGTACACACGGATGCAGGGGGCCATCGACCTGGTAAACCGGATCATTCAGGAAAATCTCACCGCCATCCGAGTGGTGAAGTCCTACGTCCGGGAGGATCATGAAATCGAAAAGTTCCGGGAAGTAAATACCGGCCTTATGACCACCGCGGAGCGGGCCTTCCGTCTGGGTTCCATGAATATGCCCGCCATGCAGTTTGTCATGTACACGACCATCCTGTGCATTCTCTGGTTCGGCGGAAATCTGGTCTACATAGGAGATATGCAGGTTGGAAAGCTTACCGGGTTTTTAAGCTACGTCCTTCAGGTTCTGAACTCTCTGATGATGATGTCCAACGTCTTTCTTCTTATGACCAGAGCCCTGGCCTCCGGCCGGCGTATCATGGATGTCATGGAGGAGGACATCAGCATAAAGGATACCGGCGATAAAAACCGAACGGTCACGAAGGGCGACATCCGGTTTGACCATGTCTCTTTTAAATACAAGGACACTGCCGCGGAGAAAGTGCTGACCGATATCAGTTTCCATATTCTTCCGGGGCAGACGGTAGGAATCATCGGGCAGACCGGTTCTGCCAAAAGTACGCTTGTGCAGCTGATCCCCCGGCTCTATGAGGCTTCGGAGGGAACCGTCTATCTTGACGGAAGACCCGTGTCTGACTATTCACTGACACATCTGCGGGACGCCATCGCCATGGTTCTCCAGAAAAATACCCTCTTTTCCGGCACGGTCCTGGACAATTTGCGCTGGGGCAAGGAAGACGCCTCCATGGAGGAGGTGGAACAGGTCTGCCATATTGCCTGTGTAGACGAATTTATCGACCGCCTGCCAGACGGCTACAACACGGAGCTTGGACAGGGCGGCGTCAATGTGTCCGGCGGCCAGAAACAGCGGCTCTGCATTGCCCGCGCACTCCTGAAATCGCCAAAGGTACTGATTCTGGACGATTCCACCAGCGCCGTGGACACGGCCACAGAAGGAAAAATCCGGGAACGCCTGGCCGGTTTTCTTCCCGGCACCACAAAAATTATCATTGCACAGCGGATTTCTTCCGTGCTCGGCGCGGATCAGATCCTGATTCTGGACGACGGAAAGCTACATGCCGCCGGAACCCACGAGGAGCTGCTGAAATCCAGCAGCATTTACCGGGAAATCTATGAATCTCAAATGGAAGGGAGGGATCTGTAATGGCAAGGTACTTCGGTCATAAACGACCTCAGAATACCAAGCAGACTCTCAGACGAATGCTGACCTATCTGGGGCGCCACAAGGCAATGCTGGCTGTGGTGTCCGTCCTGGTCATCATAAGCGCGATCGCGAACATCGGCGGCACTTATCTGTTTAAGCCGCTGATTAACACATATATTATTCCCGGCGATATCCCGGGGCTGGCCAGAGCGATTCTTCTGATGGCATGCCTTTATCTGGCGGGTGCCCTCTCCTGTCTGTTTTACAACCGCCTTATGATAAAGGTATCTCAGACGATTGTCGGTGAAATCCGCCGGGATCTGTTCTGCCACACCCAGAAGCTGCCTCTGTCCTTTTTCGACGTTCACACTCACGGCGACCTCATGAGCCGCTTCACCAATGACGTGGACACGATTTCCGAGGCGCTGAACAGCAGCTTTACCATGCTGATCCAGAGCTTTGTCACCGTTATCGGCACCATTGTCATGCTTCTGGTTCTGGATATTCGGCTGTCTCTGATCGTTCTTTTCTTCATGCTTTTGATGTTCCTGTTTATCAAATGGAACGGAAAGCGGAGCCGCCGGTATTTTGATGAGCAGCAAAAATACCTGGGAAGCGTCAACGGATTTGTGGAGGAAATGATGGCGGGCCAGAAGGTGGAAAAGGTCTTTAACCACGAGGCCGCGGATTTCGCGGAGTTTTCCAGACGGAACGAAGCCCTCCGCACCTCCTCCACAAAGGCTCTGTCCCACTCCGCCATGAATATTCCAGTGATTGTATCTCTTTCCTATTTTAACTACGCGGTTTCCGCCTGCGTAGGCGGCCTCTTCGCCCTGGCCGGGCTGACGGATCTGGGAACCCTGGCCTCCTACCTGGTGTTTGTCCGTCAGAGCGCCATGCCCATGAACCAGTTTACCCAGCAGATCAACTTCCTGCTGGCGGCCCTCTCCGGAGCGGAGCGTATCTTTGAGGTTATGGATCAGAAGCCGGAGGTGGACGAGGGCGATATCACCCTCTGCCCGGTGCGAATCCAGGAGGATGGCGCCATGGTTTTAAGCGAGGAATACACTTCTCACTACGCCTGGCGTGTACCGGATGGAGCTTCTTTCCGCCTGGTTCCCCTTGCCGGGGACGTCCGGTTCCACGACGTGGTTTTCGCCTATGAAACCGGGAAAAACATTCTGGACGGCATCAGTCTTTTCGCGAGGCCCGGTGAAAAAATCGCCTTTGTGGGCTCCACCGGCGCCGGCAAAACCACGATTGTCAATCTCATCAACCGCTTTTACGAGATTAATGAGGGAACGATTACCTATGACGGCCTGGATATCCGCCGGATTAAAAAGGATGATCTGCGCCGCTCCCTGTCCATGGTTATCCAGGACACCCATCTGTTTACGGGAACCATCTCCGACAATATCCGTTACGGCCGCCTGGATGCCACCGATGAGGATGTCCGCAGGGCTGCCAGGGTGGCAAACGCCGATTCCTTTATCCGCCGCCTCCCGGACGGATACGATACCATGCTGGATAACGATGGCGGAAATCTTTCCCAGGGACAGCGCCAGCTCCTGGCTATCGCCAGAGCGGCCATTTCCAGGCCGCCCGTGCTGATCCTGGATGAGGCCACAAGCTCCATCGATACCAGAACAGAAAAGCTCATCGAGAAGGGCATGGACGCCCTGATGGAGGGCCGCACCACCTTTGTGATCGCCCATCGGCTTTCCACGGTCCGCAACGCCCAGGCGATTCTGGTTCTCGAACACGGCACCGTCATTGAGCGGGGCAGCCACGAGGATCTTCTGAAGCTGAAACAGCGATATTACCAGCTTTATACCGGACAGTTTGAGCTGTCATGAAAGGAGTGACTCATCTATGGAAAAAAAAGAAATCCGCGAGCTTCTCTTCCGGGCGGAAAAAGCCCGGAAGCTCCGGCTTCGGGGGCCCTTCCTGGAGCTTGGTCTCACTCTCGGACAGGGGCAGCCCAGGATTTTAAATAACCTGCTGGCCCACGACCATATCTCCCAGAAAGAGCTGGCTGGCCTCTGTCATCTGGACGTCACTACCATGTCCAGAACACTGGACCGCATGGAGGAGGCCGGCTTTCTTACCAGGGAACGGGACCCGGCCTGCCGCCGGGCCTGCCTGGTCTGTCTCACGGAGAAAGGCAGAGAAAAAGCCCGTGAAGTCCACAGGCTTTTTCAGGAAGTCGATGACATCATATGGGACGGGTTTTCCGAAACAGAAATGGAAGCCTTCGGAAAAACCCTCCGGAAAGTCTGCGAAAACCTGGAACAGGACACGCCGTAAGCCCCGGCGTGTCCCGGCAGAAAGCACCTCTCTTCCGCTTCATTTAATCCCCAAAAAACGATTTTCTCTATGATCTCCTGCGAAAGCCGCCTCCAAAAGGTCGGGGACGGATCTCGCGTCATGTATTTACATTTTTCAAAAACACGGTAAAATAGAAAGCAGGAGGAGAATTTACCTATGAAAAAAAGAAAAGAACTGAAATGTCTCGGCAGGCGCTCGCTGAAGGCCCATTGGCTGGTATTCGTAGCTTTGTGTCTGACAGCCGCTTTCTTGGGATCTGAATTTACCGGCTCGCTTACCGTCATGCAAAAAAGCGCGGAGGCAGCCTCCGGGCAGATTTCCATTTCCATCGCGCCTTTCCCCTTTAACCTGGGACTCTCCGGCGGACTGTCGGACGTTCTGCGGGAGACTCTCTACAACAGTCCGAAGGAAGGAATGCGCCTGTCCATGGAACGCCAGCAGGAAGCGATCACAAAGGCGGAAAACGGACCCGCGGCCCTGGGCCGTTCCAGAGGCGTCCTGGCAAGGATTGTCAACTCTCTGACCTCCGGTTCCATGCTGGTGGTGCTGGTTTCCGCCCTTCGCTCCGTTGTGGGATCTTCGGATCTTGTACTGATCATCCTGATTCTTGCCGGCGCAGGCTTTGTATTTCTGAAATGGCTGCTTCTGGAAAACATGTTTTCCGTCATTGTCCGCCGTATTTATCTGGAAGGACGGTGCTATGAGAAAGTATCACCCAGACGAATTTTGTACCTGCTGCGCATTCGGAAATGGTTTTCCGTCTGTCTGATTATGTTTGTGTGCTCCTTTTACCAGGCCATGTGGTGGCTTACCCTCATCGGCGGCCTGATCAAAAAATATTCCTACTTTCTCGTGCCGTACATCGCCGCGGAAAATCCCGGTCTCTCCCCCAGACAGGCCATCACGCTTTCTAGAAATATGATGCGGGGGCATAAATGGCAGTGTTTTTGTCTTCAGGTTTCCTTTCTCTGGTGGAATCTGCTTTCCATGATGACTATGGGAATCGCCGGAATCCTGTACGTGAATCCTTATAAAACGGCCGTATACTGTGAGTATTACGCAGAGCTGAGAAGACTCGCCATCCAAAACCGAATTCCTGGAACCGAGGTTCTCTGTGACCGCTATCTTTTTGAACAGGCGGACGACGCGCTTCTGCAAAGCGCCTATCCGGAAGTTTTCGGGCATTCTCAAAGCCAGCACTCCACTCCCCCTCCCTTAAACGGGATTCGCCGTTTTCTTGCAAGATGGCTCGGCATCTCCATTTTAAACCGGCAGGAAAACGCTGTCTGGGAAGAATGGCTGAACGGAGTCCTGAAGCGGATCGGGCTGGAAGCGGATGCCGAACGCCGTTCCTACCCCACAAGGCTTTGTCCCTTTCCGGAGGCGGAAAAGCGCCGCTGGCTGGAAAATCTGCACTATCTGCGCGCCTACACGCCCTGGAATCTGATCCTGATTTTTTTCATTTTCTGTATGATCGGATGGCTTTGGGAGGTAAGCCTTCACCTGGTCACCGATGGCCAGTTTGTGAACCGCGGCGTGCTTCACGGCCCCTGGCTTCCGATTTACGGCTCCGGAGGGATTTTGATCCTGACCCTTTTAAACCGGTTTCGCAGACAGCCTTTTGCGGAATTTATCTGCATTGTCGTGCTCTGCGGCATCGTGGAGTACGTGACAGCCTGGTATTTGGAGATCCTCACTCACGGACAGAAATGGTGGGATTATACCGGTTACTTTCTGAACCTGCACGGCCGGATCTGCGCGGAAGGGCTTTTTGTGTTCGGCGTGGGCGGCATGCTTTTCGTCTATCTCCTGGCCCCGCTGATGGATACGCTGCTGAAACTGCTGTCCATAAAAATCCGTGTTCTGCTCTGTGTTGTGCTTCTGCTGGCCTTTACAGCTGATCTGGCTTTTTCCTGTATACACCCCAACCAGGGGGAAGGAATCAGTTCCGGCCCGGAAACAATGGTTTCCGCTCTTTCATCCGCGCGGCAAACGCACACGGAATCATTACAAAATCTTACATAAGGAGAACTTCTATGACCGCTGTCTTTTTATCGCCTCTCTATATCCTGGCGAACGCCTATCTTTTGTGGCGTCTGCTGGGGTGGCTGGGGGCCTGCTGCAAATATTTCTATAAAAAACGGGCGCGTGTTCCCGTTATTCTGCTATACCTCTTTTTTTCCCTGGCCATTCTGGCGGGCTTTCTGCTTCCTGCCGGAAAACCCCAGCGTTTTTTTAAACTCATCGGGAATTATTGGCTGGGCGTTCTGCTCTACGCTCTGCCCCTTGTTCTTCTGGCCGATCTGGGAGGTCTTATTTTTCGAATTCGGGCTGAAAAGGCCGGACGAACATTTAAAAATCCCCGGATTTTTCGCGTCACAGGCGCTGTCTGCGTCCTGCTGGTTTTATGCGTCACTTTGTACGGCGCCGCCAATGCACGGATTATCCGGACAACCCCCTATGAAATCACAGTGAACAAGGACGGCGGAAACCTGGATTCTCTGAATGTCGTCCTTGCCGCTGACCTTCACCTGGGCTATAACATCGGCTGCCGTCACATGGAGCGAATGGTAAAGCAAATCAATGCCCAGAATCCGGATCTTGTGGTATTTGCCGGGGATATTTTCGATAATCAGTACGAAGCTCTGGATAACCCTGACCGGCTGATTTCCATTCTTCAGGACATCGAAAGCACTTATGGCGTTTACGCCTGTTACGGGAATCACGACATAGAGGAAGCCATCCTGGCAGGCTTTACCTTTTCCGGAAACGGCGAAAAAAAAGAAAGCGCCCCGGAAATGGACGCTTTTCTGGAAGCTGCCGGAATTACTCTGCTGCAGGATGAGGCTGTTCTGATTGATGACAGCTTTTATCTTTACGGCCGCCCTGACATGGCAAAACCCGGCAGAGGCATCGATGTACGGAAAACGCCGGAGGAAATCACCGCCGGGCTGGATCTGACAAAGCCCATCCTTGTTCTGGACCACGAGCCGGCTCAGCTTTCCGAGTTGGAAGAGGCCGGCGCGGACGTGGTTCTTGGCGGGCACACGCACGACGGTCAGGTTTTCCCGGTGAATCTCATCACAAATCTGATCTGGGAAAATTCCTACGGATGCCTGCGGAAAGGGGACATGTACAGCATCGTCACCTCCGGCGTGGGACTCTTCGGCCCGAATATGCGGGTCGGCACCATCGCGGAAATCTGTCCGATCACCATTCATTTTCAGGCAAACGCTTCCTAGGCGGCAGCGAACCGGGCGCATTCCCGAAAGGACGCGCCCTGGGCCAGCCGGAACGGAAATCCTGCCGTGAAGCTGTCTCCGGCTCCCGTAGTATCCACACAGCGGACATTTTCCAAAGCCGGCAGCCGTTCCATTCCCTTCTCATCCCATATCAGGCAGCCTCTGCCCCCGCATTTTATCACCACATGCTTTACGCCCGCCCGAAAAAGCGCCTCCGCCGCCTCTGCCGCATCCGTCTCTCCCGTAAGCATACAGGCCTCTTCCTCATTGGGCAGGAAATAATCCAGCATCGACAGAGCGGACGCCATATCTTTCAGGGTTTCTCCCTTCTTTGGCTTTGTCATATCCGCGCATACCGTCATCTTCCGCTTCTTTCCGCTTCTGGGGGCTTTTCACTTCCGAATCACGTTCTTACGGTCTGCGCCATATGTGCGCAGACCTGGACTGAACTGTTACGTTTATTTCCTGCCGCGGCGTTTCCCCACTCCGCTGCCGTTCTCTGTCTCCTGCCCAAGCTTCATGGACAGGGAAATCCTCTTTTTCTCCAAATCCACGTCCAGAACCCTGACCTCCACAATATCCCCAACGCTTACCACATCCAGTGGATGCTTCACGAAACGGCTGTCGCTCATCTGGGATACGTGAACCAGGCCGTCCTGGTGTACCCCGATGTCCACGAACGCGCCGAAGTCAATGACATTGCGGACGGTTCCCTTTAAGATCATGCCGGGCTTTAAGTCCTTCATTTCCAGAACATCGCTTCGCAGAATGGGGCGCGGCATCTCCTCTCTGGGGTCTCTTCCGGGCTTTTCCAGCTCCTGGACAATGTCCCGCAGGGTAATCTCCCCGATTCCAAGCTCCTCGGCAGTCTTCTGGTAATCCCGTATCTTTTTGGACATCCCTTTGATTCCTCCCTTGGCGAGATCCGAAGGCGCAAAGCCCAGAAGCTCCAGAAGCCGGCCTGCTGCATCATAGCTTTCCGGATGAACGCTGGTGGCGTCCAGAGGGTTTTCTCCGCCGGTGATTCTGGCAAAACCGGCGCACTGCTCGTAGGCCTTGGGCCCCAGCTTCGCCACCTTCAGAAGCTGACGGCGGTTCGTGAAGCGGCCGTTTTCCTCCCGGTATGCCACAATGTTTTTGGCAATAGTCTTCGTAATGCCGGAAATGTACTCCAGAAGGGGCGCGGACGCCGTGTTCAGGTCCACGCCTACCCGGTTTACGCAGTCCTCCACAACGCCCCCCAAGGCCTCTCCCAGCTTCTTCTGGTTCATATCGTGCTGATACTGGCCTACGCCGATGGACTTGGGATCGATTTTCACCAGCTCCGACAGGGGGTCCTGCAGCCTCCTGGCAATGGACGCCGCGCTTCTCTGGCCTACGTCAAAGTTCGGAAATTCCTCGGTTGCAAGCTTGCTGGCCGAGTACACCGAAGCTCCGGCCTCATTGACGATTACGTACCGGACATCCTCCGGAATCTCCTTTAGCAGCTCCACAATCACGGACTCTGACTCCCTGGAGGCCGTGCCGTTTCCCAGAGAAATCAGGGTAACATGGTAAGTTTTAATCAGCTTCTTTAAAGTATCCTTTGCCGCCTGAATTTTCTTCTCATTGGTTGGCGCCGTGGGATAGATCACCGCCGTGTCCAGCACCTTTCCCGTGGGATCCACCACCGCCAGCTTACAGCCCGTCCGAAAGGCAGGATCCCAGCCCAATACCACCTGTCCCGCGATGGGCGGCTGCATCAGAAGCTGCACCAGATTTTTCCCGAAAACGGAGATTGCCCCGTCCTCTGCCTTCTCCGTCAGCGCGCCCCGGATCTCCCGCTCTACGGCAGGCTCGATCAGGCGCTTCCAGCTATCCTCCACCGCCGTCTCCAAAGCGGGGGCCGTCACGGGATTCTCCCGGGTAATCACCTTCCTTTTCAAATACTGTAAAACCTTCTCCTCCGGCGCCTGAACCCGGACAGTCAAAAACTTCTCCTTTTCTCCACGGTTTAATGCCAGAATCCTATGGCCGGCAATCCTGCTCAGAGGTTCCTGGTAGTCATAATAATTTTCATAAACGGATTTCGCCGTCTCATCTCTGGCCGAGGATACCAGAATTCCCTCCTTCATAATCATCTCCCGGATACGGATGCGGAAATCCGCCTCGTCGGCAATCGCCTCCGCCAGAATATCCGCCGCGCCGCCAAGCGCGTCCGCCACAGAGGTCACGCCCTTCTCTTCATCCAGGAATGCCAGGGCCTCTGTTTCCAGAGGCTTGTCTGTCATCTGCAGACGGATAATGTTTGCCAGGGGCTCCAGTCCCTTTTCCCTGGCAATAGTGGCCCTGGTGCGGCGCTTGGGACGGTAAGGCCGGTAGAGATCTTCCACCACCACCAACGTGGCGGCCTCCAGAATCTGTGCCCTCAACTCCTCCGTCATCTTTCCCTGCTCTTCAATGCTGGAAATCACCTGGGTCTTTTTCTCCTCCAGATTCCGGAGGTATTGCAGACGCTCGTACAGTTTTCTGAGTTCCTCATCATTTAACGAACCCGTCTTTTCCTTCCGGTACCGGGCGATAAAAGGAATCGTATTTCCCTCATCAATCAGCTCCACGGCAGCCTGAGTCTGCCAGAGCTGCACGCCGAGTTCTTCTGCCAATGTCTTATTTATATCCATACTTTTCTTCTGCTCCTCATGTTTTTGAAGTCCGCCGCCTGGCAGGCGGCACATCTTCCGATGCTCTATGTATCAAAAATCTGCTGACCAAGGCAGGGACATCTTGTTGTAGTATATCATCTGACCGCTTCCTTTGTCCATGCTTTTGTAGAGTCTGAAGCACATTGCCTTTTTCCTTTTTCCGTGCTATGATAATTTCAAGTGGATTTTTGCAGTAACCGTTCATCAGAGCTGAACGGTTACAGAAATCGAAATCTGCGGAAAGGAAGAAAGTCTATGTTTTATGATGATATGTACGGTTCCCACTACGGCAGCCCCAGGCCCCGCAGCAGTATGGCAACTGCGGCCTTAGTCTGCGGCGTTTTAAGCCTGTGCGGAACATTCTGCCTGTATTTTGCCATTCCCATTGCAGCCCTTGGCATTCTTTTTTCCTATTTTGCCAAAGGGCAGGATTTTATCACCGACGCAAAGGCACGCAGCGCCATGTGGCTCTGTATCGTCGGCCTGATCATCGCCGTTGTGCTTACGGTTGTGTCAATGGTAAATATGTTCTCCTACACAGGGAACACCCAGATAAATCCCTACTACGAGCAGTACTTCGAACAATATTTCAACGGCGCCGCATAACGGCCATTCCCGGCAGCGCGGACCGCGTTTCGCTGTCCGCGCCAGACGGGCTCTTCAAAATACCGGCCGTTTTTACAGCATCCCAAGCCAGTCCTCCAGCCGTATTCCAAAGCAAAAGTATCCCACATTTTTCCAGATAAAATTTCCCGCCACAATCCCAAGCCCCAGCCAGAGCTGCCATTTTCTGCCGCCCATGGCTATTTTCAGTTTTTGCCCGCTCAAAAGCCAGATGGTATTGCTCACCATAAACCACGCGAAAAGAACCGCCCCATATAGAATGACAGGATGGCACACAGCGGAGGCCAGTACATTTCCTCTTAGAAGCAGCGCCGCGGCCCTGGTTCCCCCGCAGCCCGGACAATAGCCTCCAGTGGCCATATGGAACAGGCAGGGAGGCAGATATGTCTGAACCGACAAACCTGTAAAATGGTGCAGAAGCAGCAGAACCGCCCCCAGTCCTGTCAGAATCCATCCTGCCAGATAGAACGGAATCCGTTCCCGCCCACGTTCCCTTTCTATGTCAATTTTTTGATTTTCTTCCATTAAATCAGCCTCCGATTGATTTTTCTGTCTCATTTTGTTATACTACCTGTAAAGCGTCAGCCAAACGATACGTAAATAAGGCAGGCTAAATTTAAGCAAACGAGGGGTTATCATGAATCATTCGACATCTGAACTGAAAGTCAAAGCGCGGTCCCTTCTGCAGGGACAGTTTCTCCTGCCGGTGGCCGGGTTCTTCTTTATACAGGCCGCGGCCATTCTTGTGCTGAACATATACCGCCAGTTTTTCTGGGGCGTTCCAGGCACGGCATGGATGATTATTTTTTACGTGGGACTGCTTATTATTCTTCTCCTAGTTAGCCTTCTGAACGCGGGCTATACCCGGATGCTTATGAATCTGTCCCGGAACAGGCCCTATTCGCTCTCCGATATTCTCAGTACCTGCGCCCAGGACGGAGACCGGCTTCTGATCATTACGATTCTTGAAGCCCTGGCCGTTTTCGCGTGCTTTGTTCCATCCATTGTGTTTTCTGTTGTCAACGAGCTTGTGGGTGGTTTCCTGTTCCTTAATCTCATCGCTCTGCTTTTGGAAATGGCAGGCCTGGTAGCGGCAGGCATCCTGTATCTCTCCTTTTCCCTGGCCATTTTCCTGTGTATGGATTATCCGGATAAAAAGCCTGTGGAGCTTTTAAAGCTCAGCAGCCAGATGATGCAAAGCCAGAAAGGACGGCTGTTCTATCTCCTGGCAAGTCTTCTGGGCCTGTATCTTCTGTCCGCGTTAAGCTGCTTTATCGGACTTTTATGGGTGGCTCCCTACACGGAAGTGACTCTGATCCTGTTTTACCGGGATCTGAATCATGAAGATCTGGACGTCAATTCCCAGGGACAGGAAACGGCCGGACAGTATTAGAACACCACCAGAAAGGCACGGTATCCGCAGGGCCTCCCCTGCAGATACCGTGCCTGCTTTTGTGCGCTCATCCGGCCCTGTCCTCGCCTTCGTCAGCTCTCCGCCAGTCCGAAAGCGTCATGAATGGCGTTCATGGCCTTTTCGCCGTCTTTTTCTTCCACCAGCACCGTGATGCGGATCTCCGAAGTGGAAATCATGTTGATGTTTACTCCCACATTGTAAAGGGCCTCAAACATCTTGGAGGCCACGCCCGGATTAGAAACCATCCCGGCTCCTACGATGGATACCTTCGCCACATCCTTTTTGCAGTTCACGGATTTGAGCGTGATCCGGTTCTTGTTCTCCAAAATCAGCTCAATGGCCTCGTCTGCCGCGTCCTCATCCACGGTAAACGAAATGTCCTTTGTGTTGTCCCTGCCGATGGACTGAAGAATGATGTCCACATTGATATTGTTCTTCGCAAGGACGTTAAACAGCTTAAAAGCGATACCCGGCTCGTCCTTTACGCCCATAACGGATATACGGGCCGCCTTTTTATCCAGCGCTACTCCGCTGATCAGCATTCTCTCCACGCTAACTTCCTCCTTCACCACTGTTCCTTCCGAATCGTTCAGACTGGAGCGTACCACCAGGACGACTCCGTATTTCTTTGCCATCTCCACAGAGCGGTTGTGAAGCACGCCCGCGCCGCTGGTGGCTAAATCCAGCATCTCGTCATAGGTAATCTCATCCAGCTTCCGCGCGTTCTTTACAATCCGCGGGTCCGCCGTATACACGCCGTCCACATCCGTGTAAATCTCGCAAGCATCCGCGTGAAGGGCCGCCGCCAGGGCTACCGCCGTGGTGTCAGAACCGCCCCTCCCGAGGGTTGTATAGTCGCCGAATTTATTGATCCCCTGAAAGCCCGTGATGATCACGATTTTTCTCTCGGAAAGCTCGTGGAGAATCCTCTCCGTATCGATCCTTTTCAGTCTGGCATTTCCGTAATTCGAGGTGGTATGCATAGCCGCCTGGAAAGCGTTCAGGGATATAGCCGGCACATGCATGGCCTGAATCGCCATAGCCATAAGAGCCACCGACGTCTGCTCGCCCGTGGTCAGAAGCATATCCAGCTCCCGCTTTGAGGCCCTGGGGTTGATTGCCCTGGCCTGCTCCAAAAGCACGTCCGTGGTCTTGCCCATGGCAGACAAAACCACAACCACGTCATTTCCTTTTTGATACTCCTCAACACAGCGGCGGGCCACCCGAACAATCCGTTCGTTGCTTCCCACCGAGGTTCCTCCGAATTTTTTTACGATCAGCATAGTTTCCTCCCGGCATCAAATTCGCGCCTGCTTGTCCGCGTCACGCAGACAAATGCTGCCAGACCGCATATACTTTCCCATCGCATCCAATGTATGAAGAACTCAGCGTGAAAACAAAAGCTCCATCATCCTGCAGCCCTGTTCCACGAAATTTCCGCTCTCCTTGGCTTCTCTTTCGTTGTAATGCCAGGTATGTTCCTGAAGTCTGGTACTGTCATAAAGCAGGTAAGGTACCGGATCCGACGTATGGGTCCTGACCCGGATCGGTGTGGGATGGTCGGGCATAATCAGCATTCGGTACGCAATGTCCGCCTCATCCAGACACTCCTTAACGTATTTTATCACACGTTCATCCAGAAATTCAATGGCTTTCCGCTTTTTTTCCAGACTTCCCTGATGCCCCATCTCATCCGGAGCCTCCACATGAATATAAGCGAAATCGTATCCCTGCTTCGTCAGCGCGTCCACCGCCGCCTGGGCTTTTCCCTCATAATTGGTGTACAGGCCGCCGTTGGCCCCCTCCACATAAGCCCGTTCCATGGACGCGCCCACGGCGATGCCCTTCAAAAGATCCACCGCGGAAATCATGATGCCCTTTTTCCCGTATTTCTCTTCAAAGGAATCCAGGGCCGGGCGTGTGCCGGCGCCCCAGAACCAGCAGCTGTTGGCGGGATTCAGGCCTTTGGCTGTGCGCTCCCGGTTAATGGGATGATCCTTCAGAATCTCGTAGCTGCGCTCCTGCATCCGGCGCAGCGCCTCCTCCCGGGGCAGATAGCTTTTGATTTTGCTTCCCAGCACGTCGTGGGGCGCGGTCAGCTCCAGCACCCTGCCGCCTTTCCAGATCAGGCAGTGGCGGTAGCTGGTTCCCACATAAAACTGAAATTCCTCGTTCTCCATCTCCCGGCGGACCGCCTCCAGAAGCTTCGCGGCGTCCTCCGTGCTGATCTCCGAAGCGCTGTGGTCCGTAATCGTCAGCTCCTCATACGCGCCCTCTCCGGCGAGCGTCACCAGATTGCACCGGAGGGCAATATCCGTATCCTCCATGGGCACTCCGATGCTCAAAGCCTCAAGGGGAGAGCGGCCGCTGTAATAGATCTTCGGATCGTATCCCAGAACCGATAGATTGGCCGTATCGCTTCCGGGCTTCATTCCCTCCGGAATGGTCTGCACAAGTCCGATTTCCGAAACGGACGCCAGAGCGTCCATAGCCGGCGTCCTGGCGTCCTCCAGGGGCGTCCTGCCGCCGATTTCCGGGATTGGTTCATCCGCCATCCCGTCACCCAGCACAACCACGTATTTCATTTCGCACCTCCGCCGTTACACAGTCCGGACACGAATCCGGCTGATCACCGTTCCAAGCTTTTCTGCCTTCTCCTGATACTCGGCCTCTGAGATCACCTCGGTGACAAAACCGAATTCTCCCTGGGTTCCCTCCACGGTCACAGGCGTTACCGGGCCAAAGATCTCCTGAACCTTCGGAAGATCTCTGGAAAGCTCCCCCTTTGCCCGCACAAAGAAGGGCTTCCTGGAATGGCTGATGTCCGTCAGCTCCAGCTTCTGGCTGCTCCAGAAAGACATGATGCTCCGGTGCAGATGCTTCGCCTCATCCACCACGTCCGACACAACGGCGCTGGCCGTAGGAAGCTTTCCGGCTCCGCTTCCGTAGAACATGGCGTCTCCCAGGACATTCCCATGCACGAAAATCGCGTTGAAAACGCCGTTGACACTGTACAGAGGATCATTGGGTCCAAGGAGGGCAGGTGCCACCATAGCATAGAAGCAGTTCCCTTCTTTTTTGCTGTAGGCAAGAAGCTTAATGCTCATACCAAGCTTTTTGGCGTAAAGAATATCCGCCGCCGTGATGCCGGTAATGCCCTCTGTGTAAATATCCTCGTAATCCACCTGCTGCCCGAAAGCGAGAGACGAGAGAATCGCGATCTTCCGGCAGGCATCGTAGCCCTCCACATCCGCCTCCGGATTGCGCTCCGCATATCCCAATTCCTGGGCTCTTTTGAGCACAACGTCAAACTCCGCGCCCTCCTGGAACATACAGGTGAGAATGTAGTTGGTGGTTCCGTTTAAGATTCCGGTGATCTCGTCGATCTCATCCGCGGTCAGGGAAGAATTCAGCGGGCGGATAATCGGAATGCCGCCGCCGCAGCTTGCCTCAAACAGATAGTTGATGTTCCGCTCTCTGGCGATCTCCAAAAGCTCCGCGCCATGGCGGGCCACCAGCTCTTTGTTTGAAGTGCAGACGCTCTTTCCCGCCAGAAGCGCCTGCTTGGTGTAAGTGTAGGCCGGCTCCACGCCGCCCATTACCTCCACCACAATCCGCACCTCCGGATCGTTCAGAATCACGTTATAATCATGAACAATCTTCTCCTGAATCGTATCTCCCGGGAAATCCCGCAGGTCCAGGACATACTTGATGTTAATTTCCTCTCCTGCCTTTTTGTTGATGCTGCTGTGATTGGTATTGATAACCTCCACTACGCCGGAACCCACGGTTCCGTAGCCTAAAACTGCGATCTGAATCATTCTGGTTTTACCTCCTGGGTTACTCTCTCGCCAATATCTTCAGGTATTGGACGCCTTCTTTTTTCTCAATCTCCTCCACCATATCGGAAAGGTCCCCTGTGTTTGGCAGTACCTCTACGCTGAGGGTCAGAGAGGCTATCCCGTTAATAGGGATGCTCTGATGAATGGTAAGGATATTTGCGTGATAATCCGCCACCACATGCAGGACATCCGATAAAAGACCGGGCTCGTCGTCCATCTGGATCATAAGAGTAATGGTTTTTCCCTTCGCGTTGTCCCGGAATGGGAAAATATCGTCCTTATATTTATAAAAAGAGCTGCGGCTGATCCCTACACGGTCCGTCGCTTCCTGGACCGTGGACGCCCGCTCTGACTCCAGAAGACGCTTGGCCTCGACAACCTTCAGCAGTACCTCCGGCACCGCCTTCTGTTTTACCACAAAATATCGATTATTATCTGCCATCGCTTCCTCCATGCGCGGCTGTTTTACACCCTCACAGTGCCGAACGGCCGCTTCAATGTTTTTATATCAAGCACATATGTATTCACCTCGAAGATATTAACACATTTTGACGTGGGATGCAATAGCCGTTTTCATTACACGTTCTTACTTTACACGTTCTTACAGTCCGCGCAGCATGTGCGCAGACCTGGGCTGAACGGTTACTCAGAAGCTTCTGCCGCCGCCTCCAAAGGAGCCCCCGCCGCTGGATGTGTGGGTGGTGGTGCGGCCTCCTCCGCCGCCTCCTCCGCCGTGATCCGGCGGATTCTGTTCCGGCAGTCTTCTTTTTGTCACAAACTGATTTACCAGACGGGAATCCTTATGCTTCACCCGGAAACGGCATTTCTCCCGCCAGGGATAGGTATAGGAACTTAAACGCACCCGGTAGCGCACCAGCACACAGCCCACCGCCGCGGCCCCTGCCGCCAGGGCAGCCAGCGCCGCGAACAGTCCCTCTCCCAAAGTAATGGACCGGTAAACCTTGATCTCTCCGGTTTCCCGGTCGTAGAGATATTGCCGGCTGTCAATGCCCTTTTCCATGAAGCGCTCCGTCTCGTCCAGCATATTTTCAAAACAGAGGGCGTACTTCTCCTCTGTCAGCTCTTCATATCCCGCGTCGATCACATCTTCCAGCCGCTCATCTGTCAGATAGTACCGCATGTCATGGGCCGTGGAAATCCAGACCTGCCGGTTGTCCATATCGATCAGAAACAGGATTCCGCCGTCCATTCCGTTGTCATAATAGCCGTTGTCCATGTAAAAATCATCAGCATAGCTTTCACTGTCCTTATCCCCGGTATCGTCCGTGGTCAGAAAAACCACGTTCATATTCCAGGAATCGGAAAAGTCCCGGGCGTTTTCTTCCAGGGCAGCGGTCTCAGACGAGGACAAAAGTCCGGCATAATCATAAACAGCCGCCGTATCCTCCGCGCCAAGGGCCGTTCCCCCGGGGAACAGCCACAGCAGGAGGCAGGCAGCCAAACACAATCCTCTTCTCATAGCAGATACCCTCCGATCAGACAGAGCACAAGCACCGGCAGCGCCACGGCAAAAAACAAGGCCGCAAGCTTTCCGGCGTCCACCGGCAGCGCGCCGGCGAATTTTCCGTTCTGCCCGTTCATGGCGTAATAATAAGTCTTGCCGTTTTTTCCCTTGTATGTCAGCGCCCAGACCGGCAGAAGCACATAGTCCCAGTCCTGCTTCACATCCTCCACCCGGCTGTCGTGTACCGCAACCGTGCTGTAGCCCTCCACAGATTCCCGCATGGCGTTTTTGCCGAACTCCTGAATTTCCCGGTCAAACTCCGCCTGGAAATCCGTTCGCTCCAAATCCCTTTTTTCCGCCAGAAAACCGGAAAGATAGCTCATGCGAAACGTCTGGCAGCCTGCCAGGTCATAAGGCCATACTCCCTGGGAAAGCTGGTGATCCGCCTTGGAGAGCGCGCTTTTGGGGAGTTCTTCCATGGAAAAATCCCCTTCCCGCTCTACCTCATAGACCTTCGTCTCCGTGTACTCCACCTTTCCTGTTATCCAGACCCGCACCTTCGTCCCCTCCGCGCGCAGGCTTCCATGACCGGACGCCCGGCACACCCAGTATGGATAATAAACGCCCGAAAGCTTTTCAATCTGATTACCTGAAAAAAAGGCAGAAGGCGTAAATTTCCGTTTGCGGACAAAGGATAGAAAGTCTTCCCTGGCCTTTTCCTTCGTAAGCTGGAAAGGAATGATTTTATCCGGAAGATAGTCGCCGGAAAGGCGCCCCGAAAGGACCACCGGGTTGTGACAGTAATAGCAGAAGGTCGCCGCGGTGGTGTCGTCCGTCACAAGCTCCGCTCCGCAGCTTGGGCAGGTAAATAAAACGGCTTCCTCCCTCCCCTCCTGCGCCGCGTCCTCTCTGTATTCGAACGAATCCGCGTCCTCCGTCTGCGCGTTTTGAAACGCCTGGTCCGATTTTTCGCCGTCGCCGGAAAAGCTGCCGTTTCCGGCAGCCGCGTCCGCTTCTTCCTGACTTAAAACCGAAAGACAATAGGGGCATTTGTATTTCTGGGTCTCCGGGTCAAATTTCAATTCACCCCCGCAGTTGGGGCATTTATAGGTAATAACCGCCATTCTTTCCTCCCATGTTTCGGCAGCCGCGGCCGGGCCTGCGCATCTGCCGCCCAGGCCCTGTAAACACACGGCAAAGAGAAACCTTCCCCGCTGTTTTCATTGCTGCGCCCGCCAGGTCATCTTCCCTGTGGACGGGGTTTCCCGCACTCGGCGCAGAATTTTCCGGTATTCTCATGGCCGCACTCACAGCGCCAGGTCCCGGCAGGGCGGGGTCTGCCGCACTCAGAGCAGAATTTCCCCGTGTTCTCATGGCCGCACTCACAGCGCCACACTCCGGGCCTGGGCCGCGGCTTTCCGCATTCCGAGCAGAAGTTCCCTGTATTCTCATGGCCGCACGCGCAGCGCCACACGACGCCTTTCCGGGACGGTTCTGTCTTGGCCGCGCTCTCATGCTGAAGCTTCATCTGCTCCATATTCGCGGCGGAGGCAGCTCCCATAAAGCCGCCTCCGGCCTGCATTCCCATACCCATTCCCATGAAGCCTGCCATGCTGCCGGCCGCGTTCGATCCGGCGGATTCCAGTCCCCTGGCCACCGACGCCTGCACATACCCCTCCCGGATGGAAGGATCGGCCATCATGGCCCCTTTGTTCCGCATGTTGATCAGCTTCTGGGACTCCTCGTCATAAGAGATACTGGCCAGGCCCACAGACTGGATCTCCATGCCTCTGGTCTGGCGCCAGTCCTCATCCAGCGCGTCCGCCATATACCTGGACAGCTCCCGGCTCTTGGACGCCACATAGGAAATCCGGATCCCGTCCGCCGACATCTGATTGATGGAGGACTGAAGGGCGTCCAGAAATTCTGACAGATACTGCTCGTTGATATCGTCGATTCCCACCCGGCTCCGGTTCCTGGGCACGGCTTCCGCGTAAAACTTCAGCGGATCCGTCACCTTGATGGAATACGTCCCGTGGGCCCGCAGAAACAGCTCCGCGTTGTAGAAGCTGTCGAAATAATTCACCGGATTGCGCGTGCCAAACCGGATTCCCTTGATCTCCTGAAGGTTGATATAGTAGACCTGCTGGTTCTGGGGCGTTCCGCCGCCGAATTTGAACCGCTCAAAGGTATCGTTCAGAAGATCCTGGAACGTTCCGGAAAACAGGGAGGGCATGGAAGAATTATCCACCTTAAAATATCCGGGCTCCGCCGTATAGTCGATGATTTTTCCTCCGTCCACCAACAGCATAAACTGGTTGTCGTACACATGGATCACCGAGCCGTTGGCGATCACATCCTTCCCTTCCGGGTTCACGCCTTTTACAAACACCGTCTGGTCGTCCATGCCGTCCGGCTCAATGGCCCGCAGCCACTGGTCGCTGACGGCGCCGCCCACGGCGTTTACCGCTGCTTTAATAATTCCCATTCAAAACCTCCTGTCGTCCGCCTCTTTTATTTTTCATCCTGGTCCTGGGAGGTATCCCGCTCCGGGCAGCCCAGGGAAAGCCACTTGAGATACGCGTTGATAAACGGGTCCAGAGCGCCGTCCAGAACCGCGTCCGCGTTGGCGGTCTCCGCCCCTGTGCGCAAGTCCTTGACCATCTTATAGGGCTGCAGAACGTAAGAACGGATCTGGTTGCCCCAGCCGATCTCCTTGACCTCGCCCCGGATTCCCGATACCTTCTCGGCATTCTCCTGCTGCTTTAAAAGATAAAGCTTTGCTTTCAGCATCTGCATCGCCTTATCCTTATTCTGGAACTGGGAACGCTCATTCTGGCACTGCACTACGATATTCGTAGGTATGTGGGTGATGCGGATGGCCGAGGAGGTCTTGTTGATCTGCTGTCCGCCGGCGCCGCTGGAGCGGTAGGTATCAATGCGCAGATCCTCCTCCCGGATTTCCACGTCCAGATCCTCTTCGATCTCCGGCATGACGTCGCAGGACACGAAGGATGTCTGCCTCTTGCCCGCCGCGTTAAAGGGGGAAATCCGCACCAGACGGTGTACACCCTTCTCCGACTTGAGATATCCGTAGGCGTTCTCTCCGTTCACCTGGAAGGTCACGGACTTAATACCCGCCTCCTCACCGTCCAGATAGTCCAGAACTTCCATGGAAAAGCCTTTTTTGTCCACCCACTTGCTGTACATCCGGTAAAGCATGCCGGCCCAGTCGCAGGACTCGGTGCCGCCGGCGCCCGCGTGAAGGGTGACAATGGCGTTGTTTTTATCATATTCACCGGACAGCAGGGTCTTGATGCGGATCGCTTCGTATTTTTCCTCAAACTCATCCAGCGTCTCCTGAATCTCCGGTATCAGAGAGGCGTCGTTCTCCTCCTCCGCCATCTCGATCAGTGTCTCAATCTCCTCATACAGCTCCTCCAGACGGCCGTAAACGGCCACATCGTCCTTCAGGCTGCTTAAGGTTTTCATGGATTCCTGTGATTTCTGGGGATTGTCCCAGAAGTCCGGTTCCTCCATACGTCTTTCAAGCTCCTGGATTTTCTGCTTCTTATTTACCAGGTCAAAGTGAATCCCTCACTTCCACTAATGGTTTTTTGTACGTTCCAAGAGTACTCTTGAACTGGTCTAATTCAACCACAAGCTTCACCCGCTTTCTTATTTTATTTTCGCCTGTACTTTCGGCGCTGGTTATAGTATATACCAAAAGGGTGCTTTCGCACAATGACAATTTCACAGGAAACAGAAAAAGCCGTAACGGTTCAGCAGGGCTGAACTGTTACAAAAAGCCCGGCACGAAAACCTTTGTAAGGCTTTCGTGCCGGGCTGCTCTGATTCTTTCCCGCTCACCGTGCCGGATCGTCACATACTGAAATTCCTTTGCGGACGCTCCCGCCGTCCTCCAACGGCAGCGCGGCTTACGCTTTTTGTCATACCGCCTTTTTTCTTCCGCAGCACTGCTTGTATTTCTTGCCGCTTCCGCAGGGGCAGGGATCATTGGGATAAACCTTATCGGCGGTACGCTTCTTAGGCGCCCTGGGACCGGACTCGTCCTTATTCGTTCCCGTCACCTTGGCCACTTCCTCGCGCTCTACCTTCTGCTCTACCTTTACGTGATACAGCAGTCTCAGGGTATCCTGCTGAATGGCCGTTGTCATGGCGTCGAACATCTCATAACCCAGCATCTTGTACTCTACCTTGGGATCCTTCTGGCCATAGGCCTGGAGGCCGATGCCCTGGCGGAGCTGGTCCATGTCGTCGATGTGATCCATCCACTTCCGGTCAATGACCTTCAGAAGGATTACGCGCTCAAGCTCCCGGATCTGCTCCGGCTCCGGGAACTCCGCTTCCTTGCTCTCATAAAGCTTCACAGCCTTCTCCTTCAGGGACTGCTTCAGCTCATTTTTCTTCATCTTCTCCGTTACGGTAATCTTCTCCAGGGGGATGATCGGCAGCAGCACGCCGTTTAACTCATTCAGATCCCACTCGGAGGAATCGTGGTCGTCGGAGATGCACATGTCCACAACATTGTCCACGGTGTCCGTGATCATCTTGTAGATGGAATCCCGCATGCTCTCCCCGTCCAGAACACGGCGGCGCTCCGCGTAGATAATCTCACGCTGCTCGTTGTTTACCTGGTCGTACTCCAGGAGGTTCTTACGGATTCCGTAGTTATTGCTCTCGATCTTCATCTGCGCTTTTTCGATGGCGCTGGAAAGCATCTTATGCTCAATCTGCTCATTCTCCGCCACCCCAAGGGACTTGAAGACCTTCATGAGACGCTCGGAACCGAACAGTCTCAGCAGATCGTCCTCCAGAGAGAGGTAAAATCTGGACTCACCGGGGTCTCCCTGACGTCCGGAACGTCCGCGGAGCTGGTTGTCGATACGCCTGGACTCATGGCGCTCCGTACCGATGATCTTTAAGCCGCCGGCCGCTCTGGCAGCGTCATCCAGCACAATATCCGTACCACGGCCCGCCATGTTCGTGGCGATGGTCACGGCTCCGTGCCGTCCGGCTTCCTTTACGATTTCCGCCTCAAGCTCATGGAACTTGGCGTTCAGCACGTTGTGCTGGATGCCCTGGCGGCGAAGCATATTGCTCAAAAGTTCGGAAGTCTCGATGGTAATGGTACCCACCAGAACCGGCTGCCCCTTGGCGTGGGCCTCCTTGATGGCATCTACCACCGCGTGGAACTTCTCCTTCTTCGTCATATAAACGGCGTCGTCCAAGTCCTTACGGATAACCGGGCGGTTCGTGGGAATCTCCACAACGTCCATTCCGTAAATATCCCGGAACTCCTTTTCCTCTGTCAGCGCCGTACCGGTCATACCGCACTTTTTCTCGTATTTATTGAAGAAGTTCTGGAAGGTGATGGTGGCAAGTGTCTTGCTCTCCCTCTTTACCTTTACATGCTCCTTGGCCTCGATGGCCTGGTGCAGACCATCAGAGTAACGGCGGCCCGGCATGATACGTCCCGTAAACTCATCGACAATCAGAACCTCGTCGTCCTTCACCACGTAGTCCTTGTCCCTGTGCATCAGGTTATTGGCCCGCAGAGCCAGATCCACGTTATGCTGGATTTCCAGGTTCTCCGGGTCAGAGAGGTTCTCGATGTGAAAGAACTTCTCCACCTTCTTCACGCCCTGCTCCGTAAGAGTCACGATCTTGTCCTTTTCATTTACGATAAAGTCTCCGGTCTCGGTGATCTCCTCGCCCATGATGGCCGTCATCTTCGTCACCTCGCCGCTGGCCTCGCCCCGCTCAAGCTGTCTCGCCAGGATATCGCAGACCTCATACAGTTTCGTGGACTTTCCGCTCTGTCCGGAAATAATCAGCGGCGTCCGGGCCTCGTCGATCAGGATAGAGTCGATCTCGTCGATGATGGCATAATGGAGATCCCGCTGCACAAGCTGCTCCTTATAGATCACCATGTTGTCACGCAGATAGTCAAAGCCGTCCTCGTTATTTGTAATGTAGGTAATATCGCAGGCGTACTGCTCCCTGCGCTCGTCGTTATTCATGGAATTCAGCACGCAGCCCACAGTCAGTCCCAGGAACCGATGTACCTGGCCCATCCACTCCGCGTCACGGTGCGCCAGATAATCGTTTACGGTAACCACATGAACGCCCTTTCCCTCCAGGGCATTCAAGTATGCCGGAAGGGTGGAAACCAGCGTCTTTCCTTCACCGGTACGCATCTCCGCGATACGTCCCTGATGGAGGATAATACCGCCGATCAGCTGTACCCGGTACGGCTCCATATTCAAAACACGTTTGGCAGCCTCTCTCACTGTGGCAAAGGCCTCCGGAAGCAGGTCGTCCAGGGTCTCGCCGTCCGCCAGGCGTTTCTTATACTCTTTTGTCTTATTTCGAAGGTCCTCATCGGACAGGGCCTGCATAGCCGGCCGCAGAGACTCGATCTTATCCACCAGCGGCATAATACGCTTCAGCTCCCGCTCACTGTGAGTACCAAATACCTTTTGAATCAGATTCATAATGCTTTTTCTCCTATAAATAACTGTTGCTCAGCTTAATCTTTTATATTCTACCACTTTCATATGAGATAAACAATGAAAATTTTATGAACAACACGTAAAATGTACACAAAAGTTACCTTTTATAGGAACGTAAACCGGGTCCATTTGCCAGGCGAATTTTTCGTAAATCCGCGAACACGGCCCCATAGAGAAAAAAACTGCCCCATGAGTTTCCCCATACGGCAGGATCAGACAGGGGAAGCATATCTTCCCCTGTCCTCTGTAATATCATATCCAGCTCACAATATTGCGGTCCGTCCGGATGCGTGCCGCCGGCGCGCGTTGTCCGCTGCCGGCAAATGCCTGCCTACAGGCAGGGAGCGCCGTTTGATGTCCGTTCCAGGTTTACGCGATAATAAACGCCACGGCTCCCAGGTCGTTTTCCGTCAGTCTCTGAAGATTTTCCTCAAGAGACGCGCCCTCTCTCAGCTCCAGAGAGTATACAAACTCGCCGAATCCCGACAAATCCATCTTAAAGTTGGTTTCCCAGGTATTGTTCATGATCCAGCTGTAGGCCGGTCTGTGATTGTTTTCCTCCTTCTGATCGCACAGTACAATGGGATGATGCTCCATCTCTCCCATATAGATCAGCGGCGTATCCAGGGTATTGATCAGCACGCTCTCCTTTTCTCCCTGATAAAGGATTCCTTCATCCGCGATATAGTATTCCATATTGCTGCCGGGAAGCTGATCAACGCCGGGGCGCATGGCCACGCCGCCGTTTTTGATGTACTTTTTGCTTTCCGGAAGATTCAGGGCCAGAGGCAGATACATGCTTTCAATGTCCTCGCTCAGGGTCTTGGCAATCCGAAGCGCGAACTCAATCTTCGGAATCCCTTTATACATCTTAATAATCAGACTGCTGTGGTAAGTTCCTTCCAGTTCGAAGGTCAGCTCCGCCCGGTCAAATACAACGCCATGGTCCAGAATCTTCACATCCGCCAGCTTTCCCTGATACTGCTGGGCGTGCAGGCCGCGAATATTGCGTCCCAGAGCGCTGCGCTCGGAATATACGCCCTTGCGGATTTCCGTGCGCTCATAAACCGGCGTAAAGAACCGCTCCAGACCGCCCATCAGCATTTCCGTCTGGCTCTTCTTGTTGTAGAAGGAAGTAATGCCTTCCCCAATCTTATAGGAAATCCGGAACCAATCGTTCTCCAGCCCGTAGGGAAGCTTGTAGCTCTCCGGATCATAGGTATTTACAATATCGCGCACCCGCTCCGCGCCGACCCAGGCCGTACGCGTATACAGCCGCTGTACCGGCTCCGGCTGCTCCTCATAGGAAAACAGTTTCTCCTCCATCGGCTCAAACTCAGCCAGGAAGCTCACAAGCACGCCTCTGGGATGGGATGAAAGCTGCACCGGAAGCACCTCTCCCGTCTTCAGATCCGTCACCTTCACGGCCGGAAGCTTCAGCGTCTCCACGTAAAATTCCACCGGAATCACCGACTTCTGGCTGCTCATGGACACTGCCTTTACGGTTCCGCTCAGGTTATAATAGCGGAGCATGTCACCCATCAGATGATACTGCTCGATTTTCCGCATAGCGCTGGCTTCATGGGCCTTGGAAGCGTAGGAATTTTTGCGGAAATCCAGGTTCGTCACCAGCGTATCATAGGGATTCGTCACCGTCGCGGAATGTCCCCAGGTGTGCTCCGCGTAGAGAAGCACGTTGTCCTCTGCCGTTTCCGCCAGCGCGTCGTTATGAACGCCGGTCTTATTCTCCAGCCGGTCGCTCATATGAGCCAGACGCAGTGCCTCTTTATAATGCTTCACCGCGTAAGGCGTGCTGCCTACGCCGTTTCCCCACCAGTCGTTCATGGCTCCGCGGTATACCGGAGCGTCCGCTACCTTTTCACGGATCAGATCATACAGCTCCTGAAGGGTTACCATCTGCAGGGTCACTTCGTTACCGTACCGGGCATTAAACTCGTTTACGGTGTGGATAATCGCCGGATTTGCCGGCGCGTTGTCGGAAAATACACCGCTTACGCTGGTGATATAGAAATCATACGGATAGCCGCTCTCCTCGTACTCCGCAATGCTGTCCCCAAGATTTTTGTGAAGGGCCTCAATGGCAGCCGCCGCGCCGTCTTTTCCGAAATAGCTCTCAGTCATAAAATTCATGTTCTTGTTGAACACAATGCCGAGGGCATTTCCCAGGTTATAATGCTCGCCGCTCCAAACCAGCAGTTTTTCCCCGTTGTCATTTTCCCAGAAATAGGGTTTCTGATTCTGGTACAGCGGATACATGCCGTGATGGGTATGAATGTTAGTAAACAAAAACTCGATTCCGTTGCGGATAAACACATCCCGCATACCCAGGGAAATTCCGTTTACGTCCGCGTTCATGGCCGTTTTTACGGGACACCCTTTTTCCGTAAAAAACTGCTGCATCCGGGCCGTTCTGCGGTCCAGGATTTCCGCGTCCACCAGGTCATTGAAGTTCAGGTAGTTGCCGGAAATACCGATGTTCCCTTTTTTCACCAGGTCGAAAAAGTCCTCCTCTTCCTGGGGAGAAGCGGTTTTCAGAAACTGCTCCACACAGTAATACGTCTCACAGTTCCATTTAAAATCCTTCTCCGGACTGTTTGTTTCATAGCCCTTCTTAATCAGGTTCACCGTTGTACGGATATTGTTCACCTGATTATAAATAACCTGCTCCTGCAGATCCGTATATCCCACATCCGTGTGGGAATGGTGTACAATATAGACATGTTTAATTCGCTTGCCCATTTTGCTGACTCCTTTACTTGTATAATGGATTGATTTTCTGCATATTGACTGCTTTGATGGCTTCATAGTACAATAAACAAAAACGTAATTGCAACTAATTCCATCTGCCATACAAAATTATCGAAAACGGTGCAGCCATGCTGAACCTTACCCGCAGAATTCACTTAAAATCGCCTGCGGCGTCCGCTCCTGTCAGCGCGTCGCCGCAATATACAGGAGGGATACGCCATGACGGACGTACTCAACTGGAAAGACAGCTACGACAACACCGCAAGCCGAATCGTCCTCACGTCCAGAGAACTGCAGATTCCCGGACTGCGCAGTTTCGGCTGGCAGAGGGATGTCTCCGCCAGCTGGCCTTTGCCGAACCATTTTCACGAAAACTTACTGGAACTGACCTTTATCGCGGAGGGGAATTATACGTTCCGCATCGGCGGCGCGGATTATCCGCTGAAGGGCGGAGAGCTTTTTATCGCCTATCCAAATGAAATCCACAGCACCAACCAGCTCGCCATGTCCGTGGGCGAATTCTACTGGCTGCAGCTGGATCCCGGCTGTCTGGACGATTTTCTCTTCCTTTCCCAAAAGGCCGCCGCCTTTCTTCAAAAACAGCTTCTCTTTGGCGGCCGCCATGTTCTCTCAGTAAACCGGAAAGAAATCTTCGGGCTGCTTGCAAGAGCCTTTTCCTGCGCCCGGGAGGGCGGGGAAGCGAACCGCTATCTTTGCGCTTCTTTTCTTGTGATGATCCTGAACCTGGTAAGCCGGAAACCCCCGGATGAGCTTCCGTCCTTCACGCCGGACATTGAGGCTGCGCTCCACTACATTCATTCCAATATCCGCGAGGAGCTGTCCCTGGAAACCATCGCCGTCCAGACGGGCCTGTCCCTGTCCCAGTTTAAGCTGAAATTCCGCCAGCAGACCGGCAGTCCGCCCAGAGTTTACATTAACCGGCTGAAAATCGAATTGTCCAAGGAAATGCTCCTTGCCGGCAAAACCAAAACCGAAATCGCCATGGAGCTTGGCTTCAGCACCAGCAGCTACTTCACCTCCGTATTCCGAAAATATACCGCGTGTACCCCTTCGGAATTTCTCCGAAAGCAGTCCGGCGAAACCGCCGCCGAACATACCGAACCATAGCCGCTGCTTATCGCAGAAAAAGGATCGGACGGGGAAGAGATTCTTCCCCGTCCGATCTTTTATACGTTTGCCAAAACAGCCGTCCTCTGCCGGCTCTCGCTTTGCTTCAGCACTCCGGCTCGATGAGGCCGTAGGTATTTCCTTTCCTTTTATAAACCACGTTCACTTCCTCTGTCTCCGCATTGCGGAATACGAAGAAATTATGTCCCAGAAGCTCCATCTGAACGCACGCGTCCTCGGGATACATCGGCTTCATTCCAAACTGCTTCGTACGGATGATCTTTACCTCTTCCTCATCCTTTACTTCTTTTTCGATAAATTCCTTGCGGAAGTTTCCGCCGCCCTGGTGCTTGTCAATAATCTTGTTTTTGTACTTTCGAAGCTGACGCTCGATAACCTCCTCCACAAGGTCTATAGATACATACATGTCATTGCTGACCTGTTCCGAACGGATAATATTTCCCTTTACGGGTATGGTAACTTCGATTTTCTGTCTTTCTTTTTCCACACTCATCGTTACGATGATTTCTGTCTCAGGAGTAAAATACCTTTCCAGCTTGCCGAGTTTTTCGGTCACGACATTTTTCAAGGCTTCGGTAACCTCGATATTTTTTCCACTGATTGTATAACGCATATACCCAACTCCTTTTCCTTGGATTCTCGCAGCCGTTCAGCCCGGCTGAACCCCTGCGGATTCACAGCGTCAAAACGCGGGGCAAGCCCAAATAATTGTTCTGGTTTCCTGACTTTTATCCGGGCGTTCCGACAAATGTTCTGACTGCTATAAAATAATTATACCATATACGAACAATTTTACAAGAACTTTGCGTCATTTTCTTGCTGCCCCGTATTTTTGAACCAGCTTCGCGTAAGAAAGCGTTCCGCCGAAAAGATCCAGGGCGCTTCCCACCGTCACATCGATCTTCCCTCTGCCCAGGCGCTCCAGAAGGGCCAGATCCTCCCAGGTTCCCACGCCTCCCGCGTAGGTCACCGGAATCCCCTGCCATTCCCCCAGCAAAGCGGCCAGGTCCTCCTCTATGCCGGCCGTCTTTCCCTCGGCGTCCACCGCGTGAATCAAAAATTCACTGCAGCAGGAAGAGAGCGCTTCCAGGCACTCCCCGTTCAGTTCCATATCCGTAAACTTTTGCCACCGGTCCGTGACAATGTAATAGCTCCCGTCTCGTCTGCGGCAGCTCAAGTCCAAAACCAGCCGTTCCTTTCCCACCGCCTGCAGCATCCGGTTTAAGTTCTCCCGATTCAGCTTCCCGTCCCGGAAAACAAAACTTGTGACGATGACATGGGACGCTCCGGCGTCCAGATAGTCCGCGGCATTTTCGTCATTGATTCCGCCCCCCACCTGCAGATCCCCCGGGCAGGCGCGCAGGGCCCCCAGTGCCTGTTCCCGGTCCGCATGAAAATACGGAGATCCGCTGTGATTCAGCAAAATCACATGGCCTCCTTTCAGGCCGTCCCTCCGGTATTTTTCCGCGTACCAGGCGGCGTCCTGGGAAGAGACAAAATTTTCCCTGGCCGTATCCTGGTTATCCCTAAGACTTCCTCCCACAATCTGTTTTACTTTTCCATTATGTATGTCAATGCATGGCCGAAATCGCATAGTCCTCTCCGTTTCCGCGGCTCGCCAGCCGCTGATTTTCGCACTCCTGAATCCTTTTTTCTTACGGTCTGCGCAGCAATGTGCGCAGACCTGGGCTGAATGGTTGCCATTTTTACCTGCATTGTAACATGGACTTTTCCGCTTCGCAAGCTTATCGGTTTGTCTCCGTACTTTTTTCCGTATTATCTCTGACATCGTCTGCCATTCGCTCCGCCTCATCCCGCACGTCGTCCGCCGTGTCCGCCGCGCCGTCCTTTATATCGTCCGCCGCTTCATCTACGCCGTTCCTTACGTCATCTCCGATTTCGTCTATTACTCCTTCGCTTTCTGACCGGGTTCCGTCTGTGGCGCTGTTCACGTTCCCGCTGTCATCGGTTGTACGGTTCGTGTCGTTGTCTGTGGCGTGATTCGTATCGCTGTCTGTGGCCTCTGTCCGGTTCTCCGTATCCCCAAGGGAGATTCTCTCTGTGGTTTTGTCATTGTCGTTTCTGCCGCATCCCGTCAAAGTCAGGACGCACAGACATGCCATAATGGCTAAAACCTGGTTTCTTTTCTGCTGCATGCTTTTCTCTCCTTTGCTTTATGGTTTTCGCTTTTGCCGACCGGCCCCACGGCAGCCCGCCGGTTCCGGTCCGCCGGTCTATGAATAGTATGCGCCTGGCCGCGCCGGTTTATACGCTTTGTTTTACTTTTCTGTTACCTTTTTTCCATGTGTTCAAAGGAAATGCGCCTGCGCAGAAGCCTTCTGGCAAGCTGCCTGCCGTCAAAAGGAAACAGCGGATACAGGTAGCTCTCCCCGGACACGGTTTTGTTTCCGGCCACCAGGATACACAGAAGTACAACCCCCGCCGCCAGTCCCCATGCCTGAAATGCCCAGGTCAGAAGCAGCAGCAGAATCCGCATGAATTTAAAGGCATAGCTCAATTCATAGCTGGCCTGCATATAATTGGCAATGGACACAAAGGCCATGTAAAGCATGGTCTCCGCGTTAAACCAGCCTGATTTTACGGTAAATTCCCCGATCACCAGGGCCGCGATAACACTAAGCGGCGTGGTCAGCATAGACGGCGTGTTTATGGCAGCCAGCTTCAGGCCGTCGATGGAGAGCTCCAGAATCAAAAGCTGTAGAATCAGGGGCACATTCACTGCTTCCCGGACCTTGATAAATTCCAGGGACGGCGGTATCCACTGGGGATTCTGCATCAGCAGAAGCCAAAGGGGCGTTAAAAAGAGGGTCAGCATTCCAATAAGAAACCGGCTGATTTTCAGATACGTTCCCGTCACCGGCGGGAAATAGAAGTCATCGGCCTCCTCCATAATGTCAAACAGAGTCGCCGGAAGCAGCATGGCCGAAGGGGAATTGTCCACCAGCACCGCTACCTTGCCCTCCAGAATCCCAGCCGCCGCGGCGTCCGGGCGTTCCGTGTATTTAAACTTTGGAAAGGGATTGAACCACTTTCCATGGTAAATACACTCTGCCAGACTTTCCTGGTTCATGGTCAGCGCGTCCACCTCAAGTCCGTTTATGCGGCTTCGCAGCTTCTCCACCAGGGCCGGATCCGCGCGGCCCTCCATGTAGCAGAGCACAATGTCTGTTTTCGAACTTTCTCCCGCGTTCAGCATTTCCATAACCAGGTCAGTATCACGGATTCTTCGGCGGATCAGCGCCGTATTAAAAACCACCGTCTCCACAAACCCGTCCCGGGAGCCCCGCAGCACCTTGTCCTTGTCCGGTTCCTGGACGCTCCTGGCCGGATACGTCCTGCAGTCGATGATATAGGCTTCCCGGATTCCATCCACAAAGAGGCTGACGCTGCCGCAGAGTACTGCCCGCGCAAGCTCGCCGGGGCTGTCCGCGGCATCCACCTCCACATACGGAATCGCCGTCCAGGGCGCCTGTTCCCCTCCGCCGGATGATTCTTGGTCCTCTTTCGCCGTCTTCTGACCGTCTTTTGTTCCATCCGGCAGATCCTCCGGCTTCAGATGATAGAAAAACTCCTGGAGCTTTTCCATGATCTCATCTTTGACCATTCCGTCCACAAAATAAAAACCCGCCTGGCGTCCGGCGGCTTTCACAGGACGGTATACAATATCAAAGCTTTTCTCCGACCTCAAAATCCGGTCCATAAGCCGCCTGTTTTCCGCCAGATTGCCGCTTATCCTGTCCTCTGCTTCCACAATCCCGCTCCTTTCCGTTTTCCTGGCCGTACTTTGTTTTCGAGGAAGTGCACTCCCGGCTAAACACAGTATTTCCTTTTTGTTCAGCCGCTATACACTCCAAAGCTTCACTGCCGGCGCGGACCCGCCGTTTTGTCTTCATCCAGGCACCGGATGGAGAAAAGCAGATATTCCCGCTCATAGGAATCGTCCAAATCCAGTGAAAACAGCCGGACCATTTTTTCCAGGCGGTAAACCAGGGTGTTTTTATGGACAAAGAGCTGCCGGGCCGTAAGGACGCGGTTTCTTTCGCAGCGCAGATAGACTTTCAGAATTTCATAAAAAGAGGTGCCCTTTTCCCGGTCGTAGAGAAGGATCCGGTCCAGAGCCGGGTGAAGGGCCAGCCGTCTGACTTCCTCGCTGCTTTCAAGTCCGGCCAGATCTCTCAGAGCGCAGGCATAATAAAACTTCTCTCCCCTGTCCCGGCAGGTTTTCGCCTGGACATACTGCCCCGCCAGATGCTCCACTCCCGTGAAGGGATAACTGCAGAAATAATCCAGTCCGGTTCTTTCGGCAAGTTTAAAAAATCCCTCCGGTATTTCCGCCGGAAACGGGTTGTCCATAGTCTGTTTCTTTCGGTTTTCCAAAGGCAGGCAGCAGACGATTTCCCGGTCGGACTGGCCCGGGAGTCCGTAACCTGTACAGAAAAGCGCGTTTGGAAACGCCTTCCGCAGCGCCTTCACATGATAGGTACAGGCGGCGATTGCCATATTCTCTTTGCCCAAAAGGACAATCATGCAGTAATTTTCCGGCTTCCAGCCCTGCATCTGGTAGAAAGTATGGAAGCTTGCGGCATCCGTATGCTTTCCCAGAAGAAAATCCTCAAACAGACTCTGGGCCACGGAGCTCTGCTCCGCCCCTCCCTCCCTGCCCGCCACCAGGCAGAGGGCCCGTTTCAGAAAAATCGCCAGGTGTCTGTGATACTCTTCAAAAGGCGTCCTGCTGATCACCGTAAGCTGGCCGGTAAGCTTATGGGCGGCATTCTCCTGGCTGATCATCATGGAATAGGGATAATTCTCCGCGTATCTCTCGCAAAAGACTTCGCAGTCCCAGGCATGGGACATTTTCTCCAGATACTGACCTTTCTGCATGCGGTTCAGGGAATTGATGGATAAGGTGCCGATCTCCCAGAAATCATCCCAGTTGCGGTTAATGCTTCCCCTGGGATACTGCCTGGAAAAAGCCGTAACCTGAAGGCTCATGGTGGCGAAAAACATTGGGCCGAAAATATCTTTGCAGGCGTCGATGATCCCCTGTTCGGGATTCTCGTTCAGATAGGCGGACAGCATCTTCTGCTCCCAGTTCTGGTAAAACACAAAGGCGTCCATCAGATTGTCGAACACATCTTCCAGTTCCTGAGTATTCAGGCTGATTACATCCTTCCGATGCACCAGAAGAACCTCCTCCGACTGAGAGTTTTCAAAAAAATCCCGGTTTCTCCCCACATAGAGATAATCGGCGTTGGGCACCTTCTCATAAGAAAACAGCCGGATTCCCGAGATTGTCGGCTCTGTGGAATGAATAATGGACACCGGATGATACTGTGAAATCCAATGTTCCAGAATTGCCATGCTAAGCAGCATTTTCCCTTCCTCCCAAATGTGAAATACAAAGGTTCCGCGGCAGACACCCGCTTTAGACTTCATTCCCGTTCACGGAATCCTTCAGAAACATTTTCGTCTATACAGACGAAAATCAGATTTTTTTCAGCAAAATCCATGTATTATTCAGCTATATACACAAATTGTCTCTTTGTTATAATGAAACTATAATTGGAATCGAGGAAAAAGTCAATGAACAAAGGAGGTTACTATGAGAGAATCAAAGAATTTTGACGCAAGCTCTTCCTGGTTTGCCACCGGCGTCCGGGCAGCGGAAAACGACGCGCCGGCAGCCGAGAAGTTCTCCAGGCGGATTCAGCTGGTAGAGGACGCCATAGCCTTAAAGGAGCCGGAGCGCATTCCGATCTGCCCCATGTTCGGCGCGCTTCCCTACAATCTGGAAGGCTCTTCCTACAAGGATGCCATGTACAATTTTCCGGCCGCGTCGGAGGCCCTGCTGAAATTTTATACGGAATTTCAGCCGGACGCCACCACCCACACTGCTTTCACAAGCGGCAAAGCCAATGAACTGGCCCAGTCCTCTATGATTGACTGGCCCGGAAGACCCGGCACCCATGTACCGGATTTCTCCACGCACCAGGTTATTGAAAACGAATACATGAGCGAAGACGAGTATCCGGAGCTTCTCAAGGATTTCACCGGTTTCATGCTGCGAAAATACATTCCCCGGGCTTTTCCCGCTCTGAAAGGGCTGGCGGACATCCGTTTTGTCCCCTCCATTGTCCTGAACACCACGCCGCTGGCGTCTCTGTATTCTAAGCAGGCCCAGGAAGCTTTCTCTCTTCTGGCCAGGATCGGCGAAGAGGACGCAAAGGCGGCCGACGCGTCCAACGCTGTGTCTAATAAACTGGCTGAGCTTGGATTCCCGCCCATGTTCACCGGCGCAGGAGAGGCTCCCTTTGATATCATCGGAGACTACTACCGCGGCACCCTCGCCACACTCACCGATCAGCTTGAATACGCCGATGAGCTTGCCGAGGCCTGCGATATGATGGCGGATATCCAGATCGAATCCTGGCAGTATTTCAAAACCCTTCCCCTGCCGGTGAAAAGAGTCTTCTTCCCGCTGCACAAGGGAATGGACGGATTCATGAGTCCCGACCAGTACGAAAAAATTTACTGGAAGCCGCTGAAAAAATGTATGCTGGCCCTGATCGATATGGGCGTTACCCCTTACATTTACACAGAAGGAAAATACAACACCCGCATCGAACAGCTGGCAGACGTTCCAAAAGGAAAGGTAATTTACCACTTCGAAAATGTGGACATGGCCCGGGCAAAGAAGATCCTTGGCGATACGGCTGCCATCAGCGGCAATCTGCCGATCTATCTTCTAGAGCACGGTACCAAAGAACAGGTTGTGGAAGAGACCAGACGCCTGATCGATCTGTGCGCCCCCGGCGGCGGCTACATTTTTGATTTTAACGGCTGCATCGACAACGCCAGGAGAGAAAACCTGGAAGCCATGTTCGACACCCTTTATACATACGGAAAAAAATAAGAAAGTGAGGAAAACGATATGCTTACGATTCGTGAAAATTTTATGGAAACCATCAAGGGAGGAAATCCGGACCGCTTTGTAAAGCAGTATGAATATCAGGAATGGGTCAACGACCCGCTGTTCCCCATCTACTTCGGCACCATTGTTCCGGGCGGAGAATGGGTCAACGGCTGGGGTGTAAAAAATAAATTCCCCGCTGGCACGCCCGGCCCCTTCCCCTGCTGTGAGGGCGAGGACAAGGTATGCAAGGATATTACCCGCTGGCGGGACTATGTAAAGGCCCCGAACCTGGTGCTTCCAGCGGAAGCGTGGAAAGACGCCGTCGAGCAGGTTTCCAAAATTGACCGAAAGGAAAAGTTCGTCACCGCCAAAGTATTCTGCGGTATTTTTGAAAAGCTTCATTACCTCATGGGTATGGAGGACGCCATGATTAACTTCTATGAGGAGCCGGAAGCCATGCATGAGCTCATCGACTACCTGGCGGACTGGGAGATTACGCTGGCAGAGGAAACCATCAAATACGTTCATCCGGACTGTCTCTTCCATCACGACGACTGGGGCAGCCAGACAAGCCTCTTCATTTCCAAAGAAATGTTTGACGAGTTTCTGCTTCCCGCCTACAAGAAGATTTACGGCTACTGGAAAGCGAACGGCGTGGAGGTGATCGTACACCACAGCGATTCCTATGCCGCGGATCTGGTTCCGGAAATGATCGAGATGGGAGTAGACGTCTTCCAGGGCGCCGTATCCACCAACAACATCCCGGAGATCATCAAGAAATACGGCGGAAAGATCACCGTCATGGGCGGACTGGACAACGGCAAATACGACCGTGAGGACTGGACCCGGGAAAAGGTACGCGCAGGCCTGAAGGATCTGATCGAGGCCGCGGGCCCCAGATATCTGATCCCCGCGCTGACCATGGGCGGCCCGGAGACCACGTATCCCGGACTTTACGAAGCGGTTTCCGAGATCGTCGGAGAATTTGATTCTCTTTATTTCCCGCTGAAATGATGAATTACGTTCCTAAGGTCTGCGCAGCATATGCGCAGACCTTTTACGTTCTTTTCAGCGAAACGCGTCCACATTTTCTTTTGTGATTTTCGCATAGGGCAGATAAATACATCTCTCATTTTCAAACGCGATTTCATCCATTCCCTCTCCTGAAGCAAGGGCTGCCGCCAGTTCTGCCATAGCCGCCGCCTGACCTTCCTTGTCGTTGTAGACTGTACCCGCCATTTTGGAATCCTCCACCGCCTTCAGCCCCTCGTCCGTTCCGTCAATCCCCAGGAAAATCGGGAATGTAGCCTTTGTGATATTCAGCTTCTCATAAGCGTCAATGGCACCCAGAGCCATAGCGTCGTTGTTGGCCAAAACAAGCTCAATCTGATTCTGGTATTGGCCGATCATCTGGGTCATACGGTTTTCCGCCTGGGCCCGGTTCCAGTTGGCCACTCCGCTTCCCAGCTTTTCCAGCTCAACGCCCTCTTTTTTCAGCGTATCTGCCACTTTTTCCGTGCGGAGAATCGCGTCCTGGTGGCCGGCTTCCCCTTCCAGAACCACATACTGAATCTTTCCATCCTTATTCCGGTCAATCCGGCTGTCCGCCTTTATGGCGTCCGCGGCCAGCTCTCCCTGCATCACCCCGGACTGCTCAGCGTCCGCTCCCACATAGTAAAGGCCGCTCCACTGCATCATATCCTCATTCACCGGCTCCCGGTTAAAAAAGATAATCGGAACGCCGCTCTCCCTGGCAAGCTCAATGATTTCCGAGGGATCCGTACGGTCAACCAGATTCACGCATAAAACATTGCAGCCCTCATCGATCAGCTCCTTCACCTGGTCGTCCTGGGTTCTTTGGAGGCCGGCCGCGTCTTTAAGCGTTACCGTTGGAGCGAGCTCCTTGTATTCTTCCCCGCCAAGCTGCTCCCGGAAGGAATCCGTCAGTTCGCTGATAAAGGTGTCGCTCTGATTGTAGCAGGCAACGCCCACCTGGAGCCTTTGGGGCGCCTGGGTTCTTTGTCCCCGGCATCCATCCAGCAGCGCCGCCGCCGCGCAAACCGCTAAGCCGGCTGCCAAAACCTTTTTCCTCCTCATCTTCCTACCTCCAAATCCGAAATTGCCGTCCGCCGCAGCTTTGCAAAATCCCGGAGCATTCCGCCTGTTTACTGGTTCATGGCGAAAAGAAGCTCCTGATTCTCCTCTGTGAAAATCATTTCCCTGCGAATCACCGTATAGGATACCGTCTGGTTTTCCATCGTTCCGGAAAAGGACGACAGCTTTTCCGCCACCTCGTTCAGGCTCTCATATCCCATACTGAATTCGTCGGGAACCACCAGACACTCCACACTCCCCACATCCAGATAGTAGACCGCTTCCGTGGAATTTCCGATTCCATATACAAGAGCGCCGTGCAGATCATTGGACGAGGAAGACGCCCCCGCGCTGATCAAGCTCGCGTTGTCCAGTGCGATCACAAAATCCGTCTCCTCCTGCCCGGCTAAAATTTGATCCCGTGTTTCTCCTCCCTCATACAGGGACCACAGAACCGTGCCGCCTTTGCCTTCTATAGCGTCCAGAAAACCTTTTTCCCGGTTCCGTACTGCCTCCGATTCTTCACTCTCCGCAAGGATACCCAGCGTTTTCCCCTGAAGATCTCCCTGGTAATCCTTCAGCAGCTCCTCCGCCAAAGCCCTTCCCATGGCCTCATGGTCCGGCCCGACAACCGGAAGTCCATTCTCCCCCGCTTCCTTTGGAATACCGTACTCCAGCAGCATCAGCGGAATCTGATCGCCCACGCTTTCCAGCATCCGCGCGGCCTCTTCCCCCGGAAGAGGCTGCACAATCACCGCGTCCACATGATTGTCGATCTCCCACTGAATCAGCTCTTCCTGCTCTTCCACGCTCATCTGCTCCGCGGTGCTGACCACAAACATTTCCATTTCAAGGTCTTCCGCCGCCATTCGAAGGCCATATTTAAACGCGGACCACTGGCTGTTATCCGAATTCCGGACAATCACCGAAACCCTTCCCCGCTTCTGTCCGTTCCACTCCCCGGCCATCGCGATGGCCGTCACAATCACCAGAACTGCCAGAACCGCCTCTGTTAAAATAAAAATCTTTTTGCTATTATTTTTCATCGCCGCTTTTCCTGCAAAAATCTATTATTTTCCCGTCATTCACGGCAGACGGCCGTTTTCCAGAAGCCGCCGGTTTTCTTCATTATAGGGAATTGCCGGAATGCAGATGATAACTCTCGTTCCTTCGTCCGGCTCGCTCTCCACGCGAAGACCGTATTCCTTTCCAAACAGGATCTGGAGACGGTTATTTACATTTACAAGCCCCACTCCGGATCCTTTTTTGTGAACCCGGCTGCCGTCTGTCAAAAGAAGCTCCACTTCCTCCCGGGGGATTCCGATTCCGTTGTCCTCCACGGTAAGGAACACCTTTCCATCCTTCAAAGCGCCGGAAACCTTAATCCTGCCGCAGTCGTCCATTCCGCTTATACCGTAATTAATGGCGTTTTCCAGTATGGGCTGCAGGATCAGTTTCACCACGCAGCATCGCTCTACTTCCGGGTCTGTCTCAAATGTCACATCGAAGGAATCCTTATAGCGCACCTTCTGGATATTCATATAGCATTTCGCGTGCTGGAGCTCGTCAGCCACGCTGATAATGGTTCGTCCGCCGGAAAGGCTGATCCGAAAAAGCCTGGCAAGCTGAGTGATCATATAAGCCGCCTCATCGTTTCGCCCGCCTTCAATCATCCAGGTAATGGAGTCCAGGGTATTGTACAGAAAATGCGGATTAATCTGGCTCTGAAGAGCATCCAGCTCGCTCTTTCTGCGCTCGTTCTGCTCCCATAGAATTTTCCGCATCAGTTCCTGGATCTGCTCATAGGAGCTTCGGATCGAATACCCGAGATACCGGATCTCCCTGGAACCTCCGATGTAAATTTCCGGCTTCTTCCCCGCCTCATATTCCATGACGGAATGGTTCAGCTTCAGGATTGGCCTGGAAATCCTCACGGAAACCACCCGGTTGATAAACACCAGCATCATAGCCATCAAAAGCGTCAGCATAATGATAAAATACCGGATATTGACCATCCCGTGGGTAAAGGCGGAGTAAGGAATCACCCCCACAAGCTTCCACCCGGTGTAGCTTATGGCATTCACAATCACCTTTCTGCGCTGCCCCTGGAATACCTCATCGTACACGCCCTCCTTATAGTCCGCCACTGCCTGGTTATTCTCGCTTCCAATCCCATTGCTCAGCTGGAGCTGCCGGTGATGGTAAATAATCTCTCCGTTGCTGTCGCAGAGATAATAATACTGTCCGTTGTTCATGGTATTGAGCTGATTCATCATCCTGGAAATGCTGGAATAATCCATGTCCACAAGCAGCACTCCCTGCTGGGCATCGCCGCCGGTCGTCAGCTCCACAACCCTGCTCAGCGAGATCACCCAGTAATACCGGAAGCTGTTGTCATCAAACAAATTTTGGATATGCGGCGTTGAAAAATGCATATTTTCCGTTTCATCCATGGCCTGTTTATACCAGTCCTGCCTGGTAATATCCGGATCTTCCTTCTGGATCGCCACCGGCTCCGCCGTCATAAGGCTCCCATAGTCATTGTAAACGGCAATACTGCGCAGATTATCCCTGTTCGCTTCGTACAGAAGGTTGAGTCCCTCCTGGATTTCCTGCTCCTGGTCGGAAAAATCACTGTCCTTTATAACATTGTAATAGGCAGCGTCAGAAATCTGACGCATACTGATGAGATAATCCTCAAGACTTTCCCCGGTCTGTTCCATAAGCTTCGTTGTGCTCTGGATAATCTCCCCCCTGGACAGAGCGGAAAATCTGGCGTACAGCACGATTCCCAGAATCAGCATAATGGAGATGGAAATAACCGAGAAGGCCGTCATAAGCGTGGTTTGGATTCCCCTGGACCTGCGCTCCTTCCACTGCCTGAAAGCTTTGTGTTTCACTTTTCTGTATGCTCCGTTCTGTATTTTGAAGGGGACACGCCGTATTTTCTTTTAAAAACGTAGCTGAAATAATTCGGGTCCGCGTACCCCACCTGCTTTGCGATAATATAGCTTTTCTCATTTGTACCGATGAGCAGACGCGCGGCCTGCTCCATACGGAAATCCGTCAGATACCCGATAAAAGAATTTCCCGTTTCTTTTTTAAAAATCGTCGAAAAATAGGAGCTGGACACGCCCAGAACCTCACATACCTGATCCAGAGAAATCTCCTCGTCCGCGTAATGGCTCCGGACATACTCCATCGCCTTCACCACAAACGACTTCGTGGAACGGCTCCTGGCCCGTATGAGCTTTTCCCTGAAAAGCAGGCTCGTCTCCAACAGCCATTTTTTCAGAGCCTCCGGTTCCAGATCCAGAAGACGTACATACAGTTCTCCCATGTTCTCCAAAAAAGGCTCCTGTTCCATTTCAATCTCATTGTTGGCTGAAAATCGATACAGGGCGCTCACCATCTCCATCACGGCGATATGATGCTGCTGCAGAGAAATCTCCGGCAGTGAAATCTGCTTCCAGTAGCGTTCCACAGCCTGGGAGACCTCCTCCTCGGATCCAAGCCGGATCATCTTAAACAGATTCGTCATGGCTTCCTCCCCCGTATTTCCGGCACCCCGGATTTCCTGGGGCGCGATCTCTTTGATATTGATGGCTCTGGTGGCCCCATAAATTCCCCGGTAGGAAACGGCTTCCCTTGCTCCGGCATAGGACTGGGACAAGTCCAGTATGTTTTCGCACACCTCGCCGATTCCAACCGTCACCACCGCCTCAATCATACGGCGAACATATCTGCAGAAGCGGTCGCACTCGTCCGTCAGCTCCGACACCTCGTTTTCCGTCCCCATCTGAGCAATCAAAACCGTGTTGCCCAGATAGGTAAAAAACTTCGCTCTCCACTTTTCTCCCAGCCGCTCCCTGGCTTGTTTCTGAACCGAAGTGGACAGAAGCATGGGATTCATATTTTGGGGAGCGCGGCTTGCGGAGGTATGAATGACCAGACAGCAGAAATACGGCCCCGGCAGAGAAATCTGACAGTCCGCCAGATACTTGGGAAGTTCCTCCTCCCGGATGCGTCCCTCGATCAGCGTTGAATAAAAATTTGCCTGAAGAAGGGGCAGCGATTCCAAATAGTACCGCTGAAGGGTTTCCGTATTTCTTTTTTCGCTGATCTCCTGATCCAGCTTTATCTTCATCCGCGTAAACACATTCGTCATTTCCACGGAATTTACCGGCTTTAAAATATACTCCTCCGCCTCCAGATGCACGGCCTCCTTCGCGTACTCAAAATCGTCGAAGCCCGTAAAAAAAAGTATTTTCGTGGCCGGATATTCCGTCCTGATGCGCCCCGCCAGCTCGATGCCGTCCATGTAAGGCATTTTAATATCCGTCATCACCACGTCCGGCTGGTACTCCTCCACCAATTCGAAGGCCTTTACCCCGTTGGTCGCGTATCCGATCACGGAAAAACCCAGGCCCTCCCAGTTTATTTTCCGCATGATAACCTGTATCACTTCCTCCTCGTCATCCACAAGGAGGACGGTATATTTATAAGAATCCATTTTTTCCTCCGCCCCGCCCCCCGCTTTCCAGCCTCCTCGACAGCCTTTCCTGGCCCGCGGCAGCCGCTTTTTCAGGCATTCTGGCCTTCCATTCGTATTGCTCCGCGCAATAAAAGCAGGGGACTTCCCTGATTCGGTTAATTATAGCAGAAGCATTCCCAGTTGTAAACGCTGAAACCGGAACGGTAACTACAGCACAGAAAATGATTCGAGCGTGAGCGGATTCCCATTCGCGAAGCGAATTTCCAATGAATCCGCGAAGTTGCTGTTCACGGACCGGTGGGCCGTGAACAGCAACAAAGAGCCAGATTTCTCTGGCTCTTTTGCAGACCGCGTAAAAAACGCGCGGCGCTTATTTTTTCTGAACGTATTTCAGGCAGTCCAGGGTTACGGCTACCAAAATAATGATACCGGAAAATACGAACTGAAGGTTCGTATCGATACCAAGGATCGTCAGGGAGTAGGTAAGAGCCGTGAAAATCAGCACGCCGACTACCACGCCTGAGATCTTTCCGATACCGCCGGTGAAGGATACGCCGCCCACTACGCAGGCCGCGATGGCGTCTGTCTCCCAGCCCTGTCCATAAGCCGCGGAACCGGAACCGAACATTCTCGCGCACTCAAGCCAGGAACCAAATCCATAGAGAATACCGGCCAGCACAAAGGCGCCCACCGTAACCTTAAATACGGAAATACCGGAAACCGATGCCGCCTCCGAGTTTCCGCCCACAGCGTACAAATTCTTGCCAAACGTCGTCTTGTTCCAGATAAACCATACAATGATCACCGCTGCCACGGCCCATAGAATAATCGTGGGGAAGCCGTTGATTCTGGGAATGATCATACTGGGGATCGCGGAATCAATGGACCCGAAGGACACACCCTTTGTCGCGTAGGTAACCAGACCGAAGATAATCAGCATGTTTGCCATGGTGGAAATAAACGGATGCATCTTGAACTTCGCTGTAAAGCATCCCGCGATGGATGTAAAGAGGGTACACAGCAAAATACACATGATAAGGGCGAAGATCATTCTGACCACAACGGGCAGTCCGGAGAAATCAAAAACATGTCCGAACACACCGCCGGTATTTGGTCCCTGATGCATGATAATCGTCGCCGTCGTCATACCCATACCTACCATACGCCCGATGGACAAGTCAGTGCCTGCCAGCAGGATCAGTCCCGCAACACCCAGCGCCAGGAACATTCTGGGCGAAGCCTGCTGCAGAATGTTCAAAACATTGTTGTAGGTCAGCAGCGGCGTATTTTTCAAAATAGGCGTGATGATACACAGCACAATAAAAATCAGTATAATCGCGATGTACAGTCCGTTCTTCAGAAGGAACTCCCTGCGGTTAAAGGTGTATTTGTAATTCTCCCATCTCTGGGCCAGATTTTCCGCGACCGTAAACTTCGACATACGGAGCAGATCGATCAGATGATACCGGTAAGTGAAGGCATCATGCTTTCTGTCCTTGATCTCCTGGAAATCTTTCTGGAGATCCAGCTTCGCGTCAAACAGGCGGTTTTTGTAAACGTACTTTTCGTCCTTAATTTCATGACGATCCGTCAGTTTCGCCGCAGCCGCGCTGTGCTCCTTTTCCAGCTCCGCCACCTTCCTGGCGTATTTTTCCTTTGCCGCGATTTTTTCCTGCTCGCAGCTTACCGCAACCTTCTGGTAATATTCGCTGTCATAGTGGCCCTTCAGATAATTCACCGCGTCCGAGATCAGCTTTGAAATCTCGTCCTTATTTTTCGCTTCCACAGCCTTCGCGGCTTCCAGTTCCTTTTGATAGCCCGCGATTGCGGAATCCTTTTCTTCTTTTGTGAGATTCCGGTCTCTCTTTGTGTTTCCGATCCTGCTCTGCAGGGACACCACTTTGTCCGTCCCATCCACTCTGAGCGCGTCTATCTTACTCTGTATTTTTCCGACATACTCGTCGATTGGCTGGCGCAGCTTCCGTTCCTGCTCAGCCGTCAGGATATTACTATTTCCATTCGCCATATCCAACATTCTCCCTGCTTATAGATATTTTGCACTGAGCCTTAAAAGCTCTTCCTGGTTTGTCTCTTTCGTGTTTACAATTCCAGAAAGATGGCCGTTTGACATAACGCCAATCCGGTTCGTAATTCCCAGAATCTCCGGCATCTCGGAGGAAACCACGATAATAGTTTTCCCTTCTTTGGCCATCTGGATAATCAGCTCATAAATCTCGTATTTGGCTCCTACATCGATACCTCTGGTGGGCTCGTCCATCATAAAGATCTGGGGCGCCCGCTCCAGCCATTTTCCAAAAATAACCTTCTGCTGATTACCTCCGGAAAGGCTTGTGATCATATCGTCCGGTCCCATGCATTTCGTATGCATAATCTTGATCTCTTTGGCCGTCGCCTTTACCATCTTCTGATCGGAAAGGGCAATACCGGACTTGTACTGATCCAGATTCGCGATTGTCGTGTTAAAGGTCAGGTCTGTCTTTAAGAAAAGCCCGTTGGCCTTACGTTCCTCCGTGATCATGGCAAAACCGTGGTCCATGGCTTCCCTGGCATTCTTAAAATTCATCAGCCGGTTCTGGAAGTACACACGTCCCGCCGCTCTGGTACGAACGCCGAAAATGGTCTCCAGAAGCTCGGTACGCCCTGCCCCCACCAGTCCGTACAGTCCGAAGATTTCTCCCTGCCGCACATCGAAGGTAATGTCCTGCAGATGCGGAGCGTACTTCGTGGACAGGTGCTGGATGGACAGAACCACCTCTCCCGGCTTATTGTCTACCGGCGGGAAACGGTTTTCCAGAGAACGGCCAACCATGGCCGCGATCAGTTCGTTCATGTTGGTATCTTTGGCTTTCTTGGTCATAACCAGATTTCCGTCCCGGAGTACGGAAATCTCGTCACAGATCTCGAAAATCTCGTCCATCTTATGGGATATGTAGATCAGCGCAATTCCCTGTTTCTTTAACATCCGCATCATTTCAAAAAGTTTGTTTACTTCCTGAACCGTCAGAGACGATGTGGGCTCATCCAGTACAATCACTTTCGCATTGTAGGAAATCGCCTTCGCGATTTCACACATCTGCCTTTGTGATACGGACATATTTCGCATAGGCTGGGTAAGATTTACGGTCATTCCCAGTTTTCGGAAAAGCTCGGAAGCTTCCTTCTTCATTCTGCCTTCATCGACCACGCCCATGGAGTTCACCGGATAACGGCCAAGGAACAAGTTGTCGATCACGTTCCGTTCCAGGCACTGGTTCAGTTCCTGGTGAACCATGGCAATGCCGTTCTCAAGGGCGTCCTTCGGACCGGAAAAATTAACTTCCTTCCCGTCCAGATAAATCGTTCCCTCATTCTTCTGGTATGTACCGAACAGACATTTCATCATGGTAGACTTGCCGGCGCCGTTTTCCCCCATGAGCCCCATTACCGTCCCACGCTTCACATCCAGGTTGATGTGCTCCAAAACCCGGTTTCGGCCAAAGGACTTGCTCATTCCGCGTATCGATAAGACAATATCATCTTTCTTATCTGCCATATTTTTACTCCTGTTTTCGAAATAAGATTAGGGAGAATTTCTTCTCCCTAATAAATCTGCCTTTTCTGTTTCGACGAATATTACTGGCTCAGCAGAGAGGTATAAGAAGCTGCGTTATCTGTCTTAACCATATTGATCGCGAACGCGTCATACTGGCTGGGGTTGCCCAGACGGTTGGTGATATTGGACTCGGTCTGGCCGTCGCCGCCGATGTACTCAACATCCAGGTTCAGCAGATCATCATACTTCTGAAGCAGCGGCTGATAGGTGGAGCCCAGGAAGTTGTCGGCTGCGTTGTAGATGTTCAGCCATACGCTCTTTCTCGGATGCTCTGCCTCGTCCAACTGATTGGATACCGGCTCATAAACTACGGTAGAATCTGTGAAATCCTGATAATTCTCAGCGGTAACCGCTACGTTTAACGCGTAGTAGGAACGCTCTTCCTCATTGTATACATATACATCGTCTGTCAGAACATTTCCGGCCTCGTCTGCCGTACCGATACCGGTATCAATATCAACGCCGTCCAGAGCGTTTCTCAGAACACGGAGTGTCAGGTAAGCCTGTACGTCTGCGTGCTGGCTGATCGTTCCGCCGTAGCCCTCTGCGATAGCCGCTACAGCGTCGCTGTTCGCGTCATATCCGAAGGTGGGAACCTGGTTGTCCTTGGACCATGCGTTAAACATGGACATTCCCATTCCGTCATTATTGGAAACAACAACATCGATCTGATCGCCAAAGGAAGAAGACCAGGTGCCGATGGCATTTCCTGCGGTAGCCGCGTCCCAGGTAGCTCCTGCGGAGTTCTTCATCTCCTGAGAAGCAAGCTCACGCACTACATAGGTCGTACCGTCTACTTCAATCGATCCATCCTGTACGATTGTAGCGGAACCGTCTGTGTTGGTACCGATGGGATCGCTGTTGATCTCGCCGTCCTTGTCAACGCCGGTGCCCAGAGCTTTCCGAACGCCTCTGGTACGAGCGATGGAGTCATTGTGTCCGATATCGCCGATTGCCAGAACGTAGCCGATCACGCCGTCGCCGTTGCGGTCGATGGTGTCGATGTTTGACTGAATGTAATCCAGTACCATGGTACCCTGAAGCTCTGCACCCTGATTTGCGTCAAATCCTACATAATAAGTATTCTCATTGAAGTTCAGGGCAGTCATATCAAGTTCGCCGGTAGAGCTGTTGGAGGGCTGGCGGTTAAACCATACCAAAGGCTTGTCCTTGTTTGCCACCGTTTCCTCTGCGAATGCGGAAGCGGAAAGGGAAAGGCCCATCACTGCCGCCATAGCCATTACTAATGCTCTGTTTTTCTTCATAATATCCATTTCTCCCTTCTGCGCGGGCCATCGCCCGCAGCATTTGTTGATATTGATACTATACAACGATTATTTTAGAAGAAACATAGAATATTTTTTGGTTTTCATTGAAATTCTTATGATTCGATTGGTTAAATTTCACAGTAATTCTCCATTCTTGTTTTCGCTTGGGAACTATGCTATAATGGCGGTAGCACGCTGGCAAGCTACCGTCCTTTCCTTATTCGTATCTATGCTGCACATATCATGCAGCAAAAATTTTATTCAGGAGGCAAAAGTTATGAAAGAACACCGAACTTCATCTCAAAAAAATTCCCCATTAGCAAAATGGCTGTTATGCCTAGCTTCCATGGTCTTTATGCTGGCGCTGTCCGTTCCGGCCTTCGCGCAGACGGTGAAAAGCCTGCCGCTTAACGGAACCTGGGACACCCAAACCATCACAGCCGATAAAACGCCCGTATTTTGGAGTGTTACGCTTCCCTCGGACGGGTTGTTGGAAATCACTGTGCAGTCTTTCCGCGACTATACCAATTTCGAAGTACGCGACCCGGATTTAACGCTGACTTTTGACAGCTGTCCCGTACATTCCGGCTCTTCCGTCTCTCCGGGTACCAATTCCATATCCGGCTATTACACCAAAGGCACTTACTATATTTCCGCCATTGATAATTTAGTCGGCTGGCACGGCGGCGGAGATGTACGCATAAAAGCGTCTTTTACTTCTGTCAACGCTGCAGACAAGGAGCCAAACAGCAGCTTTTCACAGGCCATGAACCTGCCCGCCGGACAGAAGGTGCGGGGCGCTCTCACAAAGCTTACGGACCGGTTCGATTTTTATAAAATCCAGGTTCCAAGCAGCGGCACTGTCACTTTCCAGTTTAATTCCATGATCGAAGCCCTTACTTTTCAGCTTTATGATAAAGATCAGCAGCTTCTGACAAAACAGCGCCCCATTCTCCTGTACGGAACGCCGGAATCTCCGAAAGTCGGATCTTGGAGTACGGAGCTTTCGCCCGGAACCTACTATGTGCAGGTCAAGGATGACATCCTTAACTCTGAACCGGAGGGCTACTACGATTTTACCTGGAACTGCTTTGTCCCTGTTTCCTCTGTTTCCTTAAATAAATCTTCCCTGTCCATGACAGCGGGAGACACCGCCGCCCTCACCGCTTCGGTTTCTCCGTCCAACGCCACGGATAAGTCCCTGGCCTGGACTTCTTCCGACAGCAGCGTGGTTTCGGTAAATTCCTCAGGCAGGCTGACCGCAAAAAAAGCCGGCAAGGCTACCATCACCGTTACTGCCAAGGACGGAACCAATCTTTCCAGACAATGTACGGTAACGGTCAAAGCCAAGGTAACGGCCCCGAAAAGAGTCGGCAAACTTACCTCATCCAAATCCACCTGGACCAGAAACTCCGTAACCCTGAAATGGTCCTCCGTTTCCGGCGCTACGGGCTACCGGGTGTACAAATACGACAGCAAGACGAAAACCTATAAAAAATACAAAGATACCACGAAGACTTCTTTAAAAGTAACGGGGCTCTCCGCGGAAACCAAATATACCTTTAAAGTCGCCGCCTACAAAAAAGCCGGCGGTGTGACAAAGTTCGGAAGCCAGTCCCCATCCCGTTCCGTGTGGACCGCGCCCAGGCAGCTTTCCGCCTCCCGGATTACAGCGAAAAAAACCGTGAAAAAGACTTCCTCCAAATGGACGGTCCAGCTCAAATGGAAGAAGGTTTCCGGCGCTTCCGGCTACCGGGTGTATTACCGCCAGTCCGGCGGCTCCTGGAAGCTTCTGAAGAAAACCAGATCCACAACGCTGAAGGTCTCCCTGAAGAAAGGGAAATCCTACAGCATCCGTGTGGCCGCGTACCGCACTAAAAACGGGCTTACCACACTTGGAAAATATTCGAAAGCTGTAAGCTATAAAACCAAATAAGGTTTTCGCAAAGCACAGACGTCAAAAAGCCTCCCGTCGGAGATCTCTGTCATAAACAGGGATCTCTAGCGGGAGGTTCTTTTTAAACTTTTTAGTCTGGAAAAAATCTGAATACGCCGGACACGCTTTGCCAAAAGCCCTGTCCGGCGCAAAATTTATTTCTGCAGAAGTCTGCCGCCAAATTTGCGGTATGGCCTCAAAAACGCAGATTTACTTTCCAAACACCTCTTTACTGTACTTCTCAATGGCCGCTGTGGTCGCCTCATACACTCCGGGATACGTGCTCATCGGAAGTCCCTGGGACGCGCTCGGTATAAAGTACAGCTTTCCGCAGGCATCGCAGGCCTTTTTCACTTCCTGCTCCACAACCTCCTGTGTCCAGCCCTCAAAGTCAATCTTCGCGCTGTCAATTCCTCCCATAAAAGAAATCTTTCCGCCGTATTTCTTAATCAGCTCCGGAATGTTATTCGTGGTCATAACTCCCTGCCAAATATCAATTCCCATATCGATCATAAACGGTACAAGCGTAGCCGCGTAGGAATCGCTGTGGTGTGTGATCAGCTTCACCCCATTTTCTTTATAACAGCCGTAAATATCCTTATAAGCAGGAAGTAAAAATTCTTCGAACATTTCCGGAGAAATAAACGTGGAAGTCTGGCTTCCCCAATCGTCATGATGAAACAGTCCGTCCGGCTTCAGGTATTTGCAGATTTCTTCTGCCTGCGCGACCTCCCATTCCGTCAGGTACTTTATCAAGTCTTTCATATGCTCCGGCTCTTCATAAAAATTAATCAGTGTGTTCTGAATCTCTCCCAGATGATGACACTGTTCGAAAATCCCCGGCGCCACAAAAGCCATTGCGAAATACTCTTCCCGGTCAATCGCTTCCGCTGCTTTGATAAACGGTTCCCAGGCCTTCTCATCGAATTTAGTCGGAGGTGCCTGTACATAATCTTTCCAATGTGTAATATCTTTAATAACAATCTTATCCGGTGTATGCACCGGAAACCCTCCCGGAGTCCCTTTGGGCCAGACATTCGTCACTCCCCAAGCATTCACCACCGGCTCTCCTCCGTATTCCGGCATTGGACTTTGCATCATAATCGGCGTATAAACCATCTGAAATGCCTCGTATTGATTTACAAACCGGTCCGGATTTCCCCCATGAATTGTTTCCAGTAAATTTTGCTTTTTCGTCAGCATACAGATACCTCCTCCGTAAAACATTCTCCCAATTATGGGTATATTCTGCCATATTTTCAGATAAAATTCCATGTGTCGGAGATACAAAAAAGAGGCCGTATCCAGTAAAACTTTCGTACAAGGAAACGAAAGTGCGGAGGTTTCCGGTTTCCGCTGCTGATCACTGCCAGTTGTGTTTGACCTTATATTCTTCGCCTGCGGCGCAGGATTTCCCGCGGTGTGCGTTGTTGGTTCGTTATATCGGGCGGTATTGCTGGAATAAACGGATATTATTTAAACACAAAAAACTGCCGTATCGCTACAGCAGTCCATGTCTTTGGTATTGGATTGGCCATATACCTTCAAAACCACATACAGATCATTTCATCCGATTCTTTTTCCCAAACCCGTTTGTTCTCGGTTGCCACTACAGACTTTGGCGTCTTGCAGTTGGCTGAGAACTTTTACAAGGAAGTTCTATTCGCTTCGCTCATAGAACGACCAACACACTAAGCTCTGTCTTCGCCTTCGGCTCGCCAGTCGCTAAGTGTTTTTGGTCAAGCCCTCGACCTATTAGTATCGGTCAGCTCCATGCATTACTGCACTTCCACCTCCGACCTATCTACCTCGTCGTCTTCAAGGGGTCTTACCGCTTTCGCGTGGGATATCTCATCTTGAGGGG
>DVIQ01000103.1 GCA_018711185.1 Candidatus Limivivens intestinipullorum | reverse complement strand
TAACGGTTGGCAAATATATCAAGTATTTGTGTAACGCTTTTATCTTTTACGATATCAAACGATATGATATTCGTGGAAAGAAATATCTGGAAAGCTCTGAAAAATTTTATCTGTGTGATACAGGTATCCGGTATGCTATTCTCGGGAGCAGAAATATGGATTACGGCAGAGTATATGAGAACATGGTTTGTATTGAATTGCTCCGCAGGGAATATGATGTATACGTGGGAAAGTTATATCAAAAGGAAATCGATTTTGTAGCACAAAAAGGAGACGAAAAAATCTATATTCAGGTCAGTGACAATATTTCAGATCCGAAAACGCTTGAAAGGGAGAGTCAGCCGTTACTGCAAATTCGGGATGCTTATCCCAAAATGATTATTGCCCGGACACGGCATCCCAAATATAGCTATGAGGGGATCGAAATTTATGATATTGCCGATTGGCTATTGCAGGAATAAAAAACGATCTTTTTGTGGATGAAGTTCACGAGAGGAGGAGCAGATTATGCTGTTAAGGCAGATGAAATATTTCGCGGCCGTTATTGACTGCGGCAGTTTCACAGAGGCGGCGGAACAGTGTTACATTTCGCAATCGGCAATTTCCCAGCAGATTCAGTCATTGGAAAAAGAATTGGGCGTTGAACTGATCCGCCGGGGAAACCGCCGCTTTACCATAACGCCCACCGGTCAGTATTTTTATACACACTGTAAAGCGATTCTGGAGCAGGTGGACGATCTTGTCCGTGAAACGAAACGCCTTGGAACCGATCAGGAATTGCAGCTGCGCATCGGGTATTTGCGGTGTTACAGCGGGTTGGAACTCTATCAAGCGATTGAGGAATTTTCAAAAATATACCCGGAAGTGACCATCCATATCGTGAACGGAACCCATGAAGAGCTCTATGATCTGCTTCGTTTCGGCGGCGTGGATTTGATACTGAGCGACCAGCGCAGAGCGTTCTCGGATACCTACATAAATTTTGAGTTGATGAAGTGCGGATGCTATGCGGAACTTTCCGTCAATAACCCTCTCAGCAAACAGAAATCGGTTCAGATTGAGGAACTGAGGCGCACTTCCTGCATACTGATCACTTCACGGGAACAGCAGCATGCGGAGCAAGAATATTATCAAAATACGCTGGGCTTTGGAGGCAGTTATCTGTTCGCGGACAATGTAGAAGAGGGCCGGCTGCTGGTGCTGAGCAACCGGGGCTTTCTGCCGGTTGAAAGCGTAGGTACGCTTCCGCCGGAAAGAGCTTCCATCCGAAGACTGCCTGTCTGTCGGGAGGGCCGTCAGATTACGCGGAATTACTGCGCATTCTGGCGAAAAGACCAGGCAACGTACTATATCGAAGAATTTGCAGACATCTTACGTAAGCTCATGGCCGGCGAATAGCAGCCGTCTTTTCGCATAAGCCGGGCTAATGGAGTATGTTTAAAATATGAATTGAAAGAAACGTCATGTGGGATTAAAATAGGAATCATATTAAGAACCGCATTCGCGAGAACTGAAACGAATGGAGACCCGTCATTCTGACTGAGGAAGGAGCGATTTGACATGACACAGGAACGAAAAGCAGACTTTGGATTTGGGTGTATGCGCCTGCCGGTGCTGCAGGCTGATCAGCCAGATTCTTTTGATTATGAGAAAATCAACCGGCTTTTCGACCGCTTTCTTGAAAAGGGATTTACCTATTTTGATACTGCTTACACCTACCATGGATACCACGGGGAAGAGGCGGTGCGCAAGGCGCTGACAGAGCGGCACCCCCGGGACAGTTTTCAGCTGGCGACGAAGCTGCCCCTGCGGGACTTCAAAGACGCGGAAGATCTGGATCGTATCTTCCATGAGCAGCTCACTCACTGCGGCGTGGAGTATTTTGACTATTATCTTCTGCACAATATGGGTACCAATGTCTATGAGAAGTGCAAAACATATGACGCGTTCGGATTCGTGGCACGGAAGAAAGCAGAGGGAAAGATCCGGCAGGTGGGAATGTCCTTCCATGATACGCCGGAACTGCTGGACGAGATCCTGAGCCAATACGGAGCGGTTCTGGACTTCATCCAGCTGCAGATTAATTATATGGACTGGGAGCAGCCAAATGACAACGGGCAGTTTTTCCAGCCAGGCGGTGTATTACCACAATCTTTCCCTGAAGCACGGCAAGGCTGGCGACTGCGTCGGCTGCGGCCAGTGTGAAAAGGCATGTCCCCAGCATCTGCCAATCCGGCAGTATCTGAAGGATGTGGCGGGTAAATTTGAGGCAGGACCGTCCTTTCCTACAAGGAAGTAAGGCCGTCTGAAAAAATTCAGATTAGGATTTACGCGGCTTCCGGTGAAGGGGCTGTGGAAAATGAAAAATCATTTTTCACAGCCCCTTTGTTCGCCATTTTTGAGAAAAAGATAGAAACCGGCGCTCTTCAGTGATATAATTTTAAGGGCAAACACTGATAAGCTGCCTATTTACATGCAGAGGGGAACCATGTCAATCACAATAAAGGCTGTCGAAGCAAAGTATCCCTATGCGCGGAGATGGGAATTAGATACAATCTTGCAGGAAGCCAAATTGTGCTATTTATATGAAAAAATGGGTTACAGAAAAACAGGACAAGTTAAAAATGTAAAAGATGGTATGGACCTAGTTTATTATGAACGGATAAGATAAAGGTCCAGCCAGCTGAACTTTTACCGCAAAGGAGGTTTTTCATGTATAAAATCGATTACACGCAGGTTATTGACATCGTAAAAGCCGCCAGGCCCTTTTTCACAGACTATGAAGCGGCTTCTCACATTCATGTCAAGGGGCTGTCCGATTATGTCACGGACGTGGATTTTCAGGTTCAGTCCTATTTTCAGCAAAAGCTTGTGGAGCTTTACCCGGAAATTCAGTTTATGGGAGAAGAAAAGGACAACGGGGACATTGATTTCTCCGGCTCCTTCTGGATTCTGGATCCGGTGGACGGCACCACAAACCTGATCCATCATTTCCGGCACAGCGCCGTTTCCCTTGCCCTGGTCCTGGACGGTTCTCTGACGGCGGGCATTGTTTACGATCCCTATGCGGATGAGCTGTTTTTTGCCGAAAAGGGAAGGGGCTCTTTTCGCAACGGCTCTCTCATCCATGTCAGCGCCAATCAGACCCTGCAGGACAGTCTGATTTCCATTGGCACGGCGCCTTACCAGCATGAATACGCCCGGAAAAATTTCGAGGCGTTCCGGGAAATCTTTCTGCGCTGCCAGGACATCCGCAGGATCGGCTCCGCGGCCATCGATCTTGCTTATGTGGCCTGCGGGCGCACCGACGCGTTCTTTGAAATGAACTTAAAGCCCTGGGATTTCGCGGCAGGCATTCTTCTGGTGCGGGAGGCCGGCGGAACCGCCACAGACTACAAAGGCAGCCCGCTTCCTCTGGACCGCCCCGCTTCCATGCTTGCCACCAACGGCTTTCTTCACCGGGAGCTTATGGAACTGCTGGCCTGATTTTCACGGCCAGCTTTTTAATTCCCGGCATACCGTCTCCTCATAATCCCCCTCAATGTCCTCGGTTCTCCCGGCATTCCGGATATTTGTCTCTACTCCGCAGGGTTCCTTTCCGTCCGCGAACTCCCAGATATGATAGGGGATTCCTCTGTACAAAAAGTCCAGGCTTCCGCAGCCATCCTCCTCATTATAGGCATATTCCATCCCTTTTTCTTTCAGTACCCTTTGAATTTTTTCCAGTCTCATTTTGCGCTCCTTTCTGGCAGCAAACCTGCATACGCCCGCGGGGCAAGGCGTACCCGCCGCTCTCCTCCACTATACCATTTTTCCTGGAAATTTTACAGGAATAATTCTTATTTTTTCGTCTCTCTTTGCCATTGTCTCTTCGCTTTTGACATTTTTTTTATAGAAATTTACTTTATTAGATTGCATAGGCTTTTTAATAGATTGTTTATGATGAGAGTGAACCCTTTAAAATGATATATAACAAACAGTGAGAGGAGGTTTCCCTATGCCACGACGAAAAGAAATAAGTTTCGAAAACAAAGACTTCTACTATCGGATGGCGTTAAATATTACATATTATCGCCGAAAAGCCGGTCTGACCCAGGAAAAACTTGCGGAAAAAGCCGACATCAGTCGTTCTTTTCTCAGTGCGATCGAGGCTCCCAATATGATTAAAGTTTTTTCTCTTGAAGTCTTGTTTAACATTTCACGTGCTCTTGAAATCGAACCTTCCCAGCTTTTGGAAAAAAATCACTGATTTTGTTATTTTGGTTAGGGCGCCTTTTTCGGCGCCCTCTCCAATTTAAATCCGCTTCTTGTATTTTCCCGGAAAACACGTTATGATTTTGTTATGCTCAGCATGGCCTTTGGCCTGCGCGGACAAAGTCAGGAGGCTGATTTTTTGAAATTTGACACCTTAAACGGAACCTTTTCTTCCCTGAGCCGGGCCCTGAATCTGAACGCCTTCTCTTTTCCCCTGACTGCGGCTCTGGCCGGAGCAGGCGGCAAAACCTCCCTTCTCTTCTGCCTGGCAAGGGAGCAGCGCGCCGCCGGGAAGCGGGTTCTCGTATATACTACGACACATATGCAGAGGGATCTCTCTGCCTTCTGGCCGGAAGCCGGCGATTTTCTGACTTCTTCCGGCCAAAAAGCCCGCAGTCTCCTCTTGGAGAAGGGCTTCGCGGTTCTGGGCGCGCCGGCTGCTCCCGTTTCAAAAGCTTCTCTTTCCGGCCAAGAGGCTTTTTCCATTTCCAAAATCACCTGGCCCGGAGCCGAAGCCTGCCGGGAGGCATCCCGCGAGGCCGATCTGATTCTCGTTGAGGCCGACGGCTCCAGGCAGCTTCCCTGCAAATTTCCCGGTCCAAAGGAACCGGTGATTCCCCCGGATGCCAGACTGATTCTGACCGTACAGGGGCTTGCGGCCATCGGACGGGATCCCCGCGCCTGCTGCCACCGTCTGGAACTGGCCGCGCCCTTTTTATCCGGCGGCCCCGTTGTCACGGAAACGGATCTGGGACGCCTTATGCGGAAAGGCTATCTGGAACCGTTAAGAGCGCGTTTCCCACACGCAAAGGTAATCCCGGTCTATCACCAGGCGGACACGGAAGAACTGGCCCAAAAGGCCCTCTCCCTTCTTTTCCGGCAAAAAGAAAAGGATGGAATTGTCTCCACCCTTCTCCTTGCTTAGCGCCGTTCGGCTCAGTGCTCATCCCGAAATACAATGGTTCCCGTCTTCTCATCCATGCTGTCCACAATCGCCAGGGACTCCAGATGAATCCCCTTTGAACGGATCACATCCCCGCCAACCTGGAAGCCTTTTTCGATAACCACGCCGGCGCCCACCAGTTCCGCTCCTGACATCTTCACCAGATCCGCGAGGCCCTCCAGGGCCTTGCCATTTGCCAGGAAGTCATCGATCAGCAGCACGCGATCTCCTTTTCCCAGAAACTCCTTGGAAACGATGATGTCGTAAACTCTTCCGTGGGTATAGGACTCTACCTTGCTGGTGTAGACGTCTCCCGCGATGTTTTTCGTCTTTGTCTTCTTGGCGAACACCCCCGGCACATCAAAGGACTGCGCCACCACGCAGGCAATCCCGATACCGGAGGCTTCGATTGTAAGGATTTTGTTAATCTCCTCTCCGGCAAATCTCCGTTTGAACTCTTTTCCGATCTCCTCAAACAGTTTAATGTCCATCTGGTGATTCAAAAAACTGTCCACCTTCAGAACATTCCCTTCTTTTACCTTGCCGTCTTTGCGGATTCTGTCCTTTAGCAGCTGCATGCGTCGTTTCCTCCTAAGTATTCGCGGCGATCCCGGCGTCCTGACCGCGCCGCCGCGCTTTTCTTCTTATTCTGTTACAGTTCAGCCATGCTGAACCGTAACTGCAAAAATCCATTTAAAATCGCCTTCGGCGATGGGATTTTCGCACTCCTGAATCACGCTCTTACGGTCTGCGCAGGATGTGCGCAGACCTGGGCTGAACTATAACTATTGTATCACTTCTCATGCGGATTGAAAACATCGAATTTCCGCAAATCCTCCCGAAAATCAATATCCCGGAACTGTTCCGGCGTGTCTGCCTCATACACACAGACTTCCTCCCAGTGTCTCTTTATCACCAGACGTCCCCCCTGATCCCCTTCCAGGGCGGCCAATTCCCCGGTCAGGGAACGGTGAAACAGCGCCGGATTCCGATTTTTTCCCATGCACTGAATCACGCCGGCGCGCGCGCCGCTCTTTAAGGTATGGGAAATCAGTCCTGCGATGGTGTCCGGCAAAAGAAACGGCTGGTCCGCCGCCTGAAACAAAAGGTACTCTCCCCTCGCCCTTGCAAGCCCCGCCCGGATGCTGTAGGACATACCCAGAACGCTGTCCGGACTTTCCACCGGCACGAGGCCCTCCTCCCGGGCAGTCCGCAGAATCTGCCGGTACTGGCTGACCACGAGAATCTCCGTCGCAAGCCGCGGGGAATCCACCGCGCGGCCGTCCGGGCAGCCGCTGCTTTCCGACACCGCGCAGCCCGACGCATCCACGCTCCACGGCACCGTGCGACTCAGCGCATCCACGCTCTCTGACACCGCGCATCCCGGCGCATCCACGCTCCTCGGCACCGCGCGGCCCGACGCATCCACGCTCCTCGGCACCGCGCAGCTCGACGCATCCACGCTCCTCGGCACCGCACTCCCGTCCAGGCTCGCCGCCGCCTGCTTCAGCGCGTCCAGCCCGTACCGGTACAGCGGGCGGCCGTCCAGTTCCGCCAAAAGTTTGTTTTCGCCAAACCGGCGGCTGTTTCCAGCCGCCAGGTAAATCAGACTGAGCTTCATCCCTTAAAATTCATTTCCCGGAAATCTGGGAATGCCGTCGAAGCCCTTCTGAAGATCCTCGTCCGTGGGAATGTAGTCGCTCATCTCTCCGTTGTTATATTTCTCATACGCCACCATATCAAAGTAGCCCGTTCCCGTCAGTCCGAAAAGAATCGTCTTTTCCTCCCCGGTTTCCCTGCATTTGATCGCCTCGTCCATAGCTACCTTGATGGCATGGCTGCTCTCCGGCGCGGGCAGGATTCCTTCCACCCGGGCGAAGGCTTCCGCCGCCTGAAAGACGCTGGTCTGCTCCACAGACACAGCCTCCATAAGCCCGTCATGATAAAGCTGAGACAGGACGCTGCTCATGCCATGGTAGCGCAGGCCGCCCGCATGGTTGGCCGAGGGGATAAAGCCGCTTCCCAGGGTATACATTTTCGCCAGAGGGCAAACCATTCCGGTGTCGCAGAAATCATAAGCGAACTTTCCTCTGGTAAAGCTGGGGCAGGAGGCCGGCTCCACGGCGATAAACCGGTAATCCCGCTCTCCTCTGAGCTTTTCGCCCATGAACGGGGAAATCAGGCCGCCCAGGTTCGATCCGCCTCCGGCGCAGCCGATGATCACATCCGGCACAATTCCGTATTTGTCCATGGCCGCCTTGGCCTCCAGACCGATCACGGACTGATGCAGCAGCACCTGGTTCAGCACGCTTCCCAGCACATAGCGGTAGCCCTCCTGGGTGGTCGCGGCCTCCACCGCCTCCGAAATGGCGCAGCCTAAGCTTCCGGTGGTTCCCGGATGCTCCGCCAGAATCTTTCTTCCCACGTTTGTGGTGTCCGAGGGAGACGGCGTCACCTTTGCCCCGTAGGTCCGCATCACCTCCCGGCGGAAGGGCTTCTGCTCATAGGAAACCTTTACCATATAAACCTGGCAGTCCAGCTCCAGGTAGGCGCAGGCCATGGACAGCGCCGTTCCCCACTGGCCCGCTCCCGTCTCGGTGGTCACGCCCTTTAATCCCTGCTTTTTCGCGTAATAGGCCTGGGCAATGGCGGAATTTAATTTATGGCTTCCGCTGGTGTTGTTTCCCTCAAATTTGTAATAAATCTTCGCCGGAGTCTGAAGCTTTTTCTCCAGGCAGTAGGCGCGCACCAAAGGCGAAGGACGGTACATCTTATAAAAATCCTGAATTTCCTGGGGAATGTCGATGTACGGCGTGGTATCGTCCAGCTCCTGATGAATCAGCTCGTCACAGAATACCGGGCGGAGCTCCTCAAAGGTCATGGGCTGATGGGTTGCCGGATTTAAAAGAGGCGCCGGCTTATTCTTCATATCCGCCCGGACATTGTACCACTGCTTTGGCATCTCCTGCTCTTCAAGATAGATTTTGTAGGGAATGGTTTTCTCGCTCATTTGCTTTTTCTCCTTTCAATTTTTTACCTGGCCTGTTTTACGGCCGCTTTCATGGAACGCACATATTCATAGATTTCCGGTCCGGCGGCTTCTCCGTGTTTCTCAATGATCTTTACAATGGCGCTGCCCACAATCACCCCGTCCGCCGCCGCGGCGATCTTTGCCGCCTGTTCGGGGGTGCTGATTCCAAAGCCCACAGCCGCGGGCAAATCTGTGGCTTTGCGGACTGCCCCAAGCATTCCTTCCAGGTCCGTGGTGATTTCCTTTCGGACGCCCGTGACACCCATGGAGGACACCACGTACAAAAATCCCGCGGCCTCCCCGGCAATCCGTTCGATCCGCTGGCTGGATGTGGGGGCGATCATGGAAATCACATCCACGCCGCAGGCAGCGGCCAAAGGCGCCACCTCCCCCTTTTCCTCAAAGGGCAGATCCGGTATGATAATCCCATCGATTCCCACATCCTGACATCTGGCGAAAAACTTCTCATAGCCGTAGTGGAACACCGGATTTAAATAGGTAAGAAAAACCAGGGGAATCTGTGTCCGCCGGCGGACGCGGCTTACCATCTCAAAAACCCGCTCCGTGGTGGCCCCGGCCTTCAGCGCCCGGATATTGGCGTTCTGAATCACCACGCCCTCCGCAATGGGATCGGAAAACGGAATCCCGATCTCCACCAAATCCGCTCCGGCCCGCTCCATTTCCAGGATAAATTCCTCCGTCTTTTCCATGGAGGGATCTCCTGCCGTCAAAAATCCGATAAAAGCCTTCTTATCCCGAAAGGCGTCCGCTATTCTACTCATAGATCTTCCTCCCTCTGTATCGCGCGATTGCCGCCACATCTTTGTCTCCCCGGCCGGACAGACAGATAATCACGTTCTCCTCCCTGCCAAGGGTGGGCACCAGCTTTCTGGCATAGGCCACCGCGTGGGCACTCTCGATGGCGCAGATGATCCCCTCCGTCCTGGCCAGATACTCAAAGGCGTCCACTGCCTCATCGTCCGTCACCGGATAATACTGGGCCCGGCCGGTGTCGTGAAGCCAGGCATGCTCCGGCCCGATTCCCGGATAATCCAGTCCCGCCGATATGGAATAAACCGGGGCGATCTGTCCGGATTCGTCCTGACAGAAATACGACTTCATCCCATGGAAGATCCCGTGCTCCCCTCTGGCGATGGTGGCCGCGTGCAGGGGCGTATCCACGCCTTTCCCGGCCGCCTCGCAGCCGATCAGGCGCACTTCCTTATCATTCATAAAATGGTAAAACATCCCCATGGCATTGCTGCCGCCTCCCACGCAGGCCAGCACCGCCGCCGGAAGCCTTCCTTCCTTCTCCAGAATCTGCGCCCTGGCTTCCCGGCTGATGACGCTCTGGAAATCGCGGACGATGGTCGGAAAGGGGTGGGGGCCCATAACGGAGCCCAGCACATAGTGGGTATCCTCCACCCGGTTTGCCCACTCCCGCATGGTTTCGTTCACCGCGTCCTTCAGGGTCTGGGTTCCGCTTGTCACAGCGTGAACCTTCGCCCCTAAAAGCTCCATCCGGTAGACGTTCAGCGCCTGGCGCTCCGTGTCCTCCTTCCCCATAAAAATCTCACATTCCATATCCAGAAGCGCCGCCGCCGTGGCCGTGGCAACGCCGTGCTGTCCGGCTCCCGTCTCGGCGATCACCCTGGTTTTCCCCATTTTTTTCGCCATCAGCACCTGTCCCAGAACGTTGTTGATCTTATGGGAACCTGTGTGGTTTAAATCCTCCCTCTTCAGGTACACTCTGGCGCCTCCCAGGTCCTTTGTCATCTTCTTCGCGAAGTACAAAAGCGACGGCCTTCCCGCGTATTCCCTAAGAAGGGTATCCAGCTCCCGGTTAAACTCCGGATCCTTTTTATAAAATTCATAGCACTCCTCAAGACGGAGGATTTCATTCATCAATGTTTCCGGGATGTACTGTCCCCCGTATATGCCGAATCTGCCTTTCTCCATTTCGTATTCTCCTCACTATACCGCTCATTTTTTCCGGATCTTTTTTCCCGTCTGTCTCCACGCCGCTGCTGACATCCAGGGCCCAGGCCCCGGTTTGCACCGCTTCCAGGGCATTTTCCGGGGAAATCCCTCCCGCCAGGAACCATGGCCTGTTCAGAGGCGTTTCCTCTAAAAGCCGCCAGTCAAAGGAATGCCCAGTTCCCCCTGCTCCGTAATCCAAAAGCACATAATCCGCGCAGGAGCCGGCCGCTCTTTGCAGATCCAGCGCGCTCCGGACGGAAAACGCTTTGATCACCGGACATCCAAGGTCTCTTTGCAGCGTCCGGATCACATCCTCTTCTTCCTGTCCGTGAAGCTGGATGGCGTCGATCACCCCATCCTTTACCAGACGTTCCATCTGTGAAACCGGCGCGTTCACGAAAACTCCCACGGGCAGGATTCCGGGGTCTAAAAGTCTTCGAAGCTCTGCCGCCTCCCTGGGCGTCACCTGCCGCCTGCTTTTCGCGAATACAAAGCCCGCGTAATCCGGCCGGCACCGGTTGGCCGCTTCGATGTCGCATACTCTGGAAAGGCCGCATATTTTTATTCTTATCATATCAAATACCTTTCAGATGTTCCAGCATTTTTCGTTTATCCGGGCTTCGCATAAAGGTTTCCCCGATCAGGACGCCGTCTGCCCCGGCTTCCTCCAGTACGCGCACATCCTCTCTGGTTTTGATGCCGCTCTCCGAGACAAAAACGATGTCTTTTGGAAGCTCCCGGCGCAGCCGGACGCTGACGGAGGTGTCCACCCGGAAGGTTTTTAGATCCCGGTTATTGATGCCGAGGATCTCTGCTCCGGCTTCCAGGGCCTTCCGGGCTGTTTCCATGGTGTGGGCCTCGGTGAGGGCCGACAGGCCCAGCTCCCGGCACAGAGCCAGGTACTCTCTCAGCTGCCCCTTGTCGAGGAGTTCGCTAATCAGCAGCACCGCCGAGGCGCCCAGAACCTTTGCCTCGAAAATCTGGTAATCATCCACCACAAAATCCTTCCGAAGCGTGGGAATCCCCACAGCGCGGCTGATCTTGCGGAGATATTCACAGCTTCCCTGAAAATAATCCTCCTCTGTCAGAACGGATATGGCGTCCGCCCCGGCCTCCTCATATTCCCTGGCAATGGACAGATACGGAAAATCCTCCGCGATGACCCCCTTCGAGGGAGAGGCTTTTTTCACCTCGCAGATAAACGAAAGTCCCGGCTTTTTCATGGCCCGAAGAAAGGGAAAACCCGTATTTCCGGCCATCGCCTCCGCCTCCCGCCGCAGGATGGCCGGCGGTTTTTCGCTCTTTTGCTTTTTCAGCTTTTCTCTTGTATTCTCCGCGATTTCCTCTAAAATCATGCTGTTTCCTCCAAATACCGTCACGCGTTCGTAAGCCGGATAAAACGTTCCAGCTGATCCAGGGCCTGCCCGGATGAAATCACCTTGCGCACTTCCTCCAAAGCGTCACTCAGGCTCAGCCCGTCCTTTGCCAGATACAGGGCCGCCGCGGAGTTTAAAAGCACCGCGTCTGTTTTTGGCCCCTGCTCTCCTTCCAGAATCCGGCGGGCGATCCGCGCGTTTTCCGCCGGCGTTCCGCCAATCAGATCCTCCTTCCGGCATCTGGTAAGACCCAGCTCCTCCGGAGTCAGCACGTATTTCCGGAAGCTTCCGCTGCGCACCTCGCACACTGCCGTGGGCGCGCTCATGGAAATCTCATCCAGTCCGTCCTGCCCGTACACCACCATGGCCCGTTTTACGCCCAGGTTGGAAAGCACTCTGGCCAGGGGCTGCACCAGCGCCTCCTCATAGACGCCCATAAGCTCCATGCTTGCCCCCGCCGGGTTCGTCAGGGGCCCCAGAATATTAAATACCGTGCGGATGCTGAGCTCCTTGCGCACCGGAGCCACGTATTTCATGGCAATGTGATAGTTCTGGGCAAACAGGAAGCAGAGATTGATCTTTTCCAAAATTTCCCGGCTCTTTTCCGGGGCGATTCCGATGTTTACCCCAAGGGCGTCCAGAACGTCCGCCGCCCCGCATTTGCTGGACGCGGCCCGGTTCCCATGCTTCGCCACGGGTACGCCTGCCGCGGACACCACAAGGGAAGAAGTGGTGGAGATATTAAAACTGTTGGAGTGATCTCCCCCCGTTCCCACGATTTCCAGGACGTCCCGATCGTTCAAAAGACGGATGCAGTGCTTTCTCATGCCCGCCGCGCAGGCCGTAATCTCGTCGATGGTCTCTCCCTTCATGGAAAGCGCCGTCAAAAACGCGCTCATCTGCACCGGCGACGCCTGTCCGCTCATAATCTCATCCATCACATGCTCCGCCATATTATAGGAAAGGTTCTGTTTCTTCGCTAAAATCTGAATCGCTTCTTTTATCATGCTTGCTTCTCCCTTCTTGAATCAGTGCCTTCGCAGCCACAATTCGCAAACCCATGAAAATCCGTTTCCCTGATTGGGTTTCCACTTCTGAATCCTATTCTTACAGCCGAATCAGCAAATGCTTCGGCCTGACCGGAACACAAAGTTTCGTAAAATTGCCGGTCCGTCCGGCGTCATAATGGATTCCGGGTGAAACTGCAGGCCGTAAACCGGCAGGCTTTTGTGTTCCACCGCCATAATCTCCCCCTCCGGCGTAACAGCCGTAACCTTCAGCGCCTTAGGCAGACTTTCGGCCGTTCCGGCCAGGGAATGGTATCTCGCCACTTTTATGGTCTCCGGAAGTCCCGCAAAAAGCGGGCTGTCCCGGTCAATCCGCACGCTGGACTGCTTCCCGTGCATAAGCCGTTTCGCATGGTCTACCGTGCCGCCAAAGGCTTCATAAATGACCTGATGTCCCAGGCAGACGCCCAGAATCGGGATTTTCCCGGCCAGCTTCTTCACCGCTTCGCCGCAGATTCCCGCATCCCGGGGTTTTCCCGGTCCCGGAGAGAGGATCAGCGCTTCCGGCTTCGCGGCCCGGATCTCCTCCACCGTCATCTGATCGTTCCGCACCACCCGGATAGCGGGACAGAGGCTCCCCACCAGCTGGTAAAGGTTATAAGAAAAGCTGTCATAATTATCAATCAGCAGAATCATTGTCTCCTCCCCTTCCGTCTTCACCAAAGCGATCCTGAATCACGTTCTTACGGTCTGCGCAGGCCTGGGCTGAATTGTAACCCAAGGCGTCTACAACCGCCTGCGCTTTATTGATGCACTCCCGGTATTCCTTCTGCGGCACGCTGTCCGCCACAATGCCGGCCCCGGACCGTACAAACACCCTGCCGTTTTTCTGGAAGGCGATGCGGATCGCGATGCAGGTATCCATATTTCCTGTAAAATCCAGGTAACCGATGGCCCCGCCGTAAATCCCCCGTTTGTTGTTTTCCAGCTCGTTTATAATCTGGCACGCCCGGATTTTGGGCGCTCCGGAAAGGGTTCCCGCCGGCAGAACCGCCGCCACGGCGTCCAGGGCGTCCCGGTCCGGTCGGATTTCTCCCCGGACCACGGAGGCAAGGTGCATCACATGAGAGTATTTCACCACATCCATATACCGCTCCACCTGGACGCTTCCAAATTCGCTGATTCTTCCCAGGTCATTCCGGCCAAGGTCCACCAGCATATTGTGCTCCGCCCGCTCCTTCTCATCCGCCAGAAGCTCCTTTTCCAGGGCTGCGTCCTCTGGGGCATCCTTTCCTCTTGGCCGCGTCCCTGCCAGCGGAAACGTATGGAGCACGCCGTTTTCCAGCTTCACCAGGGTTTCCGGAGAGGCCCCGGCGATCTCCACGCTGCTGCCGGAAAAGTAAAACATATACGGGGAAGGATTGTTCACCCTCATGTGCCGGTACGCGTTAAAGAGACTTCCCTCAAAATCCGCTTCCAGCCGGTTTGAGAGAACCACCTGGAAAATATCCCCTTCGTAAATATAGTGCTTCGCTTTCTCCACCATGGCGCAGTAGGCTTCTTCATCGAACAGCGCCCGGAACGGAGACGTCAGCCGCCCGGCCGGGATTCGCGCCTCTCCGTTTCGGAGCAGCCTCTCCATGGCGTCCAGTTCCTTTTTCGCGTCCTCCCGCAGCTCCCCGGGCGAGAGCCCCGGCCGGATTTTTTTATTGCAGATCAGCCGCATTTTCTGTTTCAGATGGTCAAAGGCAATAATTTTGTCGAAGAGCATCAGATCCAGATCCTTGAATCCCTCCTGGTCCCGGGCGTCCAATTTCAGAGAGAGCTCGCTGTATTTAATAGAATCGTACGCGAAATATCCCACCAGCCCGCCGGCCAGGGAGGGCAGATTCGGAAGGGCCGGCGCCCGGTATTCTCTCAGGATTTCCCGGATTTTCTCCTGGGGACGTTCCGTGTGAAATACGCTTCTTCGGCATCCTTTCTCCGTCCTTTGCTCCCCGGCGCAGCCTTTGCCCTCTGTTTCCCCTCCGGCAAAGACCTTCTCCACCGCAAGCTGTCCGTTTTCGCAGGTAATCAACAGTTTCGGATCATACCCGAGGAAGGAATAGCGTCCCCATCGCCGGCTGTCCTCCATACTTTCCAAAAGAAAGCAATGGTTCCCGGCGTTTTTCAAAATCGCCAGCACTTGTATGGGCGTACACAGGTCCGCCGGGATTTCGCGGCTGAAGGGAATTACCCGGTATTCCCCCTGTTCCATGAATTGTCTTGTCTCTTCCAGTGTCGGCTGCATGGCATTTCCTCCTCACGCAAAAAAGCCCTTGCCAGTATCATCCTGATACTGGCAAGGGCGAGTGTACTGTACTTGTACCCGCGGTACCACCTTGCTTGCGGAAATCCTTTCTCCTTTTGCAGCGGCGTCTTTTCGTCAACGCTGCGGGCTGGAAGGGAAACTCCGCCTCTCAACGGAATACTCCGGTCCTCTCTGCTCTCTTCTGAATCAAATTGTAAAATATACAAAGATACCGAGAGCCTGTCGGAATACCATCATATTCCCGGCAACTAACGTATGCCCTACGTCGCGGAATACTGAGCGCGTCCTCCCGGACTGCTTTTCCCCGCGCCCTCAGCGGCCCATTTAATAATCTGCATACTGCCCGGCTCTCACCTTCCCGGACTCTCTGGAAGCGCTCAATTATTTTTATCCCCGCCTCAACGGTTTACCAAAGTATTTTTAATTTTCTAAATTTTAACCGATCATGACATATCTGTCAAGACTTTTTTACACGGATTCCTTTGGATATACTCCGCAAATTTAAGTTTTTGTGTTGTATACCGTTTATCATTTCAGAATATTTATTTTCACAAAATATTTTTTTGGATTTTTTATTAGATTTTAAAATTTTGAATTGACAAATATTTTTGTAAGAATTATACTGGAACCAAATCGGGATAAGTGGTGGAGGCTGTCATAACACCTGTTTTTGCGTGTTATTTATTCCGGATTTCAGCAAATTGCACAACGACTTCTTTGTGTGACCATCTTCTTCATTCCGACATCGCTGCAGCGCATAAGAAAACTACATAAGGAAAGGTGGTCTTTTCATGGAGCAAAATCTGTCGTTGTTTTACGGGCTGTCTTTTTTGACGGCCATCCTCGCGTTTCTGTATGCCGCTTATCTCTATCTCTGGGTGAAAAAGCAGCCTGTGCGAAACGCCAGGATTCAGGAAGTCGCCGCCCTCATCAAAGAGGGGGCCAATACGTTCATGCGCCGGGAGTACCGCATTCTCGCCAAATTCGCCGGTGTAATCGCAGTGATTATTTTTCTTCTCCTGCCCTCTCCTGTCTGGAACGGCAGTCCCCTTGTCAATCTTTCTATGGCGATTGCCTATCTGTTTGGCACGATTTTTTCCGCCATTGCCGGAAAAATCGGGATCATGGTAGCCACCCATTCCAATTCCAGAGCCGCCGAAGGCGCTAAGGAAGGCATGAAACCCGCCTTTCTCATCGGTTTCCGGGGCGGAGCCGTGATGGGGCTTCTGGTTGTAGGCTGCTCTTTGTTCGGCGTCGCGGCTGTGCTGATGATCGCGGGAGATTCCTCGATTCTTTTAGGCTTTTCCTTTGGCGCCAGTTCTCTGGCCCTGTTTGCCAAGGCGGGCGGCGGCATTTTCACGAAGACCGCCGATATCTCCGCGGATCTGACAGGGAAAGTGGAACTTGGCATCGCCGAGGACGATCCCAGAAATCCCGCGGTGATCGCGGACAACGTGGGGGATAACGTAGGCGATGTGGCCGGCATGGGCGCGGATCTCTTCGACTCCAATGTGGCCGCCATGGCTTCCGCTCTGGTCATCGCCGAGTCTCTGTCCGACGGCGGCCATCACACGATTTCCATGGTCTTCTGTTATGCCATCCTGGGACTTCTCTCCTCCGTCATTGGCATCGCCACAGCCAGAATCGGCAAAAACGGAAATCCCACCCGTGCCCTGAACTCTTCCACCTATGTCACCACCGGCATTTTCCTGGTGCTGACCGCCCTGGCTACCGCCATCTGTCCGGGATTTTCCTGGCGCATCTGGGGCGCTTCCGCCACAGGACTTCTGGTTGGCGTGATCATCGGTATCACCACAGATTACTTTACGGACGACACAAAACCCATTGTAAGAAAGGTGGCACATGCCTCCGGATCCGGCCCGGCGTTTACCATTCTCTCCGGCGTTTCCTACGGTTTTATCTCTGCCCTTCCGGCCATGGTGGGTATCGCTGTCTCGGCACTGATCGCCTATAATCTCTGCGCGCCCATCGGAGAAGGGTTCGCCATCTTCGGCATTGCCATGGCCGCGGTGGGAATGCTCTCCATCGTCGGCATGATTATCTCCAACGATGCCTACGGTCCCATTGTGGACAACGCCAGAGGCCTGGCGGAAATGGGCGGCCTGGGCGAGCAGACCATCGCCACCGCCGATGAGCTTGACAGCGCGGGCAATACCGTAAAAGCTGTGACGAAGGGTTTTTCCGTGGGCGCTGCCGGACTTACGGTCATTTCTCTTCTGGGCGCGTTCATGTCCGAGGCAAACGCGGCCCTCTCCCAGGCGGAAATGGAGCTGATCACAGGCTTTGACATCATGGATCCCAGCGTATTTTTCGGAATCCTCATCGGCGCCGCGATTCCGGCCGTATTTTCCGCTATGCTGATTCTTGGCGTGGACAAAAACGCACAGCGGATGGTAGCGGAAATCCACCGGCAATTCCAGACCATCCCCGGCCTGAAGGCCGGAAAAAAGGGCGTAAAGCCTGATTATGACAAATGCATCGATATCGCCACCTCCGGAGCGTTAAAAGAACTGATTCCCGCCGGACTCATGACCATCATCGCTACCCTGATCGTAGGCTTTGTGGGCGGCCCCAGGGCCATCGGCGGCTTCCTGCTGGGAAACATCACCAGCGGGCTCCTTCTTGCCCTGTTTATGTCCAACGCCGGCGGGCTTTGGGATAACGCGAAGAAATACGTGGAGGCAGGCAACGAAGGCGGAAAAGGCAGCGAGGCCCACAAGGCGGCTGTCATCGGCGATACGGTGGGCGATCCCTTCAAGGACACCGCGGGACCTTCCATCAACACCCAGATCACTGTGGTTTCTCTGGTGGCTTCCCTGATGTCCGGACTTTTTGTAGCGTTTTCCCTCTTTGGATAAACAAATCCCTAATCGAGTAGGAGGGAGTGATTAGCTCCCGTCCTCTCACACCACCGTGCATACCGTTCGGTACACGGCGGTTTCAATAGTTGATGTGCACAGACTGATAGGCTGTGGCTATATCATAGTAGCCCCAGTTTATCAGTCTTTCTTTTGTCAGCGCTCTTTGTACAACTCCGCTTCCCGCCATCCGCCAGTAGGCTTTTCGGCTGTATGCTCCCTCGCAGGCTGCCCACTCCGGCAAGCCCAGCCCCATCAGTTTCCTCTTCCGGGTCTTTGGCAGTTTCCACTGCTTCCAGATACACATCCGTATCCGGCGGTACAGCCATCCGTTCAGCTTTTCCATGTTGTTCTTCATGTCCGCTATCCCGTAATCGTTCAGCCATCCTCTCATGTAGACTTCTATCTTCTCCATGGTTCCGATGATACTCCCGCATCTGCTCCGGGAAGTGAGCCTACGCAGTTTCTCCTTGGCTTTCTTCCATGGCTTCCCATGGATACGGATGTAAATCCCTTTTCCGTTCTTCCCAAAACAGAAGCCAAGGTACTTAAAATTTCGGATCGCAAACACACTGACCGTCCGGCTCTTTTCCCGGTTCACTCTCAGCTTCAGCGTTCCCTCCAGATATTTCGTACTGGATTCCAGCAGTCGTTCTGCGGCGCGCTCACTCTTCGCCAGCAGTACGATATCGTCTGCATAACGGATACACGGTACGCCCCTCCTGTGGTACTCCCAGTCGAATTCGTTCAGATATACATTTGGAAAGCAATTTGTCAAGGGTGTTTTTTCCGCAGGAGTTTCATTATGACAGCAAATATATAAAGGAACCGCTTAAACAATTCTACAGACATCAATCGATATCGTTCCAGAAACCGATTTCCGGACTTTC
>DVIQ01000102.1 GCA_018711185.1 Candidatus Limivivens intestinipullorum | reverse complement strand
CAATCGCATTGCCAAAACCATTGAAGGTCTCTTTGAGATAAGGGCACCATTCCTTTCCATAAAGGAGGCCGCGGAACTCAGACCATTCATAGGAATTCCCAAGACGGTAACAGGAAGCGGAAAAGGCCAGGCTGCCGTTTTTGTAAAACGAATCGAGCCCGGCAAGAAATTTTCCCTTGAATTTATCCCGGAGGACTTTCACGGGGAGAAAGAAGCTGTTTGTTACCTTCCGTATCTTATGGTCGGCGGTAAGCCCTCCTCCCGAAACAATACAGTGCATATGGACATGGTAGTTGATTTCCTGGTCCCAGGTGTGGAGCACCTGGATGATCCCAGGTGTTGCCCCGAGATGTTTTTTATCTGCGGAAAGTTCTAAAAGCGTTTCGGCGCAGCATCTGTGGAAAAACCCGTAGAGAAGCTGCTGGTTGCACAAGAACAATGGGTTCAGTTCATGCGGAAGGGTGAAAACCACATGGAAGTAGGGGGCATCGATGACTTCTGCCCTGCGTTTGTCCACCCAGATTTCCTTATTTACAGCCTGGCAGTTGGGGCAGCTGCGGCTGTGGCAGGAATTATTGTGGAATTCCATATGCCCACAGTCAGGGCATTGGGAAATATTGATTCCGAGCTTTCCGGATTTACAGTTCAGGATCGCCCGGGAAGCTTTGCGCTGGGCCTCTGACTGGAAGCAGCCGGAGGAAGTATAGGCTTCGTAGGAGTGCTCCCATACCTGCTGGATATACAGCTTACCCAAGGGAACCACCTCCCATCCGGTCAAAAGGGCTCACCGCATTGCTGATGCCGTTAGAAGCAAGATGGACATAAATGGCGGTTGAATTTAAGGATTTATGGCCGAGCAGGGCTTTAATGGTGAGCAGGTCGGCGCCATTTTCATAAAGGTGTGTGCCAAACGCATGGCGGAAAGAATGGCAGGTCAGCTGATGTTTGAGGCCAAGTTCCTTTTCTTTGGCAAAAATAAACTGATTTACGGTATAAGAAGCCATGGGCCGTGCGGGATCCTTCCGGTTGGGGAAGAGGAACCCCGTTGGCCTGCCGGCATGGAACCAGTATTGAGTGAGGATATCCAGGGCATTCCGGGAGAGGATCGCATACCGGTCAGAACGCGCTTTGGAATGACGGATATGGATGCGCATGGAGGAGCGGCTGATGTCCTCATATCGGAGCGCGCAGACTTCACCAACGCGAAGCCCGGCGGAATACATGAGCGAAAGGATTGCTTTGTGCTTGGGGTTGGAAAAAGAATGAATAAAAGCCCAGGTTTCTTTCTGTGAAGGGACATAGGGGAGATAGGAATCAAACCTGCGCATCGGGAGCTGAGAGGCGTCCCAGGGTTTGTGAAGGACATAAAGGGTAAAGAAACGAAGCTGTGAAATACAGTGATTGATGGTCCTGTCCGAGAGATTTTTTTCTTTCTGAAGCCAGCGGACAAAACCGCGCAGTTCCGCCCAGGAAACATCTTCAGGCATCTTGTGAAGGATATAGGAAAGATAATCCAGATAAACGCGGATGTAGGTAGAATAAGATACGATAGTATGGTCCGTAAGACCGCGCAGAGAGATCATCTCTCTGAACTGTTTGAAATAATCGTCCATGATGGAACCTCCTTAGTGATAAAAAACGAGTGATAACTGAGAAATCATCAACGATGGGGAGGCGGACGATAAAAATTTTTCGATATGTAGTTGTTGAGTTTGAAAATCCATGGTAAACTAAGCATAGCAGTTGGCGGTATAGGTTGATTGGTGTGTGTGGTAACTCAACAATACAACATATATTCAAAAACTGCTACTTTTTTTTTGAAAAAAGTGGTGGAAACACGTACCTGGGGCTAGCCGCCGCGCTAGCGGCTTGGTACAATGAACCATAGTGCCTTTGGAGGTTGAGAATGGACAGAGAAATTTTTATTGTCGGGGCCGGCGCGTCAGGGTTGGCGGCGGCCGTGACGGCAGCACGCGCCGGAGCAAAGGTGTGTGTTGCCGAACGTATGGATAAAGCCGGTAAGAAGATTTTGGCGACGGGAAACGGCAAATGCAATTATACAAATAGAAATATCAGTGAAGCGTGCTATCGAAGCGAGAATCCGGCGTTTATCTCCGCGTTTGTCCGCAGATGCCGGTGGGAGGATACCGTTGATTTTTTTCACCGTCTTGGTATATATCCGAAAGAAAGGGATGGCTATTTCTATCCGAATTCAGAACAGGCTTCATCGGTGCGTGATGTGCTCCTTCAGGCATGTGAACAGCTTGGAGTTAATTTTGTATTCGGTGAGGAAGTGACAGATATCCGGGCGCGTCAGGGCGGTTTCCATATAAAGACGAAGACGCATCACTTTGAGGCTTCGTCGGTCATTATTGCCGCCGGGGGCAGAGCCTATCCCAAACTGGGGAGCAACGGCAGCGGGTATATTTTGGCCAAGGGGCTGTCCCACGATATAGTGCCGGTAGTGCCGGCTTTATGCGGGCTGCGCTGTTTGGGCAAATGGGGGCAGAAGCCGGAAGCTTTTTGGAAAAAAGTCGCCGGAGTGAGAGCGGATGCAGTAGTATCTTTAAAAATTGGCGGTGTGACAGCGGCAAAAGACACAGGGCAGGTTCAGCTGACCGGTTACGGTATTTCGGGGATTCCCGTATTTCAAATCAGCAGATTTGCCGCCAGAGCA
>DVIQ01000101.1 GCA_018711185.1 Candidatus Limivivens intestinipullorum | reverse complement strand
TATTTGCATACGAATAGAATATGATACTGTAATAAATACTTGTGCCTGTTCTTTGATTTCCATGCTCCCATGAAGCAAGTATAGCACAAATCTCTACTTCCGGCTACCTTACCCCACCGTCTGAAGCCAGTGGGATTGCGGTAGCCCTATTTCAATAAAATCTCCTGTCTTCGACTTTTCGTACAAAGAGCTTTTTACTTCTTTTAAATAGTTTTGAATAAGTGTAATATTCAAATCTGAAATATCTGCCTGATGATTCACGCGATCATCGAAAGGTATCCGGTTGGCAAGATTAAATAAGTCTTTCTCTTCATCATCCGAGGGCTCCACTGTATTCGACATTTTTCGGATATAATAGATACGCTCTTTATTATCTTTCGCCATTGTTTTAGGAGCAGAATATGGTCTGCTGTCTCCTCCTGGACACCAAAGAACAATAAACTTCTTGTTCTCATAATCCACCACTTCCGCTATTGGCATATATGCCGGCCTGGTCAACTTGTATTTTGCCAAAATATTTTTCTGATAAGCGTCAACTTTGTCAAAAGGAATCCCTTTCAAAGGATAAACAGGGCGGCCGTTATCTTCTTCCACTCCAATAACAATATATCCTCCGCCCCAGTTGTCAAGATCATTTGCAAATGCGCAGACCGTTTTTAAAGATGCTTCCGGATCCCATGTCTCTTTAAATTCTATTCTTGCCCACTCGACCACGCTGCCGGAAAGCAGTGTTTTAATGTTTGTAGGTATTGCCATAAGATCTCTCCTTTTTAATCCACGTCAGCTGACTATGACATCTTATCTCAGCAAACGTTACAGTTCAGCCTTGCTGAACCGTAACTGCAAAAATCCATTTGAAATCGCCTTCGGCGATGGGATTTTCGCACTCCTGAATCACGTTCTTACGGTCTGCGCAGTGTGTGCGCAGACCTGGGCTGAACTGTTACCAGCAAACCTCTGATCTCCATCCGCTTCTTTATAAAGAACGTTTGTTCTGTATATTCTATCAGATATGCCCTGCAAATACAAGACATAAATTCCTTTTCTCACCGTAACTGCAAAAATCTATTTGAGATCGCCTTCGGCGATGGGATTTTGCACCCGAGGCCCGCAAACAGCAGGTGCTTGCGCCTGCTCAAAAATCCCGGTGAGCACCGCGCACTCACCGGGATCTTCTGCAAGCAAGATCTGAACTTTTTGTTACTATTCACAGCAGCCGCAAACACCTGCTGTTTGCGGCGTAAGAAGATGATTCAGGTGTGAGCGGATTCCATTCGCGAAGCGAATTTTCAATGAATCCGCGATGTTGCTGTTCACGGAACGAAGGGCCATGAATAGTAACAACTTTTTATTCTCTTTGGCATTCTGCCGGATATTCCACCCCTTCCGGGAGCGGGTCCCACTCGTTCAGGCCCAGGCGCTGTTTGAACATCGCCTGTTCCAGGGTCAGGTGCGGCTCCTCCTCTTCCAGGTATTCCATCAGCTCGTCAACGCCTTCTCTCGTCACATTATTGACCAAGAATATACGCTCGCATCCGGCGTTCACCAGCCACTGACGGACCATGGGGATGTTGGCATAGGGCGAATCGATCTTGGTGATAATTCCAATCAAGGGGCGCTGTATAAACGCGCGGCTGCTGTCGCCGAAAAGATTAAAGGGCTCATCCGCCGCCTGGACGATGGCCACCACATCGGCCTCAAAGGAAAAACACGCCAGGCCGACGCTGAACCGCTTGGATTCCGCGTATTCTCCCGGAGAGTCGATGGTATCGTCTGCCGTATTCGTATACTGGGTTTTCACATAATGCAGCTCCTCCCCTTTCAGGGCCTGCGTCAGTGAGGTTTTTCCGGCTTCACTTCTTCCCATCAAAAAGAGTTTCCTCATCGTCCTGCCCTCCTCTTTCTTTAGCTTTTATGGATCGCACAGGTTTTAAAACCCAGCTCTTCATCAAAAAAACGAACCACGCTCTCCACGGCCGTTTCCACTTCCGCCAGCCTGCCGGTAATAATCAGGGAACCGCAGAAGCGGTCCATGAAGCCGATCTGGATATTCGCGCTTTTCATGGCAATATCCGCCGCCACCACCACTGCTTCCCAGGGCGTAAACCGGATCATGCCGATGGCTTCTCCCATGTGGTCTTCCCCCTCATGGACACCGATATGCAGGGCGAGATTTTGATAGATACAGGGCTGCGTCGGGTTGATGATATGAGCAAGGCAAACTTCTTTTCCAGGAACACGCACGCGGGTCATGCGCAGCTTTTTTCCCTTCAAGTGCTCGTAATCATCGTGAAAGATCTTTTCCAGCAGTTCCTCTTTCGTCATCTGAGCCATGGCCGCACTTCCTATCTCTTTGTAATCTTGCAGACCACGTACCCAAGGGTATCCCTGAAATAGTCCACAATCTCCGTCAGGGCGGAAGTCACATCCGAAATATCCCCGGTGATGATCAGCGTTCCCGTAAAACGGTCCGCGAAGCCGAGATAAACGTTCCCACTCTTCACCGCGATGTCCGAAGCGATAACCGCCGACTCCGGCGGCGTCATATTCATAATGCCGATTGCCGATGAACGGTAATCAAGCTGGGGATTCAGGCCCAGCTTCTGATATATAATCGGAGCCGGACCGCCAATCACATGGGCGAAGGTAATCTCCTTCCCCGCTACAGTCTCCTGTACAATTCTTATCTGTTCGCCATGATCGTTTGCCATTCCTGTTTCCTCTCTCTCGTAGTTATCGTTTTCCTTATCCGCAATTTTATCTATAAAAATGATACTATCAAAGGATTTTTCTGTCAAGCGGCAATCGAACAAATCAACAAAAAACAACAAAAAACAACAGTTCAGCCCAGGTCTGCGCACATGCTGGGCAGCTTGTTACCAATTTTAAACCGATTTTTCCCATAATCCTTGTATTCTTTACCGCCGCGAAATATAATGGGATGGATTACGAATGGCAGGATCAACCAAAGGAGGGAAAACAATGCACAGTGTTTTAATCATAGATGATGACAAGGAACTTTGTGTCTTGATGAAAAAATGCGTGGAGCAGGAAAATTTGTCCGCATTGATAGCGCCCGGAGGTTTCGAGGGGCTTCGGCTGCTGGAAGAAAACAAAGATACCTGTTCCCTGATTATTCTGGATGTGATGATGCCGGATATGGACGGCTTTCAGGTATTGCGGAAAATCCGGGAGAAAAATAATGTGCCGGTGCTGATGCTGACCGCCAAAAGCGACGAGGAAGATAAGGTTTCCGGCCTTCGGCTGGGGGCGGACGATTATCTGACAAAGCCTTTTGGCATTAACGAGCTGATGGCCCGCGTCAATTCCCTGGTCCGGCGCTATACCGCCTTAAATCCCGTGGCCGGGAACGAGGCTGCCACTCTGCTGCGGAAGGATATGGTGATTGACAAAGTCAATCGCACGGTGACTGTCCGAAATATCCCGGCAGTACTGACCGGCAAGGAATTTGACCTGCTTCTGTTTCTGGCGGAGAATAAAGGCCGGGTGTTTACCAAAAAGCAGATTTACACACAGGTATGGGAGGACGAATACGCCTTTGACGACAGCAACATCATGTCCTTTATCAGCAAGCTGCGGAAGAAAATCGAACCAAATCCGGAACAGCCCTTTTACATCCAGACTGTCCGGGGTGTGGGATACCGGTTCAATAAGGAGGCATAAGCATGGAAATGAATCTTTATCTATTGCTGGCCTTAGTGGCTGCCTTACTGGTAATCGGCTGTCTATCGGCAAAGCTTTACCGCGTCCGGGTTCAGCTTTCTCTTATCAAAGATGCCCTGACGGATATAAAAAACGGGAACCCAAACCGCCGTGTACTGGCACGGGAAAGCGACCTGACCAAACAAATCTGTTATGACATCAACGAGATTGCTATGAGCAGCCAATCCCGGCTTATCCGGCAAAAGCAAGCCGAGCTGGCTTATAAACGGCTTATGACAAGCCTTTCCCATGATGTCAAAACCCCTCTTGCCTCTCTGGTGGGCTATTTGGAGGCCGTGGAAAATAAGATGGTAACAGGAGACGAACAGGCAGCGTATATTCGGGTGGCTGCGGAAAAAGCACATCACCTGAAAGACTTTGTGACCGCCCTGTTTGAATGGGTGAAGCTGGACGCCGGGGAACAGATTTTTCATTTTGAGCT
>DVIQ01000014.1 GCA_018711185.1 Candidatus Limivivens intestinipullorum | reverse complement strand
ATACGCCGGGGGCAAACGCCAACGGAGTAAAGGAGCTGGTTCTGGCGGGACTGTTTCTCTCTTCACGGGATATTATCGGCGGCGCGAACTGGGTACAGAGCGAGCGCCAGAATGAAGAAATCGCCAAGCTGACGGAGAAGGAGAAAAAACATTTCGCGGGCTGTGAGCTCAAGGGAAAGAAGCTTGGAATTATCGGACTTGGAGCCATCGGCGTTCTGGTGGCGAACGCGGCGGTAAATCTGGATATGGAGGTTTACGGTTACGATCCGTATATTTCCGTGGACGCGGCCTGGAAGCTGTCCAGAAACATCCGCCATATCAACGACGTAAAGACGATTTACCATGACTGCGATTACATTACCATCCATGTGCCGCTTATGGACTCCACAAGAAAAATGATCAACAAAGAGGCCATTGAGAGCATGAAGGACGGCGTTGTGGTTCTGAATTTCGCCAGGGATCTGCTGGTGGACGAGGAAGCGATGGTCAGCGCCCTCAAGACCGGAAAAGTGAAGCGCTATGTGACGGATTTCCCGAATCCGGTTACCGCTGGGGTAAAGAACGCCATTGTGATTCCCCATCTGGGGGCTTCTACGGCAGAGTCTGAGGACAACTGCGCGAAGATGGCGGTGGAAGAGGTGATGGATTTCCTGGAGAATGGCAATATCCGTCATTCGGTAAACTATCCGGACTGCGAGATGGGCGTCTGTGCCGTGGCGGGCCGGATCGCGGTCAACCACAGGAACATCAAAAACATGATCAGCCAGTTTTCCGGAGTGTTCGGCGGCGCGGATCTGAATATCGCCAACATGGTAAACAAGAGCAAAGGCGATTACGCCTATTCCCTTTTTGACCTGGAGTCCCCGGTGCCGGATGAGGTGCTTGCCAGAATCGAGGGGATCGATGGAGTGCTGAAGGTTCGCCGAATCAAGTAAAACGTAACAGTTCAGCCCTGCTGAACCGTTACATGCAAAATCCATTTAAAATCGCCTGCGGCGATGGGATTTTGCACTCCTGAATCACGTTCATACGGTCCGCGCAGCATATGCGCAGACCTGGGCTGAACTGTTACAGTAAAACACATACCCAGGAGATTTTATTATGGCAAAAATCAGAGAATTTGCGGCGATCCGGCCAAAAGAAGGACTGGAAGAGCGGATTGCCGCGCTGCCCTATGACGTATACAGCCGCAGGGAGGCAAAGGCGGAGACCGAAAGGGAACCGTTTAGCTTCCTTCGGATTGACCGGGCGGAAACACAGCTTTCCGATGAGACTCCCACAGATTCGCCCCTTGTATACGAGAAGGCACGCAAGCTGCTATGGGATATGGTGAAAAACGGAGAATTGGTCCGTGACGCGTCCCCATGCTTTTATCTCTATGAGCTCACCATGGACGGACGGGCGCAGACGGGCCTGGTAGCCTGCGCGTCCATTGACGACTATGAGACCGGCGTGATTAAAAAGCATGAGAATACCAGGGCGGACAAGGAAGAGGACCGGGTGCGCCATGTGGATGTCTGCAGCGCCCAGACCGGGCCGATTTTTCTGACCTATCGAAAACAGGAGGCCATGGAGTGCCTGACCAGACGGATCAAAGAGCAGTCGCCGGTCTTTGCCTTTACAGCCGCTGACGGCGTGGAGCACCGGGGCTGGAAAATATCGGATCCGGAGGAGATCCGAAACATCCGAAGGATTTTTGACGGGGTGGAACACGTTTACATCGCGGACGGCCATCACCGCGCGGCATCGGCGGTCCGGGTTGGAAAGCTGCGCAGGGCAGCCCATCCCGGCTATACGGGACAGGAAGAATTTAACTGGTTCCTCTCTGTGCTTTTTCCGGACGATGAGCTGCGGATTCTGGACTATAACCGGGTGGTGAAGGATCTGGGAGGCCTAAGTCCGGAAGCGTTTCTGAATAAACTGCGGACATATTTTTCCATAGAGGAGAGTGACCGGAGCGTGGTCTGCGCCCATAAAGGAGAGATGGGGCTTTTCCTTGAAGACCGCTGGTATCGTATGGAGGTAAAACCGGAATATACCAGCCGGGATCCGGTGGAGGGTCTGGATGTGTCGATTCTGCAGAATACGGTCTTAGGTCCGGTTCTGGGAATCACAGATCCGAGAACCGACAAGAGAATCGATTTTGTCGGTGGAATCCGGGGGCGCAAAGAGCTGGAGCGCCGGGTAAGACTTGACTGCGCGGCGGCCTTTGCCATGTACCCTACATCCATCCGGGAGCTTCTTGAGGTGGCGGACGCGGGCAGGCTGATGCCTCCCAAATCCACATGGTTTGAGCCGAAGCTTCGCAGCGGCCTGTTTATTCATGAAATTGAACGGTAAATGTTAGCGGCTATTCAGGAAAACCATTTTAAATTGATTTTGCATATAACGGTTCAGCAGAGCTGAACCGTTACTGTGAAGGTGCTGAACAGTTACAAATGTTATTTCTTTCTGAAAGCTTTTGTGATAAAATGAAGATAACTGTTCAGTACCTTCGCGGTATGAGCAAGCAGCCGGGCCGACTGAGGTATCCGCCTGCCGGCTTTGGAGGTACGCGCAGAAAAGAAGCGCTGCGAGGTATCTGGGCGGCGCAAAAGCTATAGGAGGGTGATCTTTATGGACGAAAGATTATACGAATTAATGGATTGGGCGGCGATTGAGGGGATTGTGTACTCAGAGGAGGACCATCCTCATGAAATCCTGGGTCCCCATATGACAGAGGACGGACTCCTGATCCAGGCTTTTATTCCTACGGCCGTTTCCGTGGCAGTCTGCATGAAGGGAGACAAAACGGAGTATCCTATGGAGATGGAGGACGAGGAAGGATTTTTCGCGGCGCTGATTCCGGATGCCAAGTCGGCGGATTATCATTTAAAGGTTACGTTTGACAATGGGGACACGGAGAAGATTAGGGACCCCTATAGCTTTGCTCCGGTTATTACGGAGGAAGAGACAAAGAAGTTCAACGCAGGCATCTGCTATAATATTTACGAGAAGCTGGGCGCGCATCCCATGACCATAAAAGGAACGAAAGGCGTTCTGTTCGCGGTATGGGCTCCCAACGCCATGCGCGTCAGCGTGGTGGGCGACTTCAACCTCTGGGACGGCCGCCGTCATCCCATGAGACGTCTGTGGGATTCCGGCATTTTTGAGCTGTTTATTCCGGGCATTCAGGAGAATGATATTTATAAATATGAGATCAAGGCAAAGGGCGGTCTGACCTACTTAAAGGCCGATCCATACGCCAACGCCGCGGAGCTGAGGCCGAACACCGCGTCTGTGGTGACGAATCTTAAGGGCTTTGACTGGAAGGATGACGCATGGCTGAAGGAGAGAAAGAAAAAAGATCTGAAAAAGCAGCCCATGTCGATTCTGGAGATTCATCTGGGTTCCTTCCGCCGCCCGCCAGTGGAGGAGCAGGATGAAAAGTACTTCTACACTTACCGGGAATTGGCTCCCATGGTGGCGGATTATGTAAAAGAGATGGGCTATACCCATGTGGAGCTGATGCCTGTTATGGAACATCCTCTGGACGCCTCCTGGGGATACCAGGTGACCGGGTATTACGCACCCACCAGCCGGTACGGAAGCCCCAAGGACTTTATGTATTTTGTCAATTACATGCATGAGCAGGGGATCGGCGTGATCCTGGACTGGGTGCCGGCTCATTTCCCAAGAGACACCTTTGGCCTGTGCGCTTTTGACGGCACCTGCCTTTACGAGCACCTGGATCCCAGGAAAGGCTCCCATCCGCACTGGGGTACTCTGATTTATAATTACGGAAGACCGGAGGTGCGCAACTTCCTGATCGCCAACGCTCTGTTCTGGGCGGATAAGTACCACGCGGACGGTATCCGTATGGACGCGGTGGCGTCCATGCTGTATCTGGACTATGGAAAGAATGACGGCGAATGGGTGGCGAATATGTACGGGGGAAATGAAAACCTGGAGGCCATCGAGTTCCTGAAGCATTTGAATTCCATCTTTAAGAAAAAGTATCCGGATGTCTGCCTGATTGCCGAGGAGTCCACGGCCTGGCCGAAGATTACGGCTCCGGTGGAGGAGGATGGTCTGGGATTTGACTTTAAGTGGAACATGGGCTGGATGAATGACTTCACCGGCTACATGTCCCTGGATCCCTATTTCCGCTCCTACCATCACGGAGAGCTGACATTCAGCATGATTTATGCCTATAGCGAGGACTTTATTCTCACTTTGTCCCACGACGAGGTGGTGCACGGCAAGGCGTCCATGATCGGGAAAATGCCCGGAAACCGGGAGTCTCAGTTCGCGAACCTGCGTGTGGCCTATGGCTTTATGGCAGCCCATCCGGGGAAAAAGCTGCTGTTTATGGGACAGGATTTCGGACAGTACGATGAGTGGTCTGAGGAGAAAGGCGTTGAGTGGGAGCTTCTGGAGTATCCGGAGCATCAGCAGATGCATCGCTACTATAAGGATCTGAACGATTTCTACACATCTCATCCGGCCATGTACCAGCTGGACTATAATCCGGACGGCTTTGAGTGGATCAACAGCATCAACGCGAATGAGAATACCGTGAGCTTTGTCCGGAAAACCAGGAAAAAAGAAGAAATGCTGCTGATTATCTGCAATTTTGCCCCCATCACCTGGGAGAAAAAGAAGATCGGTGTTCCTTATCCCGGAAAGTATAAGGAAATCTTCAACAGCGACCGGAAGGAGTACGGCGGTACCGGCGTAGTAAACGCCAGGGTGAAGCAGTCCAGAAAGGATGAGGCTGATGACAGGCCGGATTCCATTACCATAAATGTTCCGCCTATGAGCATGGTTGTATTTTCGTATATTAAACCCGCCGTCAAGGAAGCGGCCTCGGCCGGAAAGAGCGCTGCGTCAGTAAAGGGCGCGTCAAAAACGGCGGACGGCGAACAAGCTGCCGAGAGCGCCGCGTCAGCTAAAAGCCTGCCGAAAGGGGCTCGGAAAAGCGCTGCGGGAGCAAAAAAAGCGGAAACGGCCAGAAGCTCGGCAAAGACTGTGGCGAAAAGTGCCGGTGAAGCTTTGAAGGACGCGGTAAAGTCCGTGGCAGAGCGCGCCGAGAAAAAGGAGCAGACCCGGGGACGCCGGGGAAAAGCTGCTGAGACGTCAAAGAAGAGCGAGGAGTAGGTTCCCGGCGCAGACCTGCCGCATAGCAGACTGACAGCACGAAGACCCGCAAAGGAGGAAGACAGTGGACAAGGAGTCAAGAACAGAAGCGGAGCTTGCTCATGCAAAACTGCATGAGGCAGGGATTCCCCACGGCCACGGGGAAGGCCATCACAACCATACCCATACGCATGAGAGCACCAAAGCGGTGCTGAACCGCCTTTCGAGGGCCATCGGCCATCTGGAATCCATCCGGAAGATGGTGGAGAATGGGCGGGACTGCAGCGAGGTGCTCATCCAGCTTTCGGCTGTGAGAGCGGCCATCAACAATACCGGCAAGGTGATTCTTCAAGATCATATCCAGCATTGCCTTGTGGACGCCATCGCCACGGGAGATATGGAGGCAATCGAGGAGCTGAACAAAGCCATAGACCGCTTTGTCAAGTAGAGGATGTCAAACGATAACCGTTCAGGTTCGCGCATATACTGCGCGGATTGCGAAAAAGCGGATAAGACAGGCGATTTCAGGGAAAATAGTATATCAGGAGACCAACAGCCGCGGGGGACTGCGGCTGCCGGAACAGAAAATAAGAAGAGCGCGAGCTTAGAGGGAACAAACACATGAAAAAAAAGCCGATTGATAAAAACAGCAAAGCGTATAAGCGATCAAAAAGAAGAAGATGGATATTTGCCATAGAGGTGCTGGTAGTTCTGGTTCTGATGGTTGTGGGAGCTTACTATGTGTTCATTCAGAGGCAGCTGAACAACATTCAGGTTCAGCAGCTCCAGAGCGAAAACCTGGTAATCAACGAAGAAGTTGAGACAGACCCCGTAATTCAGGGATATACGAACATCGCACTCTTTGGCCTGGACACGAGAGAAGGAAATCTGAACCAGGCTAACAGCGACGCCATTATCATCGCGAGCATCAATAACGATACAAAGGAAATCCGCATGGTTTCCGTATACAGAGACTCTTATCTGGATGTGGGGGGCGGAAGCCTGGGCAAGGCAAATTCTGCCTACGCGATAGGAGGACCGGACCAGGCAGTCAGCATGCTCAACGCAAACCTGGATTTGAACATTACGGATTATATCGCCGTGGATTTTGACGCGCTGGCAGAGACCATCGATGGCCTGGGCGGGCTGACGATCACCGTCACGGACGAGGAGGCCGAGCTGGTAAACGGCTACTGTGTGGAGACCTCTGCGGTAACCGGGAGAACCTATGAGAACCTTCCCGGAGGCGGAACGTATAATCTGAACGGAGTACAGTGCGTGGCCTACACCCGTATCCGCTATACGTCAGGCAATGACTTTAAGCGTACCGAGCGTCAGAGAGAGGTAATCAATCTGATGATCCAGAAAGCGAAAACTGCGGGGATTCCGACTTTGTATTCCATAGCAGAGGATGTATTCCCCATGATTCTCACCAGCTTCAGTTCCACGGATCTGATCAGCCTGGGAATCCGCCTTTTGTCCTACGATATGGGAGAGACCACCGGCTTCCCCTTCCTTCACAGAACCAGCGAGGTGGGATATAATGAGGTGCCGGTAACTCTTGCCAGCAACGTGACCCGGCTGCATGAGTTCCTTTTCGACAGAACGGATTACGTGCCGTCGGCGGCCGTACAGGAGCGCAGCAATGCCATCATCAACGCCACCGGGTATAATGACGAGTCTTTGGCAAGCTCGGAAAATTACAGCACTGGAGGCGACAGCGCCCAGTAGGACGCGGAATAGAAAACGCGGACGAAAAAGCCTTTGCGAATCAATACAGGAACGTATTCCTTTAAGGAATTCGTTCCTGTAAATTTTTTGCGATAGTTCAGCCCGGGTCTGCGCACATGCTGGGCGGACCGTAATAAAATGATTCAGGAGTGCGAAAATCCTATCGCTGAAGGCGATTTCAAATGGATTTTTGCAGTTACGGTTCAGCAGAGCTGAACTGTTGCAGAATTTTTAAAAAAAAGTACTTGCCAAATTCCACAAAAGAGGTTATAATAGCACAGTCGGCAGTGATTCTGCTCAGACAGGCTTCCGTGGCTCAGTTGGTAGAGCGACGCATTCGTAATGCGTAGGTCGACGGTTCGAGTCCGTCCGGGAGCTTATTTGGAAAGGCCTTGCATTTGCAGGGCCTTTTTTTATGTACCTTGAACCGTCCGAAACGTAACAGACTTGTAAATCAAGGGAAGCTGCTATATAATCTGGAAATAAGGTAACGGTTCAGCAGGGCTGCACTGTTATGAAACAAGGGTTACTATTCACAGCAGCCGTAAAAATGGAGGAAAGAGCGGATGATTACGACGATTACGCTGAATGTGGCCGTTGACAAGGCCTATACGGTGGAAAGGATGGAAAAGGGGACGGTGATGCGGGTAAAGACCTGTTCCAATACCGCCGGAGGAAAGGGACTGAATGTGGCGAAGGTGGTGAAGCTGTGCGGCGAGGAGGTCACGGCGGCAGGCTTTGTGGGAGGTCACGCGGGAGAATATGTGGTGGATATGCTGAACGCCCAAGGCGTTCCAAACCGGTTTATCCATACCAAAGGAGAGACCCGCAGCTGCATCAATGTCCTGGCGGCGGACGGAAGCTCCACTGAATTTCTGGAGCCCGGCGAGCCGGTGGAGCCGGAGGATGTGGATCGCTTTCTGGCGGAATACCACCGTCTTGTGCGGGAGAGCAGCGTACTAACCATATCCGGCAGTATGCAGAAGGGGATACCGGAGAATATGTACCAGCGGCTGATTTCGCAGGCAAAGGAGGCGGGGAAAGCCGTGATTCTGGATACCAGCGGAACGCTTCTGGAAAACGGGATCAAGGCGCTGCCCACGATGATTAAGCCAAACGACGAAGAGATCGAAATGCTTCTGGGGACCCCGGCGAAAGACCGGGAGCAGCTTATTTTGGGAGCCAGGCGTCTGCATGAGCTGGGGATCCCCATGGTGGTGGTTTCCCTGGGCGGTGACGGAGCTTTGCTGGTGACCCGGGAAGGCGTTTTTCACGGATGTCCGCCGAAAATCCAGACGGTAAACACCGTAGGCTGCGGGGACTCCATGACGGCAGCCTTCGCGGTGGGGTTAAAGCGCGGATATGAGACGCCTAAGATGCTGCGCTACGCCGTGGCGGTGTCCGCGGCCAATGCCCTGACCATGCAGACGGGGAGCTTTCGAAAAGAGGATATGGAGCGGATTCTTCCCCAGGTGACAGTAAAGAAGCTTGCGTAACCCTTCATTATGGGTCTGCGCGCGGACCGCAGGAAAGGGATTTTGGAGAGACGCATAATATTTGGAAAAATGTGCATAATACCTAACAGCTCAGACGGGCCTGCGCGCTTTTTGCGCAGGCCGCGGGAAAACGCGCAAGCCGTCCGCGCGGCCGTTTTGACGGCGGCCGGCTTTGAAAAGCCGCGGATGGAGAACAGGAGGTAGATTATGCGCATTTTATTTTTCGGAACAAAGCCCTATGACCGGTATTTTTTTGAACAGGCCCTGGCCCTGGAAAAGTACCGGGGAGTGGAAATTCATTTTATCGAGCCGAACCTGACGCCGGAGACGGCTATGCTGGCCGCGGGATTTCAGGGGGTCTGCGCCTTTGTAAATATGGATCTTGGCACGGAGACCATCCGCAGGCTTGATGAGTACGGCGTAAAGCTGATTCTTCTGCGCTGCGCGGGCTTCAATCATGTGGACCTGGAGGAGGCCGACAGGAGGAAGATCGCCGTGCTGCGGGTGCCGGGCTATTCGCCGGAGGCGGTGGCGGAACATGCCATGGCCCTGGCCCTGACGGCAAATCGCCATATGCACAAAGCTTATGTGAAAGGACGGGAAAACGACTTCAGTTTAAGCGGCCTTCTGGGCGTGAATTTTTACCGGAAAACGGCGGGAATTGTGGGAACAGGAAAGATTGGCGCGGCTATGGCACGCATCTGCCGGGGATTCGGTATGGAAGTCCTTGGCTATGACCTCCACCCAAACAAAGAGCTGGACTTTGTCCGGTATGTTGATTTTGATACGCTCCTGGCAGAGTCGGACCTGATCTCTCTGCACTGTCCCATGACAAAGGAAAACTATCACATGATTCAGAAGGAAACCATCGATAAAATGAAGGATGGGGTGATTCTGGTGAATACTTCCAGGGGCGAGCTGATCCGAACCCAGGATCTGGTTCAGGGAATCCGGGACGGAAAGTTTTTTGCTGTGGGACTGGATGTGTACGAAGAGGAAAAAGGTTCGGTCTATGAAGATCTGTCCGATAAAATCCTGACACACTCCACGATGGCGCGGCTGCTTTCCTTCCCGAATGTGATGGTAACCTCCCATCAGGGCTTTTTTACCAGGGAGGCCCTGGAAGCCATCAGCAGTGTGACCCTAGACAACGCTCTGGCGTGGATGGAGGGAAGGAAATCCGGAAACGAGCTTCATGGCTGAAGAATAAAACAGTTGACAAGGAAGAGATTTCGGGCTATACTTTCCAGAAACAGGAAATACCCGCTGCCGGCGCAGCAGAAAAGGGAGTAATAGAAATGCATTGTCAACAAACGCGGCTTTCGGGTCTGGCGGTGCATACCTGAAAGCAGGTTATGAGACTTTTCATGGATTCTCGAAAAAAGAAGGAGGCATGAAGAGTCTTTTTCTTTTCGCAAAATACGGGAAATGCCCGGCCTTGGGCCCAAAAAGAAAGGAGAGTATGCCATGAAAGAATGGTATCAGATGACCGATGGAGAATGTCTGGAACAGATGAAAACCACGAGCTCCGGCTGGTCTACCACAAAGGCAGAGCATCTGCTCGCGGAAAAGGGAGAAAACGTTCTGGAGGAGGGCAAACGCAAGACGGCCCTTCAGGTTTTTCTGGAACAGTTCAAGGATCTGATGGTGATTATTCTGATCATCGCGGCGCTGATCTCCATGGTTTCCGGAAATGTGGAAAGCACCCTGGTTATTTTCGCGGTGATTATTCTGAACGCGATTCTGGGGACGGTACAGCATCAGAAGGCGGAAAAGTCCCTGGCGAGTCTGAAATCTCTGTCGTCACCCAGCGCGAAGGTGATACGAAACGGACAGAAAATTGAAATCGACTCCCGAAAGATTGTTCCGGGGGATATTATGGTATTGGAAGCCGGGGATATGATCAGCGCGGACGGAAGGATCCTGAACTGCTATTCTCTCCAGGTAAATGAGAGCTCCCTGACGGGCGAGTCCACCAATGTGGAAAAGAATCAGGGCGTGATTTCCGGGGAGGCGGCGCTGGGAGACCGGACGAACATGGTTTACTCCGGAAGCCTTGCCACGTACGGGCGCGCGCTGGTGATGGTGACGGCCACGGGAATGGATACGGAGATGGGAAAGATCGCCGGCCTGATGAACGCCACCAAGGAGAAAAAGACACCCCTGCAGGTGAGTCTGGATCAGTTCAGCCAGAAGCTTGCCATTGTGATTCTTGTGATCTGCGCACTGGTGTTCGGACTCAGCGTTTACCGGCAGATGAATCTGCTGGATTCTCTGATGTTTGCCGTGGCTTTGGCCGTGGCCGCCATCCCGGAGGCCTTAAGCTCCATTGTCACCATTGTGCAGGCCATGGGAACCCAGAAAATGGCGAAGGAGCAGGCGATTATAAAGGATTTGAAGGCTGTGGAAAGCCTGGGATGCGTTTCCGTTATCTGCTCTGACAAGACGGGTACCCTGACCCAGAATAAGATGACGGTTCAGCAGATTTACATTGACGGAGAAACCTTAAAGCCGGAGGAACTGGATCTTCGGAACCAGCTTCACCGTTATCTTCTGTACGACGCGATCCTCACCAATGACTCCGCCATTGTGGACGGAAACGGCATCGGCGATCCCACGGAATATGCCCTGCTGGATATGGCCAGAAAAGTGACCATCAACGAGGAGATTGTCCGGGATATGATGCCAAGGCTTGACGAGGTTCCCTTTGACTCGGACCGGAAGCTGATGAGTACAAAGTACGAGCTTCACGGTGTGCCGACGATTCTCACAAAAGGTGCCCTGGATGTGCTTCTGGACCGGACGGTGCGCATTCGTCTTGGAGACGGGGTGCGCCCCATTACCCAGGAGGACCGGGAGAAGATCCTTCGGAAAAACCAGGAGTTTTCCGAGAATGGTCTGCGTGTCCTTGCCTTCGGATACAAAGAAGTATCCAAGGAATTTGACCTGGAGCCCCACAATGAGGACGAGTTCATTTTCCTGGGCCTGATTTCCATGGTAGACCCGCCCAGAGAGGAATCTGTGGCGGCGGTGGCTGACGCCAAGCGGGCAGGCATCAAAACCGTTATGATTACCGGAGACCACAAGGTGACGGCCGCGGCCATCGCCAAACAGATCGGCATTTTCCAGGACGGGGATCTGGCCTACACCGGAACAGAGCTGGATGCCATGGACGATCAGGAACTGGATTCCAAGGTTGAGCGAATCTCCGTTTACGCCAGAGTGTCGCCGGAAAACAAGATCCGTATTGTGGAGGCATGGCAGAGAAAGGGCTGCATCACGGCTATGACGGGAGACGGGGTAAACGACGCGCCGGCCCTGAAAAAGGCGGACATCGGCGTTGCCATGGGTATTACGGGAACCGAGGTTTCCAAGGATGCGGCTTCCATGATTCTGGCGGACGACAACTTTGCCACCATTATCAAGGCGGTTGCCAACGGAAGAAACGTTTACCGGAATATCAAAAATGCCGTACAGTTTCTGCTCTCCGGAAATACAGCGGGAATTCTGGCGGTGCTGTACGCCTCCCTTATGGCGCTCCCCACGCCTTTCCAGGCAGTACACCTTTTGTTTATCAACCTGCTGACGGATTCCCTGCCGGCCATTGCCATCGGCATGGAGCAGCCGGAAAAGGATCTGTTAAACCAGAAGCCCAGAGATCCCAAGGAGGGAATTCTTACGAAATCCTTCCTGCTGAAGCTTTTGGTTCAGGGCGGCCTGATCGCCGTGGTCTCTATGACCGCCTTCCATCTGGGACTTGAAACGGACGCCGCTACGGCCAGCACCATGGCTTTCTGCACGTTGACCCTGGCAAGACTGTTCCACGGCTTCAACTGCAGAAGCACCCATTCCATTTTCCGCCTGGGATTTAAGACAAACTGGTACAGTCTGGGGGCTTTTGGCGTCGGGCTGCTCCTTTTAAGCGCCGTGATGTTTATTCCGGGGCTCCAGGGACTGTTCTCCGTGACGCCCCTTACCGGATACCAGATCGGCATGATTTATCTGCTGGCAGTGCTGCCTACGGTGCTGATTCAGCTTTACAAGGTGATCTGCGAACAGCGGAACAGACAGTAAACCTGCATGCGCCTGCGGGGCAGGCGTACCACTGTTGCGGAAAAAATACACAGACAGGATGAGACGCCAATGAGGTAGAAGAGGCGGCTCATCCTGTTTTTGCTGGGGTTCAGTATTGCTTTCCTATTCACAATTCGCTTCGCAAATGGAATCTGCGCTTTCGGCGTAAGGAATAGCCGGCGGCAGCCGGGTAAAGTTTTGCTTGTAGCGCCATCTGTCCGGTGGTAAACTGGTATTTGTACAGGCGGGCGCCAAAGAGCGTCCGCGGCAGGAGGTTCCTATGAAAATTTTTGTATACAGTTACCGGGACTTTGACGAGGCGGCTTTTTTTACGAAATTCGCAAAGGAGTCCGGGGTGGAGCTTGGCATATGCCGGGACGACCCGGATATGGACAACGCCGCTTTGGCGAAAGGGTATCCTTACATCAGCATTCTCACCACAAAGATAGACGCAGAGCTGGTACAGCGGTTTTATGATCTCGGCGTGCGTATGATTTCCACCCGAACCGTGGGCTATGACCATATCGATCTGGCAAAGGCCAGGGAGCTTGGGATGCATGTGGGGAACGCGACCTACTCGCCCCACTGCGTGGCAGATTACACGGTAATGCTGATGCTCATGTGTATCCGGAAAATGAAGCGGATTATGCAGAGAGCGGAGCTGAACGATTTTTCCCTGCCGGGCATCCAGGGACGGGAGCTTCGGAATTTTACGGTGGGCGTCATCGGCACCGGGAAGATCGGGGAGACGGTGATCAAAAATCTCAGCGGCTTTGGCTGTGAGATCTGCGCTCATGACCTCTATGAGAAAGAGAGCGTCCGGGCATACGCGAAGTATGCGCCTTTGGAGGAAATCTATGAAAAATGCGATTTGATTTCCCTGCATATGCCTCTGACGAAGGACAATTACCATATGATCGACGAGGAGGCCATCCGCCGGATGCGGGAAGGAACGGTGCTGGTGAACACGGCCAGAGGCGGCCTGGTGGATACCCGGGCGCTGATAAACGGAATCAAGTCCGGAAAAATCGCCGCGGCGGGACTGGACGTTATAGAAAACGAGTTCGGCATGTACTATTTTGACCGGAAGTCCGATATTCTGGACAAGGAGGAGCTGGCGATTCTGCGAAGCTTCCCGAATGTGATCGTGACGCCCCACATGGCGTTCTATACGGATGAGTCCGTCAGCGATATGGTAAAGCATTCCATTCAGAGCTGCTGTCTGGAGGAAGCGGGAAAAGAAAATCCCTGGAAAATCTTTTAGCTGAAGCATCCCGGCCCGTGTTTAGCGCCGACTGGAGCGAAGATCAGCTTTGCCGGGAGCTGCCTGCGGTATCGCGTAGAACGGATAGGAGAGGACGATTCCCTATCCGATAATGAGGAAAGGAGCACTTTATGGAGATGCAGACTTATCAGAATCCGGTGATCAGCGGTTTTAACCCGGATCCGTCCATTTGCCGGGTGGGAGAGGATTTTTATCTGGTTACCTCTTCCTTTGAGTTTTTTCCGGGCGTCCCTATTTATCACAGCAAAAATCTGGTGAACTGGGAACTGATTAACTACTGCCTGACGGATGAGGAGCAGCTTCGGCTGAAGGGCTGCGGGCCCTCCGACGGCATTTACGCGCCGACCCTGCGCTACTGGGACGGCGTCTGGTTTATGACGGTGACGAATATCTCCGATAAGGGAAATTTTATTGTACATACCAGGGACATCCGGGGAAAATGGTCGGCCCCCGGCTGGGTGGATCAAAAGGGAATCGACCCGTCCCTTTATTTTGAGCGCAGCCTGTGCGGTCATGGGGAGGACGGCGCGCCTATGTACGAGGACCGGGCGTATTTCTGCTCAAACGGCGGCGAGGAAGGACCGGGGATTTATCTGTGCCAGGTCAATCCCTTTACCGGCGAGCGCCTGAGCGCGTCCAGAAAAATTTCCGCCGGCTGCGGGGGAAAAGCGCCGGAGGCCCCGCATATTTACCGTATTGGGGAGTATTACTATCTGATGATGGCGGAAGGCGGGACAGAGTACGGACACGGCATTACCATGCAGAGGAGCCGGGATATTTATGGGCCGTATGAGGCATGCCCTTATAATCCGGTCCTGACCCACCGGGACGCGGGAGGAGACCCGATTCAGGCGGTGGGCCACGGTGATCTGACAGAGGACCAGAACGGAAACTGGTGGGTGGTCTGCCTTGGCATCCGGCCGCTGGAAGGATCCATGCTCCACAACCTGGGAAGAGAGACCTTTCTGGCACCGGTGGTCTGGCAGGACGGCTGGCCGGTGATTGGGAATAACGGAAGGATCGCCGGACAGATGCAGGGCCCCCTTCCGGGCATGGCGCTTCCGGCGGACCGGGGCTTTTCCGATGATTTCCGGACCGGACTGCGTCTCCAGTGGAATACGCTGCGCAATCACAGGGCGGAGGATTTTCAGGCGGAAAAGGGTACGCTTCTGATCCGGGGAAACGAAGAGGATCTGGACGCCTTCTGCGGAAGCCCTTCGTTTCTGGGGGTTCGCCAGCCACAGTTCTGCATCCGGGCGAAAACCGAAGTTTTTGTTCCGCGGACAGACAAGACGAAGGCGGGAATGACGGCTTTTTACAACGGACATTTTCACTATGAGATCTATGTGGAAAAGGGCGAAGGGGGCGCTTACGTCAATGTGCGCAGAAGGCTGTTCGACCTGGAAATGGTGACGGCGCGGGCGGCCGTTTCGGAGGAAGGTTCCCTGGAGCTGAAGATCGAGGCGGACGAAGACTACTATTCCTTTTTTTACCGGACAGGAGAAAACTGGGTGCTTCTTGACCGGGGGATGACCCGCGGACTGACGACGGAGATTACGGATACCAGATCGTTTACCGGCGTCTTTATCGGGCTGTTCGCGGTTGAGGGAGAGGCGAAATTTTGCGGGTTCTCTCTGGAAGAAAGGTGACATGTCCACCCGGACCACGCTTGGTAACAGTTCAGCCCTGCTGAACCGTTACATGCAAAATCCATTTAAAATCGCCTGCGGCAATGGGATTTTGCACTCCTGAATCACGTTCTTACGGTCCGCGCAGCATGTGCGCGGACCTGGACTGAACTGTTAGTGCGCTTGCTGCGTGGGCGCGGCCGGCTGATTGACAAGCCGGCCTTTTTACGTTAAGATAAAGCAAGATATGCGCCCGCCGCGGGCGCAGGAAAGCTTACTGTACTTGGAGGAGATACATGTCAAAGAAAGCGATTTTGGTTGTGAGCTTTGGCACCAGCCATACGGATACAAGAGAAAAAACCATTGACCGGATTGAGGAGGATATCCGCAGGGCCTGTCCCGATTATGAGATTTTCCGGGCATGGACCAGCAAGATGATTATTAAAAAGCTGAAGGAGCGGGACGGGGTGAAGATCAACACCGTCCGTGAGGCCATGGAGGAGCTTATCGCCGCAGGCATCCGGGAGCTGATCGTACAGCCCACCCACGTGATCAACGGAATTGAAAACGATCTGATGAAGGAGGACGTTCTGGCGTATCAGGATTCCTTTGACCGGATTTCCTTTGGAAACCCGCTGCTGACCACGGAAGAGGACAATGAGGCCGTGATCCGGGCCGTGGCGGAGGAGCTTTCGCCGGACGAGTCGGAGGCTCTGGTACTCATGGGCCACGGAACCACTCATTTCGCCAATTCCATCTACGCGGCGCTGGACTACCAGTTTAAGGATATGGGGTACTCCAATATTTTTCTGGGAACCGTGGAGGCGTACCCGTCCCTGGTTTCCCTGATGAAACAGGTGCATGCCTATAATCCGGAAAAGGTGGTTCTGGCCCCGTTTATGATTGTGGCGGGGGATCACGCCAAGAACGATCTGTCCAGTGAAGATGAGGATTCCTGGCGCAGCCAGTTTGAGAAGGAGGGCTTTCAGGTGGAATGTCTTCTGAAAGGACTGGGAGAATATCCGGCTGTGAGACAGCTTTTCTTAAAGCATGTAAACGAGGCGGCATCCTGCAAGGCCTGAAGGAGATAGACAGCGTGCTCCGCGTACAGGCTCTTAGCAAACGCAGCGGACAGCAAGTAACAGTTCAGCCCTGCTGAACCGTTACTTGCAAAATTCATTTAAAATCGCCTGCGGCGATGGAATTTTGCACTCCTGAATTACGTTCTTACGGTCCGCACAGCATGTGCGCAGACCTGGGCTGAACTGTAACGACAGCAACAATGGAAGGAAGCAGACAGATGGCAATACAAATGATTGGCATTGACCACAACAATGCCGTGATCGATATTCGCATGATTTTTTCTTTTACAAAGAAAAAGACGGCGGAGGCACTGGAGATCCTGAAGGAGGTATCCGGAATTTCCGGGTGCGTCCTTCTTTCTACGTGCAACCGCATGGAGCTGTGGGCGAGCACCACAGAGGAGTTTCAGGGAGATCTTCTGGAGATTTTGTGCAAAATCCGGGAGGTCCCGGAGGAGCCGTACCGGCCGTACTTTGTTTTTCGCCGGGAAGAGGAGGCGGTGTCCCATTTGTTCGAGCTGGCCTGCGGGCTGGACTCCCGGATTTTAGGGGAGGATCAGATCATTACCCAGGTGAAAGACGCACTGGTTCAGGCCAGGGAGCACTACGCCACGGACAATGTAATCGAGATTCTTTTCCGGAATGCCGTGACGGCGGCGAAGAAGGTAAAGACCGAGGTGGTTTTAACGGACGCCAACCAGTCGGTGATTCACCAGGCCCTGGCGACCCTGAGACAGGAAGGCTATTCCGTCCGGGGAAAGAAATGCATGGTTATCGGAAACGGGGCCATGGGCAAGCTGGCCGCCACGGTTCTGGCCCAGGCGGGGGCGGACGTGACGGTGACGGTGCGCCAGTACCGCAGCGGAATCGTGGACATTCCGCTGGGCTGCAAGCGAATCGATTACGGGGAGCGGATGAGTCTTTTTCCCCAGTGCGATCTGGTGGTGAGCGCCACCGCAAGCCCCAACTATACCCTGCGCCGGGAGCAGGTGCAGGCAGTAAGCCTGGATCACTCCATGGTATTGCTGGATCTGGCGGTGCCAAGGGACATTGATCCGGAGATCGGCCGTCTTTACCGGATTAAGCTGTACGACATCGATTATTTTAAGGTGGACGCCCGCAGCGAAAAGGTAAAGAAGAACATTGAGAAGGCAAAGCAGATTCTGGAGGAGCAGAAGGAAGAGTTCTACAACTGGTATGAGTGCCGGGACATTATCCCCCAGATTCAGGATATAAAGGAAAAAGCGGTGGTGGACTGCGGTCTTCGGCTTACGAAGGTTCTCCGGGATCTGCCGGTGCCGGAGGCGGAGCGGGAGAAACTCGCGAAAAACATCGATACGGCAGTGTCGAAGGTGGTAAATAAAATGATGTTCGGGCTTCGGGATACCGTAAGCCAGAGGACATTCCGAGAATGTGTGGAAGGGCTGGAAAAGGTATATGAAGAATGAAATCGTCATTGGAAGCCGGGAGAGCAGGCTTGCCGTGGTTCAGACGCAGATTGTTCTGGACTATATAAAAGAAGCCTGCCCCGGAACAGAGGCGCGGATGCTGACCATGAAGACCACCGGGGATGTGATTCTGGACAAAACCCTGGATAAGGTGGGCGGCAAAGGACTTTTTGTGAAGGAGCTGGACCGTGCGCTTCTGGAGAAGCGCACGGATTTGTCGGTACACAGCTTAAAGGATATGCCTATGGAAATTCCAGAGGAGCTTCCCATCGTGGCCTTTTCCGGGCGGGAGGATCCCAGGGACGTTCTGGTTCTGCCGGAAGGAAAAACCGAGATCGATTTTTCCAAGCCCATCGGCTGTTCCAGTCTGCGCAGGATTCTTCAGCTTCAGAGGCTGTATCCCCAGGCAACCTTTCAGATGATCCGGGGAAATGTGCAGACCCGGCTGAAAAAGCTGGATTCCGGGGAATACGGCGCCACGATCCTGGCGGCTGCAGGTTTGAAGAGGCTGGGCCTTGAGGGGCGGATCAGCCGGTATTTTTCCGTGGACGAGATGATCCCGGCGGCAGGCCAGGGTATTCTGGCCGTTCAGGGAAGAAAGGGAGAGGACTACGGATTCCTGGAAGGTTTTGACGAGAAAGACGCCAGGGCGGCGGCTTTGGCGGAGCGGGCCTTTGTGCGGCGGTTAAACGGCGGCTGCAGCTTCCCCGCGGCGGCTCATGGAACGGTCTCGGACGGGGAGCTTTTGCTTCGGGGTCTGTATTACAGCGAAGAGGACCAGGCGTATCTCACCGGGACGGTGCGGGGAGCCGCCGGGGAGGCCGAATCGCTTGGCATTTTCCTGGCGGACGCGCTGGCAAAGGCCTACCGGGAAAAGAGGACGGGAAAGCCGGGTTTTGCCGGGAACGAGGACTTCGAAGACGGCGGCTGGAAAGACCTGGGAGAAAAGAAAAATACAGAGGATGGCGCGGAGGAAGCGCCGGCCGGCAAGGTCTGGCTGGTGGGCGCGGGGCCGGGAGATCCGGGGCTGTTTACCGTAAAGGGGCAGCAGGTTCTGGCAAAAGCCCAGGTGGTGGTCTACGACGCCCTGGTGGGCCAGAGCATCTTAAACCAGATTCCGGAGAGCGCGAAGCGGATCAATGTGGGAAAGCGTTCCAGCCATCATCTGAAGCACCAGTATGAGATTAATCAGGTCCTGGTGGACGAGGCCCTGAAAGGGTACCGGGTTGTCCGGCTGAAGGGAGGAGATCCCTTTGTCTTCGGCCGGGGCGGCGAGGAGGCGGAAGCGCTGAGAGAGCGGGGGATTCCCTACGAGGTGGTGCCGGGCGTTACCTCCGCGGTGGCGGTGCCCGCCTATAACGGGATTCCGGTGACGCACCGGGATTTCTGCTCCTCTCTGCACATCATAACCGGGCACAAAAAGCAGGGAGATACCTACGACATTGATTTCGAGGCTTTGGTGCGGACGAAAGGCACCCTGATCTTCCTGATGGGCGTGACGGCGCTGCCGGATATCTGCCGGGAGCTTGTGGTCCACGGAATGGAACCGGACATGCCGGCGGCGATTCTCCAGAAGGGAACCACGGCCGGACAGAAGCGCATTGTGGCAACGGTTTCGACCCTGCCTGAGGAGGTGCGCCGCCAGGGCATCGAGACGCCGGCGGTGATCGTGGTGGGAAAGGTCTGCGCCCTGGCGGACCGCTTTGCCTGGTACGAGGAGCTGCCTCTGGCCGGACGGCGGATTGTGGTTACCAGACCCAAGGAGCTGATTTCCCGCATGGCTTCCATGCTCCGGGAGAAAGGCGCGGAGGTTCTGGAGCTTCCCGCGATCCGGACAGTGGCCCAGGAGCCGGGAGGCGCTCTGGACGCGGCCCTGGATGAGCTGCGTCAGTACCAGTGGCTGGTGTTTACAAGCCCCATGGGAGTCCGGATTTTCTTCAGAGCCATGGAACGGCTCAAAATGGATTTGCGCGCTTTGGGCGGGGCGAAAATCGCCGCCATCGGGACAGGCACGGAAAAGGAGTTAAACGCCAGGGGGCTTTACGCGGATCTGATTCCGGAAACCTTTGACGGGGAGGCCTTAGGCCATGCACTGGCGGCCCGGCTCAAAGAGGGAGACCGGGTGCTGATTCCACGGGCGGCAGCGGGAAATCAGGAGCTTACCCGCATTCTCGCGGAGGCGCCCGGCGTGCGTATCGACGATGTGGCTTCGTACCATACGGAATATGAAAGCCAGGGAATCATCGATGAGAAGGCGGAATTTGAGGCCGGAAACATCGACTACGCGGTGTTTACCAGCGCCTCCACGGTGCGCGGGTTCGCCAGGGCCGTGGAAGGACTGGATTTCTCCAGGGTAAAGGCCGTGTGCATCGGAAAGCAGACGAAGGCAGCGGCGGACGCGCTGGGGATGGAAACGTATATGGCGGACAAGGCCACCATGGAAAGCGTTGTGGACTGCGTGGAGCGGCTGTGCGCCAGGGCGTCTTAACTAGAAATAGAAACGGAGGGTGAATGAGATGGAAATGGTAAAGCGCCCCAGAAGACTTCGGGGCAGCGAGGTTTTGCGGAAGATGGTGCGGGAGACCAGGATGGACAAGTCCTCTCTGGTTTATCCGATTTTTGTAAAAGAAGGAAGGGGGATCCGCGAGGAGATCCCCACCATGCCGGGACAGTACCGGTACAGCGTGGATACCATGGAGGAAAAGCTTGAGGCGCTGGCGGACGCGGGCGTCGGCAGCGTGATGTTTTTCGGGATTCCCGATCATAAGGATGAAGTGGGAAGCGGCGCGTATGATGAGAACGGAATTGTGCAGAAGGCGCTGCGCAAAGCGAAGGAGCAGTTCCCGGATCTGTATCTGATTACAGATGTGTGCATGTGCGAATACACTTCCCACGGCCACTGCGGCGTTCTGTGCGGCCACGATGTGGACAATGACCGCACGCTGGATCTCCTGGCCAAAACGGCTCTTTCCCATGTGGAGGCCGGGGCGGATATGGTGGCGCCCTCGGACATGATGGACGGCCGCATCCGGGCGCTTCGGGAATGCCTGGACGCCCATCATCATTACACAACGCCGATCATGTCCTACGCGGTGAAATACGCTTCTTCTTTCTACGGCCCGTTCCGGGACGCGGCGGGAAGCGCGCCCTCCTTCGGGGACCGGAAAACCTATCAGATGGATTACCACAATATCCGAGAGGGAATCAAGGAGGCCCTTCTGGACGAGGAAGAGGGCGCCGATATTATCATGGTAAAGCCGGCCATGTCCTTCCTGGACCTTGTGGTAAAGGTAAAAGAGGCGGTTCACACGCCGGTGGCGGCCTACAGCGTCAGCGGCGAGTATGCCATGGTGAAGGCCGCAGCGAAGCTTGGCTATGTGGATGAGGACAAGATTGTCTGCGAGATGGCGGCAAGCGCTTACCGGGCGGGAACGGATATTTACATCACGTATTATGCCCAGGAGCTGGCGAAATTCATGGACGAAGGGAGAATCGGATAATGAGCAGATCACAGGAGCTTTTCGAAAAGGCGGTTACGCTGATTCCGGGAGGCGTAAACAGTCCGGTGCGGGCCTTTGGCTCCATCGGCGGCACGCCCCGGTTTATCGACCGGGCCGACGGCGCGTATATGTATGACGTGGACGGGAACAAGTACCTGGATTTCATCTGTTCCTGGGGTCCCATGATCCTGGGACACAACAATCCGGCGATCCGGGAGAGCGTGGCCAAGGCAGCGGAAAAAGGACTGAGCTTCGGCGCGGCCACAGAGGCCGAGGTACAGATGGCGGAGCTGATCACCGGGATCGTACCCTCTGTGGAGATGGTGCGCATGGTCAACTCCGGCACCGAGGCGGTGATGAGCGCCGTCCGGGCGGCCAGAGGCTACACCGGGCGAAACAAAATCGTGAAGTTTATGGGATGCTATCACGGGCACAGCGATTCTATGCTGGTGCAGGCCGGCTCCGGGGTAATGACTGCCGGAATTCCGGACAGCGCCGGGGTGCCCGCGGGCTGTACCCAGGATACCCTGTCGGCCATTTACAATGACGCGGACAGTGTCCGCGCGCTGTTCGAGACATTCCCGGAGGAGATCGCCGCGGTGATCGTGGAGCCCGTGGCGGCCAACATGGGCGTGGTGCCCCCAAAGAAAGGGTTCCTTGAGGAACTTCGCGGACTGTGCACCGCCTACGGGGCAGTGCTGATTTTTGACGAGGTGATCACAGGCTTCCGTCTGGGAATCGACGGAGCCCAGGGCTGGTACGGCGTGGAGGCCGATCTCACCACCTTCGGAAAAATCATCGGCGGCGGCATGCCCGTGGGCGCCTACGGCGGCAAGCGGGAGATCATGGGAAAGGTATCCCCGGCCGGTCCGGTCTACCAGGCCGGGACGTTAAGCGGCAACCCCATTGCCATGGCGGCCGGGATGACCCAGCTTTCAATCTTAAAAGAAAATCCGGAGATCTATGAGGAGCTCAATGAAAAGGGCGAGTGGTTCTATGATGAACTGGCCGGAATCCTCCGGGAGAAGGGCCAGCCCTGGCAGGTGAACCATGTGGGCTCTCTGGGCTGCGTTTTCTTTACGGACCGTCCGGTGGAAAACTACGCGGACGCGAAAACCTCCGACACAAAGAAATTTGCCGATTACTTTCACTATATGCTGGACAACGGCGTACACCTGGCGCCTTCCCAGTTCGAGGCCATGTTCCTTTCGGCAGCCCATACCAGGGACGAGCTGTGCCGTGTGCTGGAACTGGTTCGGGGTTATTTTGCGGCGAACTGAGCAACCCTCCACGTCCTCCGAGGCCGCTTCAGCGGCCCCGGAACTGGCTTGGGGAAACACCGTATTCTTTTTTGAAAGCCCGGATAAAATTTTCCGGGTTTTCGTATCCAAGGAGACTGCTGATGTGCTGCACGCTGTAGCTGGTGGTCTCCTTGATGTATTTTGAGCAGTAAGGAACCGAAATTTCCAGAATTTTTTTTTACATCTTCGTCCCCTGTGGCGCGAAATACTTAAACGCACAGAAAGCAATGAAAACCATTGATTTTTTCCTTGAATTTACATATAATTGAAACAAAGATAACTGTTCGTGGTATTCGGACGGTTACGGACAGATAACAGAGAATGGGTTCCCGTTCGAAGTGCGACTGTAACGGCAGGGGCAGGTTTGGCTTGCCCCTGTTTTCATTCCCGCAGACCGCGGGAAACGCTTCGAATGGCAGCAATGACAGGAAAGGAGAAAACGGATGGACAGCAGCATAAGCGCTTCCGTACTTGACGAGGAAAAGAAAATATACAGCTGCAGTACCTATGAATTGGTGTCCAAAGCCGCTTATTTGATAGGAGTGCCGAAACGGATTTTTGAAAATGACCACGAACCTCCCAAAATGGAGGTATACCGGGAATTAGAGAAAGAGAAGAACGCCAGGATTATCCGCAACCTGTGCATCGCGCGGACAAGTATCCTGCGGAATTATAAGGTGATTAACCAGAAAATGCACAGGGAATACCTGTCCATTATCTCCATGCCGGAGTATGTCCCGGCGGAAAGCCTCAGACAGCTTGAGGAGGACGGCGTTTATTTTATCAAGAAGTCCAGCGTAAAGCTGTTTCAGCATATCATAGAGATCAATCGTCTGATTTCAAACAGAATCAACAACTGCAAACCCCTGTTTCCGCTCTGGCTGAACTGGAAATACCTTCAGGAGCTGTTTCTTATGCCAAACGGCTTTACGGAGGAGGGGACCAGAGCGGCGTCCGGCGCTTATTACAGCCATCTTTCCGGCTATCCGTATCAAATGTATTTAAACTGGATTCCGGACAATGACGGGAATCTTCTGTACAACGACAAAAAATTCGCCACGATTCTGTATCAGTGGCATGGGGACGATTTTACGGAGTACAGCCGGGTGTCCGACGCCAGCAGCTATGTAAAAGGCGGCATTTACGATTTCATCGGCGAAAGCCAAAAGGTCGTTGTGGTGGTGGACTGTGAAAATTCCGACCCGTATAAGCTGTGCGCCGCCCTGCGGGGCCTGGATGGCGAGAGTACCTCCAAAATTGCCAGGATTCTTCTTTTTGACGACGTACATACGGCATCGGCCTGGCGGATTCTGGAGAGCTTTACGAAAATCCCGGTGGAGCATATCCTCATCGAGCGGGTGAAGCAGAGCAAGTCCCTGGTGGATATCAAGCTGACGGCAAGGGCCTGCCAGGAGCACTATCAGAACCAGGTGGATTCCTTTATCATCGTATCCAGCGATTCGGACTATTGGGGACTGATCTCCTCCCTTTCCGAGGCCCGCTTTCTGGTGATGATCGAACGGGAAAAATGCGGGCCGGACATGAAGCGTGCCATGGGGGAATCCGGGATTTTCTACTGCTATATCGACGACTTTTATTCCGGAAATTCGGAGCGCATTAAGATGAGCGCTCTGTTTAAAGAGATGTACCGGTATCTGGATCAGTCCATTCACCTGAATGTAAACGAGATGTTCCAGGAAGCCCTGCGGGCTACCAGAGTCACCATGACGGAGGCGGAGCAGCGGCAGTTTTATGACAAGCATATCCGACAGATGCGGCTGGTGATTGACGGGGACGGGAATGTGAGCATTGAACTGAAGCGGTAAGGAGGGATGAAATATGGGCAGATATTTGAACCTGGGCAACGCGGGCTTTCAGGCCATACGCAGAGGACGCTATGTTGATAAAACAAAAATGATCTCCTATGTAAACAGTACCCTTGGAACGAAGGAAAAGCTGACATGTGTGAGCAGGCCGCGGCGTTTTGGCAAATCGTTTACGGCTCAGATGCTTTGCGCGTATTATGATAAGAGCTGTGATTCGCGGGAACTGTTTCAGGGACTTGAGATTGCGCAGACAGAGGAGTTTTTGCAGTATTTAAATAAATTTAACGTGATTTATCTGGATGTAACCTGGTTTATCTCTACGGTCGAGAAAATTGAGGATACCGTGAAATATCTGCAGCGGGAGGTAGTCAGGGAACTGAGAGATGCGTTTCCGGATATGACAGGGGAAGAACGTTCTCTGCCCATTGCTTTAAGCGACATCAGCGATGCCGCGGACAGCAGATTCATTATTATTATCGATGAATGGGACGCGTTATTCAGAGAAACCAGGGATCAGATCGAGCTGCAAAAAGAATATCTGCAGCTTTTAAGAGGGATTTTTAAGAGCAGTCTTACAGACAAAATGATTGAGGCGGCGTATATGACGGGAATTTTGCCGATTAAGAAATATGGAACCCAGTCTGCCTTAACGGATTTTCAGGAATATACGATGATTCAGCCGAAGTTTTTGGCGGAATACGTGGGCTTTACGGAAAAAGAAGTGCGCTCCCTTTGTCAGGAATATAAACTGGACTTTGACGAGGCGAAAAAATGGTATGACGGATACTCTTTCAGCAGAGTTCATTCTGTCTACAGTCCAAATTCCATCATGCAGGCTGTAAAAAACGGAGAATTCGGTGATTATTGGACGGAAACAGAAACCTATGAATCATTAAAATACTATATTGATATGAATCTGGACGGTTTGCAGGAGGCAATCGTAGCGATGCTGGGCGGAATGCGGTACGGAATTAATACGAGAACCTTTCAAAATGATATGCTGAGCATAAAAAGCCGGGATGACGTCTTAACGCTGCTGATTCACCTGGGATATCTTGCATATGACTCCGAAGAAAAGGAAGTGTATATTCCAAATCAGGAAGTAGCCGATGAATTTAAAAACGCGGTAGAATATAGTGGATGGGCGGGAATCTCCGACGCTTTGCGGGCATCTGAGCGCTTGCTGAAAGCCACCTTAGAGTGCGACGCAAAGACGGTGGCGTCAGAACTGGATAAGGCGCATATGGAAAATGCCTCAATACTGACTTATAATGACGAAAATGCTTTGAGCTGCGTGATAACGATTGTGTATTACGCGGCGAAAAGCGATTATACGCTGATTCGGGAATTTCCAACAGGAAAAGGGTTTGCGGATATCGTATTTTTGCCCAGAAGGAAAGTAAATAAACCGGCTTTGCTGGTTGAACTGAAGTGGAATCAGTCCGCGGCAGGCGCGCTTGCGCAGATAAAAAATCGAGAGTATACCGGAGCGCTTCGAGATTATACAGGACAGCTCTTATTAGTGGGGATCAATTACGATAAAAGCAGGAAAAAACATGAATGTATCATTGAGAAATATGCAACAGTTCAGTCATGCGGAACGATACCTGCAAAATCTATTTAAAATCGCCTGCGGCGATGGGAGGAAAAATGAATTCGGATAAAAAGAACATATTAAATTTGTTTGTCTCCGTTACTGGAGACGACGAGAACGGGGACGGTTCCTTCGAGCGGCCCTTTCAAAGCCTGGCCGGGGCGGTGAAAAAGGCGCGCGAGGGACAGCCTGGACAAACCAGGATCTGTGTCCGGGGCGGATACTATTTTTTCCCGGAGCCGGTGACTTTGGGGACGGAAGATTCCGGCCTTGAGATCTGCGGCATGGAGGGGGAGGCGGCGGTTTTTGGCGGCGCCCTCCAGCTGGATGGCCTGGAGTGGGAGCCCTGGGAGGAACGGCCCGGAGTATGGACGGCCCGGACCGGGGTTTTCCGGAGAATCGACGGTCTGTTCGCGGACGGAAAAAGGCAGACTCTGTGCCGCTTTCCAAATGAGACGCCGGGAGCGTATCCCCTGGGAGGCGCGGCGACGGTTGAGGAAATCAAAGAAAGAGCCGGGAGCTATCAAAATCCCGCAGGGGGGTTCCTGCGGGCCCTGCACGAGTACGCCTGGGGCGGAAATGACTACGTGATTCTCGGAAAGGACGCGGATTCACGGACCGGGCTGGCCTGCCGCTGGGTGGGAGACAACAACCGGGGAGACCGGCTGAAACCCGACGCCGTGGTGGTGGAGAATGTGCTGGAGGAGCTGGACTGTCCGGGAGAATGGTATCACGATCCCCAAACGGGGCGGCTGTATTTCTGGCCCCCGCAGGGGATGCTGCCCTGGAAAGCAGAGCTTTTCGGAGCGGTGCAGAGCGAGCTGATCAAAATTGCGGGAGAGAATGCCGCGCATCCGGCGGAAAATATCCGCATAAAGGGGATTGGCTTTGCCTATACCAAGCGGACCATGTTTGACGAATCCGGAAAAGCGTACATGCCCCTGGTGCGGGGAGACTGGTGCGTGGTGCCCTCCGGCGCCCTTTACGTGGAGAACGGCAGGGGAATTTGCGTGGAGGACTGCCGTTTTACGGACATCGGAGGAAACGCGGTCTTCCAGTATGGCTACAATGCCGAAAACCGGGTAGAGAAAAGCGAATTCAAACGGATCGGAGCCACGGCGGTTCAGATCGTGGGAAGCCCCAAAGCCCTGTATGAACCCTCTTTCTGGCCTCACAGCCAGTATCCGGACCTGACGGTTCATAAGACCACGGTGGACGAGCCGGATAAGACAGGCCCTGCCGGGGAGGATTACCCCAGGGATCTTATTATCCGGAACAATCACATCGAGGATACCGGGATCTTTGAAAAGCAGTCCTGCGGCGTCAATCTGTCTGTGAGCAGCCGGATTCGGATTCTGTCCAATACCATTCATGGAAGCGCCCGCTCCTGCGTCAATGTCAATGACGGAAGCTTTGGCGGCCATGAAATCGCGTACAACGATATTTTTGACGCCCAGAGAGAGACCATGGACCACGGGCCCTTTAATTCCTGGGGACGGGACCGCTTCTGGTCTGTGCCGGAGTACAATGCCTCCGGAAACGATGGAAAACAAATCCGGCATTATAAAAAGGGAGACCGGGAATACGATCTGGCGTTTCTGGACGCGTATCAGACCACGCGCATTCACAACAACCGTTTTTACCACGCGCCGGACGCGCCGCATACCTGGGGGATCGATCTGGACGACGGTTCCGGAAACTATGAGATCTGCGAAAACCTGTGTCTTGGCATGGGAATCAAGCTGCGGGAAGGATTTGGAAGAAGGGTTTACAATAACATACTTATCGACGGGCAGATTCAGATTCATGTGCCTTACGAGGAAGCGCGGGATGCGATTTACAGCAATCTGATTGTAAATCCGGAGCCTTTCGGCTTTACCGGAGCGGATGGCGAGCGGTTGAAAAAAACCGAAAGCGTGATCCGAAGCAACTGGTATGTCTGCCGGGACGGTTCCCCTGCTTTTCCGGACTGGATGGAAGAATTGGAGAAGGAGGCGGTTCTGGATGAGGCGCCCTTCTTCGCGGCGCCTGAGAGAAACGATTATACGGTGAAAAATGTCCGGGGGATGGAGAAAGCGGGCTTTCATAATTTCCCGATGGATTCTTTTGGAAAGCCGGGCTGCGTTTCCGCTCCGGTCTATCGAAGCAAAGAAACGGCCGGAGGGTCTGCTGTCCGAAAAAGGAAATGGAAGGGAGCCCGCGTCTCGGAAATTGACGACGCAGTGATCTCGTCCACCGCTTCCTTTGGATACGAAGGCGTATTTCTGGAGCGTGTGCCGGAGGACAGCGCGGCTTATGCCATGGGCTTTCGGGAGCGGGACATTATCCGGGAAATCGGGGATTATCCGCTCCGGGACCTGGACGGTCTGGAAAAGCTGCCGTTCCCGGAGAAAAGGGAAAGCACAGTACAGGCAAAGATTTATCGCGCAAACAGCGAACAGCGGATTACACTGACAGGAGGATTTTCAGCGCATGATAAAGATGATTTTATTTGATCTGGACGGTACGCTGCTGCCTATGGATCAGGAAATTTTTACGAAGAAATATTTTAAGCGGCTGGCCGCCAAGCTGGCCCCTTACGGCTACGAGCCGCAAAAGCTGATCGACAGCATCTGGGCCGGCACGGCCGCCATGGTAAAAAACGACGGAAGCTGTACCAACGAGGAGGCGTTCTGGAAATTTTTCTCCAAGGCCTACGGGGCGCAAGTCATTGAGGACAAGCCGCTCTTTGAGGAATATTACCGGGTGGAATTTCAGGAAGTGGCGAAGGACTGCGGATTTAATCCCAAGGCCGGGGAGACGGTAAAAGCGCTGAAATCCAGCTTCCGGGTGGCCCTGGCCACGAATCCTTTGTTCCCGGATGTGGCCACCAGGAGCCGGATTCGCTGGGCTGGACTGGAACCGGAGGATTTCGAGACGTACACTACCTATGAAAACTGCCATTACTGCAAGCCGAATCCGGATTATTACCGGGAACTGCTGAAGCGGCTGGATTGCAGGCCGGAAGAGTGCCTGATGGTCGGAAATGACGTGGAGGAGGATATGATCGCCGAAACCCTGGGGATGAAGGTGTTTTTGCTGACGGACTGCATGATTAACAAAAAGAACCGGGATATCGCGGCGTATCCAAACGGGGGATTTGATGAGTTGCTGGAGTATATTAATTCCAAAATTCCTTGACATAGTAAAGGATAACCTATATAATACTATCAAATGATAGTAATGGAGGGAGGAGGATTGGAATTAAACTTAGCATAAACTCAAAGGAAAAAGAAGTAGCGGAATTTTTACGTCAGCTTCATATGCTTTTGGATAATCCTGATTTTGACATTGATAAAGATAATACTGAGCCGCCTTTGCTTTATGTTTTCGGGAAAGAGATAAACGACAGATTGGTATATATTAAATTGAAAATCAAAGAAGCACAGAAAAAGTATGTTTTATGCGTGTCTTTTCACTATGCAGAAAAGGAAATGAGGTTTCCGTATATATAAAAGGGTACAGTTGATTTGCGCAGATTGTATGTGAGTGCAGATAAGTTGGGTATTGATAAGTTGGTACAGGGAGGGACCTCGATGGAAAAGGATACATTGCTGAAAAAGATTCATATGGAGTGCCCTTTATGTGGCAGGGAACATGAGATTGAAGAAAGAAAACGTCTGGCAACTGTAATCATAAAAGGCGACAGAATAGCCTATGAAGAGAGATTTTATTTTTGTGCAAATGCGGATGAGGATGAAAATGAATTTGAAACGGGTGCTATCGTAAATGAAAATATGCGGAATGCGAGAAACGCTTATCGTGTCAAGCATGGACTGCTGACTTCGGATGAAATTGTAGCGCTCAGAGAAAGCTATGGATTATCCCAAGTTGATTTGGCGCGTTTGCTTGGCTGGGGGGAGGCTACGATTTCGAGATATGAAAGCAAGGCGATTCAGGAAGAGGCTTATGACGCCATGCTTCGACTAATCAAAGAGAATCCTTTGCAGGCACTGGAATTTTTAAAAAAGAATGCAGATAAGTTTTCCGGAACAAAAAGGTCAGAGATCCGCATCAAAATCATTGAAAAGCTGGACAGTTATGGGAAAGAATATCTTGCGAGGCAAGCACTGGAAGGGGAGTATGCAAATTTTGAGGACCCCTCTGAATTAAATGGTTATACAAAACTGAATATTGATAAAATAGAGGCCGTTGTTTCTTATTTCGCCGAGAAAATTTCAAACCTCTTCAAAGTGAAGCTGATGAAAATGCTGTGGTATGCGGATTCGTTATCCTACAGGCAAAGAAAAAGAACGATTACAGGATTGATCTATACGCATGAACCGATGGGGGCTTTGCCAATCGGTCATTACAGGCTTATGAATCTGGAAAATTTGAATATACAAGAAGAAATGAGCTGTAACTATGATTCGATGCTGCATGTCTATCCAACGAGAAATATGGACTATTCCGTTTTAAACGGAGAGGAAAAAGAAATTTTAGATAAGGTAATCGAAAAATTTAAAACTTTTAAAGCATCGGAGATCGTAGACTATATGCATAAAGAAAAAGCGTACGTGGAAACTAAGCCCGGGGAGATTATTCCTTTTTCCTTTGCAGGGGAAATTCAAAATTTTTAACCGAATCAGGGAGTTCGGAAAAAAATGAGATAAATGGACAGGCTGTGCGGAAGATGAAAAGAAGGAGGCAAAGAATGAAAGCACTATTTATCGGAGGAACCGGAACCATCAGCACTGCCATCGTAAAGCGGCTTGTGAATGAACTGGGCTGGGAGGTTTGGCTTTTGAACCGCGGGAACCGGACAGAAGCGGTACCGGAAGGGGTACACCAGATTATCGCGGACATTCATCAGGAAGAGGATGCGGCGGAAAAGCTCAAAGATCTGACCTTTGATACCGTATGTGAATTTATCGGCTTCCGGGTGGAAGATGTGGAGCGGGATTACCGGCTGTTTCGGGGAAAAACAAAGCAATATATTTATACCAGTTCCGCGTCAGCCTATCATAAGCCCGCTGCGGATTACCGCGTCACGGAAGGAACGTCTCTGGCGAACCCTTACTGGCAGTATTCCAGAGATAAGATTGCCTGCGAGGAATTTCTCATGAAAAAGTACCGGGAAGAGGGCTTTCCTGTTACGATTGTGCGGCCAAGCCATACTTACGATGAGCGGAAGCTTCCCCTGGGCGTACAGGGAAACAAGGGCTTCTGGCAGGTAGTCCGCCGGATGCTGGACGGGAAGCCGGTTCTCATCCAAGGGGACGGCACCTCTTTGTGGACAGTTACTTTTAATACGGATTTTGCGGTCGGCTACACAGGATTAATGGGAAATCCCCATGCTGTCGGGGAAGCATTCCAGATTACCGGAGACGAGACCCTGACCTGGAATCAGATTTACGCCACGGTTGCGGACGCGCTGGGCGTGGAACTGCATGCGTACCATGTGGCCTCTGATTTCCTGGCGGCAGCGGGCAGAAAGTACGGATTTGATTTTGAAGGAAGCCTGATCGGTGATAAGGCGGTTTCCGTTGTATTTGACAACCGTAAATTAAAGCATGTGGTGCCGGATATGCGGACGACCGTAAGGTTTGACCAGGGGGCGCGGATTGCTTTGGATTATATTCTTTCCCATCCGGAGGAATGCCAGAAGGAAGATCCGGAGTTTGACCAGTGGTGCGATAAAGTGATTGAGACCTTGGAGAGGGCAAAGGCGGAATTTTGCTAAGCCGTGCGGCATAGCCTATTTTATAAAACATGATTTGAGAGAGGCAGATGATTCTGTCTCTCTCTTTTTTCAAAGTTTTCACGCCTTCACAAACGGCAGCGCGTTCGTGCTGTTCAGATAACATTTCACATTGTTCGAAAAGATGGGCTCCAGCTTGGTGTAGAGCACCGAGGTGGAGGGGATGGTTTTTCCACTCAGATACCGGTACAGGACGCGGACGGACAAATACCCCTGTTGAAAGGGCTCGTGACAGATGGTGGAAGTCACGGCGCCTTTTCGGATGTAGTCCGCGATTTCTTCATTCAGGTCGTAGCCGATGACGCAGAAACGGCGGTCCACTTCGGCTTTCAGGCAGGCTTCGGCCGTCTGCTCCAGGCCGGAGAAGCTGACGAAGATGCCGGAGAGCCCGGAACCATTTTCCAGCAGGTTTTCAGATTCGTTCCCGCGCGGCTAAGGCGCGGGAGCGAATAAGTACGGTATACGACAGAAACGGGTGATTGAATTGAAAAAACGCTGGAAAGCGGCAGGCGCGGCCTGCCTGTTCCTGCTTCTGGCCCTGGCGGTATTGCCGGGGCTTACGCGGAAGCAGACGGAAGAGAAGGAAGAGAGGGATCCGGACGCGGTGAGCATCTGGTATCCGGGAGGTTATGAGATCCTGAGCAATATGGAGCTGAACGATGTGTGGGCGGTGGAAGAGATGGAAAACCGTCTGGACGTTTCGCTGGACTTTTCCGGCAATACCGGAGATCTGGACAGCTCCTTTCAGACGCTGCTTCTGGATTTGAGCGGCACCGACGCGGTGTTTTACCGTTTTTCGGCCGAGCAGCTCCGCTCCATGGCGGAAAACGGGCAGGCCCTGGATTACACGCCGTATCTTGACCAGATGCCGAATCTGAAGAAGCGGTTTGCCGAAAATCCTCTCCTCTATCAGTATGCCTCCGTGGACGGACAGTGCCTGTTTTTCCCGTCTTTGGTCGAAAACAGCTATCAGGACATTCTTCTTGGCATACGGAAAGACTGGCTGGACCAGGTGGGCGCGGATAAACCGGAAAGTGTGGAGAAACTCGCGGAAATCCTGCTCCGGCAAAAGAACCTTTACGCCCAGGGAGAACTGGAAAACCAGGGAGAATATTTTATCGGCCTTTCCTCTTACAACGAGTACGCCAATCAGCTTATGCGCGTTTTCGGCACCGACAGCGGCGTTTACTGGAATGAAGAGAAAACCGGCCTGGTGTACGGTCCGGCCACGGAGGAATACCGGAACTATCTGATTTTTCTGAAAAGCCTGTACCAGGCGGAAATGCTGGACGCCGGGCTTTATGAAACGGAGACCACCGATTTTGAGAAGTATTTCCTGAACAATATGAGCAGCACCATTCTCACCACAGGGGAGCAGGCCCAAAAGCTGGAAAAATACGCGGCGGCAAACGGGGATGACATTATCCTGGAATATGTGAACCTGGATACCCTTTCCGGGGAGACGCCGGCTATTTACCGGACCGCGCACCGGCAGAACCAGGTGCTGGAATACGGTTTTGTCATAAACGCGGATATTTCGCAGGAAAAACTGGACATGCTTTTGAAGATGATCGATTATCTGTACTCCGACGAAGGCATGGAGCTGATGAACTGGGGCCTGGAGGGGAAACACTGGATCATGGAAAACGGAGAGCGGGTGTACAATCCGGACTGCATCGAGGACGGAGAGTACTACGCGATTGCCATGGCCCGCTACCTGAAGCAGGACATGCTCTGCACTGACCGGACGGCGAACCGGAACATGCTGGATTCCGATGTGCGCGCGGCTGTGGACGAAGCTTCTTACCAGGAGGACTACAGTTTCGACGAGCCCAGAGGATATTATACGAAGGAGCAGGAGGACCGGCTGGATACCCTGGAGATCAGCCTTGGCACCTTTGTGGAGGAAACCACCATGAATTTCATCTACAGCTCCATCGACCCGTCGGATGACGGCGACTGGCAGGATTATCTGGATACCCTGGAGTCCTTTGGCATGGAGGAGTATCTTGAGATCCAGCTTGACGCCTGGGAGCGGATGCAGCTTCGGCAGTACGAAGGAGGAGAAGAATCATGAAAGGACTGGGATATAAAAACGAAAAAATTCTTTCCTATGGAGTGGATGCCCTTGTCTTGACGGCAGTCCTTCTGCTGACCTGGCTGCTTTTCGGCTATCCGCATGTGTTTCCCTACTTTCAGGAGCTTTCCGAGGCCGACGCCATCATCAATCCCCAGGAGTATGTACAAGTTGCGGGCGAAATCAATGATCGATTCGACCGGGTGCTTCTGGAAATTTTTTTCGCCTGGTTTGTATATGAAACCGTCTGTCTGATTATCTGGCAGACCACTCTGGGGCGCCGGATTTTTCGAAAGAAGGTCGTGTGCCAGGTGGGGCCGGAAAAGGGCGCCGGCGCGGTTGTTGTCAGATGCCTGATTTTCCCGGCCAGAACAGCCGTGAAGCTTCTGTGCTTTTACCTGATGATCCCCATTGTGCTGGCTGGCGCGTGGTACCTTTTTTCGAAAAAGGATATTACTCTGATGGACCGGATTTTTCTTACCCGGACGGTGTCCATGGACGGATGACGGCCGGCGTGATTCTGAAACGCTCTGAGCGGGATATGGTATCCGCGCTCAGGGCGTTTTTTTGACGTACAAAGGGGCAAGGATTTTCGAATAGTCCGTTTCGCGAGGCGGCTTGCCGAGAAAGAAATATAGTTGACAAACAATATTATATGATATATAGTATTGGTAAGGAAATAATATTGCGGGGGTGATAATATGGTGTTCAACACAGGAGCTGCCCTGCTGGATGCCATTGTTCTGGCTGTAGTATCCAGGGAACCGGAAGGCACCTACGGTTATAAGATCACCCAGGAGGTGCGGGGAGTGCTGGAGGTATCGGAGTCGACACTCTACCCGGTTCTCCGCAGGCTTCTGAAAGACGGATGCCTGGAGGTATATGACCAGGAATTTGCAGGCCGGAACCGGAGGTATTATAAGACGACACAGAGAGGTATGGCCCAGCTCAATCTCTATGTGGCGGAATGGCAGGAATATTCCGACAGAATCACCAGAATTTTTGCAGGGAGGTCTAAAGTTTGAGGAAGGATGAATATTTGAACCGGCTGGAATGGCTGCTTCAGGATATTCCGGAATCAGACCGGGAGGAAGCGTTGTCCTATTACCGGGACTATTTTGAGGATGCGGGTGAAGAAAACGAGGAGGCGGTTATAGAGGCGCTGGGAATTCCGGAAAAGCTGGCGGCCATTATCCGGGAGGACGTTAAAGGACAGAGCCCCGACGTGGGAGAATTTACGGATACCGGGTACGAGGACCCAAGATACCGGGAAAATTCCCGCTTTCCCAATCCATACCGCCAGCCGGCGCCCACAGGCGGAAATGCCCGCGCCGCTGAGAACGGGACCAATGAGAGCGGCAGTCAGAAAAGCGGAGAAGAAAACTGGCGGGGAGGGTGCCGGGAGAGCGAAGAAGGAAGCCGGTGGGGCAGCCGCCAGGAAAACGGACAATGGAACTGGCAGAGGAGCCGGGAAGAAAATGGGCAGGACGGCGGATGGAGAGATTACCGGGGAAATAGCTCCAATGAGCCGAGAAGGCGCAGAAGAAGTGCAGGCGGTATCGCCTTGCTCATCCTGATTCTTCTGTTCTTTGGCGTACCAGTGCTGCTTCCGGCCGCCGGGGTGGCCGTGTCCGTGATCTGCGCGGTCTTTGCTCTGGCCGCGGTGATTGTGCTGTTCTGCGGAGTAGGAGGACTTGCTGCCGTGATATGCGGCATTGTACTTCTTGTAATTGGAATTGTCAGGCTCTTTGGCGCTCCGGTTTCCGGATTTTTCCTAGGCGGAATCGGTTTGATCTCCTTTGGGGGCGGTCTGCTGCTTCTGCTTTTGGCGATTCGGATTGTCGGAAGCCTGATTCCGGCTCTGTGCCGGGGCGTAGCACGGATTGGAAGCAGTCTGTTTCGGAGAGGAGGCCGGCGTTCATGAAAAGGTTTACACGGATTATGCTTTTGTTATCCGCTGTGTTTATCGCGTCCGGATGTTTGTTCTGTTTTATCGGAACGGCGCTGGGCGGACAGGTTTCCGATGTATTTGATAATGTTTACCTGGATACCGGAAAGGGACGCCTCGTGGTGTCGGGCCAGGGGATTTCCCAGACGGACTTTACCAGACGATGCGCCGGCGTAAAAAGCCTGGAGATTGATGTTGGACTGGCGGACTGCACGGTCATCCGTTCCGCGGTCTCTGAGGTCCGGATCACCGGGAACAGCAGCGGAAACGGACCGGAGATGTTTCAGGAGGACGGTACCCTGTATATTACCCAGGAATCCGGTATGTCCATTCCTCTTTTCGGGGATGGGACAAATGCAGAGAACATCCGGATCGAGATACCGGAGGATCTGGTATTGGAAAAGTTATGGATTCATAACGGTCTCGGGAATACGGTGGTGCAGGAGATTTCCTGCGAGAGTCTGGTGCTGGAAAACGGATTAGGGAATATCACCTTTACCGGGAGCGTGGAAAAAGAGGGAAGAATATCCAACGGCATGGGGCAGACGGCTCTGACGCTGACAGGAGAGCGGGATGATTATAACTATGAGTTAAGCTGCGGATTCGGAAGTCTGTCGGTGGACGGCAGCAAGTATTCCGGCATAGATTTAAAAGAAAATATCCATAATGGAAGTAACCGTATCCTGCAGGCGGACTGCAGCTTCGGCAATATATCAATACGTTTTCGGGAGGAGATTTTATGAGTGGAAAGAAACTTTACAAATCCGATACAAACCGCATGATCTGCGGTGTCTGCGGAGGAGTCGGAGAATACTTCAATATTGACCCCACAATCGTCCGGCTGCTGTTTGTGTTTTTCGGGCTTACGGCCGCTGCCGGAATTATCGCCTATATTATCGCGGCGATCATTATTCCGTCCAGACCTTACGGCGGCGATTATTAAGGGTTCGCGCTCTCTGTTTCGGAAAGAACGCACCGCTGCATAAAGAAAAAAGATTTGGCCATACTCCTGTTAAACCGTGAAACCGCGGCAGCCGATACGGGCTGTGCCGCTTGTCCGCAAAAGAAAGGAGTGTGGCCGTTTTTATGTCAAAAAACAAAAAACCGGATTTATCGAATCTGACCCCGGAGGAGGAGCTGAAATACGAAATTGCACAGGAACTTGGACTTCTGGACCAGGTACTGGAAAAAGGATGGAAATCCCTGTCCGCCAAGGAGACAGGACGTATTGGAGGTCTTATGACCAGGCGGAAGCGGGAATTGCAAAAGCAGTGAGCCTTTGCTATAATGAAAAAAGGTAACGGTTCGGCATGGCTGAACCGTTATAAAAAGTGCAGGACCTGACAGCAGACAGCCGGACCGTTCCCCTGCGGCAGGTCAGCGGCGGTAATGAAACAATCAGGAGAAGAAAATGAAGAATCTGACAGAGGATATCAAAAAGAAATCATTTCAGCGGGTTTACCTGTTTTACGGAGAGGAAGAGTATCTGAAGCAGCAGTATAAACAGAAGATGAAAGAGGTTCTTCTGCCGGAAGGCGACACTATGAATCTTACCGTATACGAAGGAAAGAGCGCGGATCCCCAGGAGATCATGGCGCAGGCGGAAACCATGCCGTTCTTTGCGGATTACCGGCTGATTCTGGTGGAGAACAGCGGGTTTTTCAAAAGCGGCGGCGGTGATCTGGCGGAGTATGTATCCAGGATTCCCCAGGAGACGGTGCTGGTATTTATTGAAAAAGAAGTGGATAAGCGCAGCAGGCTCTACAAGGCGGTAAAGAGCGGGGGACGCATTGTGGAATTTCCAAGACAGGACGAGAAAACCCTTACCCGGTGGATCCTGCTCAGTATGAAGCAGGAGAAGAAACGGATCACGGAAAACGCCATGCAGCGTTTTTTATCTATGGCCGGAAATGATATGGAGAATATCCGCTCAGAGCTGGAAAAGCTGTACGGATATACATACGGAAGGACGGACATTACCGAAGAGGATGTGGAGACCGTCTGTACGGCGCAGACCACGAACCGGATTTTCGATATGATAAACGCCGCGGCGGAAAAACGCCAGAAGCGGGCCATGGAGCTTTACAATGACCTGCTGGCCCTCAAAGAGCCGCCCATGCGCATCCTCTTTCTGATTGCCAGACAGTTCAATCAGCTTATGCAGGTAAAGGAGCTGAAAAGCCACGGATACGATTCCGGGCAGATCGCGAAAAAGTTGGGAATCGCTCCCTTTATCATCAAGAACGCCCTGCGCCAATCCTCTTATTTTTCTCTGGACGCTCTGACGGAGAGCGTGAAAGAATGCGTGGAGCTGGAGGAGGCGGTAAAGACGGGGCGGATCAACGATCAGCTCAGCGTGGAGCTTTTGCTGATTAAGCTCAGCCAGAGGACGGAGAGAGGATAGCCATGAAATATAAAATTGCGGTCTGCGACGACGAGCAGGATCAAATGGAACATATCTCCTCCATTGCGGCAGCGTGGAGCGAGCGTGAAGGTCTTCATTGTGAAATCCGTGCGTTTTCGTCGGCCGAAGCGTTTCTGTTCGGATATGAGGAAGATAAGGCCTACGATATTCTTTTGCTTGACGTTGAAATGAAAAACATGAATGGAATTGAACTTGCAAAACGGATTCGCAAAGACAACAGCCGGGCCGAAATTATTTTTGTTACTTCACATTTTGAATTTGCAGGAGAAGGCTACGAGGTGGACGCGCTCCACTATCTGACTAAGCCGATTTCTCCGGATAAGCTTACGCAAGTGCTGAATAAAGCTGCAAAAAAGCTTGCGGCAAAACCTCCGTCGGTGATCATTTCCTGCGGGGGCGAAACGGTCAGACTGTATGAAACGGCTATTTTGTATGCGGAGTCTTTTCTGCACTATATCGTAATCCATACCAAAGACAAAGAATACAAAATCAAGGAAAGCATCTCTTCCTTTGAAGACAGGCTAAGCGGGGACTTTTACCGTACACACCGTTCTTACCTGGTTTCACTGAAACATATAACACGCATTTCCCGCACTTCCGTTCAGATTGGCAGCGTCGAACTTCCCCTGGCAAGGGGAAAGTATGACGATATCAACCGGGCGTTTATCGAACATAATTGAGGTAGTCCATGAGAAAGAAAACCTATCTGAAGCTGGTTGAATATCAGACCGAGCAATCAGAAAAACATTTAAACGAAGTGCGGAGTATCCACAAGGAAATGAGAGGCTACAAGCACGATTTTCACCATCATCTGCAAACGCTGAAAGGCCAGCTTCAGACAGGGGAAATCGATCGGGCGCTTGCCTACATAGAACAGCTTGATAACCAGCTGATGAATGTGGATATGTTGCTGAAAACAGGCAATGTGTCCCTCGATGCCATTTTGTCCGCCAAAATTGCTCAGGCAAGGGCGGAAAAGATAGCCGTAGCCGTGAAAGCCAGTGTGCCGGATACCTTAACGCTTTCCGACTTGGAATTGAGCATTATTATCGGGAATCTCCTTGACAATGCCATTGAAGCCTGCCGTGAAGCAGCGGGAGAACGGTTTATCCGCATCTTTATTTCAATGAAAAGAAATATGCTCTATTTTTCTATGCTCAATACAGCGGGCGCAAAGAGGAAGAAGACAGGCTCCCTGTTTGCCACCCGCAAGAACGGCGTTCATGGCTTTGGCCTTCGTCGCGCGGAAGCGATCCTTGAGGAACACGGCGGCTGGGTCAAGTATAACAGTGAGGACGGCGCTTTTACCTCGGAATTTTTGGTACCTGCGGCAGAGTGATATGCGATTTATGCTGACGCAGGGGATTTTCCTGTATTCGGTGAGTTCCGGGACTGTTTTACGGCATGGATGGAGGCAGAGCTTTTTTACATAGATTTTGTGAAAAAGGATGGAAAAATCGCTCATTTTTTTGCTATTACTATTGCATAAGTCGCTCATTTTTTTGTATACTATAGAAAAGAGAGGAGTGACGGATATGGCTGAGATCTATTTGTGCCGGAAAATAGATAAATATTTGCATTCATGGAAAGAGGATGTCAACCGAAAACCTTTAATTGTGAAAGGTCCCCGACAGGTGGGGAAAACAGAATCGATTCTGCATTTTGCAGCTAAAAATTACAAGAGCGTTATTTATATCAACTTTATAGAAGAACCGAAATACAAACTTATTACAGAAAACGGATACAAACCGGATGAGATTATTCGAAATATTTCGCGGATGGATCCGTCTAAGCATTTTGAGCCGGGAGAGACGCTGCTTTTTTTTGACGAGCTTCAGGATTATCCGGAAATCGCTACTGCATTGAAATTTTTTAAGATTGACGGCCGTTTTGATGTGATCTGCAGCGGTTCTTTGCTGGGAATTTCCTACAAGAGAATAGAGAGCAATAGTGTCGGCTATAAGACAGATTATGACATGCATTCTATGGATTTTGAGGAATTTTTATGGGCTAAAGGCTATGACAAGACGGCTGTCGAAGAAATGCTGTGGCATATGGAGACGGGGCAACCCTTCCCGGAAGGAATTATGAAAGCATACAGTGACTTGTTCCTGGACTATTGCATTCTCGGCGGTATGCCGGCAGTTGTTCGGGAATATATCCGAAATGGAACCTTTGAGGGAACGCTGGATATCCAGCGGCAGCTTCTGGAAGATTATAAAGAAGATATCCGTAAATATGCTGACGGAATGGATCAGACAAGAATCCTGAACGTGTTTGAGCAGATTCCGATTCAGCTTGCCAAAGATAATAAGAAGTTCCAGATTTCTAAGGTGGCAAGAGGCGCCCGTTTTAAAGATTACCGAGGCTGTATCGAGTGGCTGAGAGACGCGGGAATCATAAACATCTGCTATTGTCTGCTTTTTCCGGAATTGCCTCTTCGGGGCAATTATGATGATTCAAAGTATAAGATCTACTTTTTTGATACCGGGTTATTCGTGGCGATGCTGGATGAAGAAGCGCAGGAAGATTTGCGGGCGAATAAAAACCTGGGCGTATATAAAGGAGCACTGTACGAAAATATTGTGGGCGAGGCTTTAAAAAAGTGCGGATATGACCTTTATTATTACAAAAGAGAGGACTCTACGTTGGAGGAGGACTTTTTTGTGAGAACACAAAATTCGTTGATTCCGGTAGAGGTGAAAGCAAAGCGTGGAACCGCAAAATCTCTCCGGACATTGATTCAGAGCGACCGATATCCCGATATAGACTGTGGAATTAAGTTTACGGCGGGAAATATCGGCTATAGTGATGGAATCTATACTTTTCCGTATTTCTGCGCGTTCCTGTTAAAAGCTTATCTGAGCAGAGAGAACCCCAAATGTAAGGAGCTATGATAATGACAAATCTGAGACAGGATGCTGAGAGGAAAACAGAGGCTTTTCAGACATTAGAACGGCTAAGAAAAAAGGATGCGGTGAATTTGGATTACAAGGAGGAGTTAGCCTCTTATCGTGTGGAGAAATATGGAAATGCGGGTATTGATTGATACAAATTTTGGTACCTGCGGCAGAGTGATATGCAATTCGTGCACGGACGGAAGCAATTCGTGCACGAATTTCTTTTTGGGTTCCTTTTTCTGAGATACTGTAGGCGAAAGGAGTTGATGTGAAAATGAAAAAGAAAAGACCGGCGTATTCCGTATTTTCAAATTTTTCCTGGTCGCTGAAAATGCTCTTAAGATACAGTAAGGCGGCTCTCTTTCTTACCGCGCTGCTTGTACCGGTCAACATTGGAGTCAGGTATCTGGAAATCTACCTGCCGTCCCTTGTAGTATCAGAGGTAACGGATGGTCAGCCGCTTAAGCATGCGCTGCTGCCCACAGGCATTGTGCTGCTGCTGATTATGATCGGATATGCCGCCATTCAGGCCCTCGGACAGATCAGAACTTCCGCCCTTGGAATATATCGATACAAAATGACGGATCTTGTAACGAGAAAGCAGCTTTCCATGTTCTATCAAACCTACGAACAGAAGGAAGTCCGCGACCTTGCGGGCAGGGCAAGGATTGCCACGGAAATGTGGAACGGCGTGCAGCCCCTTACAGACATCGTATACAGCGGATTCGGAATGATAGAAAATCTTCTGGGGTATCTGCTTTTCGGCTCTGTGATCTCCTTTGCCAGTCCCTGGCTGGTCCCGATCCTGACCGTCGCGCCGGCGGTCAATATTTTGTCTGTCAAAGCCTATAATAAATGGGAATATGCGCACAGGAGCAAAATGACCGATCTGAATCAAAAACTTGCTTATGTTGAGGAACTTCCCGATGATTTTTCAGCGGCAAAGGATATCCGCATCTACAGTATGGCGTCCTGGCTTCGGGAGTGCTACTGTGATTTATCCGGACAACGGGCAAAATGGGACAGGAAAACAGTAAAAAGGAGTTTTCTATCACGCATTGCGGACTTGGCCGTCATTCTCATCCGGGACGGCGGCGCGTACGCGCTTTTAATTTCTATGTTCCGCGGAGGAGAAATCGGTATTGACGAATTTGTTCTCTACTTTGCGGCGATATCTTCTTTTGCCTCCTGGGTAGACGGCATCATTTCCTGCTGGAACCGGGCCAATACGGTAAGCCTTAGACTGTGCGATTTCAGAGAATTTGCAGATTATCCGGAATACGACGGAAGCGGAACTGCCAGGGCAGCAGATCACATGAACACCGTTCCGGAAATCGAGTTTCGGAACGTCAGCTTCCGATATGACGGCGCAGGGCAGGACACGATTCATGATCTGTCTTTCCGAATCAGAAGGGGTGAGAAGCTTGCGCTCGTGGGTCTCAACGGAGCAGGCAAAACGACGCTTGTGAAGCTGCTGTGCGGTCTGTACCGGCCTGTATCCGGTGAAATATATTTCAATGGTATTCCGCTGGCTGATTTTAAACGGGAAGAGTATTACAAACTCATCTCGCCTGTTTTTCAAGAGGTAAGGACGGCGTTTTTTTCACTTGCGGAAACGGTTTCCGGTAAAAGCACAGAGGAAACGGATTTGAAGAACGCAGAAATATGTATGCGCAGGGCCGGGCTGGGCGCGAAGCTTGACGCGCTCCCCGACGGCATCCATACAAAACTGAATAAGAAAGTTCATGAAAACGGAACGGAACTGTCGGGCGGCGAAGCACAAAAACTGATGCTTGCCCGCGCCCTCTACAAGGACGCGCCGCTTTTGGTTCTCGATGAGCCGACGGCAGCGCTTGATCCGATTGCCGAAAGCAAGATTTATACCGAATTCAATGATATGGCAAAAAACAAAACCGCGCTGTTTATCTCACACAGGCTTGCTTCCACAGCCTTTTGCGACAGAATCATTCTTCTTGAAAACGGGAATATTGCGGTGTTCATACATATCTGTATAAGGATTACGATCAATCCGGCATAGAGATTTCCGGCGGAGAGGCGCAGAAAATCGCGCTGGCCCGCGCTCTCTGCAAAGATGCGCCGTTCATCCTCCTGGATGAGCCCACGGCTGCGCTCGATCCGGTCTCCGAATATGAAGTTTACTCGAATTTCAATACAATATCGGGAGATAAAACCACCGTGTATATTTCTCACCGCCTGGCTTCATGCCGTTTCTGTAATAAGATTGTGGTATTTGACGGCGGCCGGATTGTTCAGCACGGTTCCCATGAAGAACTTCTTTCTGATTTGAACGGCAAGTATTATGAATTGTGGAACGCGCAGGCGCAATATTATACAGCGTAAAGGAGCCAAAGAGTCTCAGAGCTAACAGTTCAGCCCTGCTGAACCGTTACATGCAAAATCTATTTAAAATTGCCTGCGGCGATGGGATTTTGCACTCCTGAATCACATTCTTACGGTCCGCGCAGCATGTGCGCGGACCTGTGCTGAACTATTACCAGAGCTGCGGGCTTCTTTGTCAGATTTTCTTGACTGCTTTGTTATACAATAGTATAATAAAGAAAAGATTCAATAACCGCAGACGATTTGTCTCGAATCAGGGAAAACCTCTGCAGCACAGAGTGATAAGCGGTCTGACGGCTATTTGACAGGAGCGGAAGATGAAAAATTTAGGCGCGGCAGAACTGGAAATTATGCAGATTATCTGGAAGGCCCGGGAACCGGTGGCATCCACTTACATTCTTTCAAAGCTTGGGGTACACCGGAAATGGAAGCTTTCCACGCTGATGACCTCTCTGAACCGGCTGGTAAAAAAGGGATACCTCAGTATGGAGAAAGAAGGCACCGCGAATCGGTATCAGGCGGTTATATCGGAAAAGGACTATAAGGAAGAGGTATCCAAAAGCCTTCTGGAAAATGTATACGAGGGCTCCTTTGAGGATCTGGTCTCTTCGCTGGTTCATGTGAAAAAACCGAAGAAAGAGGAACTGCAGGAAATTCTTGATATGCTGAAAAAGGAGCTGTAATTGCCGGGCAATCCGAAATCCCTTCCTTCTGGTCCGCGCAGTACATGCTCAGACCGGAACAGTTTCAGGTGAGGTGTGTTATGAAGTTTTTTACGGCAATCTGTGAGCTGTCCCTTCCGGGAGGGCTGCTGATTTCAGGCTGGTGGCTTCTCTGCAGAGCTGCAGGAAAACGCATTTCCCACAGAACGCTGCGGCTGCTGGGGGTTTTCCTTACCATCCGGCTGCTGTTTCTTTTCCCGATTGCCCTGACGGAGTTGCCCTGGAGCGGGATTCTTCCCCAAAGACACTCTTCGATGGAATCCGTTTCTGTAGAGCGCTTTCCGGCAGCAGACGCGGAAAAATCCGTGACGCCCGCAGAGACAGGACCGGGAGAAAAATGGACCGGGCTGCTGTTTCTTCTGTGGGCAGTGGGGGCGGCGGCAAAGGCCTTGGCGCTTCTTTTCGGGCAGGCCTGCTGCCGCAGACGGATTCTGCGCTGGTGTACGCTTCCCCAGGAGGAAGCGCTTCGCAAAAATTTTGACCGCATGCGTGCGAGGCTTGGAGTCGGGGAGGACTGTATCCTGTGTGTAAATCCCGGGATCAAGAGTCCGGGACTTCTTGGATTATGGCGCAAATATCTGATTCTGCCTCAGGAGGCGCTGCCGGAGGTCTGGCAGGAGCTGATCTTTTCCCATGAGCTTTTCCACCTTCGCCACAGGGATTCCTTCGTGAAGCTGCTTGTGAGCCTGGCAGGGGTATTGTACTGGTTTCATCCGCTGTTTTATGTTCTCAGGAGAAACTTGTATAAGGAGATGGAGCTGGCCTGTGACGAAGAAGTGCTGGAAACAACGGGAGCAGGCCGGGCCGGAGAGTATGTCCGCCTGATTTTACAGTTTTCCGGAGCGGCACAGTCTGGAAACGTGCCGTTCCATGCCATAGGAGGTGAAGCGAAGATGCTGAAAACAAGAATTGCCGCTGTTTTGCGTAAAAAGGCGGGAAAGAGCAGGCCTCTTTTGCTGGCGGGAACCGCCCTGGGCCTGTTTCTCACCATTTTTTCCGAGGATGGACTGGCCTTGGGAATTCTGCCGGAGGATACGGTTTTTGAAACGATCTGTCCGGATCTTTCGGAAAAGCGTTATCCCTTCGTGCCGGTTCTGGAATTTACGCCGGATGAGTCCCTTTCGAAGAGTCTTTTGGAGATTTTGGACGGAGAGCTGGAACCGGTTGAAAATGCCGGGTATGACCTGGCGGCCGGGCTGATTAAGCTGGATACCGGGGAGATCACCATCACGCTGTATCCGAATCAAAAGGGGTATACGCTGGCGGCAGTAAGCGACGCAGAGAATTTGACGGAAGAAGTGCAGTATTATCTGGGTCCTCTTTCCCTTTACGATGAGATCAACCAACGGATTCTTCCGGAATATGAGGCGTATCTGGAAGATATGCTGCGTTCTCCGGAGTTTCTTGAAGAGATACTGGAGTTTCGGCAGAGCTTCGCTTTGCCGCGGCGGGAAATCGCAGTCTGGCAATGAATGGAGAGGCCTGCACGGAGAATTTTCCGGGCTTGTATGGAAAAAGCGTCTGGAATGACGGGACCAGACGCTTTCTTTTTCTATTTATATAATTTGTTTTACAGAACCTATTAGGAAATGCTGTTTACAGCCTTTGCCAGACGAGCCACTTTGCGGGAAGCGTTGTTCTTGTGGTAAACGCCCTTGGTAGCGGCCTTGTCGATCACAGAGGTAGCGTTCAGCAGCTCAGCCTTTGCGGCAGCGGCATCGTTTGCCGCAACAGCAGCTTCTACCTTCTTGATAGCGGTCTTAACGCCGGAGCGGATGGATTTGTTGCGCTCCATTTTCGTTCTGTTTACAAGGATTCTTTTCTTTGCAGATTTGATGTTAGCCAATCCGTACACCTCCAAAATAACAATTCTTTTTCTATAATATTTTCCTGTTTTCTAGGTTTCATTAAACACCGGACACGGACGGTCTAATGAACACATGCTTATATATTCTAGTCCATTTGCGTCCCCTTGTCAATACATATTTCTTAAAAAAAAGCAGAAAATAGTAACAGTTGTTACTATTCACAGCAGCCGCAAACACCTGCTGTTTTCGGCGTAAGAAGATGATTCGGGTGTGAGTTCAGCTCTGGTTCGCGCGGTTTGGCAGGGCTGAACCGCCGCAGAAACTTGCGGGCAGCGATGAGAAAAACAAGGAGGAAGTTATGCTGGGACAATTTAAAATCAGGACGGATCTTGCCCTGGAAGCCAGGGAGAGCTTTGAAGAGGCGGATGTGAAAATCCGAGGAGTCCGTATCGATGAGACGGAGGATGAAAAGACGGAGATCCGAACCACGACGGTGATCATCGAGACGGAAAACGGAGCCAAAACCATGGGAAAGCCGGTGGGCACCTATATCACCATGGAAGCGCCGAATATGTCGGTGCCGGATGAGGATTATCACAGAGAAATCTCAAGGGAGCTGGCCGTACATCTGCGTTCGCTGATGGGGGAGAACGCCTGCTCTGTATTGATTGTGGGTCTTGGAAACCGGGATGTGACGCCGGACGCCCTGGGACCCTATGTGGTGGGAAACGTGCAGATTACCCGGCATATGCTCCGGGAATTTGGCCGTTCCTCCTTTGCCGGAGAGGAGACAGGGGAGGTGAGCGGAATTGTTCCAGGCGTCATGGCGCAGACGGGAATGGAGACATTAGAAATCATAAAGGGCGTGGTGGAGCAGACGAAGCCGGATGTTGTGATTGCCGTGGACGCCCTGGCGGCCAGGAGTACCCGGAGACTCAGCCGGACCATTCAGATCACCGATACGGGGATTAATCCCGGCTCCGGCGTTGGAAACCATCGAAACGCCATCACCCGCCAGACCCTTGGCGTACCGGTGATCGCCATTGGCGTGCCCACGGTAGTGGACGCGGCGACCATTGTAAACGATGCCATGGAGAACCTGGTGGAGACTATGGATGCATCGGAGCAGATGCGCAATTTCGGCGGAGCCCTTGGAACGCTGAATAAAGTAGAAAAACATCAGATGATTAAGGAACTGATCTCGCCGCATCTGAATACCATGTACGTAGCGCCCAAGGATATTGACGAGACGGTAAAGCGGATCAGCTTTACGATTTCGGAAGGAATCAATATTGCCCTTCACGGAGACGCCCAGGCATAAACCGCGGATTTCTTTCATATAATGTGGAAATGAATCCGGGGGTTTGGAAGAAGAGGATTTCGGGTATGAGGTGATGGCATGCGCTGGCTGGAAAAACTGTTTCAGATCGTTCTGTGGTGTTTGATATTTGCAATGGGCCTCTATATCGTGTATAGGGGCTTTCTGATTGGCGAGGAAACGGGTTTTTTCAGGGAGAAGATGCTGCCGCTGCTTGCGGGAGGACTGCGGGACATGGCGGTGGAGGTTTACAGCCCGCAGCTTCCATACGCGGTATCGGATGCGACACCGGGGGAGGCAGGCAGTACAGAAAAGGGCGGCAATGGCGCGCCTGAAAATAAAACTGGTACGGAAAACAGTGAGAGCCAGATAGAAAGTGAAAAGACGGAAGATGGAGCGAACAATGAGACAGGCGGAGGAGACGATGTATCAGGCGGAGGAGAAAATGCGTCAGGCGGAGAAAACGATGCGTCAGGCGGAGGAGAAAATGCGTCAGGTGGAGAAAACGATGCGTCAAGCGGAGAAGACAATGGGGCAGGCGGAGGAGAAAATACGGCAGACGGAGGGGAGGGTGCGTCATCCGAAGGAGAAAACGAGCCGGATGTAGAAAAAAGCCCGGAGACAGAAAATGCAGCCATACAGTCTCAGGGGGAAACTTCTTCGGGAAAAGAGGAAAATGAGAACACGGATGAGGAAAACGCTGCGGGGGATAAGAACGCGGCAGCGGAAGCAGGCAGCGCTTCAGAAGAAGACGAGGGGGTGGAGGAGGAGACGGAACCGGCCCGGGAAGTGGCGCTGATGCAGGATTACAACTATCTTCTGAATAATTTTTTCAGCCTGGATCCCAGCGCAGGCGTAGATGAAACGCTGATTAACTACGACCAGCTTATGGGCACGAATCTGGCCATTGAAAAGGATGCGTCAAAACCGCAGATTTTGATTTATCATACCCATTCCCAGGAGGAATTCGCGGACTCGGTGGAGGGGGATGTCAGCACCACCATTGTGGGGGCCGGCGAATATCTTGCGGAGCTTCTGCGGAACCGGTACGGCTACAATGTGATCCATGACACCGGAGTCTATGATATGGTGGACGGCGTGCTGGACCGGAGCGCGGCTTATGACCTGGCAGGAGAGGCGGTCAGCCGGATTCTGGAGGAGAATCCTTCCATAGAAGTGGTCATCGACCTGCATAGAGACGGTGTCCCGGAGCACAAATTTGTGACAGAAATCAACGGAAAGCCTACGGCCCAGATCATGTTTTTCAACGGACTGAGCAGAACGGCCAGAAACGGCCCGGTGGATTATCTGCCGAACCCTTACATAGCGGATAATCTGGCCTTTTCTTTTCAGCTCCAGCTTCTGGCGGATCAGCAGTACCCGGATTTTACCAGGCCCATTTATCTCCAGAGCCTTCGATATAACCTTCATTTCCGTCCCAGATCCCTTCTGATTGAGGCCGGAACTCAGTTAAATACCGTGGCGGAGGAGTACAATGCCATGGAACCCCTGGCAGATATTCTGAATCAGGTCTTGCAACCGGAATAAAAAGTGTGATACACTGTGTGTCAGAAAATTGACGCGACAGTTTGGCAGAGCCAATCTGCCGCGAATCAGGATAAGTCAGAGGCAGGCCCGCCATAGAAACGGTCCGGGCCCAGACGATACAGGAGGAAAAAACGTGGCAGTCGATCAAACAAAAATTCGGAATTTCTGCATTATTGCGCACATTGATCATGGAAAATCCACCCTGGCCGACCGCATTATCGAGATGACAGGGCTTCTCACCAGCCGTGAAATGCAGGCCCAGGTGCTCGACAATATGGATTTGGAGAGGGAACGGGGAATTACCATCAAATCCCAGGCGGTGCGCACGGTGTATAAGGCGAAAGATGGGGAGGAATATATTTTCAACCTCATCGACACGCCGGGGCATGTAGATTTTAATTACGAGGTTTCCAGAAGCCTGGCGGCCTGCGATGGAGCGATTCTGGTGGTGGATGCTGCCCAGGGAATCGAAGCCCAGACCTTGGCGAACGTCTATCTGGCACTGGATCACGACCTGGATGTGATTCCGGTGATCAACAAAATTGACCTTCCCAGCGCCGACCCAGAGCGGGTAATCAATGAAATCGAGGATGTCATCGGCCTGGAAGCCCATGATGCCCCGCTGATTTCCGCCAAGACGGGACAGAACGTAGACGAGGTCTTAGAGCAGATTATTACAAAGATTCCGGCCCCTGGCGGAGATCCGAAAGCGCCGCTTAAGGCCCTGATTTTTGATTCCGTGTACGATTCCTACAAGGGCGTGATTATCTTCGTCCGTATGATGGAAGGAACCGTAAAGAAGGGCACGAAAATACGAATGATGGCCACCAAAGCCCAGGAAGAGGTGGTAGAAGTGGGATATTTCGGCGCGGGGCAGTTTATTCCCTGCGACGAGCTTGCCGCGGGTATGGTAGGCTATATTACCGCCAGCCTGAAAAACGTGAAAGAGACCAGAGTGGGCGATACTGTGACGGACGCGGACAGGCCCTGCGCGGAACCGCTTCCGGGCTACAAAAAGGTAAACCCCATGGTATACTGCGGTATGTACCCTGCCGATGGGGCAAAGTACCCGGATCTGCGGGATGCCCTGGAAAAGCTGCAGCTGAACGACGCTTCCCTGCAGTTTGAGCCGGAAACCTCTGTGGCTTTGGGATTTGGCTTCCGCTGCGGTTTCCTGGGACTGCTTCATCTGGAGGTGGTTCAGGAGCGTCTGGAAAGAGAGTACAACCTGGATCTGGTCACCACGGCTCCCGGCGTTGTCTACCGGATTTATAAGACCAATGGCGAGATGATCGAGCTGACGAACCCGTCCAACCTGCCGGACCCCACGGAAATCGACTACATGGAGGAGCCGGTGGTTTCCGCGGAAATCATGGTGACCACGGAGTATATCGGCTCGATTATGCAGCTCTGCGAGGAGCGCAGAGGCGAATACCTTGGAATGGAATATATGGAGGCGTCCAGGGCGCTTCTGAAATACAACCTGCCGCTGAACGAGATCATTTATGACTTCTTTGACGCTCTGAAATCCCGGTCCAGGGGGTATGCTTCCTTTGACTATGAGCTGAAGGGATACCAGAGGTCTGAGCTTGTGAAGCTGGATATTCTGGTGAATAAAGAAGAGGTAGACGCCCTTTCCTTTATTGTTCCGGCGGCCACAGCCTACGAGCGGGGAAGAAAGATGTGTGAGAAGCTGAAGGAGGAGATCCCCAGGCAGCTTTTTGAAATCCCGATCCAGGCGGCCGTGGGAAGCAAGATTATCGCAAGAGAGACGGTGCGCGCCCTGCGCAAGGATGTGCTCGCAAAGTGCTACGGCGGCGATATAACCCGTAAGAAAAAGCTTCTGGAAAAGCAGAAGGAAGGAAAGAAGCGCATGCGCCAGGTGGGAAATGTGGAGATTCCGCAGAAGGCGTTTATGAGCGTTTTGAAACTGGACGATAAATAAAAAAATGCTGCAGTTCAGTATTGCTGAACCGCAGACCCGATAAACCGGCCGGAGGGGCAGACGCCCTATCCGGCCGGTTCCGCTATAAATTCCCCTTTTTTTTCCACGGCAGTGATCCGCATAAGGACGCCGCCATCCAGAAAGGTCTCTCCGATGCGGGGGTGATTTCCCAGGACATCGCCGGCATCCGGATAGTCGGGCGACTGGTTTTTCGGAATGCCGCCGGCATCCGGATAGTCCGTGGACTCGGTTTGCCCGGGCGTGTCCGAGAAATCAGATCGGGTAAAATTGCCGGGATCGTCCGGCAAAGTTTCGCGTCCGCTTTGGGTTTCCACAGTGACAGCGGCCCCGCCGGCCCCCACAAAGGAAAGGGCCGGGGCGTCCTCCTGCTTATGGGGACAGGTCAGGTAAAAAATTTGCTGCGGGGCGGAAACGGGTTTTTCATATCCGCAGGTCAGACAGAAGGAAATCTGCCGGGTTGTGACAAGACAGCCGGCGGATTTTTTGGCGTGCTGCTTTTTCCATACGGGATAGAAGGTATGTTCGCTGCACGCGGCAGGAGGGCCTCCTGCGAAGGGGTGAATCACCGCGCCGTCGGCATCGGTCAGATATTCTGCCTGATACAGGAAGGTGCGCTCGTCGGCCGGCACATCGGCCAGATCCGCGGCATAGGAGACGCCGTCCGCATGGGCGAGCTCCTGGCCGGACAGTCCGGAGGCGTTTGTCCAGTTCAGAGTCTTTGGCGCGAAACAGAGAATGGGAACGCAGGCAGCCCCCGCCAGCGCCAGGGAAAGGAGGGCGGAGGGGAGTAGCCCTGCTTTGGCCGGATGGCAGAGACAGCGGATGCGTTTTTGGAGAAACGCGTATCCGCTCCCGGAAAAAGGCAGGAAACGCGTCCGGGTTTTGGTTTTTGCCGCCGCGGTATCCAAAAGGAGCGCTCCGTATTCCCGCTTTTCTTCTTTGGATAAAGTTTTTGAAAGCCGTTCATCGCAGGCAAGCTCCTGGGTCTTTTTCAGCTCTCGGAAGAAAACATACACCGCGGGGTTATACCAGTGAAGAAACACAGCGAAAAGAGCCAGAAGCCGAACAAGGGCGTCTTTGGATTTGATGTGGGTCAGCTCGTGACGCAAAACGAGGTTCCGGGCCCTTTCCGGCTTGGAAAAGGTGAGCAGGATCGCCGGCCGGAATACGCCGCAGGTAAAGGGAGAGACGAAAGCCGGGCATTCATAGAGGGCAACCCGGCGCCGGATTCCCAGCGATTCTTTCTGGCGCTGAAGCGTTTCCTGATCCGCGGAAACGGGGCAGAGGATACCAAGGCGCTTCCGAAACCGACGCAGACGCAGACAGGTGAATAAAACAGCCAGAAAAACGCCGGCGCACCAGACGGCAATGAGAAAAAGCTGGCTTTGCTCCGGCAGAGAGAGGGCAAACCCCTTCGCCGTCAAATGAATGGCATTGTCCAGAGGAATATAGAGCGCGGGAGAACCGCCGCTTTCCGAGAGAAAGGAAGCCGGCTCCGCTGCCGCAGGGAAAAGAAGGTGCTTCAGGAGCGGAAGCGGAAGAAGATAAAGGGCGATGCAGCCCTTTTGCCACGCATATTGAAAAGACGCGGGAAAGCGCCTTTTTTTCATAGTATGAAAGATGAACTCGCAGAGCAGAAATGGCAGCGTGCCGGCCAGGGACATGGCGGCAAGCAGGGTGATAAACAGGCGCAAGATCGTTCCTCCCTTCCGGTGCTTATTTTACCGGGACTCCGGTTTGTCCAGCTCCTGGTCCAGAAGCCGACGCAGTTCCAAAAGCTCGTCCTTTGACAGGCCGGAGTGGTAATTCAGGGAAACCAGCAGATTTTTGACGGATCCGCCGTAGGATTCTTCCACGAAGCGGCTGGCGTACTGGTGAGCTAGCTCTTCCCTGGAAACGGCGGCGTAATAGAAGCGTTTATAGCCTTTGCGCCCGGACTCCAGCACACCCTTTTGAATCAGGCGGGTCAAAAATGTATGAACGGTGGTCTGGGCCCAGCCATGGCCTTTGACCTCATTGCAGTAATGAAGAATCTCGGAAAAAGTAAAGGAAGTATCCCGGCTCCAGAACAACTCCATCAACTCCGTTTCAATTTCCGTTAAACCATAAATCGAAGGCAAAGATAATTCACTCCTCTCACAAAAAATGTATGGATACAGATACTTGCTGTTGCATTTATTTTACCGGGAGTTTGGAAAAAGGTCAAGAATTATTCTACATAATTATAGAATGATTCTTGAATGGCGAGAAAAACTGTGAGATAATCATACTACAAATAAGTAGAATGAAAGGAGGCACAGTGTATATGAGAGGAAAATGGTTGCTTGGCGGTCTGGCGGCCGCGGCGCTTTTGCTGGGAGCTGGAGCAATGGCGGGAAATGAGCTGATCAAAGTTTTTTGGAACGGAGAAGGGGAGGCGATTTACGTCCATACGGACGAAGAACCGGAATCCTATGAGGACAGCGAGCTGCCGTCGGGAGGAACGATGACGTTTCCGGATGAAGAGGTGAAAATCGGAGATGTGATTGAGATGGACGGCTGGAAGGAACGGGTGATTGCCATTGGAGAGAACGGGGAATTTATAACAGAGCTTATCACCGAAGCCGATGCGGAAACCGATATGAAACCGTAAAATGTGGTAAAGAACCGTACCGCGCGAAAACAGAAGGCTGCCTTCATTTTTCACCCTTTCGGTGCTTTACGCACTCGGTCAGCAGATACTCGATCTGGCCGTTTACGGAGCGGAACTCATCCTCCGCCCATTGGGCCAGATCGCCTTTTCTTTTTCTCCAAACAGCCACCTCCTTGCGCATCGGAATAAGATCATATATAGAACAGTCACGTAACAGTTCAGCCCAGGTCTGCGCACATGCTGCGCGGACCGTAAGAACGTGATCCAGGGGTGCAAAATCCCATCGCCGCAGGCGATTTTAAATGGATTTTGCATGTAACGGTTCAGCAGGGCTGAACTGTTACACAGTCACAGAAATAACCGCTGAAAAAGATTGATATTATCGGAACGATTGCGTATAATAGAAATGTAAAGAAAGTAAAGAAAACCAAGCGGCTATTTTTTGAAAGGATGATGATATATGGAAGTTGCCAAAATTTCCAGCAAAGGGCAGATTACCATTCCTGTATCTGTAAGGAATGCGTTGAAACTGAAAGCCGGGGATAAGATTGTGATTTTAGAGGAAAACGGCAGGTTTTATTTTGAAAATTCTGCAATGCTGGCATTTAAGCGGGCAGAAGAAGCGTTCGCCGGAGAAGCCAAGAAGGCAGGCTTCGCATCCGAGGAAGAAATGCAAGACTACATGAAGGAAATCCGGAAGGAAGTAAGGGGGTATTAGCTTGCGGGTAATGCTTGATACCAATATTTTAACTCCATGATTTTCTTCCCATCCGCACAGACAAGGGAGCTTGCAAAGCGTCTGACGGACAGACATCAGATTGTGGTATGTGACTACGTGGTTGAAGAACTCCGGCTTGTGACAGATCGGAAGTTTCCTGTAAAGAGGAAATTTCTTGATCGTTTCTTTCTGGAGCTGCCTTTTGAACTGGTTTATACGCCGAAAAAGTTGGATTTGGAGGAGTTCCCTGAGATGCGTGATACAAAGGATTCCCCGATACTGGCAACGGCGATTATGGAAAACATTGACGTATTCGTGACGGGAGATAAGGATTTTCTGGTTCTGGATGTGGAGATGCCGGAAATTGTCACGATGGCAGAATTTCTGGAACGATATTAAGAGTATGAAAGCAGGCAGTGTGCAAAGAAAAAGTGCGCTGTCTGTTTTAAACAGAAGGCTGCCGTGCCCGGAATTTTTAGTTTCCGGGTGCGGCAGCCTTCTGCCTTCATTTTTCACCCTTTCGGCGCTTTACGCACTCGGTCAGCAGATACTCGATCTGCCCGTTTACGGAGCGGAACTCATCCTCCGCCCATTGGGCCAGATCGTTGTAGAGAGAGGCGGACAAACGCAGAGGGATCTGCTTCTTTGTCTTTTCTTTTTCCTTTTTCTCCAAACAGCCACCTCCTTGTGCCCGGAATTTTATTCCCGCAAGCAACGAGCCAAATGGACATGCGAGCTTGTCCGCTTGTCGGTGCTGTGTGCCACCGGCACACAGCACCGACCGAAACGGAGTGTAGAACGCCGCGAATGAACGGTTACATGTATTTTCGTTCGCTGGCTGTGGACATTTTTAATACAGGGAACCGCTGTTCACCACAGGCTGGGCGTCCTTGCTGCCGCAGAGCACCACCAGAAGGTTGCTGACCATGGCCGCTTTTCTCTCGTCGTCCAGATCTACGATTTCCTCCTGGCTCAGCTTTTTCAGAGCCATATCCACCATGCTCACGGCGCCTTCCACGATTTTCTGACGGGCATCGATGATGGCTGCCGCCTGCTGGCGCTGCAGCATGGCTGAAGCGATTTCCGGCGCGTAGGAGAGTCGGGTAATGCGGACTTCCCTGACGATAATGCCGGCGTCCTCCACCTTCTTCTGAAGCTCCTGCTTCATAATGTCGGCAACCTCCTGGGTGCTGCTGCGCAGGGTGCGCTCGTCGTCATCGTTGGTATCGTAGGGATAGCAGCGGGCGGTGTTTCTGGTAATGGCGTCGCACTGGATGGAGAGATACGTCTTAAAGTTCTCCACATTCAGAACGGCCTTTGTGGCGTTTACCACCTGCCAGATCACCACGGTTCCGATTTCAATGGGATTTCCAAGCTGGTCGTTGACCTTCTGGTTTCCATTGTCCAGGGTCATGACCTTTAAGGATACCTTTTTGTTGGCTGACGTGCCAAGGTTGATGTTTACTCCGGCACTGCCGGCGGATGCCTGAGCGGTATAGCTCTTTACCGTGGGATTTACCGCGGTGCAGAAAGGATTTACCCAGAAAAAGCCTTCCCGGCTGATGGTTCCGTAGTAGGAACCGAAGAGGGTGAGCACAAGCGCCTCATTCGGGTTCAGAATTTTCAGCCCGCCCAGGCAGACACAGGAGACAATCAGGAGTACCGTTCCAAGAATAATGGCGGCGCCCAGAAGTCCGCCTCCGATGACCTCATTGGAAAATAAAACAGCCGGTGCCACATAAAGCAGGATACTCACTGCGATGCCAAGGATGCAGACAAACAGCATGCCCATGCCGGACAAGGGTTTCAGTGTCTTTTCCTCCATAATTTTTTGTTTCATTTCCATAGATTTTCTCCTCCTTTTACGACAGTACGGTGACTGTGATAAAATGATATTAATTTGATATCAAAATAATAACACAGGACGAAAGAAACGTCAACAGAAAGTTACGTTGTGATTTAGACAAAAATATGATAAGATAACGTGATATTTCGCAGCAGTTCAGTTAGGTCCGCGCATACGCTGCGCAGACCGTAAGAGCGTCATACGATATTTCCGGATTGCCGGATATGTAAAGGAGCCTTATGGAGAAGAAACTGGAAATTTATATTCATATTCCATTTTGCGTAAAGAAGTGCCGTTACTGTGATTTTTTGTCCTTTCCCGGCCAGGAACCGTTGATCCGCGCTTACGCGGACCGTCTGGCGGAGGAAATCCGGAAAAAGGGAGAAGAACTGAGAATAGCCGGTGATCTCCGCCCGGTATGTTCGGTTTTTCTGGGAGGCGGAACCCCCTCGATTCTTGAGGTGGAACAGACAGGGGATCTGATGAGGGCGGTGCGGGAAAGCTTTACCTTGGCGGAGGAGCCGGAGATTACCATGGAATGCAATCCGGGAACCCTGACCAGGGAGAAGCTTTCGGCTTGGCGGCGGGCGGGGATCGGCCGGCTCAGTATCGGGCTTCAGTCCGCCTCGGACCGGGAACTGGCCTGCCTTGGGAGGATCCATACCTGGAAGGAGTTTGAGGAGAATTATTTTCTGGCGCGGGAAGCGGGCTTTTCCAATATCAATGTGGATCTGATATCCGCCCTGCTGGAGCAGACGCCCCAGTCCTGGCGGCAGACCCTGGAAAAGGTTCTCAAGCTGGAGCCAGAGCACATTTCCGCGTACAGCCTGATTATTGAAGAGGGAACGCCTTTTTATGAGATTTACCGGGAGGACGCCGAGCGCAGAGAGCGCGGAGAAAACCCGGTGTTTTTGCCCTCTGAGGAGGAGGAACGAGAAATGTACCGGGATACGGAGAAACTGCTTGGAGAGGCCGGATACGGCCGGTATGAGATTTCGAATTACGCGAAGCGGGGATACGCCTGCCGGCATAACATCGGGTACTGGGAGCGGGAGGATTACCTGGGATTTGGCTTGGGGGCGGCCTCGCTGTACAAAAATACCAGGTATCGCAATACGGAAAATCTGGAGCGCTATCTGAATGAAGACCGGGAAAAAGAAGAGATTCAGGTCCTTTCGGAAAAGGAACAGATGGAGGAGACCATGTTTCTGGGGCTTCGGCTGACAGAGGGCGTGAATTTAAAGAAATTTGAAGAAGAATTTGGGATTCCCTGCGAAGCGGTTTTCGGGGAGCCAGTGGAAAGGCTGACGAAACAGGGGCTGCTTCGAAGAAACGGAGAGCGGCTGTGTCTGACGGAGAGAGGTCTGGATCTGGCGAACTACGTGATGGCGGAATTTGTGTAGCGGCCAAACTGTAACGTTATCGGAAAAGCGTCTCCGCGGCAAAGTTGTGGATCGCAATATACGTATCTTCCGTATAGTGAAGCGTGTCCACGGTCTCATAGCCGTTTGTCATCAGATACTGGTAGCAGTCCAGGTAATTGTCCGGAAAGGCAGAGGCCATCTGCTGATTAAAGGCTTCGATCTCCGCATTGGAGACAGAGCAGCCCTCGTCCACCGGATTGACGGACATAACCGAAAAAGAGGCCTGGGGATATCTGGAAAACAGATCCTGGTACAGGGAAATATAGGCGCTGATTTCCGCTAAGTCGTTTACGCCGAGATTCAGGACCACAACGGCATCGGGACTTCCATCCAGAAAGGACGTAAGCTCCCCCATGGCCGTGTCCCTAAGCCAGTAATAGCCTTCTCCGTCCTTGGCAATATAGGAGCAGGAATCGCCGCCGCGGTTTTGAACCGCGCCTCGCATCCCGGCGGTTCTGGAATCCCCCACAAAGAGAATCTGGTGAGCCACGTCCGTCAGCGGAGAGCCAAAGTCCGCGCCGGCGGTCGCTTCCTCCAGGGAAGCGCTTTCCCCATAGGAAGCCGTACCAGGAACAGGGGCTTCCTGTTCAAAGGACTCCGGAGAGAGAAACACGGTGAGGAAGGCAGCCAGGCCTACCAGACAGACGCAGAAAAAAATGCCTGCAAAGACAAGAAAGGTATTTCCCTTTTTGTGTTTTTTCATATTAAATATCATACCCCGGAATTCCGGGGACAGCCTTTCTGAATATTATTTGCGCGGATGCCGGAAAAGCCGGTCTGTGGACGATAGACGCTTCCGGTGTCCGCGAATCCTGACATCGATACAAATGATAGCACAGTTTTTTCCTTTTTGAAAGGGGAGGAATAAAAATTTTGAAAAACCTCTTGACAAAGCGGAACGCTGGAGCTATTTTAGTACATGAAAAGTGTTAGCACTCTACTGGATCGAGTGCTAATAACAAAAAAGAAGGGAGGATCTGCATAGGGATGGAATTGGATGAGAGAAAGAAGAAAATACTATATGCGATCATCAAGACCTATCTGGAAACCGGTGAACCGGTGGGGTCCAGGACGATTTCCAAATATGCGGATCTAAACTTAAGTTCAGCGACTATCCGAAATGAGATGTCCGACCTGGAGGAGATGGGTTATATTATTCAGCCCCATACTTCCGCCGGGCGTATTCCTTCCGACAAAGGCTACCGCTTTTACGTGGATCAGCTTATGGAGGATAAGGAAAGGGAGATCACGGAGACAAAGGAACTGATGATCCGCAGACAGGATAAGATGGAGCTTCTGCTGAAGCAGGTTGTAAAGGTACTGGCAGCGAACACGAACTACGCGACGATGATTACGTCGCCCCAGTATCATCAGACAAAGCTGAAGTTCATCCAGCTTTCCATGGTAAGCGAGGATCAGCTTCTGGCAGTTATCGTGACAGAGGGAAACGTAGTAAAGAACAAGATGTTTCCCGTGGAGCACGGCCTCAACCAGGAGACGCTTCTGAAGCTGAACATCCTTCTGAACACAAGCCTGAACGGCCTGGCCATGGCAGACATAAATCTTGTCACTATTTCAAAGCTGAAGGAGCAGGCGGGAATCCACAGCGATGTGGTCAACCGGGTTCTTGACGCGGTGGCAGAAGCTATCCAGATGGACGACGAGATGGAGGTTTATACCAGCGGGGCCACGAATATTTTCAAATATCCGGAGCTCAGCGACAGCGCGAAGGCCAGCGAGATTATCAATGCCTTTGAGGATAAAAAGGAGCTGGTTGACCTGGTGGAAAGCATTTCCCAGGATGAGAGCAATACAGGTATTCAGGTTTACATTGGAAATGAGACCCCGGTTCAGACCATGAAGGACTGCAGCGTTGTGACGACGACTTATGAGCTCGGGGACGGAATGAAAGGCACCATTGGTATCATCGGACCAAAACGAATGGACTACGACAAGGTTGTCAGTGTTTTGAAGACATTGACCACACAGCTTGATGTGATTTTTAAAAAGGAAGAGTAACAAAGAATGATAGAGAAAGGCGGTAGAGGACATGGCAGAAATGGAAAAGGACATGGAACAAAAGCCAGAAGAAACCGCGCAGGAGGTTCCCGACACGGAAGAGAACGGCGATACCCAGACCGCGGATGACATAGACAGCGCCGACGCGGCAGAACCGTCTGGTTCGCAGGAAGCTTTGCAGGCGGAGGACGCGGCGGAGACACAGCCGGAAAAGAAAGGCTTTTTCGGAAAGAAAAAGAAAGACAAGAAAGATCCGAAAGATCAGCAGATCGAGGATCTGACAGACCGCGTAAAACGGCAGATGGCTGAATTCGATAACTTCCGGAAACGGACGGAAAAGGAAAAAGCCGGGATGTTCGAGATGGGCGCGAAAAGCGTTGTGGAGAAGATTCTCCCGGTTGTGGATAATTTTGAACGCGGCCTGGCCGCCGTGCCTGAGGATCAGAAAGGTTCGCCTCTTGCCGAGGGCATGGAAAAAATCTACAAACAGTTTCTTACCGTATTGGAGGAGCTTGAAGTAAAGCCCATTGAGGCGGTGGGAAAGGAGTTTGACCCGAATCTGCATAATGCAGTGATGCACATAGAGGATGAGGAATCCGGAGACAATGTGGTTGTCGAAGAGTTCCAGAAGGGTTATACCTACCGGGATGCGGTGGTTCGCCACAGCATGGTGAAGGTAGCGAATTAAAAGGCGGCGGTCTGGCAGTGCCAGGCAGATGCGTCAGGTAAGACGACAACTGATTTTTCAGATATTTTATAGGAGGAAAGAACTATGGGCAAGATTATTGGTATTGACTTAGGAACCACAAATAGCTGCGTGGCAGTTATGGAAGGCGGCAAGCCGGTTGTTATCACAAATACAGAAGGCTCCCGGACCACACCGTCCGTTGTAGCTTTCACAAAGACAGGAGAGAGACTGGTGGGCGAGCCCGCAAAGCGTCAGGCTGTTACCAACGCCGACAAGACCATCTCTTCAATCAAGAGACATATGGGAAGCGACTACCGTGTGAACATCGACGGCAAGAAGTATTCTCCCCAGGAGATATCCGCTATGATTCTTCAGAAGCTGAAATCAGACGCTGAGAATTATCTGGGCGAGAAGGTAACGGAAGCCGTTATCACCGTTCCCGCTTACTTC
>DVIQ01000100.1 GCA_018711185.1 Candidatus Limivivens intestinipullorum | reverse complement strand
GGTGGAGTTTGCCTCCGAAGAGGAGGCAAACCGCTTCTGTCCCCCGGACTGGTTTGGCCGGGAGGTCACTTATTCGCCGGAATACCACAACAGCTCTATGAGCCGTCTTCCCTAAACCTCCGGATGCTTGCAGGCGCTGCGGCGGCTGATGCCCGCCCGCCGCAGCAGCTCGTCAGCGGAGGGCATTTCCACAGCCGGCATGTCTGTGCGCGCTTTCAGCTCTCTCTGGATCCGCCTGGCGTCCGCTTTGAAAAAGCGTATCCCCACTCCCGCGAAAATCCGCAAAACCAGGTTTCTACTGTACCGATGCTTCATGCAAAATTCTAATAATTTCATACTCGATTCCTCCTGTCACTATAATACCACTACATCCTATATTTTTGCAACACTATGAAGCTATTTCTTTCGATTTTCGTTTCATTTTGTCACTTTTCTACTTCTGTCCAGACAAAATTGCTATAATATCCCCATTATTCGGAGGTGTTTTATGGCAACCATTCACTTAGCGCAGCACCTGAAGGAACTGAGGGAAGCCAACCGTTATACCCAGGATTATGTGAGCTCTCAGCTTAATATCGAGCGGCCCACCTATTCAAATTACGAAATCGGGAAACGGATGCCTCCTCTTGACCTTCTGGTTGATATCGCCGATTTTTATCAGATTTCTCTGGACAGCCTGGTCCGGCCGGAAGTCATGGATTCCAGCGCCGCTTCCGCGGAAAAACAGTCTTCCTGTCTGACCGGGGACGAGATACAGCTTCTAACGCTGTACCGCTCTCTTTCCGACCCGGACAGGAAAGAGCTTCTTGATTTTGCGCGTTTTAAAAAATCGAACCATTCCTGACCGTTCTTCTTTTCCCCCGTATCTCTCTTTTATGTGTTCTGCAATGTATATATTTGCAAAAGCCCATTTTAGCTTTGTTTCGTTTTGCTTTTGGAAATACTAAACTTATTGTATCTGCAAAAGTGCTTTTTCTCTCTTTTGCGGATGGAATAACTTTTGAAGGAAAGGGTCCTACGCGTGTGAAAACAGACAAAACGACGAAGCATCTAAACCAATACCGCCAGCTTGGACTGACCATTGCCTACTATCGGAAGCTGCGTGGAATGACACAGCTTCAGCTTGCAGAAGCCGTAAATTTAAGCCGCACTCATATCAGCACCTTAGAGGCGCCGAATATGCAGACCTCGCTTTCTCTGGAAAAGCTCTTTGACATCGCCGACGCGCTTCATGTACCTGTCAAAAATCTTTTCGAGCTCAGGGAATAGGCCGGTTATTCAGCTGAAAAATACCGCCTGATCCAGGCGGCATTTTTCATGCTCAAGACCAGAAGTCCCTACGCCAGCACCCCCATAATATAGCGGTAAATCTTCCGGTATGTGGTGCTGTTATAGTGAATGCCGTCCACCGTGGAGTAACCGCTGGACTTCAGATAAGTAGAACAGCTCACATATCTGGATCCAAAGGTGCTGCGCAGCTTCTGGTTAAACGCCGTAATCTGCTGGTTTGTAACCGTATACCCCTCGGAAACGGCTTTTTTCTGTTCAATAGGATTAACCGACATCAGATAAAAATCCGCCTGTGGATAAGACCGGAACAGCCGGTTGTAAAGCTTAATGTAATGGCCGATATTTCCCAGATCGTTAATTCCAAGGTTGATGACAACCGCCGCGTCCGGGTCTTTCTGAAGCGCCTTTCTGAGCCGCTTCAGTCCCGTGGTGGAAAACCACTCATACCCCTCTCCGGTTTTCGCGATATAGGTTTCTCCCTGGCCTGCCGTCTGCCCCATACCAACCGTCCTGGAATCTCCCACAAAGATCACGGTTTTTTCCTCCGTATCCGACCGATCAGGCACAGACAGCGCGGGATCCTCGGCAACATAGCCGTCCTCTCCCACATATTTCCCGTCTACGGTGGTGTTTACCGCCATCACGCCGTTTTTCTGAAGATAACGGCCGTCGATCCATGTACTCGTATCCATAACTCCGGTCTCTTCGTCGAAATGGTACCATTTTTTATTGATCTTTGTCCAGCCGTAGAGAAGCTGGCCGGATCTTCTGGAAAAGAAGTAGGTTTTTCCGTTGATTTTCTGGAACCCCAGAAGGAGCTGACCATACCTGGCGCTTCTGCTGGAAAGAAAATAGCGGTTTCCCTTAAACCTTACCCATTTCGTCCTGGCGTAACCGTTGGTGTCAAAATAGTAATATTTTCCATCCAGCTTCAGCCATACCTTTCTCGGGTATTTTCCATTTGAATAGACGAAACGCCTTCCCTGTTCCGTAATCTGCCAGGTTCCTGTCTTCGGCGTTTTCCTGTCCACAGCCTCCAGCAGGTTAAAGTCCGAAGCGGCCCGGACGCGTACGGCAGGCAGCAAAACAAACAGACAGAGCAGGAAAATACCCAGAAGCCAGCCAAGCATGTTTTTTTTCTTAATCATAATGTCCCCCTTCATTACAATTTTGTTAAGATTTTATTACATTATAACACATTCTTTCTATTTTGCAATCTTTATATTACAGTTCAGCCTTGCTGAACCGTAACTGCGAAAATCCATTTGAAATCGTCTTCGGCGATGGGATTTTCGCACTCCTGAATCACGTTCTTACGGTCTGCGCAGCATGTGCGCATACCTGGGCGAAATGCAGCATCTTTTATCTCAGGTGGCTGCGCAGAAGTTTTAAGGCATTTTTTTCCAGACGGCTTACCTGGGCCTGGGAGATTCCAACCTCCTCCGCAACCTCCATCTGTGTTTTTCCCTCGTAAAAGCGGAGCTCAATGATGTTCCGCTCGCGCTCAGACAGCTTCTTTACCGCTTCTTTCAGAGCAATGGCCTCCACCCAGTTTTCTTCCCGATTTTTCTTGTCGCTGATCTGATCCATCACATAAAGGGTGTCTCCTCCCTCCGTATAAACCGGATCGTAGAGACTCACCGGCGTCTGGATAGCATCCATCGCCTGGACGATATCCTCCTTGGCAATTCCGATTTCCTGGGCGATCTCATTGATGGTGGGCTCCTTCAGATGCTTTTTTACATACCCCTCCTTTGCGTAGATCGCCTTGTAAGCGGTGTCCCGCATGGAACGGCTGACACGGATACTGTTATTGTCCCGCAGATAGCGGCGAATCTCCCCGATAATCATAGGCACCGCATAAGTGGAAAACCGGACGTTCAAAGATTGATCAAAGTTGTCAATGGCTTTCATAAGACCGATGCATCCGATCTGGAACAAGTCGTCCGCATTTTCATTGCTGCTGCCAAACCGCTTGATGACGCTTAAAACCAGCCTCAGATTCCCTTTGATGTACAGCTCCCTGGCCTGCGTATCGCCTTCTCTGATCCGTTCGAAGAGCCTGTCCTTTTCCTCGTTCGTCAAAAGAGGCAGTTTGGAAGTGTTTACGCCGCAGATTTCTACTTTATTAAGAGCCATGGTTCCATTCCTCCTGATAATCGATGTCAGTAGAATCATGCTCATTTCCGCGGGCAAATATGCGGTTCCGGGGAAAATATAAAAAATAAAAGCCCTTGACTTTCCATGTCAAGGGCCGCTTTTTTGTTGCTTATCCGTGCTCAAAACGAATAATTTCTTTGCGCAGCCTTCGCATGATTTTTTTCTCCAGCCTGGAAATATAGGACTGGGAAATGCCAAGCAGGTCTGCAACCTCCTTCTGTGTTTTCTCCTCGCCGTCTCTGGAATTAATCCCAAATCGAAGGCTGACGATCGTCTGCTCTCTTTTGGACAGCTTGCTTATAGCCGTTTTCAGCAGCTTCTTCTCCGCCTCGTTTTCCATATCCCGGTATATCACGTCCTCGTCCGTTCCCAGGATATCGGACAAGAGAAGCTCATTGCCGTCCCAGTCCACATTCAACGGCTCGTCGATGGATACCTCCATTCGGGTTTTGCTGTTCCGGCGCAGATACATGAGAATCTCATTTTCAATGCAGCGCGAAGCATAAGTCGCTAATTTTATATTTTTCTCCGGCGCAAAGGTGTTGATGGCCTTGATCAGTCCAATGGTGCCGATGGAAATTAAATCCTCTACGCCAACACCCGTATTATCAAATTTTTTCGCGATGTAAACCACCAGTCTCAGGTTATGTTCAATCAGCAGAGCCTTTGCCTGAGAATCCCGGTCTGTTCCAAGCTGTTCCAAAGCCCGCTGTTCTTCCTGGGCGGAAAGGGGAGCCGGAAGGACCTCGCTTCCTCCGATATAATGCACATCATTCGTTTTCTGCTGCCAAAAGGGAACCATCGGCATGGCAGAAATGACCCGAAACTGAAAACGGTGGGGTACTGCAACTTTAATAATCATCTTTACCTCCAGTCATCTATGATTACCGCGGCAGGCTGTCTGCACTGCCGTGATTACTCCGCCAGATCCGGGTGCAGAAGCATCTGATAGCCTCCTCTCCGGCTCACTGGCTCTCTGCTGAGGGCGAGAACCGGGTGTTCTATGAAAATCTCGGCTCCCTCTCCGCTCCGTATAACCATGCGGTCCGCCAAAAAACCGGGCAAAAGCCCCCGGCTGCGTCCGATGCTGTGGTAGGGTATCAGAAAAACGGGTGTATTCTGCATAAGCAGTTCCTTTAAAATATCGTAATCCCCAATGCTCACAGGCCGTCTTTTTACCGGATCATACAGCTGATTTCCCGTATCTCTGAGAGCCGTAAGCCTGACCTTTTTCTCTCCCAGGAGCAGCGTCACCTCGTACAGCGCCCTGGTCCGGGTCTTCAGCCGGTCCCATAGGCACGAAACCCCATACGCCAGCAGAGCGCTGCATAAGCCCGCAAGGAGCACCGGCAGCGCCGCCTGCGTCACCAGCACCCGGAAGATGCCTTCCATCAGGCAGGCTGAGCCGAAAAAGACCAGCGTACTTTTCAGATAGCCTTTTTTTCGGGAAAAGCCGAAGACGATTCCGACCATACCGCCTCCCACAAGGAGAGCCAGGGCGATCATCGCCCAGCCGAAACGCATAGCCGGTACGAAAACCGGTACGCACGCGGCCGCGCTTCCCAAAATGCCGGCCGCAAACAGCCGGAGCGGCTTTGGCTTTTTCTTCAGAATCCATCCGGTAACCAGGAGCACGCAGATATCCAGGAGAAAGTTTTCTGCCGCAAAGACGTCTATGTAAAACACGTAGTACACAAAACACCCCCTGTATCCAATGGACCGCTCGGACTAAGCACTGTCCATTATAGAATACAGGGGGTGCGAATTTTGTCAAAACCACCGGGGAATCTGCCTTTTTTTCACGACATCTTTCGACAATCTACTCTAAAGCGAGCTGGCGAAGAATTTCCGCCAGAGGCTCCACGGGAATCTGCCCGGGCGCGGAGCCCTCTCCCACCGTTCCGAAAGTGATGGCTGATCCGAAAAGCTCGCCGGTAAGCCTGCTGGCCAGTCCAAGTTTTCCCATGGCCATAGTCACAACCGGCGTACTGTCGTGCAGCTCCTTCATAGCCAGTGTCGCGTCCATCAGCACCAGCACGTCCCTCGGAGACTTGGGCATAACTGCCATTTTCGCAATATCGGCTTCCATCTCCTGCATCCTGCAGAGCCGCATGATGATGGTCTCTTTTTTCGGCGTTCCCGTGAAATCATGATTAGAGCCTACAACGTATACCCCTTTGCTGTGGGCCTCCTCTACCACCAGAAAAGCCGTATCGTCTCCCCGCAGGATTTCCACATCCACAAGGTCAATACAGCCGCTCTGGATAGCAGCATGATTCAGGCTGATGTACTCCTCAAGATCCAATGCCACGCATCCGCCCTCAGGACGAGTCCGAAAAGTAAACAAAAGCGGCATATCTCCCAGCGTCTCCCGAAGCTTCTCCAATACACGGCTCAGACTGACGCTGTCGCTGTAATGATCAAAGTAATCCGCTCTCCATTCCACCATATGGCAATTCTGCTCCCGAATCTTTGACGCTGCCCGGATAATATCTTCCTCCGTCTTTTCCACAATCGGAACGCAGATCTTGGGCTGTCCTTCCCCGATTATCAGACTCCGTACTTGAATTTTTCCCATAAAAACAACTCCTATCCGGCATTTTTGTTATAGTTCAGCCTTGCTGAACCGTAACTGCAAAAAGCCTTTTGAAATCGCCTTCGGCGATGGGATTTTTGCTCTCCTGAATATTTTACCATATCAAACCGTTAAAGTCCATGTTTACATTGACACTCCCCTTAAAAATATGATACGCTGTGTTAGATGTCACACACGAAGGTTGTTATTCGATCTTCTGAAAGGAGAAACCATGGAATTTCAAATAACCGGACGTACGGGGCTTACCTGCCTTTTGGGAAGTCCCGTTGCTCACAGTATCTCGCCACTCATGCACAACGAAGCGTTTCGGCTTCTTGGTCTTGACTATGTTTATCTGTGCTTTGATGTGAACGAAAAACAGTTTCCTTCTGCCCTGGATGGACTGCGCGCCTTCCATGTCCGTGGCTTTAACTGTACCATGCCATTAAAAACGGAAATGTGCCGTCTGGCAGACCGTCTGTCCCCGGCGGCCCGTCTCATCGGCGCCGTGAACACAGTGGTCAATGACGACGGGCTCCTCACTGGCCACAACACCGACGGAACCGGCTATATTCGTTCCCTGGCCGACGCAGGCTTTTCTATAAAGGACAAAACCATGACCCTTCTTGGAGCCGGAGGTGCCGCCTCGGCAATCGCTATCCAGGCTGCTCTGGACGGAGCCGCTCAGATCCGGATTTTCAACCGCCGCTCCCGTTCCTGGAGCAATGCCCTGTCCCTGGCCGAAAAAATTTCCCGAAACACCGGCTGCCGTGCAGAGGTTTTTGATCTGGAAGATCCCGCCGCCCTTCGCGGCTCCCTGGAAAGCAGCCAGCTTCTCACCAATGCCACATCCGTCGGCATGGCTCCGAATGCCGACCGCTCTCCGGTACCGGACGCCTCTTTCCTGCACCGCGGCCTTCTGGTCTCCGACATTATTTACAATCCCAGGGAAACCCGACTTATGCGGCTTGCCATGGACGCGGGCTGCCAGGTTCTGGGCGGTCTCTCCCTGCTTCTCTACCAGGGCGCCGAGGCCTTCCGCATCTGGACAGGACAGGATATGCCTCTGGAGCCCATCCGCCAGAAATACTTCTGAAGCGCAGGCGCTGTTTCCCGCCTCGTCCGAGAATAGCGAAAAAGCTGCCGCTAAGCACAATTTCAGCTTTGCGGCAGCTTTTTTTGATTGTACGCGGCCTTTCGGTCAGGCTTCCTCGTCCCGGTAGCCGTTGGGATTTTTGCTCTGCCATCTCCAGGAATCCTCGCACATTTCCAATATGCCTTTTTGGGCAGACCAGCCCAGCTCTCTTTTTGCCTTGGAGGCGTCACAGTAGCAGGTGGCGATGTCGCCGGCCCGGCGGGGCTTAATCTGGTATGGGATTTCCCTGCCGGAAGCCTTTTCAAAGGCGTGAACCACATCCAGAACGCTGTAGCCGTTTCCGGTTCCCAGATTGTAGATGTTTACGCCGCTTCCCGGCTCAAGCTTTTTCATGGCTTTGACATGCCCTTTCGCCAGATCCACCACATGGATGTAATCCCGAACACCCGTGCCGTCCGGCGTATCGTAATCATTTCCAAACACTCCCAGGCATTCCAGCTTGCCCACCGCCACCTGAGCGATATAGGGCACCAGGTTGTTGGGAATCCCCTTGGGGTCCTCACCGATCAGTCCGCTCTCATGAGCTCCGATGGGATTAAAGTAACGCAGCAGCACCACGTTCCACTCGTGATCCGCAACCCACAAATCCGTCAGAACCTGCTCCAGCATTCCCTTTGTCTGTCCGTAGGGATTGGTAATCTTTCCCTTGGGACAGTCCTCGGTGATCGGAATAAACGCGGGATCGCCGTATACTGTGGCAGAAGAGCTGAAGATAATATTTTTGCATCCATGGCTGCGCATCACATCGCAGAGCTGGAAGGTACCCGTCATATTATTGTGATAATATTCCAGCGGCTTCGCCACGGATTCCCCTACGGCCTTCAGGCCGGCAAAATGAATGACCGCATCGATGCGCTCTCTCTGGAAAATATCCTCCAGCGCGTCCCGGTCCAGCATATCCGCCTTGTAAAAGGTCAGCTTCTTCCCGGTAATCTGCTCCACGCGCTCCAGCGCTTTTTCACTGGAATTATACAGGTTGTCCATGACAACCACCTCGTAACCCGCGTTTAAAAGCTCCACGCAGGTATGGCTTCCGATATAGCCGGCGCCGCCTGTCACTAAAATTTTCATAAGCTTCTCCATTCCTTTCTGCAAATCAAGCTGCTTTTGTACGAAACCTTGGTATCTGTGCCGCCTGTCCGGCGGCAGACTTTACAGAAATGTTCCGCAGGAATAACACAAAGGGGCCGCGAAACGGCCCCTCTTTGGTTTATCTTCTTCTGAGGAATTCCGGAATCTGAATATCCTGTTCTTTTACACTGCTCTCAGGGGTGCGCAGTCTCCCGAAAGACGGGGCTGCGTTCTGAGAAGGAGCGGTCTTCAGCTGAGGCGGCGTCCGCTTCTGGAACGGGCTCACCGTAGCTTTCTCCCTTGACGGATAGCTGTCCAGATCCGGTACGATTTTGCTGCTGCTGTCCACAGAGGGCTGTGTCGCCGTAGCGCTGTCAAGACCTGTGGCGATTACCGTAATGCTTGCTTCATCGGCGTATGTATCATCATACATAGCGCCGAAGATGATATTCGCGTCATCGCCTGCCAGCTCCTGCACGTAGCTCGCCGCGTCGTTTGCGTCCATAAGAGAAATATCTCCGGAAATATTGATGATAACATGGGAAGCTCCCTCGATGGTGGTCTCCAGAAGGGGACTGGACACTGCCTGCTTAACAGCCTCCATAGCCTTGTCGTCGCCCTTGGCATGGCCGATTCCGATATGGGCGATTCCCTTATCTGTCATAACTGTCTGTACATCCGCGAAGTCAAGGTTAATGAGAGCGGGCATATTGATCAGATCCGTGATTCCCTGAACCGCCTGCTGCAGAACCTCGTCCGCCTTTTTCAAGGCTTCCGGCATGGTCGTTCTGCGATCCACAATCTCCAGCAGCTTGTCATTTGGAATAACGATCAGGGTGTCCACATTCTGCTTCAGCTTTTCAATGCCTGCCAGGGCGTTGTTCATCCGTGTCTTTGCTTCAAACCGGAAAGGCTTTGTCACAACCCCGACTGTCAGAATACCCATGTCCTTGGCAAGGCCGGCCACCACCGGAGCTGCTCCGGTTCCGGTACCGCCGCCCATACCGCAGGTAACGAAGACCATATCTGCCCCCTGCATCACCTGCTTTAAATCCTCCGCGTTCTCCTGGGCAGCCTGCTCACCGATCTGCGGCTTGGCGCCTGCGCCCAATCCCTTCGTCAGCTTTTCTCCAATCTGGATCGTCGTGGGCGCCTTGCAAAGCTGCAGGGCCTGCTTGTCCGTATTCACGCCGACAAACTCCACTCCGCCGATTGTTTCATCAACCATTCTATTTACAGCATTATTTCCTGCTCCGCCTACGCCGATTACAATAATCTTCGCGGCAGACTCAGTCTCGTTTGTCATAATCTCTAACAAGGGTATTTCCTCCTTCGCCTCTGTATACCTATCTCATATTTACAGTCTAGGGCACAGCTTACCCAGTATTCTAACCGTATTTCTTATATAATATCGGGTTTTACGGAAATTATCAAGCAGATTTTAAAAAAATTTGCGTATTAGTTGATATACGCCCCCGTATATGGGTCAATATATCCGTATCCGTCCATAATGATACTGCCGTCCTCGTTTGTATAATTGTACTGCTGGCAGTTATACGTTATATTTCCGGCCGCGTCCGTATAATACTGGTTTCCCTCAGAATCTATGGCAAAGGTTCCGTCGGATTCCTGGTACACCCGTCCACCAAGGGCCTGAGTCTGAGACGTCTCCCCGCTCTGAGCATCCGTTCCCTGGGTGCCGCTCTCCGTACCGCTCTCTGCGGTACTTCCGTCGCCAGTTTCCGTGCCGCTCTCGGTCTCCCCTTCACTTTCCCCGGTATTCTCCTCCACCAGGATATCCTCCTCCTCTTCTCCCTGCCGGAAGGTTACAGTCTGGGAATTCAGCGAATAGTCCTGCATATGAAGATTTCCGGTCTGCCCCTGTATCTGAGGATAGATGGAGGCCAGGGCGGCCACCTTCGCCTCGAGATTTTCATTGCTTCCCAAAAGTGCCCGGATATCTCCGAAATTCACAATAATCTCATCGCTTGTGGAAAAGCGAATTTCCTGGGGAGAAAGCTGTTCCCTTGCCAGGGCTCTGGTCAGGGTAAGCACCGTATCAAGCTGCCCCTCCTCCCCAAGCTCCAGTGTCTCGTAGAGTTCCGATTTGGAAACGGTAACCCCCGACACCAGCGGAATGCCTTCGTGAGGCGAATCCGCCATCTCCACAACCAGACCGTCGCTGTCAAAATAGACATTTTTCCCTTGGGCCTGCACGTATCCCAGCTCCTGCTTTTCATAAACCCGAAGCTCCACGGTAAACGGATTCACCAGCGTCACTTCAAGAGCGCTTAAAAAAGGCAGCGCCTCCTGTGTACGCTCCTTATCCTGAAACTTCCAAAGCAGGTACAGGCTGTTCCTGCACAGGCCGTCCTGCATAACCGCCTGCTGAATCTGCCTCGCAGTAAAATTTTCATTTCCCACCACCGTTACGGTCTGCACCCGGAAAAGGCCGAATATCACCAGGGCAGCCAACAGAATCGTTCCTGTCAGAATCCCGAAAATCAGTTTTTTCCCTCTTTTCCTCCGTCTGTATCTGTTTTTCATTTTTATCACCCGTCTATATTATTACCGCTCACAGTCCTTCCAAGCAGCTTCGTCAAGGGAATCCTCACATACCCTTCAGAGGAGCCGGACGCGCGCGCCCAAAAGCCTCAGATCCCTTACAATATTTTCGTATCCTCTGCATACATATTCTATACCGCTAATCCGCGTAACCCCCCGGGCAGCCGCCCCGGCAAGTATCAGTGCGGCCGCTCCCCGCAGATCCGTGGCGGTTAAATCCGCCCCTTTCAGTTCCTTTACTCCGGTTATCAGCGCTCTGGAATTTCTTGTGACAATGTCCGCCCCCATTTTCTGTAGCTGAGAAACCGGCTGAAAGCGGGACTCAAAAATCGTCTCCACAACTTCCGTTCTCCCTTCTGCCAGGGACGCGGCCGCCACCAGAGGCGACTGGAGATCCGTGGGAAAACCGGGATAGGGAGCTGTGGCCACCTTTCCCGGATTTTTCCATGCCCGGGATGCGTCTGCCCTGAGTCCCTCCTCTGTACTCTCAAGCTGCGTTCCCATGGCTGCCGCCGTATCCAGCACTGCTTTCATCTGATGAACCGGGGCTTCCTCCAATGTCAGATTTCCTCTGGTGGCAACCGCTCCAAACAGATAGGTGCCGGCCACAATCCGATCCGCTGTCAGGGTATAGCTGCTGTCCTCCAGGGCGGAAACGCCCTCAATCACAAGGCAGTCCTCCCCGTTCCAGGAAATCCTGGCGCCTTTTCCCCGCAGGAACCGGCACAGCTCCTCCACCTCCGGCTCCCTGGCCGCATGGTGGATTCTGGTTTGCCCGTCGGCCAGCACAGCCCCCAGAACCGCGTTTTCCGTAGCTCCCACGCTTGGGAATGGAAACGAAATGTCCGCTCCTTTCAGTCTGCCGCCCCGGGCGCAGAGAAAACCGTCCTTCTCACAGACGCTGGCGCCCATGGCCTCGAATGCCATTTTGTGAAGGTCCACCGGCCGTTTTCCGATGGTACATCCGCCCGGAAAAGGAATCTGCGCCCGGCCCAGGCGCCCCAGAAGACTTCCCAGAAAGATCACCGAGGAGCGCATCCTGCTGCCCAGCCCGCCGGAAATTCCCCAGCGGTCCACCTCTCTGCTGTCAATTTCCAGACGGCCGCCCGAAAAGCACACGCGGCAGCCCAATTCCTTCAGAATGCGAATCGTACACCATACATCCGTAATATCCGGACAGTTCTCCACAACCGTCCGGCCGCTGTGCAACACGGCGCCAGCCAGAATCGGCAGAGCCGCGTTTTTGGAGCCCTGGATACGTACCCTGCCCTGAAGCGGTCTTCCGCCAATGATCTCAATACACTCCAAAAAGATTCCCCCGGACAAAATATTCTGATTTATTATATGCCCGCCGTTTCTTTTTGCCACCGTCCGATACTGAGCGCCAGCCCCATTTCCGAAAGGAGAAACAAAACCGACGTACCGCCATAGCTGATAAAGGGGAGGGTAATTCCCGTGTTGGGAATGGTATTCGTCACAACCGCCACGTTCAGGATTACCTGGATCGCGATGTGTCCCATAATCCCCGCTGCCACCAGCGAACCGAACAAATCCGGCGCGTGGGTGGAGATCACCATAAACTTCCAGATCAGAATCAGGAAAAGAAGAATTAAGGCAGACGCTCCCACAAATCCCAGTTCTTCACAGATCACGGAAAAGATCATGTCATTCTGGGCTTCCGGGACAAAACCGAGCTTCTGGACGCTCTCTCCAAGCCCCTTTCCAAAGAGCCCACCGGACCCGATGGCGTAAAGTCCCTGGATGGTCTGGAAGCCTTTTTCATAGCTCTCCGGGTCCCGCCAGACGGCCAGCCGCTCCAGGCGGTAGGATTCCAGCCCCAGAAAGATGGCCAGAAAGGCCGCCCCGGCGCAGCCAAGACCCACAAAAGGCAGATACCTGGGGTTGGATATGAACACAAGAATCACGGCGATCCCAAGGATAATCACAGCCGTGCTCAGGTTGTTCGTCCCCACAAGGCCCACAATGGGCAGAACCTGTACCAGAACGCCCAGCATCCAGAAACCGGATTTTTTCTTTTTTTTGCTCCGGCTGATCATCCTGGCAAGGAACAAAATAACGGCCGGCTTGGCGAACTCCGCCGGCTGAAAGGATAAAGGCCCGACAGACAGCCACCTCTTTGAGCCGTTGTAGGAATCGCCTACCAGCAGCACCAGTCCGGACAGAATCAGCGACAGAATATAAGCGGCCACCGCGTATTTTTCAAAAATATGATAATCCATCCGGGATATCGCGATCATAGCCGCAAACCCCAGTACAGCCGCCAGAAGCTGCGTTTTAAAAAAATACCCGGAATCCGAAAAGCGGACGCTTCCATTCCAGGAACTGGCGCTTCGAAGGGTTACAAGCCCGAAAATCATCAGAGCCATCACCAATATCATTAGTGTGAGATCCTGTTTTCCGGCTTTACGCCCCATTCTATCCCTCCAGTTCTCCCACCAGCTCTTTAAACCTTCTGCCCCGAACCTCATAATTGGGGAACATATCCCAGCTCGCGCAGGCCGGCGACAAAAGCACCGCGTCGCCCGGCTCTGCCCGGTCCGCGCTAAGCTTCACCGCTTCTTCCAGGCTATCCGCCATCAGAATATCCGTAAATCCCCGTTCTCTGGCAGCCCGGGCTATTTTTTCCCTGGTCTGGCCCAGCACCACAAGATACTTGACCTTTCCGTCAAAGGAATCGATCCATTCCTCATAGGAGGAGCCTTTGTCAAACCCTCCTCCGATCAGGAGCGTGGGCCGGTTCATGGCCTGGATTCCTTTGGTGGCCGCGTCCGGGTTGGTCCCCTTGGAGTCGTTGTAATAGGCAACCCCTTTTTTCTCGCAGACAAACTCAATCCGGTGCTCCACTGCCTGAAAGCGGGCGAGCGCGTCTGCCACCGTCTTTACCGGGACGCCGAAAGCCAGCGCCATTCCCGCGGCCGCCATGGCGTTTTCCCAGTTATGGCGGCCAAGAATCCGCAGATCTGCCGTATCAATCACCGGGACCGCGTGCGTGCCGTCCCCGTAGAAGATTTTGCCGTTCTCCAGCCAGAGTCCCTTTTTCAGCTTATGCGCGCTGCTGAAATATAGAACCTGGGGGGCAATCTTTTCTCCGAAAGCCCGCAGCGCCGGGTCTTCGTAATTCAGCACGCACACATCCTCTTCCGTCTGGTTTTCCGCGATCCGCTCCTTCACCCGGATATATTCCTCCATGGTGTGGTGGCGGTCCAGATGATCCGGGGTCAGATTCAGGATCGCGCTGCACTTTGGATGAAACTGATCGATGGTTTCCAGCTGGAAACTGCTGATTTCTGCTACCGTAACCGAATTTTTGTTCATTTTCAGTGCTTCCTGCGTGTATGGCGTTCCGATATTCCCCACCACAAACGTATTATCCTGATGGGCCTTCATAATTTCCCCCAAAAGGCTTGTGGTTGTGGTCTTTCCGTTTGTGCCGGTCACAGCCAGGACGCTGCCGGCGGAGCACTGGTAAGCCAGCTCCACCTCGCCCCATATCTTCAGCCCACGGTCTTTCATCTTCCGCACAGCCGGCAGATCCGTCGGCACGCCGGGGCTTAGCACTGCCAGATCCAACTCCTCCACAGGAACAGAAAAGTCTCCGCAGAGAATAGGCGTCCGCCGTGCCCCTGAGCCAAGCCGCCTGCGGACTTCCTCTGTGTCCAGCGTTTCACGGCTGTCATAGAGGATCGGCTGCGCCCCCTTTTCACACAAAAGGGAGACCGCCCCGATTCCGCTGATGCCCGCCCCAAAGACGAGTACCCGCTTGTCTTTTAAATCCATGCAATGCCCTCCGGCCCGAACATCTCTGCTCAGGAAAGGAAAACAAGGCCAATGAGACACAGAAGAGCGGTGATCACCGTGAATACGGCCACCACTCTGGTCTCGGACCAGCCGCAGAGTTCAAAATGGTGGTGGATGGGTGCCATTTTAAAGAACCGCTTTCCTCCGGTCTTTTTGAAATACGTCACCTGAATGATAACGGAGAGCACCTCCACCAGATAAATCAGTCCCACGATCACAATGATCCAGGGGATCCGCAGCATATAGGCACAGCCTGCCACGAAGCCGCCAAGAGCCAAAGAACCGGTGTCCCCCATAAATACCTGGGCCGGATGCACGTTAAACAGCAGAAAGCCCAGCAGCGCCCCTGTAACTGCCGCCGTAATGGGCTCGATTTCTCCTCCCAGGGCAAGGGATACCACCGTAAAAAACACAGCCACCATGGTAGTAACGCCGGTGGCCAGACCGTCCAGACCGTCGGTAAAATTCACTCCGTTTACCGTGCCGATCACGGCAATATAAACCAGAGGAATCGTAACCCAGCGGCAATCCCAGTACTGCCCGCCGCTGAAGGGAATCAGAATCTGCAGACAGTCGTCATTCACCAGCAGCAGATACGCCACAAACACCGTAGTTACCAGAATCTGCCCGAACATTTTCTGCTTAGGCAAAAGCCCGTCGGAGCGTCTGAGAACAACTTTCAGGTAATCGTCCAGAAAGCCGATAAGCCCAAAGCCCAGGGTCAGAAAAAGAATGGGAATAATGTGCGGATAGGTCCCCACGAAAAACAGGGACGTAACCAGAACGCTGATCAGAATAATCAGCCCTCCCATGGTGGGCGTGCCCGCTTTTTTCAAATGCGACTGCACGCCGTCCGTGCGCTCAGTCTGGCCAATCTTCAGCTTTCTCAAAAACGGAATGACTATGGGACTTAAAATTACGCTGATAGCAAATGCGACCAGCAGGGGGATGAGTATTTCTGTACCTAAAATCATTGCGCACCTCGTACTTTCCTTTTTTATCGTTTATAGTATAATTCCTTTTCCTGTTTTACGCAAGTTCTATCTTTCCCGCAAATGGCAGACACGTAACCGTCCGTCCCAGGTCCGCGCACATGCCGCACAGCCCCCTGGCCGGCCGTTATGCGGCGGCATCCGCCTTATCGCCGGCCGTGTTTTCTTTCTCAATTCCCAGATACGGCAGAATGTTTTCAAAGATATCCCGAACCACCGGAGCGGCAATGGTTCCCCCATAATAAACGCCCTGGGGATTCCAGATTACGCACAGAGCCAGCACCTGGGGATCGTCCGCCGGAGCGAAGCCCACAAAGGAGGAAATATAGCGGTTGGCGCTCCTTGGAAGGGTCTCAGATGTGGCGGTCTTTCCCCCGATGCGGTATCCTTCGATGTATGCGTTTTTTCCGGAGCCCTCCGCCACCACCTGTTCCAGAATATAGCGCATTTTTTCCGAGGTTTCAGCGGAAAGAATCCGATCCCCGCTGTCATACTGAAATACCTCCGTAAGGGTTCCGTCTTTTTCTCTGGCCTCCACCGCGAAATGGGGCGTCACCCGGATGCCGCCGTTAATGATGGAGGATACAGTGGCCGCGAGCTGAACCGGCGTAATCTGAAAGGACTGGCCAAAGGATACCGTAGCCAGCTCCACAAGCCCCATATTCTCCGGCTGGTGCATAATGGTCGCCGCCTCTCCGGGCAGATCAATTCCTGTTTTTTCCAGAAGCCCGAACTGCTGAAAATATTTATACATGGCGTCTACCCCCAGTCTGAGTCCCACTTCGATGAACACCGGATTGCAGGAGTTCATGGCGCCCTGGACAAAGGTCTCCGCTCCATGGCCCGCGGTTTTATGGCAGCGGATTCTCCGGTCCTCCACAATCTTATAGCCGGGACAGGAAAAGGTATCCGTCAAATCCACCACACCTTCCTCAAGTCCGGCCGCCGCCGTAACTACCTTGAAGGTGGAGCCCGGTTCATAGGTATCGTTCAGGCATGGATTTCTCCACATCTGGTTTAAGGCGTCCTGGAGCTCTTCGTCCGTCATGGATTCCGCCCCTTCCGTGTTGATTGTAAAAGGATCGTTCAAATCGAACTCCGGGACATTTGCCATCCCTAAGATCTCCCCATTGTCCGGCCGCATCACAAGAATGGACACCGCGTCCGCCTGTTTCTGTTCGAGAACCTTTTCCGCTGCCTGCTGGATATACGTCTGGATATTCCAGTCCAGGCTCAGGCAGAGATCCAGGCCGTTTTCCGGCTCCCGGCGGTTTTCTCCTGTGTCCGTAAGCTCCACGCCCCGGGCATCCGTCATCGTAAGGATCTGTCCCGGCGTTCCGGCCAGAAGCTCGTCATACATTACCTCCAGCCCGATGATTCCCTGGTTGTCGCTTCCGGTAAAGCCCAGCACCTTAGATGCCAGCTCCCCGTAGGGATACCAGCGGCGGTAATCCTCATCGACCTTCACCCCCGCCAGCCCGTATTCCCGGATTTTGTCTCCCGTCTCCTTTTCCACGTTCGTCTTTATACGCTCAATAGAGCTTACCTTCTCCACTCTTTTTCGAACAGTCTCTTCCTCCATCTCCAATTCTTTTGCAAGAATTTCGATTACACTATCCGGATCTTCTATCTGATTGTGAATCACAGAGATGGTGCAGACCGCTTTATTATCCGCCAGCACCACTCCGCCTGCGTCCAGTATTCTTCCCCGGGCCGCTTTGATATCCCGTTCCCGTTCATGGAGCTCCTGGGCCTTTTCGCTGTAATACCCGGAATCATGAAGCATCAGAACGCCAAGCCGGCCAATCAGCAGCAGAAACGCCGTCCCGACAGCGGCAAAAACCAGGACTATTTTTTTTCTGTGAAACGTATGCAGCCGTGCCATAAAAAAGAACCTCGCGAAAGCCTTAGTTAAATATATTGGCTTTTGCGAGGTTCTATGCTGCGGTTCAGCCTTGCTGAATCACATTCTTACGGTCTGCGCAGCATGTGCGCAGACCTGGACTGAACTGTGCCTCATTCTTCCGGTATGATTTCTTCAGCCGTCACGCTGTCATCGGTGGGAAGATCGTCCTCAGAGCCGTCGTCAGCCGGCGGATTCGCGATATTCGGGTTATCCGCTACCTGCTCGTCTGTCTCCGTCGTCTCCACCGGAGTGCCATCCTCGTTGGTCTCCTGGGTTTCCGTCTCCACAATGCGGCCGCCCTGGGCTTCCTCCCAGGTCAGGCCAAGCATGTTCAGCTGCTCCTCCGTAATTTCCTCGGTCTGCGGAATATTCAGATACGGCAGCACCTCCATCAGAATCTCTCTGGCCATAATCGCACAGTAGCCACCCTGGGTCTGATCTTCCACATTGGGCTCATCCATCACCACATAAATTACCACTTCCGGATCATTGATGGGAACCGCTCCGATAAAGGATACGATATAGTTTGTATGGTCTCGCTCATTCTGGTCGTTGAATTTCTCAGCTGTTCCTGTCTTTCCGCCCACACGGTAGCCGGGTACCTGTGCCCTCTGCCCGGTTCCCTCCAGAACGCCCGCTTCCAGATATTCCCGAAGAAGCGCCGAAGTCTTTGAGGAAATGGGCTGCCGCAGAACCACCGGCTCAATGTTTCGCACAACGCCTCCGTCCGCGTTCAGAATCTGCTTTACCATATGGGGCTCATAATAATAGCCGCCGTTTACCACCGCGCAGAAGGCTGCCAGCTCCTGAATCATGGTGCAGGTAAATCCCTGTCCGAAGGAGTTCGTTGCCAGCTCCACCTCGTGCATATTCGTAGTATTGTACAGGGAGCCGGAGCCCTCGTTTGGAAGATCAATGCCTGTGGTGGAACCGAAATTAAACAACTCCTGGTATTTGCAGAATACATCGATCCCCATCTGAAACGCGATCTGCATCAACGCGTCGTTGCAGGAATTTTTAATGGCATCGCTGACTGTCTCCATCCCATGGCCGTTTACATTATCGCAATTAATCCTCGTATCCGTGACGAATTCGTATCCGTCGCAGTAAAAGGTATCACCGTCCACAATGGAGCCGCTTTCCAGAGCCGCCCCCACCGTCACAGGCTTAAAGGTGGAACCCGGCTCAAAGGCTTCCGACACGCAGAAATTATACCACATATCGTTCAGGGCGGCGGACATTTCCTCCTGGGTCATTGCGGAAATTTCTTCCTGGGTATAATACTGGCTCAAATCCTGGGGATTGTTCAGGTCATAGCTGTGATTGGTGGCCATGGCCAGGATCTCGCCGCTGTTCGGATCCGCCACGATCACCGCGGTAGTCTTGCTTCCCTTTCCGTTCGCGCTTTCGTTCGGGCCGTCCGCGTGCTCCTCATCAAACTGGGCGATATACTTCTCCACGATCTGCTGAATGTTCACATCAATCGTCGTGATCAGCGTATTGCC
>DVIQ01000099.1 GCA_018711185.1 Candidatus Limivivens intestinipullorum | reverse complement strand
TTTTCTTTTTGTGTTATATATGGCTCGTTGGTCAAGCGGTTAAGACGCCGCCCTCTCACGGCGGAAACAGCGGTTCGATTCCGCTACGAGCTGTTTTAAAGGTTCTCGGATGAGAACCTTTTTTCATGTCCGACTATAGCGTATCGGACCCGAACCGCTGCCGGCTCAAAGCTTTGCCCGCTGTTCAACGCAATGAAGGACAAGTCCTGAATTTAATGTGCCCAGCTTGTAGTCTGTTCATCTGTCACTTCCAATGTTTCCGCATCTACCAAAAAGAATCCCATAATCTGCGGTTCCTTTACCTGATTTCCAGATTCATCCAGAAAGTATTTCTGATAAACATACTCGCTGTATCCTTCGCCCCTATAGGATTCGTTGTAAATAAGCCTGTGTTCCACTACGGCTGCCTCTTCCGAATCCGATTCCGTACAGATCACTGCATAGGGCCATCCTTTTGCCGTCAGGAAAAACTGCATTTCCATGTTTGCCATATCGCTTTCCTGCAGATCGGCCAGAGCACCTTCTGTCCGAATATAGGATGCAGCCGCTTCCAGCTGCTCCCTAAATCTGCTGCAGGGTGACTTCATAGGTTCCATCGGCTGAGATATCCGTATCTACATCAACTACTCTCCAATTCATAATATAAACAACCATCATACACAGACAAAACAAAACCGCCAAGGAACCTCCGATAATACCCAGAGTCCATTTCCATACTTTATGCTTCAGCTTCACACATCCGACACAGCACAATACGATGACAGCAAGCATCACGGTCCCATATTGAAATATAATTCTTATCACCCCTTCGTATATCCATGCATGTTAAAATAACATGCAGAAGAACAAAAGCCTGCGGACCCTTTCAGTCCGCCAACTGCTTCTTCAAATACCTCCCCACCACTCTGGCAAAGTTCCCGATTTCTTTTATATAGGCGAAATCCTTCCCAAAGATCCTCTTCTCCGCCGCCAGGTCCTCTTCCACACCGGCAAAGACGCCCAGAACCGCGATTCCCCGGTTTCGAAGTTTCCGCACCTCGATGGCCGTATCCCGGACCGCGTAGTCCAGGCAGTAGGGGGCGGTGTTTTTGCTGTTCGGACGGTTTACCACCAGGTCGTTGGGCCGGCCGTCGCTTAACACAATCAGGATTTTGTTCTCCTCCTGACGCTCATCCAGGCTCTGGGCCGCCGCCCGTATGGCCAGGCCGTCCCGGTTGTTGGCGGAGCCATAAAACTCAAAGATTCTGCGGTTTGCCTCCGGCCCCTCCTCGTAGTCCCGAAACCGGCGCATCACCGTGTAGTCCCAGAAGCTGCAAAAACCCATGACCCGCTGGGGAATCCCGGCCCGGCTCAAAGCCTCGCTGAGGATATACGCCTGGAGGGCAACCAGGCTCTGGCGCTTCCGCTGGGAACCGCTGGCGTCTATAAGAATTTCCACCGCGAAATCCGAATCATCCCTGGGTATCGAACGTTCAAACAAAAGCCGGTTGCTGGTTCTCCCCACATTCCAGAGCCGGGAGGCCTGGATTCTGCCGCAGTCGCTTTTGCACTGTTCCTGCTCCGTGCGGCTTACCAGGGCTCTTTGGAGGATGTTTGCCAGCACCTGAATGTTCTGCCTGGTGACCCTGGCGTTCTGATGGAGAAAACGCAGGTTCAGCTCCTTTACCTTTCTGGCGTACACGGACTGGGAGTTCTCCTGTACCATTCCTGCCAGAATCCCGTCCGTGAAATGCAGGCGGCTGTCGGCGTGGGCCCCGGTACAGAGCCGCCGGTTCAGCTTCCGCTGCTGGGCCCCGGTCAGATAGCTCCTGCCGTAGTTCAGCTCGATGTAGTGATCCATTTTCGCGATGGCCTCCTCATCCAGCAGAACTACCCCCGTCTGTTTCTTCTCCTGGTCGGTCTGCGCTTCCTCCTGGTACATCTGCTGCTGGAACAAATCCATAAGCCGCTGCACCCGGTTTTCCCTGGCCTCCTCGTTCAGATAGTCCTGCCAGTTGAAATTCTGCATCTCCCGCTCCGGCACCGCCAGAACCCTTTCCAGGCCCCCTACTCTGGACTCAAATTCCTTGTCACACACATCATTATAAACCTCGTCCAGACACCGGATGACCTCCATGGTGTCCGAGGCGTCCTGAATCCGCAAAATCCGGTCCAGGACCCGCTGGGTCCGCTCTTCGGTTTTCATGCCGTACAGGGCATAGCGGTAGTAACTGGCCTGGATCTTCCCCCAGTAGGAGTGGGTGAGCTTAAAGAAATCTCTCTCCAAGGCGTCGGCAAAGGCTTTTTTCCGGACATCCGGAACGCCGATGCGCTCTTTGGAGGCTTTTTTCCAAACGGCACTGTCCACACAGAGCTGCCCCAGACGCATCAGCACGCTGGAATCCGCCCCCAGATAAACCTTCCGCACCACGTAGCCTCCGAAGGCTTCCTTGTCGAAATACCTGGCAAAGGCCCCCTGCTTTATGGCGTCGTACAAGGAGATATATTTTGATTTTTCAAAAGAAGCGGTGTCCACCTCCGTATCCAGCCCGTAGTCGCCGCTTACCGTCCACATCAGATTCTGCACCCGGTTTTTTACGTCAAGCTCGTCAAGCTGTGGACTATCCTGGGTATATTCTTCCATTAAAACACATCCTTACTGGTCCAGGAGGCGGGAATCCGGGTCATAACAATGTCCGCGATCATCTCCCGCTCAAACCCGTCAAAGCTTTTGTTGGTAATTCCCATATTTACGGCCTTCAGCGGCGCCAGGCCGCCCCGCATCATCTTCAGGGCGCCCATCAGACCCCGAAGGTCAATGGCCTTTGTGGAGATTTCCCCGTTTTTCGCCTTGGTCTGGAGATCCAGAAACAGGCCGCAGAGCTGACGAAGAGGCTCCTTCTTCACATCCGGAAAAGCGCTCTCCAAAAGCCTTGACAGAGTTTCCTCGTTCACCGGCGGCATGTTTATGACCATAAACCTGGAAACCAGGGCCTCGTTCAGCTCCCTTGTACCGGCATAGCCGAAATTCATGGTGGCGATAAAGCGGGTTGCCGGGTGAAGGGCAATCCGGTCGTAGCCGGGCACGTCGATAATCCGGCGGTAATCCAAAGTGGCGTGAAGCACAGAAACCGCGTCATTTTTCGCCATGTTGATCTCATCCAGCACCCCAAAGCCGCCATAGGCCGCGCACTGATAGATGGGCCCCTTCCGCAGCCGGACCTCATTGTCCACAAAGGTGTCGGTACCGATCAGGGAACTGCTGTCGGTGTTTACGTGGAACGAAATGTTGTACAGGGGCCTTCCGAAAAGCCAGGCCAGATTTTCCGCCAAAAGATTCTTTCCCGTGGCCTTGTCGCCGCACAGAAGCAGGTTTTCCCCCTCCAGCAGGGCGGATACCGCCATCTCAAGGACCTCCTCTCCGATGTAGGGCATGGGCGGTTTCTGCACCCGCCCCCGCACTTCATCGGCAATTCCGTATTCTTTTTTAAAGATTTCCAGCTTTTTGGCTAACGCTTCACTGATTTCCATTGATTTCCTCCTGTTTCTATGCTTTACCTGCGGCGATGGGATTTCGAAACACAACGCCTCTTTACTTCTGTCTGCTTTTTGGTATACTATTAACTATTAAGAAGATAAGACAGAAAGGCTTGATATACTTATGAATTACATTGATCTTCACACTCACTCCACCTGTTCCGACGGCACCTTCAGCCCGTCTGAGCTTGTCGCGTACGCGCTGAAAAAGGGGCTCGCGGCCATAGCCCTGACAGATCACGACACCGTAGCCGGTTTGGACGAGGCATTCCGGTCCGCCCGGGGAACGTCTCTGGAAGTCCTCTCCGGCATTGAATTTTCCACAGAATACCACGGAAAGGATATCCATATCCTGGGCCTGGATTTCAATTATAAAGATCCCCTTTTTCTCTCTGAAATCCGCCGCTTCCAGGAGTCCAGAGATGTGCGGAACAAAAAGATGATCGACAAGCTCCGCCTCCACGGCATTGATATAACCTGGGAGTCCATGGAGGAAGCTTTCGGTGACGCCGTATGGACAAGGGCCCATTTTGCCCGCTATCTGAAGGATCACGGCTATATCCAGGAATTAAGCGACGCCTTTGCCTTGTACATAGGGGATTCCTGCCCCTGCTTTGTTCCCCGCGAAAAGGTAACCCCCGTCCAGGCGGTGCGTCTTGTCCGTCGGGTGGGCGGCATTCCTGTTCTGGCGCATCCTCTGCAGTATCATCTGCCGGACACGGATATGGCGGCCCTGATTCAGGAGCTGAAGGAGGCAGGTCTCATCGGCATTGAGGCCCTCTACTCCACCCATTCTCCCCTGGATGAGGAGCGCGTGCGCCACATGGCCCTGCGCAGCCATCTGTGCCTTTCCGGCGGCTCTGATTTTCACGGCAGCAATAAGCCCGCCATCGATCTGGGCTGCGGAAAAGGAAATCTGCGGATTCCATACGAAATTTTGAAAACATTAAGGGAGGCACGAATGCAATGATTCTGTTCACTGATCTGGACGGCACGCTTTTAAACGATGAAAAAAAACTGTCCGCGAAAAACACCGAAGCGATCCGTCAGGCGCTGAAGCGGGGACATCAGATTGTCATCTGCACCGGCCGCCCTCTGGCCAGCGGCAAAATCCTGGCACGGGAGCTTGGTCTGGACACCCGGGGCTGCTACTGCATCGCTTTCAACGGCGGGGAGATCTACGACATGTACCGCGGGGAAAGCATTTATAAACGCACCATTCCCATGGACTTTGTGCGGTATCTCTTTGACGAGGCCAAAAGGCACGGCCTGCACTGCCAGACTTACGACGACGCCTCTATCCTTACCGAATCGGAGAATGTGGACCTGGACTTTTACGCAGCAAGGACAAACATTCCCTACCGCCTTGTGAAGGATGTCACCGCTGTTCTGCCCGGGGATCCCGTAAAGGTGATTGTCATCAACGCCTCGGACCATGAACGCCTTGTCCGGTTTCAGGAAGATACGGAAGAATGGTGCAAAGGCAGGGTAGACCGGATTTTCTCCTGCGCGGAATACCTGGAACACATGGCGCCGGGAGTCAGCAAAGGGGATGCTGTCCTCCGGCTTTGCCGGCATCTTAGCATCCCCGTCTCCCAGGCCATCGCGGCCGGTGACGCGCCCAATGATCTGTCCATGATCCGTGCCGCCGGCATCGGCGCGGCCATGGCCAACGCCGATGCCCAGGTGAAAGCTCAGGCGGATTACGTCACGAAACACGACAACAATCATGACGGTGTCGCCGAGATTATCGAAACCTTTATGCGCTAGAGCGTGTTTACTCTTCTTCCCTTATGGGCTCCTCCGGGATAAAGACTCTCGTCTGCACGGAATCATGGGGCTTCTTTGCCTGCTCCATGGCCTCCTTGCAGAAGAAATCCTGGGAGCTCAAAAGGGTCTTGCCCCTCTTGTCAATCTTCGCGTACTTTCCGTCCGGCTGCATCACATGCGCCTTCAGATTATCCGCGAGCTGAATATCCAGGATATGCTTTACCTGCTTTTTCAGTTCCTCACTGAGCACCGGGAAAAGAATCTCCACACGCTTGTCCAGGTTTCTGGGCATCCAGTCCGCGCTTCCCATGTAAAGCTCCTCCTGGCCGTTGTTCAGGAAGTAGAAAATCCGGCTGTGCTCCAGGAAGTTTCCAACGATGGAGCGGACGGAAATGTTGTCGCTGATTCCGGGGATTCCCGTTTTCAGGCAGCAGATACCCCGGACGATCAGCTCAATCTTCACTCCCGCCGCGGAGGCCTCATACAGAGCGGCGATAATCCCCTGATCGCAGAGAGAATTCATTTTCGCGATGATATGGGCCGGCTTTCCGCTTTGGGCGTTTGCCGTCTCGCGGCCGATCAGCGACAGGAACTTATCCCGCAGCCAGATGGGGGCCAGGCTTAAATGGTTCCATTTTTTCGGCTCCGAATATCCGGAAAGCATGTTGAACACCGCTGTTGCGTCCTCGCCGATGGGCTCCGCGCAGGTCAGGATTCCGCAGTCTGTGTATTGTTTTGCCGTGGAATCGTTATAATTTCCGGTACCAAGATGAACATAGCGGCGGATGCCATCCTCCTCCTTGCGCACCACCAGAGTGATCTTACTATGGGTCTTCAGTCCCACCAGACCGTAGATTACATGACAGCCGGCTTTTTCCAGCTTCTTCGCCCAGATAATGTTGTTCTCCTCATCAAACCGCGCCTTCAGTTCCACCAGAACGGATACCTGCTTGCCGTTTTCCGCGGCCTGGGCCAGTGCGGCGATAATCGGAGAATTTCCGCTTACCCGGTACAGTGTCTGCTTGATGGCCAGCACGCTGGGATCCTTTGACGCCTGCCGCACAAAATCCACCACCGGCTCAAAGGTCATGTACGGATGGTGAAGCAGGATGTCTCCTCTGCGGATCTGGGTAAAAATATCCTCCTCATCGTTCATGCCCGGCACCGGCTGCGGCGTATAGGGCTTATTCTTTAATTCCTCAAAGCCTTCAACCCCATACATTTTCATCAGGAACGTCAGATCCAGAGGTCCGCTTATCCGGAAAATGTCCGGATCCTTGATGGAAAATTCCCGTTTCAGCGTTTTCAGAAGGCGCTCGTCCATGGCGTCCTCCACCTCCAGACGGATAACTTCTCCCCACTGCCGTTTTTTCAGCTGCTTCTGGATCTCCTTTAACAGGTCCTCCGCCTCGTCCTCGTCAATGGTCAGATCCGCGTTCCGCATAATCCGGTACGGATGGGCGCAGACTACATTGTAGTTCAGGAAGAGCTGCCCGATATTCCGCTCAATAATCTCCTCCATGAGGATTCCCCTCTTCTGGCCTTTTTCTCCGTCCGGCAGCCGGACAATCCGCGGCAGAACCGAAGGAACCTGCACCGTGGCGAAATCCATCTCCCCGTCCGCTCCCTTTTTGGAGATCAGAGCGCCGATATTCAGAGACTTGTTCCGGATCAGGGGAAACGGCCGTGATGAATCCACCGCCATCGGGGTCAGAACCGGATATACCGTCTCTTCAAAATACCGGTCCACATATTCTCCCTGCTCCTTTGTCAGATTTTCATGGGCCGTTACCAGTTCAAACCCGTTCTGCTTCAGCGCCGGAAGAAGGGAGCGGTTATAAGTAGAGTACTGGCGGTTTACCAGCTCATGGGCTTCCTCCAGAATCAGCTCAAGCTGCTGGGAAGGCTTCAGGCCGGCAATATCCGGCTTTGTATATTTTGCATGCACCATATCCTTTAAGGATGCCACGCGGATCATGAAAAATTCGTCCAGATTCGAAGCCGTAATGCTTAAAAACTTCAGACGCTCAAAAAGAGGGATGCTCTTGTCCCTGGCCTCGCTCAGTACCCGGTCGTTAAAGCCCAGCCAACTGAGCTCACGGTTAATATAATACTTAGGATTCGTAAAATCTGTCTTTGCCATGCCATTCCCTCCACTATACACTCTTCTTCTGGCGGAGCACCGGACGGATGCTGTAGACTTCCTCGAAAAACTCCGCTTTCTCCGCGAACAGGCCCCGTTCCAGGGAGATATCCTCTGTCGTCTCAACGGTAATCACCAGTTCCTTATCTTTTAACGCTACCTTTATCCCGGTAAACTTCTGCCTGTGGCTGCGGTCCAGGGCATTCACCACCCGCAGAATCGCCGCCAGCTTGGCAACGGTCAGATACTCATCCACAGAAATATTGTATCCTCCATCCTCATAGTAGGCAAAAGGCAGCGTGTTGTATTTAACCACGTTTGCCACAATCTCCCGCTCATTATGGGAAAGTCCGATGATTTCCGTCGCCATGATGATGCTGTAGGAACAATTCGCCACATCGGAAAGGCTGATGTACTTCCCGCACCCGTGAAGGATCACCGCGATCTGCAGAAGCAGGCGCTCCCTGGCCCCAAGGCCATGGATCTTCTTCGTACGGTCAAAAATGGCCATGGCCGCGTTCTCCAAAAGACGGATATGGCTTTTGCTGCACTGATAGCGCTTTGCCATGTTCCGGGCCGCGGCCACGATATCCTCATCGAAATTATGCCCGGAACGGATGATCCCATTCTTTCTGGCGAAATCATAGGCGTTTCCATCATTGAGCTCAAGGCCCGGCATCCAGACGGTCTCGCCGCCAAATTCCTCGATGCAGCGCTTATAGATCACCAGAGACGGAATAATCAGAGAGACGCTCTCCTCGGGAAGTCCGTATTTTAAAGCCACAGTGCTGGCCGTATTGTGGAGCACCTGGTCGTAAATCCCCATGAAGTCATCCCTGCTCACAGAGGTGGAGTCCGAAAGCTGGCTGATATAATCGCCGATCAGCACAATGTTTTCCACCTTCCGGTCCTTCAGATACAGCTTCCGGAAGCTGGTAATATCCGAATTTACCAGTTCCTCCAGGAGATGTTCCTTATGGCCGTACCGGTACTCGATATCCGACATCCGCTCCCTCAGGCGCAGATTGCCCAGCCGGATATTCTGGGTGGTGACCAGACTGTCCTTGTCAAAGAGGGAGATCTGGACGCTGCTTCCTCCCACGTCGATGATCGCCGTTCCCTTCTGGATAATGCGGTTAAATTCATTTTCCAGGGACGCAAAGGACTTATAGTCCAGAAAACGCTGCTCTGAATTGCTCAGCACTTCGATATGCAGTCCGGTTCTTTTTTCAATGTAGTCCAGGATAATGATCCTGTTTTTTGCCTCCCGGATGGCGCTGGTGGCAAAGGCGCGATACTGCGAAGCCCCGTAGCTTTTCATAATTCCCGTAAAAGACAAAAGCACCTCGCACAACTCTTCCATCTTTTCCGGTCCCACTTTTCCGGTGGAGTACGTGTCCGTTCCAAGCTCCAGCCTGTGGCGGACGCAGTCCAGTTCCTTCATGCCCCTGGCCTTAGAGAGCTCATAGATCTTGAGTTCCAGCTCATAAGAGCCAATGTCAATGGCAGCAAAAATCGTATACTGCATAGCTGCCCCTCCCTTCCGGCGCCTTCACGGCGCCATATTTCCCACGGCCGTCCAGAGTACACCCCGGTTATCCGAACAGCCGCATTTTTACTCATTCCTTAACTTTTTCATACAGCAGTCTCACAGCGCCTCTTTGCTTTTTGCGGGCGGCTGTCCCAGCAGATAATCGATAAACTGCTGGGCGGTTCTGCCGGAAAGGCCTCCGTGCTGAAGTTCCCATTGGTTTGCCTTCAGCAGAAGCTCCTCCTCCGGCATACGCACACCGTACCGTTCGGCAAGGGTGCGCACGATGTTCTGAAACTCCTTTTTATTGGGCGCGCAGAAAAAGATGGTGACGCCAAACCGGTAAACCAAAGACAGCTTCTCCTGTACCGTATCCGACGCGTGCAGATCCTCCCTGCGTCCCTCCTTATCCCGGAACTCCTCCCGGATCAGATGACGCCGGTTGGAGGTGGCGTAGATCAGGATGTTTTCCGGCTTCTTTTCCAGGCCGCCCTCGATCACCGCCTTCAGGTACTTGTACTCAATCTCAAACTCCTCAAAGGACAGGTCGTCCATATAGATGATAAACCGGTAATTCCGGTTCTTGATCTGGCTGATCACATCGTTTAAATCCTGGAACTGGTGTTTGTAAACCTCGATAATCCGAAGGCCCCGGTCATAGTATTGATTAAGAATCCCCTTGATACTGGAGGATTTTCCGGTTCCCGCGTCCCCGAACAGCAGGCAGTTGTTCGCCCTTCTGCCGGACACAAAGGCTTCCGTGTTGTCGATGAGCTTCTTCTTGGCAATCTCATAGCCCACGAGATCGTCCAGGTGGACATGGGCGGTATTGGTGATGGGCACAATATGCACCCCGCCCTCATCATGGGCCACCCGGAAAGCCTTGTGAAGCCCCAGCTTCCCGACGCCAAAATCCTTATAAAACTCCACCATATCCTTCTGGAACTCCTCTACAGAAGGAGCCTTCGCCAGCCGCGCCGCCAGCTGGCAGATCCGATCCCGGACGCGCTTATTGAAAATTTTGTTCCCCTCATCCGCGTTTTCATAGGCGCGGATCATGGAAAAGCCTGTGGTTCCAAGCTTTCGCTCTAGCTCCTCAAATTCGAAGTCAAAGAGTTCCATAAAGATGACGAAGTCGTGCTCCGCGATCTCATTGATGCTTCCGCGAACCGCTCCCCGGATCTCGCAGGCCCTGCTGAACACATTCTCATGCTGCACCAGCAGATACGTCAGATAACAGTGCCACAGGTTTCCGGAAAAGCCGTAAGTCCCGGCCAGATCCACCAGCCGGTGAATACAGGAAAAATACAGGTTCCGCTTTTCCCGCAGGATCCGCTCCTCCGTCTGCCAGTTTTCCCCGCAGGCCAGTCCCGCCAGATCCAGAAGAATCTGATCCTGCCCCTGTTCATAATCCCGGTAAAGGATTCTTTCGTTTATTCGATACATCGCTGCCTCCAATCTGCCGTTCTCAGTAATTTCCCAGAATACACATGTTTGTGGCTTCCTCCCGGATTCCCCGGAGGGCATTTTTCACCGCGCCGTCATTTAAGTTTCCCTCAAAATCCATAAAGAACCGGTATTCCCAGTTTCTGCCGGGGATCGGTCTGGACTCGATCTTTTCCAGGTTCAGGTTGTTGTAAATGAAATGAGACAGGATATTATATAAGGAACCGCTCTTGTGGGGCAGTTCAAAGTAAATGCTGACCTTTTTCGCGTCCCGGCGGAAAATCCGCTGGTTTGTCACAATGATAAACCGGGTGGCATTGGCCTCGTTGCTGTAAATCTGCTCCGCCAGCACGGAAAGGCCGAAGCACTCTCCCGCGAAAGTGCTTCCGATGGCCGCCTGGGCCGGGTCCTTATCATCCGCCACCTTTTTCGCCGCCACCGCCGTATTCTCCAGAGGCACCTGCTTCCAGTTCCGGTGTTCATCCAGATACTGCCGGCACTGGGCAAGGGCCTGGGGATGGGAATAGACCGTGCGGATATCGGAAAGGTCAGCTCCCGGCACGCCAAGGAGCACATGCCGGCAGCGGATGATCTGCTCGCCCACGATGTAATTTTCAAACTCTACCAAAAGGTCGTACATATCGCTGACGCTTCCCGCCGTGGAGTTTTCGATGGGAAGCACGGCAAAATCCGCGCTTCCCTCGGCGATGGCCTCCATGGCGTCCTTCCACTGGGGTACGTGGAAGGAGGAAATCTGATCGCCAAAGTAAGCCTTCATGGCTGCCTGGCTGTAAGCCCCCTCCACTCCCTGGAATACCACGCGGATGTTTGCGCGCTCGATATCGTCCACCGCGATAAAGGGCAGGCGGCCGGCCACGCCGTTTTTCGCCAGCAGCTGATACTGGAGTTTCCGGCTCATGGCCATGATCTGGCGAAACAGCTCCTCGATGCCATGCCGGTTAAAATCACTGTCCGCCATGCCGGTGAGGGTTTCGATTTTGCTCTCTTCCCTCTCCCGGTCAAACACCTTTTTCCCGGTGCGGATTTTGTACTCCGCCACCTGGCCGCTGATTTTCATGCGTTCCTCAAAAAGCCGGACCATCTCCCCGTCGATCCGGTCGATTTCTTTTCTCAATTCCGTTAAATCAGTCATGCAATTCTCCTTTTAGCTCCTCCACGGTTTTCCCGAGAACCGGATGCCTCTTCCAGGGGGTGATGGACGCCAGGGGCGTCAGCACGAAATCCCTTCTGTGCAGATCCGCGTGGGGAATGTGAAGAGTGGGCGTATCCAGCACCAGATCATCGTAAAACAGAATATCCAGATCCAGGGTCCTTGGTCCCCAGCGGCGGGTACGCACCCGTTCGGCTTTCTCCTCGATCCTGTGAAGCCGCTCAAGCAGTTCCTGGGGCGTGTCCAGCGTGCGCATCACCAGAGCGCCGTTTAAAAAGGGGGCCTGGTCCGTCACCCCGTAGGGCTCTGTCTCTATGTACTCAGACACGGTCAGAAGCCGCACATCCTCGGCGCTTTTCAGCGTCTCCACCGCCATGTCCAGATAGCCTTTCCGGTCTCCCATATTCGAGCCCAGGGCGATCCAGGCGGTATGCCACTGTCTGGAAATCTCCACGGAAACCGTATCCAGCGGAAGGCCCACAGGGGCCCAGGGTTTTTTCAGTTCCACGTCCACCCTTTCCAGACGTTCTACATTCCGCAGAAGATGCGCCGCCAGCCCCTCCGCCGCGGCCTCGATCAGCAAAAAGGTGTGCTCCTGAAGATACGTTTTCGCCATATGGCTCACATCCCCATAATGGATGGATTTTGTCAGGTCATCCGTCCGTCCCGCCTCTCTGGTATCCGTATAGAGCGTCAGGGACAGCAGAAACTTCTGTCCAAGCTTTGTCTCCTCCGGAAAAACGCCGTGATTGCAGAAAAGCTCCAAATCCTTGATATGAATCTTGTCCGGCATCATTCCACCTCGTTTCCTTCCAAAATCGCCCTGGCCATTTTCACTGCCCGGACGTTTTCCTTTACGTCGTGAACCCGGAAAAAAGCGGCTCCCTTCAGCACGCCGAAAACTGTCGTCACAAGGGTTCCCTCCACCCGCTGGTCGGCCGGGAGATCCAGAGCAAAGCCCACAATCCGCTTTCTTGAGGTTCCCAGCAGAATCGGATACCCCAGCTCATGGAGCTTCTCCAGATGGTTTACCACCGTCAGATTCTGCTGATGCGTCTTTCCAAAGCCCACGCCGGGATCCAGAATAATCCGGTCATCCGGGATTCCCGCCCTGGCGGCGATTTCCAGCGTTTCCTTTAAGTCCGCTGTCATGTCCCGCCAGAAAGACGTATAATTTTCCTCATTCCGGTTGTGCATCAGGCAGCAGGGAACCTCATATCTTTGGATCACCTCCGCCAGCTTCTCATCCGCCTTCAGTCCCCAGATGTCGTTGATCAGATCCGCTCCTGCCTTCAGCGCTGCCTCCGCCACCCGGCTTTTGTAGGTATCCACGGAAATGGGCGTATCAAAGTGCTTCTTCAGAAGCTCGATCACCGGCACCACCCGCTCAATCTCCTCCTGGTCGCTGATGCGCGTATAGCCAGGCCTTGTGGACTCGCCGCCCACATCGATAATGGCAGCCCCGTCCCCGATCATCTCCTGGGCATGGCGAAGGGCCGCGTCATAAGAGTTCCATTTTCCTCCGTCCGAAAAAGAATCCGGCGTTACATTCAGGATTCCCATGATATAATTCTGATTCTTTGTGTCAAACTCTCGGTTGCCTATTCTCATAAATTCTTCTGCCTTTCTATTTCGAATGCGTACCGCCAGCCACCGGCGGTCTTTTTAAAAAAACGCCCTTTCGCGGCTAATACTTCAGCGCCAGATTTTTCTTTTCCCTGCTCCAGTCGCACTCTTTTTCAGCCGCGCAGGAGAAACAGGACCGGGACATCTTATCCGCCCGGTACAAAACGCCGGAAAGGTTCTTTTCCGCTGCCGCGGTTTTGTCCCTATGGCGCCCGATAGCCTCTGAAATCTCCCGGCTCTCTTCCGCCGAAAATCCGCAGTCCGCCAAAATCTCCTTTGCCAGGGGAAGCCCGGCCTCCTGATGAGGCGTTCCCTCCAGATACTGGATATGCCGCCCGATATCGTGGAGAAGGGCGGCGGCGTAAATCCGTTCCCGGTCAATCCCCAGCCCCTCCTCCAGGGTAAAAATGTAGGCCAGACGTGCCACATCCAGAAGATGTGACATATCATGGCCGCAGAAAATACGCGACTCCTCAAGACCCGCGATTTGCTCTGTGCAGTTTTGAAACAGCGGATGATTAAGAATCCGATTAATCCTGTCCATCGTTTATCTTTCCTGTATCATTCTGAAAAAGGTGTTCTGGAGCGCGTCGTTGTCCTGGAAAACACCTCTGGCCGTGAGGGTGACAGTCTTTGCGCCGGGCTTTTTCACGCCCCGCATGGTCATGCACAAATGCTCTGCCTCGATCATCACCAGCACCCCCTTAGGGTGCAGATTCTCCATAAACGCGTCGGCAATCTGAGCCGTCAGGCGCTCCTGGAGCTGCAGTCTCTTGGCGAACACCTCCACGGTCCGGGCGATCTTGCTCAGCCCCACAACTTCCCCATCCGGGATATAGGCCACATGGGCTTTCCCGAAAAATGGCAGCATATGGTGCTCACAGAGAGAGTAGAACGTAATGTCCTTCTCAATTACCATTTCGTTATTATCCACATGGAAACGCTTGGCAAGATGCACGGCAGGATCCTCATGCATGCCTCCCGCAAGCTCCTCGTACATCCGGGCAATCCGGTCCGGCGTCTCCAAAAGTCCCTCTCTCTTAGGATCCTCCCCGATTCCTTCCAGTATCAGACGTATTCCTTTCTTTATTTTTTCCTGATCCATCATACTCTATCTCCTAACCTCTTTTGCTGCTTTCTCCACAGCTCCCAGAAATGAAAGGGAGCCAAAAGCAATGATCACATCGTCTTTTCGGTCCGCCAGCCGGTAGTTTTCCTCCACCGCCTTGCGGATGTCCGGCTGACAGCTCACGTTTTTGTGGTATTCCCGCAGTACGCCGGCAAGCTCCTCTGCCGGAAGGGCCCGGGCGCTTCCCGGCGTCTGCACCGCCGTGATATGCTCCGCCAGATCCGCCGTCAGCCGGATCACCTCCCGGTAATCCTTGTCCCGAAACACCCCGAATATGTAAAACAGCCTTTTCCCGGCAAAATAGCGCTCCAAAGAATCCCGAAGGCTCTTCGCCGCTCCCGGATTATGGGCCCCATCGATAATCAGCACCGGGTCTTTAGAGAGGACGGTAAAACGTCCCTTCCACCGGGTATGATAGAGTCCCCTTCGCAGGGCCTCCTCTGAGATCTCCCAGCCCATTTCCCTGAGAGCCTTAACCGCTTCCACAGCCAGCGCCGCGTTTTCGATCTGGCATACTCCGGCCAAGCGGATCTTCAGATCCGAAAAGCCCCCGTAGGAAAAGCTCTGCTCCTCCCATCCGTATACCGCCAGATTCTTCGCCTCCCGGCAGTCCGCGGATGTCAGACGTGCCTTTCGTTCCTGGCATACTTCCTGAATGGCCTTCCAGGCCTCTTCCTCCTGCCAGGCGGAAACCACCCGGGCCCCGGGCTTTATGATACCCGCCTCGCTTTTGGCAACCTGTCCGACGGTACTCCCAAACAGGTCCGTGTGATCCATACTTATTGAAGTCAGGATTTCCAAAACCGTGGTCTTCACCACGTTCGTCGCATCCTCGCTGCCGCCAAACCCGGTCTCCAGCACGACAACGCCGCAGGCCTGCTCCTGAAAATACAGAAAACCTATGGCCGTCTCCATCTCGAACACCGTCGGATGGGCCAGGCCCTCCTCCTGCATGCGGTCTGACGCCTCCCTCACCTTCGTGGCAAGGCGGGCCAGATCCTCCCGGCTGATCATTTCCCCGTTCACCTGGATGTTCTCCCGGCGGGAAAAAAGGGTTGGCGACAAATACCTGCCGACCCGGTATCCGGCTTCCTTAAGGATCTCCGACACGTACGCCAGTACCGATCCCTTGCCGTTGGTCCCCCCGATATAGATAAACCGCAGGGAGTCCTGGGGATTCCCCAGGCGGGTCAGCAGTTCTTTCATTGTTTCCAGGCCAAGTACACTTCCGTATTTAGCCATTTCGCCTAAATAGACTCTTGCCTCTTGATAATTCATAGTTCTCCTAACCGGAGGGACCTTCTCTTCCGCAACCGGATACGTCCGGTCCCTCGTTTGCAGGCAGCTGTTCCGCAGCTGCTTTTGACAACTAATTATAGCCCATAAGGTACGGTTTTTCAAGGGAGAAAACTTTCAAAGATATGGAAATCACGCTATTGACTTTTCCTCCCGGCATCTCTAATATTATATGTAGAAAGAAATGAAGGAGGAAAAGTGTATGAATGTTCTGAAACAAAAGCTGGCCGCGCTGTTTCTCTTCTGCGGGGCTCTGTTTTTCGCGCTTCTGCCGGGTTTCCCGTCAGAAGCGGCATCAAACCTCGTGCCCACCGCCGCCAGCAACCTCGATGTCGGTTTGCGGAAATCTTCAAGCCTCGTGGCCACCAGCAGCGGCTACATGCGGGTTTTTTACCTCGACGACACCGTTCACATCGAATACTATGACAACAATTTCAACATCCAGAGCAAAAAAACGCTGGCCATGGATCTGGATCTGTGGGGCGGTTTCTATGCCGGTTCAAACGCCTACTATCTCGTGGAGGGAAAGGCAAACACTGCCGAATCCGATACCGCGGAGGTCATTCGTGTCATTAAATACGACACAAACTGGAGGCGGATCGGAGTTGCCAGCATCACCAGCAACCCGGATCTTTTCGGCGGCGATGTGCGTTATCCCTTTGACTACGGATGCGTGGAATTCGCGGAGCAGGGCGGAACCCTCTATATCGTCACCGGCCACGAAGGGTATGTGGACGAGGCGGTGGGCCAGGGCCACCAGGGCTTTCTGATGATCGCGGTGAACACCTCCACCATGGAAGGAAAAATTGTCCGCAGCGATCTGTGGCACTCCTTCGCCCAGTATATTAAATGCAATGGCTCGGATTTATACGTTCTGGAACAGAGCGAAGGTTCCAGATGCACTACCCTGACAAAATACAACGCAGATACGCTCGATAGTCAGAAGCTCTCCGTCCTGGATTACGGCGGCGCCTGGGATTCCGTCTGGGCCATCAACTGCTACGCCAGCGTGGACGGCATGGAAATTTCCGGAAGCAACGTGCTCTGCATCGGAACCTCCATCGATCAGTCCAAATACGACAGCGTTACCTCAGACACGCCCCACAACATCTATCTGACGGTAACTCCCCTGTCGAATTTTTCAGAGGACGCCACCACGGTAAAATGGCTCACCAGTTATACGGGCGGCGGGAAATCCTTCCTGGGCGTCAAGCTCACCAAAATCAATGACAACCGCTTCCTTGTTTCCTGGGAAGAGACCTCCTCCGGGGATAACGCCAGCACCGACGACAGCCTCTCCGGAAGCATTCTCCACTATGTGTTTCTCGACGGAAACGGGAACAAAATCGGCAAAGAATACACAAGCGCCGCGCCGATTTCAGAGTGCCAGCCCATTGTAAAGGATTCAAAGGTGGTATACTACGCTTCCAACGGAAACATGGTGAATTTTTATTCCATCAACGCCCAGACCGGTTCGGCAAGCAAAAAAGCGTACCGCGTGGCAGGGGAAAACGCCACCTGGAAGTATTCCAACGGCGTCCTCACCATATCCGGAAGCGGCGAGGTTTCCGTTCCGGAGGAATCCTACCGTTCTCCCCTGTCAACCACTTCCTACAGTTCGGTCTATTATCCCGGCAGATGGAAGTCTCTTCAAGACAAGGTGAAAAAAATTGTAATCAAAAAGGGAATTACCGCTATAGCGGACGAATGCTTTTCCTCTTTCAGCAGCCTCACCGAGGTCGAAATCGAATCCGGTTTAAAGCGCATCGGAGAGAAAGCCTTTTACAACTGCGGGAATCTGGAAAAAATCACCATTCCCGCAAGCGTAACTTCCATCGGGGACGATATCCTCTGGACCGGCTCCTACTGGGTCGGTGACCAGAGCCATGTGGTATATGCCGCGATTCATACGGAGTATAATTCCCAGGCAGCGAAATACGCCAAGCGAAACGGAATCACTTACTATCTCACCCTGGATAACGCGAAGATCAGCGGCGTGAGAAGTTCCTACACCTTCGCCGGCAAGGCGGTTGAGCCGTCAACCTTAAAGGTGAAAATTGGCAGCCGTACCCTGAAAAAGGGAACAGAATATAAGGTATCCTACTCAAACAACACCAAGCCGGGAACCGCTACACTGAAAGTCACTGGCACAGGCCGTTTTGAGGGTACCCTCTCCGTGAAATTCAAAATCACCTCGCCGGCCGTGGGAACCAAGCTGACGGATTCCAAAACGAAGAGCGTCTACACGGTTACGAAGAAGGGAAGCACCGTGGCATATACAAGCGCGAAAAACGTAAAAAGCACTTCCCTAACTATTCCGTCCAAGATCAAGCTGAAGGGCGTCACCTACAAGGTAACCGCCATCTCAGACAACGCGCTGAGAAACAACAAGCGGCTGAAAAATGTAACCATCGGCGGAAGCGTCACCAGCATCGGAGCCGGCGCCTTCAGCGGCTGCACCGCCCTGCAAAAGGTACAGATCGGAAGCGGCGTCAAATCCATCGACACCAAGGCCTTCTACGGATGCAAGAAGCTGACTTCCGTAACCCTTGGGAAGAATGTGACTTCCATCGGGACCTCCGCCTTCGCCAACTGCACGTCCCTTACGAAGATTACCCTTCCGTCAAAGGTGGCGAAGATCGGCAGCCGGGCGTTTTACAACTGCTCCAGGCTTACCTCCATCACCATAAAGACGGAGAAGCTGACTTCCGGCACGGTTAAGAGCAGTGCCTTTACGAAAGCGGGAAGCAAAAACTATAAGAAGCTGACCGTGACGGTTCCGAAGGCGAAGAAGACGGCTTACAAGAAATTGCTGAGGCAGAGGGGGATTTCTGTGAAGGCGAAGTTTAAGTAACCTGCCTCCTTTCCCCGTTCTCCGCAATATACGCGAAAACGCTATGGGTAATGGAGTTTATGTTCCATTTCCATAGCGTTTTTCTTATTATTACTGCTCATGGCCATTCGCGGCAGCACCGCGAATAGAATCCTTTCACGCTTGAATCACGTTCTTCATGCAATTTTTCACAGTCATCAACTTGTGTTCCCCGGTGTACCGCCCGGCTACAAACGGAAAGCGATCCAGGTTTGTGGCTGCCCCGATATTCCCTTTTCTATCCATGGCAATCACCGACATACTTCCGCATTCGCCCCCGAGGCGTTCCAGCTTTTCCGCGTGGGCCCGCAAAACATCCTCGCATGCCTGCTGCACCGGCTGTCCGGCGGCCATTCTTTCTACGATGGCAAAGGACAGGCAGCCCTTCATAATATCCTCCCCGACGCCTGTAGCCGCCGCGGCGCCCGTCTGGGAGTCCGCATAAAAGCCGGAGCCGATGATCGGGCTGTCTCCTACTCTGCCCGGATGCTTTAAAAACAGGCCGGAGGTTGACACGCCGCAGGCCATGGAGCCCTGCTCGTCTCTTCCGATCACGCATACCGTATCATGTCCCTGGTAGGCCTCCATTTCTTCTTTTGTTTTCTCTTTGACCTCCTCATACTGCCGTCTGGCTTCTTCTGACAGCATATCCGCGAAGGCCAGTCCCTGACTTCTGGCAAATTTCTCCGCTCCCTCCCCTGCCAGGAAGCAGTCCCTTTTTTTGTGACTGAGAAGCATGGCTGCCTCAATGGGATTTTTGATTTCATGGACCGCCATGACGCCTCCTGCTCCCAAGGTATTTCCATCCATGTAGGCCGCGTCCAGTTCCACCCGTCCTTCCCGGTTTGGCAGGCCGCCGTATCCCACCGAATGAAAGCTTTCTTCGTCCTCCACCGCTTTCACCGCCTCCGTCACCGCGCATTCCAGTTCGCCGGATTCTTTGTAGCGCTGGATTCCGCGCCGGATTCCCGTCTCCGACATCTCCCAGGTGGAAAGGAAATTCCATCCGTCCTGTCTCAGCAGAGCGCCCGCTTCTTTGTCGATCACCAGCGTAAAATTTTCATGGGTACGCAGCAGGGAGGCCGGCACCTGTTCCGTGATCTCTCCCTCTGCCAGCGCCCGCACCGCCTCAGCCTTTCCGGACCCGGACGCCGCCAGGATTACCTGCTTCGCCGCCATGATCTCCTGAAAGCCCATGGTATACATTTGAACCGGCGTCTCCTCCCGCTTTAAATGGAACAGCTTCTGTGTTGCCTCGATGGTGGACGCAAAGCTGTCCGCCACAAACAGAGACGAGTCAAAGGGCGTTCCCGGCTCGTTTGCGCCGATGTGCCCGTTGGTTCCAAGTCCCAGAAGCTGAATATCTCTTGGATAGCGCTCCAGCACCCCGGCATACCTGGCAAGCTCCGCCTCTGCGTTTTCCGCCTGGGCGTCCATCATATCCGCATAGCAGGGGCCCGCGGCAATACGGTCATACAAATGGCTGTGCATAAAAGAATAGACACTGTAGGGCATGTCTCTTCGCCCCACATATTCATCCAGATTCAAAAAAACGCATTGGCTTACGTCAAGTCCTTCATTGATTGCGTCCGCCAGCAGCTCCAAAAACATTTCCGGCGTCTTTCCGGTGGTAAAGGAAAGCACACTGTCCGGCTTTTTTCGAATCTGTTCCGTAAAAAGGCGCAGAAGAACTTCCGACATCTCCTGATAATTCTCCGTCTCGATAATCCTCATATTCTGATTTGTTCCCTTTCTTTTTCCTGTTTCTCTATCGACATACAAATACGCTTCGTCCGCAAAACACTGCTGTTTTTATCATCCCACGGATTTATCCGTATAAGAAGTCAGATAGGACGCCGTTTTCTCCGCCATTTCTCCCCGGTGGAGCAGATTTTAGTATATATTAATGACCATTACTCTCAGCAGATTACTCTGCAGGATCTTGAAGAAAATTTTTTTCTGAACAAGTCCTATATCTGCAGGATCTTTCGCAAAACCATGGGAATTTCTCTGGTGAATTATCTCCAATACAAGCGAATCCTGGAAGCCCAGAAGCTGCTGCTGAACAGCGATATGCCGATTATCGAAATCGGCATGGAATGCGGTTTTACCAGTGTGCAGCATTTCTACCGGGTATTTAAGAAAATCACCGGCTTGACGCCTAAAGAATATAAAAAAAATCAGCTGCATACCAGTTTAGGGCAGTCAATTTCTCTGCTGCCAAGGAACCCCAATTTGGCTGATGGAGTGCAGAAAAGCAATAAGCAAATTTAATGCAAACATCTGCTGTTTGCAGCGTAAGTAAAAGATGCAGGCGAAAGCGGTAATGATTTTTTATACCGTTCCAACTCCCTCTGCCCCCGTATCACCACCACCTTCTCCGGATACTTCCGCATCACGGCCCGATACCGGTCCCGGTATTTTTTCCGCCTGCCGTCCCAGAGAATCCAGCGGACAAATTCCGCGTCCAGCTTTTCCGGGCAGCCAGGGGTCATGGAATCCCGGCTCTGCCCGCGAAAACGAAGGTATCGTTTGAGTGCCCGGCACAGGCAGGCAACCCGGTTAAAATTTAAAAACAGAATCTGGTCTGCCTCCCGAAGTCTCCTTCCGTAAAGCAGATCCCCGTAATTTCCGTCGATCACCCAGGAGGAATGGGTATCCAGAAACCGGCGCACTGCTGCCTTTTCTCTATCGCGCTCCTGTTCCCGCCATCCCGGAAGCCAGTGCACCTTATCCAGATACAGAACCTCTGCCTTATACTTTTTTCCAAGATACCTGGCCAGCGTGGATTTTCCGCACCCGCTGTAGCCGATAATCGCGATTTTCATAGTCTGCTCTCCCTCCCACGCCCAGCGCAGCGGCCGTCTCTCTTACCGGAAACGGCCGCCGCGAGTTTCTTATTTATATTTTCCTTATTTCAATACCGCCTTATGGAACACCTTTTTGCCCTTGCGGATCTTCACGCCCTTTTCCAGGGCATCCTTTGTCACCACCGTATCCAGTCCGGCCTTCTCACCGTCAACGGACACGCCGCCCTGGGTCAAAAGCCTTCTGGCCTCGCTTCTGCTGGCTGCCAGACCGCAGGCCATCATCAGATCCAGGATCGCCATGGAATCGCCGGAAAGCTGATCCGCCGAAAGCTCTGTGGTGGGCATATCCGAATCGTCGCTTCCCTGGGCGAACAGAGCGTGTGAGGCGGTTCTTGCCTTGTCGGCCTCCTCCTGTCCATGCACCAGCTTTGTCAGCTCGTAAGCCAGGATTTCCTTCGCCTCATTGAGCTGGCTACCCTCCCATTTGTCCATCCGGTCGATTTCTTCCAGAGGAAGGAAGGTCAGCATGCGGATGCATTTCAGAACGTCCTGGTCTCCCACATTTCTCCAGTACTGGAAAAATTCATAGGGAGATGTCTTGTTCGGGTCAAGCCACACAGCGCCCTTGGCCGTCTTGCCCATCTTCTTTCCCTCGGAGTTCAGAAGCAGGGTGATGGTCATGGCATAGGCGTCCTTTCCCAGCTTCTTCCGGATCAGCTCCGTGCCGCCCAGCATGTTTGACCACTGGTCATCGCCGCCGAACTGCATGTTGCAGCCGTACTCCTTAAACAGATGGTAGAAATCATAGGACTGCATGATCATGTAGTTAAACTCCAAAAAGCTCAGTCCTTTTTCCATTCTCTGCTTATAGCACTCTGCCCGGAGCATGTTGTTGACAGAAAAGCAGGCGCCTACCTCTCTGAGCAGATCGATATAATTTAAGTCCAGAAGCCAGTCGGCATTGTTGACCAGAATCGCCTTGTCCGGGCCAAACTCGATAAAGCGCTCCATCTGTTTGCGGAAGCAGTCGCAGTTGTGCTGGATGGTCTCCGGCGTCATCATGGAGCGCATGTCGGTTCTTCCGGAGGGATCCCCGATGTAGCCGGTTCCGCCGCCCACAAGGACTACCGGCGTATTGCCCGCCATCTGCAGTCGCTTCATCAGGCAGAGCGCCATGAAATGGCCCACATGAAGGGAATCGGCTGTGGGGTCAAAGCCGATATAAAACTTCGCCTTTCCATTGTTGATCAGCTCCCGGATTTCCTCCTCATCCGTCACCTGGGCAATAAGCCCTCTAGCTTGTAATTCTTCATAAATTCCCATTTTCCCAATCTCCTTTTCAAAGTCTTAATAGAACGCCGGCGCGGTATTTGTCCTCCACCGCAGTCAACGGGTATCCTTGGACGCATGCCTGCTCACTTTCCCCAGAAGTCAAATCCCCTGATGCAGGCATATCCGCCCGCTCATTGCCCGCGAAAATAAAAAAGTCCCCTGCCTGCGAACAGACAGAGGACGGATCTACCGTGGTACCACCTCATATTCAAAGACTACAAGTCTTCCTCAACAGGGATCTGACAATCCCCCGCGCTGTATCGGGCGCGCCCGTCTTACCCTACGGAAACCTTTCAGGCAGCAGCTCAGAGATGTATTCGCCGCAGGCCTTTGGCACCCTCACACCAGCCGGATGCTCTCTGAACTCAGGTATCTGCGCTACTTCTTCCCGTCATCGCCTTTTCTTTTGCGTTTCTGCTATTATAGCGGAATCCACTGAAAAAAGCAAGAGCTAAATTTATGTCAGACAGGGTTGTTTCATGAATACACCAATATCGCCTTTTGGAAACATACTCTCATTCTGATATCAGAGCATAATATACCAATACTATAAGTCTATTATACCCAGCACATACCGGAAATCGTAGTGGTATCCGCTTTTGCCGTTGTGAGCTGTACGCGCACGATTCCGCTGTTGTGATAGTCCAAATCCGAATAATACGCGCCGTTGTCAAAGCAGGTGGCCGCTTTTCCGTTCCGGATCATGGAAGAACCCGTCTCCGTGTTGCTTAAGCAGTCCTGCATCATATAGCCGTTTTCATACCAGGAACGGGTATGGCTGGTAAACTCCTTAAAGGAATCCGTTTCCAGAAGATTCTGTACCGTGTAGTCTTCCTGTCCTGCTTCGATCACGCCGATAAAGGAAATATCGCCAAGTCCGTCCCAGGTCCAGCCGCCGTTGCTCATCTTTGAGCTTCCCTGGGGAACGATTGTGTAGCGGTCCGGATACGCCTCATTGATCCTTCCAAGAAGCTCGTCCACCTCGTCCAGCGTCATGAAAGACCCGGCTTCCACGCCCATGGCGTCCGCGATTTCCTCATCGATGTCCAGAACAATGGTATCGCCGTGGTTCCGGCAGTTTACCAGAGCGTGGCCGCCGCCCCCAGCGTCATGGCCGCGGCTGTGGCGGCCAGCAGCATTTTCTTTGTTCTCTTCATACTTTTAAGAACCTCCTATCCGTCTGTTGATGGTTCTATTTTAATCAAAAAGAACAGGAACCTCTACCAAATATGTAGGAGGTTTCTGTTCCCTTTGTGAGATATTGCCCCGCCTCTTGCCGGCGCATTTGTCCCTTTTGTGACATTTCTTTTCTGATTGTGAGATTGTCCCCCTCCGGCCGCTTCATTTCTGGTAGATTCTGCGGTACTCCTGTGGGGATAAATCCGTATACTTTTTAAATGTTTTTGAAAAATGCGAAAAATTATCAAAGCCGACCTTCGAAGCGATCAGTCCGACGGAAAGATTTGTGTTTGCCAGAAGATTCATGGCCGCTTTCATTTTTTCCGACAGCACATAGTTTTTAAAGGACATACCCGTATGCGTCTTAAATACCTTGGAAAAATATTCCTCATTCAGGTTAATAAGCCCCGCGGCCTCTGATCTGGTGACGTTCGTATGAACATGAAGCCGGATATACTCCAGAACCCGGCGGATCCGCCGCGTCGTTTTTCCAGACAATCCCTTCGTCATTACTGCTCACAGCCGTTTGCAGCAGCTTTCGCTTTCTATGCGCGTCAGTGATGATGCCGGATCAGCCCCGCCGCCTTGGACACTTCCATCACAAGCAGCGGAACGAGAATCAATCCCACCCCCGCCAGATAAAGGTTCCACGGAAGCCGGATCAGCCCAAACAGAATGGACAAGGGACTGAACATTACCAGCAGCACCAGAACGATGGAAAGAAGAGCCGCCTGGTTCAGCCTGGCGTTTGTAAATACGCCGATTTGAAACAGGGAATGCTCTGAACGCATATTAAACGCCTGCACAATCTGAGAAAGGGCAAGCACCATAAACGCCAGGGTCTGCCCTCCGGCGTCCTGCCCCGTGGCGCTTTCGCCAAAATAGAACGCTGCCAGGGCGAGAATCCCGAACATCGCTCCCTGCAGGACAATGCGCACGCCGAATCCATGGGCGAAGAGGCCTTCGTCTTTGGGCTTTGGCTTCTGTGTCATAATATCCTTCTCCACCGGCTCTACGCCAAGTGCAATGGCGGGAAGGCTGTCGGTCACAAGGTTGATCCACAACAGCTGCATGGACATCAGCGGCGACTTATGCCACAAAAGCATAGCCACAAACACCGTGATCACCTCGCCGATGTTCGTCCCCAGAAGAAAGCCCACCACCTTTTTGATGTTCGCGTAAATTCCCCGCCCTTCCCGGACCGCGTCCACAATCGTGGCGAAATTGTCGTCGGTAAGCGTCATATCCGCCGCTCCCTTTGCCACATCCGTTCCGGTGATTCCCATGGCGCAGCCGATATCGGCAGCTTTCAGTGCCGGAGCGTCGTTCACGCCGTCGCCAGTCATGGAGACCACCTGGCCTTTCCGCTGCCAGGCTTTGACAATCCGGATTTTGTTCTCCGGCGATACGCGGGCGTAAACGGAAATGCGCTCCACCTGCCCGTCCAGCTCCGTGTCCGTCATGGCGTCCAGTTCCGGACCTGTAACCGCTTTATCGCCTTCCTGCAGAATGCCCAGTTCCCTCGCGATAGCCGAAGCCGTCACAACGTGGTCTCCGGTAATCATCACCGGCTTGATGCCGGCTCTCCGGCAAGTTTCCACCGCCGCCTTCGCTTCCGGTCTTGGCGGATCGATCATTCCCAGAAGTCCCAGTAAGGTCAGGCCCGTTTCCATTTCCTCCGGCAGAGCCCGTTCGGGAACCTCAGGAATTTCTTTATACCCCACCGCCAGCACCCGCAGGGCGTTTCTGCTCATCTCCTCATTGATTTCGGCGGCTTTTTTCAGGTCTCCCGCCACGCACCGGGAAGCCATGACGTCAAAAGCGCCCTTGACAATCACCCTGTTTTTTCCGTCCATGCGGTTTATCGTGGTCATCAGTTTCCGGTCCGAATCAAAGGGAATCTCTGCCAGCCGGGGAAACTGTCTGTTCAGCTCATCCTTCGGCATACCGTTTTTATGGGCCGCCAGCACAATGGCCGTTTCCGTGGGATCCCCGATATGCTGCTCCTCGGTTCCATGAAAGACCACGCTGCCGTCGCAGCAAAGGGCAGCACAGCAAAGCAGCCTTTGCATTTCCTGAGAGTTCTGCGTTCCAATGTTCTCGCAGTCTTCCTTTCCGTCTGTCCAGGCCTTTACCAGCGTCATGCGGTTCTGGGTCAGGGTTCCGGTCTTATCCGAACAGATCACCGAAGCGCTTCCCAGGGTTTCCACCGCGGGCAGGCGGCGGATAATCGCGTTCTTTTTGACCATCCGCTGCACGCCGATGGACAAAACGATGGTGACAATGGCCGGAAGCCCCTCCGGTATCGCGGAAACCGCCAGGGATACCGCAGTCATAAAAATTTCCAGGGCAGGAATCCCGTTAGCCACGCCTACAATAAAAATAATCGCGCAGGCTGCCAGAGCCAAAGCGCCCAGGTATTTTCCAAGCTGGGCGAGCTTCTTCTGCAGAGGCGTCTGCTCTTCCTTCTCATTTTCCAGCAGATTCGCGATCTTACCCATTTCCGTGTCCATGCCTGTAGCGGTGACAATCGCCGCCGCGGTGCCATAGGTGACGCTGCATCCGGAAAATACCATATTTACGCGGTCGCCCAGAGGGGCTTTCTCATCCACTGCCGCGTCAGCGTCCTTCTCCGAAGGAACGGATTCTCCGGTCAGGGCGGACTCCTCGCTCTTTAAGCTGACGCTGCGCACAAGCCTGGCGTCGGCCGGGATGAAGTCTCCGGCCTCCAGGCGGATCACATCGCCGGGAACCAGTTCTGCCGCGTCAATGATCTTTTCTTCCCCGTCCCGGATCACCCGCGCGTGGGGCGCGGACAAACCCTTTAAAGCATCCAGCGCCTTTTCCGCCTTGCTCTCCTGTATCACGCCCATGACCGCGTTCAGCAAAACAATCAGCAGAATCAGAATCGGCTCAAAAAACTCCTGTGGTTCCCCCTGGGTACAAGCGATAACAAAAGAAACCGCCGCCGCAACAATCAGAATTAAAATCATCGCGTCCTTAAACTGCTCCGCAAACCGCTGAAGATTTGTTTTTTTCTTTTTTTCCCGCAGCTTGTTTTCGCCGTATTTCGCGCGTCTTTCCGAAACCTGATTCCCGGTCAGTCCCTTTGCCGGATCCGTCTGGAGCGCAGTTATAACCTCGTTAATCTTTTTGTCGTATGCAGACATAAAAATCTCCCCTTCCTTAATTTTCCACGGTTCGCCCAATGTGCGCGAGCCTGTTCATCATTTTATTTATTATATCAAATCCTCTGGGATATCTCTCCGGTCAGAGAACGATATATGTCCCACTTTTGCCCTAGTTCGCGCACTTTGTTACAAATTCCGACACTCTTATCCTTTTGTCCAAAAACACGCTTGTGTGTCGAACCGGTTGCCACATCTTCGTTTTTTCAGTATAATGGCAGAAAAAGAAAGGACGTCCGCCATGAAACTTCCAGGCTACTACACCTCCGGAGAATTCGCCCGGATGGCCCATGTGTCCATCCGTACCATCCGGTACTATGACAAACAGAATCTTTTAAAGCCCGCCTATGTAAGCCCCGCCGGCGCGCGTTTCTACACAGACGGAGATTTCGCCAGGCTCCAGCAGATCCTGCTCCTGAAATATCTGGGTTTTTCCCTTGAAGATATCCGGGCCATGACCATCGGAGAGCCGGACCCTCAAAGGATGCGGCGCTCCCTGAAGCTCCAGCTCAAACTCGTCCGTGACCGGATTGAGCAGATGCAGCTTGTGGAAAAGGCCATCGAAGAGACGGCCGCGGCCCTCCAGACCGAAAAGCAGGTGAACTGGAGCCAGATGCTGGATCTGATCCACCTGACGGGCATGGAGGAGAGCCTGAAAACCCAGTACCAGAATGCCTCCAATATTTCTGCCCGCATTAACCTCCACGCCCTCTATTCCACGAATCCCCAGGGCTGGTTTCCCTGGATCTATGAACAGTGCCGGATCCGGCCCGGCATGCGCGTTCTCGAGCTTGGCTGCGGCAACGGCGCTCTCTGGACGGAAAACAGGGAGCGGCTTCCCCAGGGCGTTTCCATCACCCTCTCCGACATCTCCGAGGGCATGCTAAGAGACGCCAAGCGGGCCATCGGCCCTTCCGATTCCCGTTTCTCCTTTCTGGAATTTGACTGCGCACGGATTCCCTTCCCGGATGCCTCCTTTGATCTGGTGATCGCCAACCATCTCTTGTTTTACTGTGAAGATCTTCCCGGCGTTTTCGGACAGGTCCGCCGGGTTTTAAAGTCCGGGGGCCGTTTCCTGTGCAGCACCTACGGAGCGGGTCATATGAAGGAAATCAGCCGCCTTGTCCAGGAATTTGACGACCGGATCGTCCTTGCCGCCGAAAAGCTTTATGAGCGCTTTGGCCTGGAAAACGGCCGCGGGCTTCTGGAGCCCTTCTTCTCCTCCATTCAGAGCCTGCGCTACCCGGACCGCCTTCTGGTGAACAACCCGGAGCCTCTGGTGGAGTACATCCTCTCCTGTCACGGAAATCAGAATACGTACCTTCTGGACCGCTATAAAGATTTCCGAGCCTTCGTGGAGAGCAAAACCAAAAACGGCTTCTCCATCACCAAGGAGGCCGGCATTTTTCTCTGCCAAAAAATCTCTTAGAAATTTAAAAAAACCCTTGCAGGTGACGTAACGTCACCCTGTATAATACCGACATAGACCGAAAAGTGCAGACGTGATAAGAGACGCCGTAACCGGCCAGCCGCGAAAGCGCCCCGGATTCCGGGGAGATGGTTTAAAACAGCGCTGGTCCGCGGCAAAAACGCAAAGGAGATTCGAACAAATGAAAGGGATTATTCTTGCCGGAGGTTCCGGCACAAGGCTTTACCCTCTGACCATGGTGACGTCCAAGCAGCTTCTGCCCATCTATGACAAGCCCATGATCTACTACCCCATGTCCGTGCTGATGACAGCCGGCATCCGGGAAATTTTAATCATTTCCACACCCCAGGATACCCCCAGGTTCCAGGAGCTTTTAAAGGACGGCCACCAGTTCGGCGTGGAGCTTTCCTATGCCGTGCAGCCAAGCCCCGACGGTTTGGCCCAGGCCTTCACCATCGGCGCGGATTTCATCGGAGACGACACGGTGGCCATGATTCTCGGCGACAATATCTTCGCCGGCCACGGTCTTTCCAAACGCCTGCGGGCAGCCGTGGAGAATGCCGAAAACGGCAAAGGCGCCACGGTGTTCGGCTACTATGTGGACGATCCGGAGCGGTTTGGCATTGTAGAGTTTGACAAGGAAGGCCGCGCCGTCTCCATTGAGGAGAAGCCGAAGCAGCCCAAGAGCAATTACTGCGTAACCGGACTGTACTTCTACGACAACCAGGTCGTAGAATACGCCAGAAACTTAAAGCCCAGCGCGAGAGGCGAACTGGAAATCACGGACCTGAACCGGATTTATCTTGAGGCGGGGCGGCTGAATGTAGAGCTTTTGGGACAAGGCTTTACCTGGCTGGACACCGGTACCCATGAAAGCCTGGTGGACGCCACGAACTTTGTGAAAACCATGGAGACCCACCAGCACCGCAAAATCGCCTGCCTGGAGGAAATCGCCTATCTGAACGGCTGGATCAGCCGGGAGGATGTGCTGAAAGTTTACGAGGTTCTGAAAAAGAATCAGTATGGCCAGTATTTAAAGGATGTGCTGGACGGAAAATATCTGGACGTACTTCACGGATAAGCCAGAAGGCCCGCAGCAAGCTGCGGGGCATCAAACTTGCAGCGCAGCAGAGCTGCGGGGTATTTGGTCTACGCTTCGGTTGGTGCGAAACGTGTGCCACCGGCACACAGCACCGCCAAATGGACATACAAGCATGCCCGCTTGGCTCGTTGCTTACGGGAATCAAAAAACACACAGGCGCCGGGAGCATTTTCCGGCGCCGGAAAGAGAGCGTATAAGAGTATGAAGATTATTGTTACCGGCGGCGCCGGTTTTATCGGAAGCAACTTTATTTTCCACATGTTGAAAAAATATCCGGATTACCGGATTATCTGTCTGGACTGCCTGACTTACGCGGGTAATCTTTCCACCCTGGCTCCGGTCATGGACAATCCGAACTTCCGCTTCGTAAAGGAAAACATCACAGACCGGGAGGCCGTTTACCGTCTCTTTGAGGAGGAACTCCCGGATATGGTGGTAAACTTCGCCGCGGAGAGCCATGTGGACCGTTCCATCGAAAACCCGGAGGTTTTCCTGGACACGAACATCAAGGGAACCGCTGTTTTGATGGACGCCTGCCGCAAATATGGAATCCAGAGATACCATCAGGTTTCCACGGACGAGGTGTACGGCGATCTGCCCTTGGACCGTCCCGACCTGTTTTTCACGGAGGAAACTCCCATCCACACCAGCAGCCCCTACAGCGCCTCCAAGGCCTCAGCGGATCTTCTGGTGCTGGCCTACCACAGAACCTACGGGCTGCCGGTGACCATCAGCCGCTGCTCCAACAACTATGGTCCCTACCATTTCCCGGAAAAGCTGATCCCTCTGATGATCGCCAATGCCCTGAACGACAAACCCCTTCCCGTTTACGGAAAAGGCGAAAACGTCCGCGACTGGCTGTACGTTGAGGATCACTGCAAGGCCATCGACCTGATTATCCACAAAGGCCGTGAGGGCGAGGTTTACAATATCGGCGGACACAACGAAATGCGCAACATCGATATTGTGAAGATCATCTGCCGCGAGCTTGGCAAGCCGGAGAGCCTGATCACCTATGTCACAGACCGCAAAGGCCACGACATGCGCTACGCCATCGATCCCACGAAGATCCACAATGAGCTTGGCTGGCTCCCGGAGACAAAGTTCGAGGACGGCATCAAGAAAACCATCCGCTGGTATCTGGATAACAGAGAGTGGTGGGAAACCATCATTTCCGGTGAATATCAGAATTACTATGAAAAAATGTACGGAAACCGCTAAGGAGGCGCTGATATGAAGGTTTTAGTTACCGGAGTCGCCGGCCAGCTTGGCCACGACGTTATGAACGAACTGGCTGCCCGGGGTATCGCGGGCGTGGGTTCGGATTTAAAAGAAGTGTACAGCGGCATTGCGGACGGAAGCGCCGTGACCACTATGCCCTATGTGCCCATAGACATCACGGACGCGGACTGTGTAAACCGGGTTCTGAAAGAAACCGCTCCGGACGCGGTGGTTCACTGCGCCGCCTGGACCGCTGTGGATCTGGCAGAGGATACGGACAAGATCGCTGCCGTGCGCCGGATCAACGCCGACGGCACCCGTAACATCGCCGCCGCCTGCAAGGAGCTTGACTGCAAGATGGTATATCTGAGCACGGATTACGTCTTCGACGGCCAGGGAGAGACCCCATGGGAACCGGACTGCAAGGACTACAAGCCCCTGAATGTCTACGGACAGACCAAGCTGGAAGGCGAGCTTGCCGTAAGCGAGCTTCTGGAAAAATACTTTATCGTGCGCATCGCCTGGGTCTTTGGCAAAAACGGCAGCAACTTCATCAAAACCATGCTTCGCCTTGGGAAAACCCACGACACCATCCGAGTGGTAAACGACCAGATCGGCACCCCCACCTACACCCTGGATCTGGCCCGTCTTCTGGTTGACATGATCCAGACGGAGAAATACGGCTATTATCACGCCACCAACGAGGGCGGATTCATAAGCTGGTACGACTTCACAAAGGAAATCTTCCGCCAGGCCGCAGCCCGGGGCCAGGATGTCTACAGCAAGGTAAACGTCCTTCCGGTTACCACCGAGGAATACGGCGTTTCCAAGGCCAGGCGCCCCTTTAACAGCCGGCTGGACAAGAGCAAACTTGCCGCCAGCGGCTTTACGCCCCTGCCCCACTGGCAGGACGCCCTGCGCCGGTATCTGGATGAGATTCCGGAGCTTCTCGGCTGAAAACGGATCGGACCGTCCGGCTCACAGCATAGCCGGTCTTCGCTCCCCGCAGCCAAAAAGAGGACCTCAGGGGTCCTCTTTTTGTAACCGTTCAGCAGGGCTGAACGGTTACCTCTTTTTTAATTCAGCAGCCTTTGCAGGCTCACATCCTCCGCGAATCCGGAAGCGTTGTAAAGGAACAGCAGATCCGTATACTCTCCCGTACCGATCAGTTCCGACAGGCTGCCGTTATAGTAGCGCACATCCACCATATCCACCTGTCCGAAGTTCTCAAAGGCAAAAGGCACGAAGCAGTTGGCATAGGAATCCTTCACCACCAGAAGCTTCCGCGCCTGGCCGTTGTCAACGTTTACCTGAACCAGTCCCTGGTTCCCGCCAAAAAATACCGCGTACTTGTCCTTGGTCTCCAGCATGTCCATATGGTAAAGATCCGTTCCGGTATCCTGCCCATTGTTGTAATTTACCGTATAAGCCGCCGGATTCGCCGGCACAAAACGCTGGATAGAATCCGGGGTCACCGTGCCACCTACCTTGGATTCAATGGTTCCCAGGAAATCCGTCGTCAGCGTCTCCCTGGTATACGTGGAAAGTCCCGCTGTGGAAAGTCCCAGGGAATCCGCCCAGGCCTCATACACATAGAACGCCGCCAGGGTAGTCCAGTGGTGATCCGTCCGATAATAGAGCTGATCCTCCACGTGATCCTTCAGCACCGGCTCGCTCTCAAACCATACACCCTCCGGAAGCGCCGCTTCAATGGCATCCAGATAGGCCCGTTCTCCGCTGTCCGGCGCGTACAGCGGCAGCAGATAATCCAAAACCTCCACCGCGTTTGGAACCACCATCACCGTCATGTGCTCCTCCGGAAACTGAGACCGGTAGATTTCCGCAAACTGAGCCAGCAGACGGATATTTGTCTTTGCCTGGTCGGTTTCAAAGGTTCCGTTATGAGATTCGATCAGATAGTTATCCCGGGCATAATACACATCCTTAATCTCCTGCTTTCCTGCCATGCGCTCCACCCGCGTCTTCAGGCTGATCCACTGGTCGCGCCCCACAAACTGGTCGCTCAGATATGTCTCATAGTCCGAAGCAAAATCCCCGGAGAATACGCTGTCCACCGTAGGGATCGGAAGCTGAGCCAGGGCCCGGTTTTCTCTTTCCGAAAAATCCTGGGGCTTATGCAGGATCGTTAAAGCAGTCGTCCCAAAGATGACTGCCAGAAACAGGATTGTCACAATCCAATTTTGTACTTTTTTCATTGGCATCTCCTTTATCAGAACCGGAAATATAAGAAGGGGTTATACGTGGCATCCACCAGATAGGCAACGGAAACCACGAAGATTCCGGCGTAAAAAATACATTTCAGCAGCAGAAGAAGCCAGGAGCCTTCCCCAAGCTTTCCCTGAATGGCAAGGCCGATTTTCTTGGGCAGCATGGTGCTTCCGAAAAACAGAAGAATCAGCAGCACGCCGTAATTCCCCAGATAAAACATGGTCTGATTTCCTAAAATTTCCTGGCCGAAACCTCCAAACATAGCCTTTAAATAGGATACGCAGTACCCGAGATCCTCACATTTAAACAATACCCATCCCAGAATTACAAAAAACAGCGTATAAACATTCTGGACAATCCCCGGCAGCCGTTTGAGAATATGGCGGAATAAAAACTTCTCCAGAATCAGGAGAATACCGTAGTAAACGCCCCAGAGCACATAGTTCCAGCTGGCTCCATGCCAGATGCCTGTCAGAAGCCACACAATCAGGATATTCCGAACCTGCTTTGGAAGTCCCCGGCGGTTTCCTCCCAGGGGTATGTAGACGTATTCCTTAAACCAGGAGCTCAGTGAAATATGCCACCGATGCCAGAACTCGGTAATGCTCTTTGCTATGTACGGATAATTAAAGTTCTCAAGGAAATAGAAGCCGAACATTTTTCCAAGGCCAATGGCCATATCCGAGTAAGCGGAAAAATCAAAATAAAGCTGGAAGGTAAAGGCCACCGCTCCCAGCCAGGCTGTCAGCACCGGCACCGTGGCAATATCCAAAGCCATAACCGCATCGCACAAAAGTCCGATGTTGTTTGCCAGAAGGACCTTTTTCCCCAGACCGATCATAAAACGATGAATGCCTGCGGAAAAATCGCGGACATTCTCCTTTCTCGTCTCCATCTGCTTTGCAATGGTCTTATACTGAACAATGGGCCCCGCGATAAGCTGGGGAAACATGGACACATACGTCCCATACTTGATCCAGTTTTTCTGAACCTTCGTGGCGCCTTTGTAGACGTCGATGGTATAGGACATGGTCTGGAATGTAAAAAAGGAGATACCGATGGGCAGAGGAATCCCCAGAAGGGGAATCGAAAACCCGGTAACGCTGTTTATGGAACCAATGATAAAATCCGCGTACTTAAAGAAGCAGAGAATGCTCAAATTTACCACAATGGAAATCATAAGAAAGCCTCTGGCCCTTCTCATGTTTCCATTTTGCTTGCTCTTATCAATTTGCCGGCCCACAAAGAAATCCATGGTAATCGAAAAGAGCATTAAAAACACATACTTTGGCTCGCCCCAGGCATAAAAAAAGAGGCTGAACAGAAACAGAATGACGTTTCGCAATCTTCTGGGTGCTACATAATAAAGAAGAAACACAGCCGGAAGAAAGCGGAACAGAAACAACAGACTGGAAAAAACCATAACTGCTACAAAAGTTCCTTTCTTAAATTTTTTTAAGTTTTCATTACATTGCGAAAAAACTATTTACAATTAACGGATTCATTATATAATAGAGGAGAAGAAAAGGCAATTCAAAAATTCGACGGTATGGGAGAATCTATGACTGTACAAAAGAAAAGGAAGGCGCCTAAGCCCGGCCGCCTTCTTCATATAGTGATTCTGATTATTTCAGTGCTGATTATCTTTGAGGGAAGAATGTTAATCAGCATTTTTTCACGGGAGGGCTTCCAGGAACGCTTTAATGCCCAGTTAAGCGAACTGTTTCCATCCGAGGAAGAAACTACGGCGGAAACGGAAACCGAAGCTGCTCCGGTTACAGAGGTTTCCTCTGAGGCAGATACCCAGATTTCCTCTGAGGCTGCCACGGAAGCTCCCCAGACAGGGCCGCCCCTGGAAAGCCCCGCCATTGTGCCTGAACAGGCTGTTCCTGTGGATGATTCCTACTTTTCTGACGCTACCTTCATCGGCGATTCGAGGATGGAAGGATTCCGGATTAATTCCGGTATCACAGAGGGCACGTTCCTGACCGGCGTCGGCATGGATACGACAAACATCTTCCAGACGCCATTTATCAGCAGCCCCTCCGGAAATATCCTGGTATTCCAGGCCCTCTACGGAACCGACTGCGAAAAGTTTTATGTTCTGCTGGGTACAAACGAGCTGGGAACGTATGACTGGAGTGAATTTAAGGAAAACTACCGCATTGTCCTGGGCGAACTGAAAAAATTGTCTCCCAACGCTCTGATTTACGTGATGTCCGTTCCCTATGTGGAAGAGGACAAGGTAACCACTGGCGACTACATTAACAACGAAAATGTGGACACCATGAATCGCGTAATCCTTGAGCTTTGTGAAGAAAATGGCTACCATTTCCTGAATATCAACGAAGTGCTTTCCAATGGAAATCACTCCCTGATTGAGGGAGCCACCAGCGACGGCGTCCACATGTATCCGCAATACTGTGAGATCTGGCTGAACTATCTGAAAAATCATTATGTACCACAAGATCAAGAAGGAGAAGAAACATGAGAAAGAAACTTTGTATTTTTACGGCAGTCCTGCTTATCTGCCTTCTGGCGCTGACAGGCTGCAGCAGCGGCACAAACACATCCTCCGGTGAGGTCACCGTGGCCCCCTCTGAGCTGGCAAAGCAGCTTGCCCAGGAAACGGTCACCAGCGATACCTTAAATGAAGTATCCGCGGACATCGTGGCGTCCACCTATTTTGTGGATATGGATCAGATCGAGGCAAGCTCTGTCTACATGAGCACCGCCGCGTCGGCCTGCGAAGTCGCTGTGATCCAGTGCAAGGACAGCTCCTATGTCTCTGAGGTTCAGGACCTCCTCCAGACCCGCGTGGACAATCAGACCACCCTCTACTCTTCCTACAACGCCACGGAGACACAGAAGCTGGAAGCCGCTATTCTGAGAACCTCAGGAAACTATGTGGTGCTCTGCGTCTGCGACGACACGGAGACCGCTGAAAATATTCTGTCAAAAGCAGGCTTCTGACAGCTTGTCCAAACCATTGCCTGTTTCTCCGTTTTTTTGGAAAACAGCGCATATAGAAACACCCTGAAAGGCAGCCGTTTTTCGGTTTCCTTCCAGGGTGTTTTTTCTGAAATCCGCCGCCGAACAGGCGGCATGTATTCAGACGCCCGCCGGTTTTCCGGGAGGGTGGCACGCCCGCCCCGCGGGCGTATGCAGGTTTATTCGTTAAACCAGCCCTTAATATCGCTCCAATGCTCGTCCGCATAGGAAATAAGCTTATTTGCCTGTTCCAAAGACATCTCCGGGAAAAAGAAGAAAATGCTGTGGGAACCGTATTTCATAACCAGGCGTTCGCAATTGCGCAGCCAATCCTCAAACTCTCCGGAGTAAACCTTGATCCATAGAGATTTGCCCGCAGCAATGGCCTTATCATAGATCACGTCCCAATCCTCCAATGTCCCGTCGGGGCCCGCGTCGCCGCTGGTCCACTGGAGGGCGTCGATTCCATCCACCTCCATCAGGGCGTCCATATGCTTAATGGCGTCAGGCCCGTCCAGGTGATACAGCACGTAGTCCGCCTTTTTAGACTGCTCCTTTAAGGAATCAAGTACAAACTCCCTAAAGCCTGTAGGCGACATCATTGCCGAGAAATCGCACTGAAGCTTCGTGGTCTTTCCAGGGCCCCAGATCTGAAATACCGTATAGGCGTTTCCTCCCTCTTCGTCCTTAATAATATCATAAAAGCGGTCAAAATAATCGTAATACAGATCTGTAATTTCCTTAACCCGCTCCGAAACAATCTCCGGCTCGTCGATGGTATCGTAAAGCATTTCCTGAGCCCCGCGCAGGGATGCCAGCACATCCACATTTTCCATGAGATCCGGCATATCCACCAGGAAGTCGTCTCCGGCCAGCTCACGGCACTTTTTCACCAGAGCAATGTGCTTTTTGAACCATTCGTTATCCGGGTCGAACTGGAAAGGCGGAACGCCGTCCCAGCTGTCCAGGCAGGGCTTAAACCACACCGTATCCTCCTTAAAGCCGATGTCCGAGCCGAGATAAGCGGCAAGGGAGCCCGGGCCGAAATCCACATTCAGGTTCGGAAAACTCTCAGCCAGGAAAAGGTGTTTCTCACAGAAGTCCCGGTATCTGGCCACAATGCGCTCCGCGTTCTGATACTTGTCCTCCATATCCTTCCAACGCAATTCTTCGGGAAGAGCGTAGTATTTCCCCTGGCAGATCACATCCGAATATCCGCCCTCCACCGGACGGCTGTCGGACAGATGTTCGATCTCCGGCTTTCTGGCCACCACGCACATTAAAGGCCGGCCAGTGTTCTTATGATGCCAGTAGTTCCGAAATTTTTCCTTTGTTTCTTCCCAGTTATCCTTATACTTCATACAGAACCTCCTTGTAAGACCATGAAATTTCCCGCCGCGAAACCGAAAGCTAACCGGTTCGCTTTCTGTTATTTTTATTATAATCGCTTCACCTGGTTCTTTCTTCTGCTTCTTTACGATAAAATTATACTTTTTTACGCATTTCTCCCGGAGAAACCCCCGTTTTTTTCTTAAAAATGCGGTAAAAATTGGAGGTATTCGTAAATCCGCATTCCTGCTCGATCTCCTGAAGACTCAGGCTGCTGTTTTTCAGCAGATGCCGGGCCTTTTCCACCCTCTGCTCCGTAAGATAATCCCGCAGGCTTTTTCCGGTAACCTTCCTGAAATACGCTGAAAAATAATTTGGACTCATATAGGCCAGATTCGCCGCCTCTTCCAGGGTGATCTTCTTATCATAGTTTTCTCGGATATACGCAAAGGCCTGCTCCAGGCGCTTCATCTGCTTCTTTCGCGCGGAAAGAGACTCTGTCTGAGGCTCCCCCTTTTGGTAATGGCGCAGCAGGATCGTCAGAAGCCGCAGTACATTCGCTTTAATCATCAGCCGGTACCCGGTCTTCTGGTTTTCATATTCCTCGAAAGTATCCAGCATGATCTCCTTCATCTGCCCGGTATATTCTTCCGCTCCCCCGATCCGGTTCTGGAAATTGCTGCCGCGCTCCAGAAAGGGCAGCAGATAATCATACTCCAGCGTATTCATCCTGTCGGAAATCAGTTCTGTCTCAAAGGTGATAACCAGCAGCTCCATCTTTTCCGCCGCCCTCCAGCCGTGGAGATCCATGTTGTTGAAAATAATCATATCTCCGGCCTCCACCTCATAAGGGCAGCCGTTTACATAGTAGCAGCCTCTTCCGGAGAGAATGCTAGTGATTTCCATGTACTCATGCCAGTGGTAATCCTCCAGCCCCTCCTCCTGGATCCCGGTTTCATACCGGAAAATCCGGAAAGGAAAGCCCCTGTCCATTTCCATTTCATCCTTGCGGATCTGCACCCTGCCATCACTCCTTTTTCAGGACTCCTTTATCCCGCTTCCACCGCTCTGCTCATCAGCAAGTGATTCGTCCTGTCCTGAATCATTACTATCCTACCACAACTTCGGCAATCCTTCAATAAATTGAAAAATAGCGCAGACCCATCGAAAATCTGCTTTTCCGATGAATCTGCGCGCGAATACCTGCCCGGTATTACAGGGCCGCCAGTTTCCTTCCCAGCTCACGGCAATTCTGGGCGTCCTCTTCCTGGGGATCGTTGTTGCAGATCAGGCCTTCGCCTCCCACAATCTCAGCCCCGGCATCTTCCATGCGCTTTACCCAGTTTCGCATCCATTCTCCGTCGCCCCAGTCATAGGAGCCGAACAGGGCGATTTTCTTTCCCTGCGCAAACGTTTCCACCTCGCATACGAAAGGCTCCGCGGTGCCGTCGTCCAGCTCCTCATCGCCCATGGCGGAGGCTCCCATGGCAAATACGGCGCAGTCCTTCAGCTCGTCCGCCGAAAAACTGTCCATATCTACTACGTTCGCTTTTTTCCCCGCATCCTCTATTCCTTCTCCGATATATTTGGCCATTGCCTCTGTATTTCCGGTACTGCTCCAATAAACGACTGTGATCTGATCCATTTTTTCATCCTCCTAATGCTCTTTTTCCATAACAGTTCAGCAGACCTGAACTTTTACCCTTTTCCGCAGCTCTTCGGAACGGCCGAAGTGCCGCCTGGTGCCGCATAGAAAATACGGCTGTCAGTATTCCCTTGCCGCGTTCAGCCGGCCAGAGCGGCTTCCTGTTCCAGGATCGCCGTCAGCGCCGCTCCGCTGCTGGTATGGCTGCGTACCACCTTGGCGTTCGTCTTTTTCGCGCCGTCCATGGCGCACTTCACCATCTTATGGGAAACCGTGTTTGTAAACAGCACATACAGATCCGGCTGGCCCATCTGCTTATTCAAATCCGCGGACATATGGGTGAAAACCTTTGCCTTATGATTAAATTTTTTGCAGATCTTCTTATACTGACAGACCATGCAGTCATGGCCTCCTATAATCACGATGCTCATATTTTTTCCTCCTGATCGTATTCTCCTGTCAAGCGGATCTTCGCGAGCCGCTCACATCTGAAGTTACTATTCACGGTCCTCCGGTTCGTGAACAACAACATCGCGGATTCATTAAAAATTCGCTTCGCGAATGGAATCCGCTCACGCCTGAATCATTTTCTTACGCAGCAAACAGCAAGTGTTTGCTGCTGCTGTGAATAGTAACCATCTAAATCTCTTTCTTACGCCGGCAAAACAGGCTCCATGGAAACGGCCTGCCCCAGGTTCATCCCGTCTTTTAAAGCTTCCGTAAAGACACGCTGGGCTTTTCGGAAAAGCGCGAAGGTTTTTCTGGTCTCCTCCGGATTTTCATAAACCTTCCAATATCCGCAGTACAGATAATTTTTGCCGTTATTCCGGATAAAGCCTTGTACATCCCCCAGCGGATATCCCAGGAACACACCCATCTCGTGCGGAAAACCGTTTCCGTATCTGCGGTGAAAAGCAAAACGTTCTGCCAGCCGCTCCAGCATCTTGGCGGCCGTGTCCTCCTCTTTGTACCCGTACATTTGCAGAAACGTCCGGTTTTCCGGTTTCCTGAGAACTGTTGCAAGCTCCGTCTGACGGTAAATCAGCCAGATCGTTTTTCGCTCACTCAGATAAAGGAGTTTGCCGCAGGCTTTCATCTCCTTAAAAAATCCTTCTTTGATTTGTCCGTCCTCACGATTCAGGATCAGAAGATTCGCCGGTTTCAGTCCCGCCATCACCGGCGCGCACTGCCTTGCAATCTCCAGCTCAAGAGTCTTCTTGTTTTCCGGTGACATACTGCTTCACTCCTTCGGTTAGTTAAGTCTAACCAAAGGATACTATAAAACCGCGATTTTGTCTATAGAGATTATTGAGAAATTTTCTTAACTTATCGGCAAATGTCTGCTTGCGCAAGCACAGCAGCCCCTTGCCGAACTGCTCGCGAAAAAAGCCCGGCCATGCGGCCGGGCTGATAAACTTCCCAATGAGAAACTTTGAATGGATTTCGCGTTTACTGTTTTACAGGACCGATCAGGCCGGCACGGTACGCGCCGATATACTCCATGCAGTAGTCGTCTTTTCCAAGCAGCGCTTCGGTGGCGTAAATCAATCCCATCATGTCGCGGTTTGTGGGATCCAGAATCGCGCTGTCCAGGCCGGCGTTCATGGCAAGAACGGTGAAGCCCATATTCAGAAGCTTGCGGACCGGAAGATTAAAGGAGATATTGCTGACCGCTGAGGTAATGTGAATATCCGGATACTGGCTTCGAATTGTCCGCATAACCTCTGTGATCATGTTGATGCCGTCCTCGGAGGTGCAAAGCATCTCAATGAGCGGATCAATATGAATGCGGCTGGGAGCGATGCCGTATTCTTTTGCCTTTGCCATAATGTTGTCGAACACTCTCAGACGGTCTTCCGCGCATTTGGGAATACCGGTGTCATCGCAGAGCAGAGCGATTACTTCCCACTTTGTGTCCTTGATTTCCGGGAAAATGATATCCACCTTATCGCCCTCCATGGACACGGAGTTGATCAGGCCCGGCTTATTGCAGAATTTATAAGCCTCCTTCAGAACCCTGGGGCTTGGACTGTCAACGGCGATGGGAAGATCTGTAACGCTCTGTACCAGATCGATCATCCACTTTAACGTCTCAACTTCGATATTTTCCTCAACGGATGCGCATACGTCAATGTAGGTAGCTCCCGCGTCCGCCTGCTTTTTCGCGATCTCTTTAATCCACTCCTCGTTTCTCTCGGCAATGGCCTTTCCCATGGAAGGAATGGAACCGTTGATTTTCTCACCAATAATAATCATAAGTCAAAATACCTCCATATGTAAATGAAATTTCTAAACAGTTCAGGCCTTCGCAAGCCAATCCCGGATCTCCTCTCCGGTGGGGAGCGCCGGAATACCGCCCATGCGCTGCACACACAGCGCCCCGGAGGCATTTCCGTACTCCAAAGCTGCCCGCACCGTCTCCTCCGTCAAATCCTCCGGAGAACGAACGCCGTCAAGCAGAATTTTGGAAAGGAAACCACCCCAGAAGGCATCTCCGGCTCCGGTGGCATCCACCGCCTTCACCTGATATCCGGCAGCCCTGCCTTCCCTGCCATTATAAAAATACTTAGCCCCCTCTGCTCCAAGGGTTTCCATCACGACAGAGATGCCGCTCTCCTTCATGAGCCTGGGGATATTCGCTTCTCCACCCACGAAGTCCAGTTCCTCCTCTGAAATCTTCAGGAAATCCACATAATGGAGCACCGACTGAACCGCCGCAACCGCCGTCTTCTCATCCGGCCATATGACATCCCGGTAATTGACGTCGAAGCTGACCAGCTTTCCAAGGTCTTTCGCCATAGAAAGGGCGCGAACTGTGGCGGAACGCTCCGGTTCTCCCGACATACCGAAAGATCCGGCATGGACGAGAGCCGTCTTTTCCAGATCCTCTCTTTTAATATCCTCCTCTGCCAGAAGCAGATCCGCTCCCGGCTTTCTCGCAAAAGTAAAGGACCTCTCTCCGTTCTCATACAGTGTCACAAAAGCCAGGGTAGTCACCGCCTCATTCGTGAGCGAAGGACAGAGCACCTCCACCCCTTCTTTTTTCAGGGTGTCCACCAGAAAACGGCCAAAATCGTCGTTTCCAAGTTTCCCAAGAAATCCTGTTTTCAGGCCGTTCCTGGCCATGGAAATGCAGACGTTTGCCGGAGCTCCGCCGGGATTTCGCACATATGTGGCAGCCTCCTTCCCCGGAGTAAAATCAATAAGCATTTCACCGATGCAGATTACATCCATCATCCATCCTCCTAAACACTGTCTCTCTGCCGTGAGGGCAAGTCTTTTTATAGGAATATTATACAGAAAACATTAAAAAAAAGCAATTTTATTTTAATCAATATGGCGAATTATTGTAACAGTTCACATTCTGTTACCGTTGACAAAATCCATTGTCACCTTGTATACTGGATACAGTAAATCCGGGGCATATGGCGGCCGCCGGACAGAAAGGATGAAATTCATGAAATTGCAGCAGCTTCTAAGCTACACCCGCAAAGCGGTGGACGAATATCAGATGATCGACGAAGGGGATCGGATCGCGGTGGGGATCTCCGGTGGAAAGGACAGCCTGACCCTTCTTTATGCCCTGACCGGCCTGCGGCGCTTCTACCCAAAGCATTTTGAGCTGGAAGCCGTGACGGTGGATCTCGGTTTTCCGGGCTTTGACCTTGACGCGGTAAAAACCCTGTGCCGCGAGCTGAACGTTTCCCATACCACAGTATCCACGCAGATCGGCCCTCTGATCTTCGAACAGCGCAAGGAAGAAAATCCCTGCTCTCTCTGCGCGAAAATGCGAAAAGGCGCTTTGAATCAGGCGGTAAAGGATATGGGCTGCAATAAAGTGGCTTACGCCCATCACCGGGAGGATATGGTGGAGACCATGCTTCTGTCCCTGATTTACGAAGGACGGTTTCACTCCTTTTCCCCGAAAACTTACCTGGACCGGATGGATCTGACTGTCATCCGTCCGCTGATGTTTGTCCCCGAAGCAGACGTCATCGGCTTTAAAAACAAGTACCAGCTTCCGGTAGCGAAAAACCCCTGTCCGGCCGACGGGCACACAAAAAGGGAATACGCCAAAGAACTGTTAAGACAGATGAACCAGGAAAATCCAGGCGTCTGCGAGCGGATGTTCACGGCGATTCTGAATGCCTCACTCCCCTCCTGGCCCGAACGGGTGCCCCATGTGCGGGGACGCCGGGTCAGCTGAAGGTCCCTATTTTATAAATACTTCATATTTTTTTAGAATTGAAAGCTGTTATTTTTCCGAAAAATATGCTATTCTAGTTTCATTACATACGAGGAGTGATTTGTTTTATGAAAGAAAAATTCCAGCGTTTTATGACCGGCCGCTATGGAGTAGACGACCTCTCAAAGTTTCTCCTGGGCGTTGCCGTCGTTCTGTGCGTTTTAAGTCTGTTTTTGCGCAGCGGACTTTTGAACGCTCTGGTTTTCCTGGCTCTGATCGTTCTGTATTTCCGGATCTTTTCCAGAAATTTCTCTGCGCGCAGCCATGAAAATTCCGTTTTTTTAAAGTACAAAAACCGTGTCACCGGCTTCTGGACCGGTCAGATCAACCTTCTGAAGCAGCGTAAGGACTATCACATCTATACCTGTCCCCAGTGCAAACAGAAAATAAGGATCCCCAGGGGAAAAGGCAAAATTGAGATCACTTGTCCGAAATGTCGCAATAAATTTATCAAGAAAAGCTGAGGCGCATCATGTTTGGATATGTCACAATCAATAAACCCGAGCTGAAAATACGCGAATATGACCGCTATCGCTCTTATTACTGCGGTCTGTGCAAGGTACTGAAGGATCGCTACGGCCGTATCGGTCAGGTTACCTTAACCTACGACATGACGTTTCTCGTGATTCTTCTCACAGGCCTTTACGAGCTTCCTGGCACAGAAGAGATTCATCGATGCATCGCGCGGCCTTACGAAAAGCATCGGATGAGGGTAACCGAGGCCACTGGCTATGCGGCAGATATGAACATCCTTTTAACCTATCACAACTGCATGGATGACTGGTTTGACGATAAAAGCCTGGTAAAGCTTTCCACCGCGAAGGCACTTGAAAAGAAGTACCACTCTCTTGAAGAGAAGTATCCCCGTCAGACAAAATCCATGCTTTCCTATATGGAAAAAGTCCGCAAAGGAGAGGCAGAAAACTGTCAGGATCTGGATCTTCTTTCCGGCTGCACCGGAGATCTTTTAGGAGATCTCTTTGTCTGGAAGCAGGACGCCTGGGAGCCGACTCTTCGCCAGATGGGGTTCTATCTTGGAAAATTCATTTATCTGATGGATGCCTGGGAGGATCTTCGCACGGATCAGAAAAAAAAGCATTACAATCCCTGGGCAGCCATGGCTGAACAGCCGGACTTTTCGGAAAAGAGTCAGAAGATTTTAACGATGATGATGGCCGAGTGCGCCAAAAGTTTTGAAAAGCTTCCGATTCTTCAGGAAGCGGAGATTTTGCGCAACATTCTGTACTCCGGCGTCTGGGTTCGCTATGCGGCCCGTCTGTCAGAGAACAGCGGCAAAAACGCGCAGCAGTTACAATAGCTTTAGATACAGGAGACGTTTTCATGATATCCGATCCATACAAGGTGCTGGGCGTCAGCCCGGATGCCACAGATGAAGAAATTAAGAAAGCCTACCGCGCCCTCAGCCGGAAATATCATCCGGACGCGAATGTGGGGGCTCCCAATATCAAAGAAATCGAAGAGAAATTCAAAGAAATCCAGGCAGCCTATCAGCAGATCATGGACGCCAGAGAGCGGGGCGAATCCGGCTATGGACACAGCCAGAGCTCCTATGGCGGCTACGGCGGTTTTGGAAGAGGCTTTGGCGGCTATGGAAACCAGAGCAGCGGCGATTACGGAAGCACAAATGAGGACTCTCTGCGTTATCAGGCGGCTGCCAACTACATCAACGCGAGACATTTTCAAGAAGCTCTGAACGTCCTCTCCTCCATCAGCGACCGGCAGGCGCCCTGGTATTACTACAGCGCCCTTGCCCACATGGGCCTTGGAAACAACATCAAGGCGATGGATTACGCGAGGCAGGCGAATGCCATGGACCCCGCCAACCCCCGCTATCAGCAGCTTTTGGATCAGCTTGAATCCGGCGGGAGCTGGTACAATACCATGGGCGACTCCTACGGAATGCCCATGGCTGGGGATAACTGGTGCGTTAAGCTCTGTCTCTTAAACCTGTGCTGTAACTGCTGCGGACCGTGCTGAGCATCAGGTAGCGCGACTGTCCCCGGCGCTTGCGTATCGTGGAATAGCCGGCCACCTTATTGTACAACCAGAAAGAATACAAAAGAACCTTATGCATTTTTCCGATTCGATCTCTGGTCGTTCCCTTGTAAAGGGAACCGCCCCATTGAATCGGCGCTCTCTTCTTCACCAGAGCGATCAGCTCTGATTCCTTCGAGATTCTCTCCGGCAGCCTTGTGTATGCTGTTCCAATGCAGTCCAGCTTGTGAGAATCACTGCCCCCAAAGCCCGCGAGACCGTATTGAGCGGCAGCTTTTCTTGCCTGCATATTTGCCTGGGCAGGCTCACAGGAGTTGAAGGTTTCCATGAAATCAAACTTCTTCAGGATCTCCTTATTTTTCTGATAGTATCTGGTACTGATCAGGCTCATATACTTTTCTCCGAAAGGATGGGCCGGTCCCAGAATTCCTCCGAAAGTGTGGACGATAAAGATCAGCAGGGGAAGGGGCATCCCCCGCAGCTCAAGAATCCGCAGCTTTACATTTTCCGGCATAATTACCAGCATATGGCCCGCGTTGATGGTGTCATACTCAATTCCCTTCAGCACCACGAAATTCTTGTGGGTTTTCCCTTTAATATTTTTCTTCCATTCCCGGTAGCCGTTATAGCTGTTATGGTCTGTCACAAGCATTCCGTCATAGCCAAGCTCCTCGAGCCTGGTTATATAATCCTCTATGCTTACCTTTCCATCCAGAGATCCCTCTTTTGTATGGCAATGCATATCTAATTTCACGTTACGCCTCCTTGTTCTGGCCTGCGCTCAGATGCGCGCGGTGGGAAGAATGATATTCACTCCATTTGGATTAATGCAGATTCCTTTTGCCGGACTCTGGACAATGGCAGAGAGCTTTGCGTAGGGTACCACCACGGTCCGGAACTTTTTTTCTCTGTTAAACTTCTGAAATTCTCCGATGTCTGTAAAAATCGGCTGGTAAGCGTCCCCGTTTTTCAGTTTTAAAAACGGCACCATGTTTTTATCCTGAACGGCCATAATATAAGTACCCTTCCGGAAATGGGCCATCAGCTCCTCTTCCATTTCCCTGACCTGCGGCGTAATCTGGGGCTTTGCGCTCTTACGCAGTTCCTGCATGAAATAGAGAGCAGTCAGCATCAGTTCGGGATTTTCCACCCGCACTTTTCCCTCTGGAATCTGCGAGTCGTCCGGTCTGCGCACCAGCTCGTTAAGCTGAAGCTTTGTCTCCTTTTCAGAACCTTTGTCCAGACACAATTCATTCACTCCCATGCTGTAAAGGCTTGAATAAAAAGCCAAAAACTGATTATTCTCCAGCTTTGCCAGCTGAAGCGGAATCTTTTTTTCCAGAAAATCCTTTGAAGCTTCCTTCGCTGTCTCCTGGGAGCGGAACAGCAGCACCTCGTCGTCAAAACTTTCCGGGTCGCAATATACAAAAGGCATCCTTGTACAAGGCGATACATAAACAAACATTTCCTTCGCGTCCTTGAGCTCTCTTAACAGAGCCATCTTTTCATTCTGTTCCATAATGCTTCCTTTCTTTTTCCGTCATTGTACTTCCGCCGCCCAGTCCGACCTTTTCAGGCAGTACGGAAACGGCTTAAAAATTCTTTTGTCAGCGGATTCTGCGGATTCGTAAAGATATCCTTTGGAGTCCCTTCTTCCGCGATAATCCCGTTTGCCATATAGACCACATGGCTGGATACATCCCGGGCAAAAGCCATTTCATGAGTTACAATTATCATAGTCAGCCCTTCCTGGGCCAGGGTGCGCATAACTGCCAGCACCTCTCCCACCATCTGGGGATCCAAAGCGGAGGTTGGCTCGTCGAACAAAAGCATCTCCGGTTCCATCGCCAGCGCTCTGGCAATCGCTACACGCTGCTTCTGCCCGCCGGAAAGCTGCCTGGGCTTCGCGTGGATATAGGGAGCCATTCCTACCTTTTCCAGAAAACTCATGGCCGTTTTCTTCGCGGCTTCTTTCTCCTTTTTCAGAACTTTAATCTGGCCCACCAGACAGTTTTCCAGAACGCTCATATTGTTAAACAGATTAAAGTTTTGAAAAACCATACCGACTTTTGTCCGGTACTCCGGAGCGTTAATTTTGCCATCGGCTATATTTTTCCCGTGATAAAGGATTTCTCCCGTGGTAGGAGTTTCCAGAAGATTCAGGCAGCGCAGAAGGGTTGATTTTCCGGAGCCGGAGGCTCCGATGATACAGGTAACATCTTTTGGATAAACCTGGAAATCTATGTCCCTTAAAACCACATTTTTCCCGAAGGTCTTGCTCAAATGGCGTACCTCTAAAAGTGCTTCTTGGCTCATGCTTCGTTTTCTCCCTTCTTGTCCGGGTAGTTGTACAGACCGCTGGTGTGGGCCAGCGTATCCGTGGTTGCCAGGTCATAGCTGTCGGCGCCGTCCATTTTTCCTTCGATATACCGCAGAATCTTTGAACAGGTAAAGGTCAGAATAAAATAGATGACCATCGCGATGGCAAACGCTTCAAAATACCGGTACAGCGCTCCGGCAACCCCGTTTGTAGTATAATAAAGCTCCACAATTCCGATCACAGACAGCACGCAGGTATCCTTGATGTTAATAATCAGGTTGTTTCCGATCTGGGGCATAATATTTCTCAGGGCCTGCGGAAGAATCACATTCATCATTGTCTGGACGTGATTCATGCCAATGGCCATTGCGCCCTCCGTCTGTCCGGCATCAACCGACAGGATGCCGCCCCGGACAGTCTCCGCCATATAAGCTCCCGTATTGATAGAAACAATAAAAAACGCGGCAAACCATTCAGACATATTGATGCCAAAAACCATGGCCGCACCGTAAAAAATAACCATCGCCTGACACATCATGGGCGTCCCGCGGAATACTTCCACATAAGCGCCTAAAATGAAACGCGCGGCTCGCAAAATCACTTTTTTCAGAATGTGGTCATTCCTGGACATGGGTATCGTCTGTACAATTCCCACAGCGAAGCCGATCAGACAGCCTATCGCAGTACCTACAATGGCAATCAGCATCGTTTTCCCGGCTCCTACCGCGAAAGACGGACCATAATTCTGCAATATGTAAACAATCCAGCCTCCAAAATCCTCTGGCATAAAATCGCTCCTTTTCTTTTACCGTTTCCGGCTTCTTAAAAATGGCACGGAAACCTTTGCCAGTTTCCGTGCCAGAAACATTGTGCCTTGTCTTATTCGGAAAGGGGCTGTATGGAGATGGCTTCGTCCATCATTTCCGCATAGTCGTCTTCTGTCATATCGTCCAGGACACTGTTGACCTGGTCTAACAGTTCGGTATTGCCCTTCTGAATTGAAATGCCGATATTGATTTCTTCGTCAGATACCTCAAAATCCCCATCCGTTCCTGAGAAGTCCAAAAGCTCAAAATCCGGATAGGCAACGCAAGCCGCCAGAGCCGTAGGCATATCCGTCACCACCAGGTCGCAGCGTCCGCTGTCCAGGGCTACCAGCATTGCAGGGGCAGAGTCCTGAGCAGCAAGGATATTCGCATCCGGAATCTGCGGGAGGCAGGTGTCATACCAAACCGTGTTCTGCTGGGATGTACAGGTCGCTCCGGCAAGGTCCTCTACGGACTGAGCATCCGCGTATTCTCCATCTGCCTTTACCAGGGTAACGATGGAAGCGTAATAATACGGCTCACTGAAATCTACCGCCAGCTGCCTCTGGGATGTAATGGACTGTCCCGCAATCGCGCAGTCTACATTTCCGGACTGTACAGCCGGCACCAGAGAATCCCAATCAAGTTTTACGATCTCCAGCTCATATCCCAGTTCCTCGCAGATATGCTTTGCCATCATGACATCATAGCCGTTGGCATAGTCGGAAGAACCAGAAATCGGAACCGCTCCGTTGGCATCATCCGGCTGTGTCCAGTTATAGGGCGCGTATACACACTCCATAGCTACCCGAAGTGTTTGCCCCTCACCCGGCTTTTCCCCGGTTTCTGTGTCCGCTTCTGTTTCGCTGTCGGTTTCTGCCGCGGATTCGCTTTCCGCTTCCGTCTCGGTCTCTGCCGCTGTTTCACTCTCTGCTTCCGTTTCGCTTTCCGTCACAGTTTCCGTTTCGCTTTCTGCTTCCGTCGCAGTTTCGCTCTCCGTCTCCGCTGCGGTCTCACTCTCTGCTTCCGTAGCAGTTTCGCTCTCCGTCTCGGTTGCAGTTTCGCTTTCTGCTTCGGTCACGGTTTCGCTCTCCGTCTCCGCTGCAGTCTCACTCTCTGCTTCCGTCGCAGTCTCGCTCTCCGTCTCCGCTGTGGTTTCGCTTTCCGCTTCCGTTTCGGTTTCGGTCTCACTCTCCGTCTCCGCTGCCGTTTCACTCTCTGCCTCGGTTGCAGTTTCGCTTTCTGCTTCGGTCACGATTTCGCTCTCCGTCTCAGTTGTAGCTTCGCTGTCGGTCTCAGTTTCGCTTTCTGCTTCCGTCGCAGTCTCGCTCTCCGTCTCCGCTGTGATTTCGCTTTCCGCTTCCGTTTCGGTTTCGGTCTCACTCTCCGTCTCCGCTGCCGTTTCGCTCTCCGTCTCGGTTGCAGTTTCGCTTTCTGCTTCGGTCACGGTTTCGCTCTCCGTCTCAGTTGCAGTCTCGCTTTCTGCTTCCGTTGTAATCTCACTCTCTGTTTCCGCTGTACTTTCAACAGTCGTTGCTTCGGTATCTGTAGTTCCGCCGGTACTGCAGCCGCTCATTACTGCAGCCACGGATGCGGCCAGCATAAGGGCCGCCAGTGTCTTCATTCGCTTCTTCATTTTTGCTCCTTCCTTTTGCTCTCCCCTCAGCATCTTCGCGGCAGGGCTCTCACTCCTGCATTGCTTTTCTGCAGCCATGCGGTATATGCGCAGACTTGTATGAAGCAATTTATCGCTTCTATCATTATAGAACGATTGCCGCCCATTGTCCAGTTTAAATAAATCATTTTCTCATAACAGTTCAGCCCTGCTGGACCGTAACCGCAAAAAACCATTTAAAGTCATCTGCGGCGATGAAGTTTTTTGCTTCCGGACTCGTTTAAAATACTTCTCGTATTCGTTTTTCTCCCCGCTCCAAAAACGCATCCAAATCCGGAACATCTGCCAGAATCTCCTGAAAAGCCCGGTATTCGTCTACGATTCCCTGTCCGTGAAATACCCGGTAAGCCCCGGCGTCGCTTCCAAGGGCCATGGTTACGCCCGCCCGGTAAGCCCTCCGTATATTTTCCGCATGAATGCGGTAGATCCGGCGAACCGCTTCCTCCGGGTAACGGCCGCTTCCCAAAAGGTTTTTTATCGTCACCACGGTAGGCACCCAGACAGTACCTGCCTCTGCCATTGCCTGAATGCTGTCCGCATCCTGATAGGCTCCATGCTCAACGCTGTCCACACCCCAGCGGGCGGCGGCTTCCACCTGCCTGGCGCCGTTTACATGTGCCATCACCGCAAAGCCGCTTTCATGAGCAATTCGGATCATTTCCTTTATCTCGGCTTCCCCAAGAGGTGTCCCCGTAATCACGCCGGGCTTCTCAAAATCCATGATTCCGGAAAACATCACCTTTATAAAATCGCCGCCCTGGCGGCGGACTTCCTCTACCAAAGCTTCGTATTCCTTCCAGGTATCAAAGCCTCTTCCTACGATTCCTCCATAGCGGTGATTCCGGTGAATAGCAAACAGCGGGGTACGGTAGGTAATCCCGTACTCCGGTGCCGCCGTTTTGGCCCACTCGGATACGCCCAGGCGATCGCCGCCGTCCCGCAGAAACGTTACGCCGTGTTTCTGGTATTCCAGAAACGCGGCGCGGACCAGTTCCCGGCAAACGCCGTCTTCGTGATCTTCCACTGCCTTTGCGTAATCATAACCGTTCATAAAAATATGCGCATGACATTCACCAAACATAAGCTTCCTCTTTTCCCGCTATTTTCTCTTCCAGGTGGCAGGTACAAACAGCATCAGCATAGGCATAAGCTCCAGCCTTCCAGCCAGCATATCGAAACTCATCACCAGCTTCGCGACAGGCGAAAAAGCGGAAAAATTCCCCGTCGGTCCCACTTCTTCCAGTCCGGGCCCCACGTTATTCAGGGTCGTGGCCACCGCCGTAAACGTCGTCACCAGGTCAAATTCATCCAGGGAGACGATGAGTACGGAGGAAGCAAATAAGACCAGATAAACAACCAGGAACGCGTTTACCGAACGGATTACGTCATGATCCACCGTCCGGCCATCGATTTTCACTTTGCGGACGCTTCTGGGATGGCAGGCCAGACGGATCTCCTTGCGCACTTCCTTGAGCATAATCAAAATCCTTGAAACCTTGATCCCGCCGCCGGTACTTCCGGCGCAGGCTCCCACAAACATCAAGGTCACCAGGATTGTCCTGGAAAACGCTGGCCACAGGTTAAAGTCCGTGGTCGCGAATCCGGTGGTTGTAATAATGGAGCTTACCTGGAAAAAGGCATGGTGCAGCGCCTGTCCCGCCGAGTCGAACATCGGAAATACATTTATGGCAATGGCACCGGTGGCAGCCGCGATAATCAGCAGATATGCCCAAAGCTCCAGGGACTTGACTGCCTGGCTGAACTTTTTCCGCAGACACAGATAATACAGGTTAAAATTAATGCCGAACAGCATCATAAACACTGCCACAACACCCTGCAGGTAGGGAGAATAGCTGCCGAAGCTGTCCGCTTTAATTCCAAACCCTCCGGTACCGGCCGTTCCAAAAGCCGTACACAGCGTGTCGAACAGCGGCATTCCGCCTGCAAGGAGAAGAACGCATTCCACCACCGTCATGGCGAAATAAATCGCATACAGGATGAATGCCGTTTCCCGGATTCTCGGCACCAGCTTGCTGACGCTGGGCCCGGGGCTCTCTGCCTTCATCAGAAAGACGCTGCTGCCTCCCTTCATAGGAAGGATGGCCAGAATAAAGACCAGGATGCCCATTCCGCCGATCCAATGGGTAAAGCTCCGCCAAAACAGCGTTCCATGGGAAAGGGACTCCACATCCGCCAGAATACTTGCTCCGGTAGTAGTAAAGCCGGATACGGTCTCAAATAAAGCATCCACAAAAAACGGAATCTCACCGGAAATCACAAAGGGAAGGGCTCCGAAAACGCTGAGCAGAATCCAGCTGAACGCCACAATCACGAGTCCGTCCTTAGAAGCCATCGTTCTTTTCGACGGCCTTTTCAGCACCAGGGGAAGGCCCAATAGAGCGCATAAGGCAGCCACCACCAGAAACGCGAAGGCGCAGGACTCTCCGTAGATCACGGATACCAGAAGGGGCAGGAGCAGAAAAGCTGCCTCAAAGCAGCTTACCCAGCCCAGCATATGTATTACCATTGCGTAATTCATCGTCCCACTTCCCTTCTAGTCCGCAAGGATATCGGAAATATCCTGAAGCCCCGGGGTCGTGGTTACTACGATTACTTTGTCTCCCTGCTGCATCGTATCCTGTCCTCTGGGTATAATCATTCTTCCATTCCGGTAAATGCAGCCGATCAGCAGGTTCTTCTTCAGAGAAAGCTCTTCCAAAGGCCGGCTAAGCCGGGAATCTGTCCTGACGATCTGAAATTCCAGCGCCTCCACCTTATTATTCACCAGGCGGTAAAGCGTTTCCACATTACTTCCGATGGAATTTTTCATAGCCCGGACAAAACGGATAATCGTCTCCGAGGTAACGTATCTGGGGTACACAATCGTATCCAGATCCAGGGTATTGATGACTTCGTCAAAGGCAATTCCGTTAATTTTTGTAACCACCTTTGCCTTGCTGATTTTCTGGGCATACAGTGACAGAAGGATGTTCTCCTCGTCAAGGTTTGTCAAAGTCACCACAGAATCCGCATGCTCCAGCCCTTCCTCCTGCAAAAGTTCTTTTTCCACCGCGTCTCCGCAGATAACCGTGGCCTTGGGCAGCAGCTCGCTGAGTTCTTCGCAGCGATGCCTGTCCTTCTCAATGATTTTTACGTCGATCCCCATGGCAAGAAGCCGCAGGGTCAGATAATACGCAAGCTTGCTTCCGCCGATTATCATGGTGTCGTGGACCTGGTTTGTCTGAACCTTAATCTTTTTGAAGAACTGCGCCGCCTCCTTTGGCTGGGCTATGATCGAAACCACATCCTTTTCCCGAAGCTCAAAATTACCTCCCGGGATGGAAACCTGATCGCCCCGCTCCACAGTACAGACGAGAACGTCGCAGCGCAGCTTGTTGATAATATCCTGCACTTTCATAAATCCAAGGGCAGAGCCTGCGGGAATACGGAATTTCAGCAGTTCCACTCTTCCTTTCGCGAAGGTCTCGATTTTAATCGCGCTGGGGAAGCGCAAAATCCGAGAGATTTCCTCCGCGGCCGCGAATTCCGGATTGATCACCATGGCAAGGCCAAGCTCCTCCTTAATATATCCGCTTTCCATACTGTATTCCGGGTTTCTGACTCTGGCAATCGTCTGACAGTCGCCCGCCTTTTTCGCAATCAGACAGCACAGCAGATTTAACTCGTCGGAACCCGTGACGGCAATCAGCAGATCCGCCTCCTCGACGCCTGCCTCAAGAAGCACCTTGTGATTCGTTCCGCTTCCCACAACTCCCATGATGTCCAGATTGTCCGCCAGTTCCTGGACGAGTTCTCCGTCCAGATCCACCGCCACAATGTCATTGTCCTCAGCGCTGAGCTGTTCGGCCAGAGTACTTCCCACTTTCCCGCAGCCGACAATAATAATCTTCATTTGTTCCGTACATCCCTTTCTGAACCTGTAAATTTGCAACTCTTTCTTTTTTACCGCATTTTACAGGCAGCTGCTTTGATTTCTCCGCCAGCTGCCTTCCGTGGTCTATTGTACAGAATTTAAATGAAATAATCAATAGGATTTTTGTCTCCTGTTAAGGGGTCTGCTCCTGGACCGCAGGGGTCAGCACACCCCCTTGGGAAAGCTCCAGTGTTTCTCCCCCAAGCCACTGGCATTCCTCCGCAAGAGCGTCATAGTAGATCGTATAGCCCTGGTCCTGAATATTCGACAAATCCGCGTCCTCGTCCGAGAACCCCTGAACATAGGAATCCCCGGTAACGATCCATGTACTGTCCTCCGACAAAGATACGGAAACCGCCCCCTGGCCCGCGCTGTCAACGGCTCCCTCGTACCGGCTTCCCAGTTCAAGGGAAAGCTGCGCCGTACTCCCGGAATCGCATACAATATCTCCCGCCAGCTCCTGACGGGCCGCTTCTACGGTGACATTCGCGCCAGTATTCGCTCCGTTTTCGTCTCCCAGGCTCTCTGCCCGCAAAAGGGTATTGGAAGTCCCCGTGATTTCCGCCTCCTCCAGGCGAACCAGCGCCCGGGCGCCCTGGGCCAGGATCATCGGCCCATCACTGTTCAGGGAAAGCGTCCCTCCCAGGACAGAAAGCTGTGCCTGAGTATTGTTCCCTGCCGTCCCTTCCTGGCCGGATTCCGTTTCCGTCTGTGTCTCACTGTCCGCGTTGAAGCCCTGAATCAGGACACCGCACTCCCCTTCGCCGGTAAAGCTGCAGTCCGACAGGGATATCTCCCCTGCCAGCCGGGAATACAGCGTAAGAATCGGAGAATTTGCCGCATCCCCGTTTACCTGTTCCGCCGTAAGGCTTCCCTCTGCCAGAAGAAGCGGCGAATGAGAGCCCAGCGTCTTGAGACTGCCCCCCTGCGCGGTGAGAACCGCGTACTCCGTCAGGCTGCAGAGCGCTCCGCTGCCGTCGCCGCTGGTTGAAACATTCGTATCCGCCAAAACAGCGGAACCAGACCGGGATACGGACACCCCGGGAGCATCGTTTTCGCTTGTCTGAAGCTCGCTGTCACTGATCATCACGGAGGAGCGCTCCCCTGTGGCGAACAGTGCCGCCGCCCCTTCCCCATCGGAGGCGATTTCGGCTCCTTCCAGGCTCAGGCTGCTGCTGCCGGACGCATTCACCGCGGCATTCAGGCCGTATAAAAGGCTCTGGGCCAGGGAGGAAGTGCCGCCGCTTTTCTGAATCACCGCGTTTTTCAGTGTCACAAAAGCGCCGTTTACCGCCAAAACAGCGCTTTCATCCTCCCCGCTGCCTTCGAAGGAAGCGCTCTCCCGGCTTTCCTGGATACCGTCCGCGATATAAGCGCCCTGGAGAGTTACTGTCTCTGTCTGCTGCTCCGTTTCGCTTTCCTCCTGGCTTTCCGTCTCCTTGGCGGACTGAACGGTAAGGGAATCCGAGCCGTACAGCTCAATCACCCCGGCTTCCTTCGCGTAATTTAAACGGATACATACAATATCCCCTGCCGCGAGATCTTCTGTGCCAAGCTCTCCTTCTTCTTCCCCTGCCCGCCGGACCGCACAGTCTTCTCCGATGGCGTATACGGTACTGCTGCCGTCCGTAGTCAGGACGTCCCCATCCCGGACAGCGTTTTCCAAAACCACCGAGCTCTCCGATATATCCAGAATGATCCCGTAAAACAAACCCTCCTCAGAAGCGGCAAAGGCGGTCTCTGGCGGTATCCCGGGTCCTTCTTTCCATCCGAAGCCTGCCAGGGATACGGCCAGAGCCGCCATCGTCAACGTCTTTCCAATCCTCTTATTCATTCTTTTCATACTCCACTTCCTTTGCTAAGTCTTACCATACTTAGTATAAAGAGGAAATGTGACCTTATTGTGTCGTTTTTCTTACAGAAACCTTATTCCTGGAGGCGCCTTGCGCCTGGAATCCTTCAAAGTCCCGCCAGATCCCGGACAACCTGGGAAGCCAGCAGAAGGCCGGCAGCGGAAGGCACAAAGGCCGCGCTTCCGGGCACCGGATGAGCGCCCTCTTCCCGGACAGTCTCCCCAAACCGGACCGGCTTTTCCTTTGAATACACGACCTTCAGCGAAGAAATTCCTCTGGCCTTCAGCTCCCGCCGCATCACCCGAGCCAGCGGGCAGACGGAGGTTTCATAAATATCGGCTACCTGAAAGCCCGCGGGATCCAGCTTATTTCCCGCCCCCATAGAGCTGATCACCGGGACGCCCGCCTGGGCTGCCCTGGTAATGATCTCAAGCTTTGCCGTCACCGTGTCCACGGCATCCACCACATAATCATAGCGTTCCAGAGGATACTGGTCCGCGTTCTCCGGCAGATAAAAGTAGTCCCAGGCACAAACTTCCGCCTCAGGATTAATGTCCCGGATCCGCTCCTTCATCACCTCTGCTTTTTTCCTTCCAACCGTGCTGTGAAGGGCAATGATCTGCCGGTTGATGTTTGACAGGCTTACCGTGTCTTTGTCAAACAAATCAAACCTTCCTATGCCGCATCGGGCCAGGGCTTCGGCCGCATAGCCTCCAACCCCGCCGATTCCGAAAATCGCCACATGACTGTCTTTCAGCCGGCAGATAGCTTCCTCCCCCGTCAAAAGGGCAAGTCTTGACCACTCTTTTTCACAGCTCACGCAAGTATCCTCCAATCTTTTCCAAGCCCTTCAGGACTCTTTGTTTTCCGGTAAAATTACCAGCTTCTGATACGGAATCTCAATTCCTTCCTGGTCAAAAGCCTTTTTGATGGCAAACCGCGCGTCAGAACAGGCCCCGTAATTTTCATTGATGGTTCTGGTCCACATGGATGCCCGCAAAACGATTCCGCTGTCCGCGAATTCCTTCACAAATACCCGTACCTTCGGCGCGTCCTTCAGTTTTTCCTCCCGGCTTCTGGTATCGTAATACAGGGGGTGGTCTCCGATCACCTGCCCCATGATTTCCATGGCTCTTTCCAGATCGCTCTCATAAGATACGGAAACCTCAATGGCGTCCGACACCGCGCTGTCCGCGTAGTCCGAGTTTTCGATTTTTTCCGTGCTCATCTCCGAGTTTGGTATGATAATCCGGCTGTTTGTGGAAGTGCGGATCACCGTATGGCGAAGGGTAATGTCCTCCACCCACCCGGTAAGATTGCTTCCGATCAGATGCACCCGGTCGCCTACGTTAAAAGGATGAAACACCGCGATCAAAAAACCGCTCACCAGGTTTCCACAGGATTCCTGGGCCGCAAGACCAATGACCACAGCCGCGATTCCGGAGCCCGCCAGCACCGTCCTGGCAAGACTGGACATACCAGGAATCAGCGAAAGGATCTGCAGAACCCCGATAATCCAGACAATCCCTGTGAGAATTCTGCGCAGAAACTGGATATTCAGATTCTTTTTGTTTTTCAGTTTTTCAAAAGCCCGGTTAATCAGCTTTACGACGCCCCAGGTGATCAGAAACGTCAGCGCAGCCTGAAGAAGAATGGCAATCCAGGCCGTTTCGCTGACAGTTTTCCATATGGCTTGCAAAGCCTCCACTGTTTCCACCTCCTGTAAATCTGTGGCCGACAGCCTCCTTGCAAGTCCCTCTGCTCACTGCTTTGCGCTGCAGACGCAGGGGACTTCCCTGATTCGTTTAAAGAGCAACGGAAACCTCTTCGCCTGTATACCGGATTTCCGCCTGTTTTTCACCGCAGACTGCCAGAAAGATCCGCTCCGCGGGCATTCCCGCGTAATGTCCCGCTGCTTTTCCGATGGTCAGCCGCCCCTCGGAGTCGTCCCAGGTCAGAGGAATCTGCAGAAATTCCCCTTCCTCATAGGCGTAATCGTCCCCGGCGTCCTCGTAAAGGGTAAAGCTTCCGTCCGCGCCGGGCCAGATTCTCAGACACAGCGGTGCCTCCGTCTTCTGATCCGCGTACTGAACCGCCTCTTTGTTTTCCGGCACGATGCTTCCTGCCTTTACAAAGAGAGGCATATCTTCCAGGGGCGCCGGCACGGTCACCGTCCGGCCTCCCTCATACACTTCTCCGGTCCAGTAATGATGCCACAGGGCACCTTTTGGCAGATAGCAGTTCCATACCTCGGGCCGGTCAAGGGGCCTGCTGCCCGTCTCATAGTACATCGGCTCCGTCACCGGACACACCAGAAAGGCCGGGCCGAAGAGGTACTCATCCGCCACCTCCCTGGCCGCCGGATCCCCGGCGAAATCAAACAGCAGGCTTCGCATCATGGTGCTGTTTTCCTGCGTAACCGCCCCTGCCAGAGAATAGATGTATGGGAGAAGACGGTAGCGCAGATCGATGTACTTTTTCAGGGTATCATAGAATCGCGTTCCCGGCTCCCCGAAATTCCAGATTTCCCTTGGGGTATCCGTGCCGTGGGACCGGTGCATGGGAAGAAAAGCGCCGAACTCAAACCAGCGGGTGTACAGCTCCTTGTATCCGTCATCCTTTACGCCGTCATTGTACTCTCCGGTCCAGAACCATAAGGGATCCGGGTTGGTATTACAGCCGCAGCCCCGGTTCTGCCAGGCGCTTCCTACCACGAAAAATCCGCCGATATCCAGCGTCCAGTAGGGCATGCCGCTCATGGCCATATTCAGCCCTTCCGCGATCTGGCGCTTCATGGTCTGCCAGGAAGCATAAATATCCCCCGACCAGAGCATCACTCCGTACTTCTGCTGGGACGCGTAGCCGGAGCGGGTCAGATTCAGCACACGCTTGTTTTTCTCCTGCTTTCTTTGGTTTTCGAAAATCCCCCTGGCGTGCATCAGAGCGAAGGCGTTGGCGCAGGCAGCGTCCAGATACTTTTTGTGCTCGCCGCCCACCAGCTCATAGCGTTCCCAGGGCTCCCGCTTCACCGGGCCTCCCCAGTCCGGACCGGAAAAGGGCTCCGTGGAATCGCACCACCAGGAATCAAATCCTCCGGAAAAAAGCTCCTCATTCGCCTGCTTCCAGTAAACCTCCCTGGCCTTTTCATTGAACGCGTCGTAGGTAGAAAAATCCCCCAGGATCATGTTGTTTTTCACGAACTCCTGATGGTTTTCCCCTCCCTCAGCCATATTCGGCCAGACGGAAACCATGGTGTGAATGTGCATTTCGTGGAGCCGGTCATTGACCTCCTTCAGGTTTCCGTAACGGGACTTGTCCACCTTTTTCTCTCCCCAGAAGCCCGCTTCCCAGGTATTCCAGTCCTGGACCACACAGTCCAGAGGCACCTGCCGCCTGCGGTACTCCTGTCCCACGGCCAGAAGCTCCTCCGCCGTCCGGTATGCCTCCTTAGACTGTACATAGCCAAAGGCCCACCTGGGCAGCATGGCCGCCCGGCCCGTTAAGGTCCGGTATCCGCCGATTACCTGATCCAGGTTTTCCCCTCCGATAAAATAATAATCCAGCTGGTCCACCGTGTCGAAAAACAGGTAGGAGCCGTTCTCATCGTCCTGAAAGGTCATTAGAGAACAGCAGTCTGCCAAAACCCCGTATTGTTTGGAAGACACGAAAAAGGGCATGGGAATGCGCATATTGTGCTGATAGAGATACTGGGTGTGATGGCGGTAATTATAGATTCCCTCTTCTCCCTGTCCCAGCCCGTGGATGGCCTCGTCCGGTTCCCAGCAAAAGCGAAGCTTCGCCCGGTAAGCCGTGCGGTCAACCACGCGCTTCAGGTTCTCGATGAAGCTGCGCTCTCCGTCCACAGTCTTCACCCGCCGCACCACCGGGGCCTCGTCCCCGGTGGTAAAGCGGGCAACCTCCTCCTCGCAGAGCTCCTTTCTGCCCTCTCTAAGCCATACGCTTCCGCTGGCGGCATCCGTCCAGGCCACGCTTCCGTCTTTCTTGGAAAAGACCGCCTTGATCCGGCCGCCGTATACGGTCACGCTGTCATCGCACTCTTCCGTCTTCAGCGGCCGCGGGTTTTCATATACAGCGGATTCAATCATCAAAGACTTGTTCTCCACCGTCTCCTTTTTCGTGTACACCGCGCGCATAATCCGGTCCGAAACGCCAAAAAAGCTGAAGTTTCCCTGGTCTGTACGGATTGTAACTTGTGTTTTTCCGGGAATTACCTGTAAAATTTCCATTTTTGTCCGCTCCTTTTCCTGTTTGTGCGTAACAAGTCAGCCGTGCTGAACTGTAACGATATTCTCAGTATAACGGAGTTTCCGAAATTTGTATAGCGTTTGACACCTTCGCTTTTATGGACTTTTCCCGCCAGAATTTGGACAAATCCGGTTACTCAAACGCCGGCCGCGCGCCGTCCAGGACTGCGGAGACGTCGAAAAATTCCTCCAGATATTCCGGATAATAGTGCATGATATAACCGCTTACATTCCGCCTTGTCTGGCGCACATAGGTAGACTGGACGCTCAGATAATCCTCATTTCCCCACAGTCCGCAAAAAAAGCGGAATCCGTTGTCCAAAAGATACGAAAGCTTGTCTCCTGGAAACTCCACCTCATCCCCAAAGGGAAACAGAAGAATATCCGCGCTGCCGGCATACGCCCCGATCAGCTCCATCCAGCTGTCCGTATCCGATACCAGTTCCTCGTAGGTCATCCCGGACATGGAGCTGTGGGAATAGCCGCTGCTGGCAATCTCCCATCCGGTCTCCACAAGCCGGTCCCCGATGGCCTGAACCGCCGCCCGGTCCTCCTCAAGGGTCTCTGATTCCGTATCCTGAATCCGGTAGCCATAGGCTCCTTCATAGCCCGTAAGACTCACGATTCCTCTGGCTCCCCGGAGGGAAAAATCCGGATGCGCCTCCACAAAGGCGTCCAGAATCGGAATCAGATCATAGTTTCCAATCTGCTCCGTTCCGTTCTCATCCACATACAGAGCCTTCACATTCCCGTCGTCGTCCAGCACCAGCCGCTGGGCAAATCCGTCCTCCAAGGTATAGGAATAATAATTGACGCCCTCCTGGGAAATAATCAAGGGGGTTTTCCCCTCCGGAACCTGGGGATAGACGCGGATATATGTGACATTTTCCTCCTCGTCCTCCACCTCGGAAATCGTCTCATGAACGTCGATCAGCACATAGTTGTTTTCATAAAGGAACTCCAAAATCGCGTTGAGCTCATCCACCGTTACCGACCACATATTATAAGTGGAAGCGTTTCCATCTCCGTCGAAAGCCCGGTCCGTATCCACGATCACAGAAGAAAAGCAAAGGTGCGCAATGTCTCCCTGGTAATCTTCCATCTGTCCCAGCTTCTGCTGGTACTCGATTTTTGCCTCCACAACGGCCTCGTCCTCCTGGTAGTCCTCGTCGATTTCATCGAGGATATCCAGAGCGGCCGAGTAATCGTAAATATCCGCCTTTTCCCTGGCTCTTTCCAGGATGGCGTCCCGCTCAGATTCCCGGGCCTCCTCCTTTTCCCGCAGCTCCCGCTCTGCTTTCATCTTCGGCGATTCCACCGGTTCATTGTTTTCGTACAGCCCCAGGGTACCAAGGCTTTCGGCAAGCTGCCGGTTCAACTCTTCCCGGCTGCAGCCGGAAAGTCCGGTCAGCAAAAGCGCTGCCCCGAGTGCCAAAAACACGCGCTTCCATACTCGTTTTTTCAAAATTTTTCCTCCTCATGCAACACTGCACGTCCAGCTCACAGCATAGCTGTTTGCAGTCCGCCTTTTACGGACTTCTCTGCAGGTTTATTATATCTGAGGAAACAAAATTTTACAAGAGGTTACAAAAGCTCCTTCAGCAGACGGTTTACCGCCCCGGGGTCCGCTTTTCCCTTCATGGCCTTCATGGTCTGGCCAACCAGAAAGCCGATGGCCTTCTGTTTTCCGCCGCGGTAATCCGCCACAGACTGGGGATTTGCCGCGATAATCTCCTCCACGGTCTTTCGCAGAGCGCCCTCATCGTTTACGGTCTTGAGTCCGTGTTTCTCCACGTAAACCTCCGGATCCACATCCTCTGAGAAGATTTTTTCAAATACCTCCTTGGCCACGGTGCTGTTGACGGTCCCCGCGTCAGCAAGCTCCACCAGCTTTGCCAGATTTGCCGGGGAGAAAGAGAGCTCCTCCGGCTCCATTCCCCGCTCCTTTAAAAGGCGCAGAGTTTCCACCATCAGCCAGTTCGCCACCTTCTTTGGCTTTTCGCAGAGGGCCGTGGCTTCCTCAAAAATGTCGGCCATCCTCTTGGATGAGGTGATGATTCCCGCGTCATAGTCCGGAATATCAAACTCCCGTTTGTACCGCGCAAGCTTCTCTGTGCGAAGCTCCGGCTGTCTGGCCTTCACCCGCTCGATCCACGCATCGTCAATCCACACCGGAGGAAGATCCGGATCCGGAAAATACCGGTAATCCTTGGCGTCCTCCTTGGAGCGCATGGCGTAGGAGGCTTCCTTGTTGTCGTCCCACCTTCTCGTCTCCTGAATAACCTCTTTTCCGGCCTCCAAAAGCTCGATCTGCCGCTCCCGCTCTCCCTCAATGGCCCTGGAAATGGCCTTAAAGGAGTTCAGATTCTTCATCTCCGTCCGGGTTCCGAAGTTCTCAGAACCCACCGGACGCACGGACAGGTTTACGTCGGCGCGCATAGAGCCCTCCTGGAGCTTGCAGTCCGAGGCTCCCAGATACTGAATCATCAGCCGCAGCTTATCCAGGTAGGCGATCACCTCCTCCGCGCTTCGCATATCCGGCTCCGACACAATCTCAATCAGCGGCACGCCGCTGCGGTTATAGTCCACCAGGGAGCAGTCCTCCCATTCATCGTGAACAAGCTTACCGGCGTCCTCCTCCATGTGGATTTCATGGATGCGGACCTTCTTTGGTCCCTTAGGGGTATCGATCTCCACCCATCCATCGTGGCAGATAGGCAGATAAAGCTGGGAAATCTGATAGTTCTGGGGATTGTCCGGGTAAAAATAATTTTTCCGGTCAAACTTGCAGAACTGGTTGATCTCACAGTTTGCCGCCAGTCCCACAGCCAGGGCGTATTCCACCACCTGCCGGTTCAGCACCGGAAGGGAACCCGGCATTCCCGTACACACCGGACAAGTGTGGGTGTTGGGGGCGCCGCCGAACTCTGTGGAGCAGCCGCAGAAGATTTTTGTCTTTGTAGCCAACTCCACATGTACTTCAAGACCGATTACGGTTTCATACTGTCTGCTCATTCTTTTGCGCCTCCTTTCCCGGCAAAGGCCGGGCCTTCCCAGGCACGGCTCTTCTCATAGGCATAGCCGGCCCGGATCAGCTTCTTTTCCTGAAAGCAGTCACCGATGAGCTGCACGCCCACCGGAAGTCCCTTCCGGTCCCGGCCGCAGGGCAGCACAAGCCCCGGAAGCCCTGCCAGATTTACGGAAATAGTATATACATCTCCCAGGTACATCTTCAGAGGATCCTGAAGGGATTCCCCGATCCTTGGCGCCGTGGTGGGCGCCGCCGGTCCCAGAATCACATCGTAGCGTTCAAATGCCTTGTCAAAGGCTTTCTTAATCAAAGCCTTTGTCCGGAGCGCTTTCAGATAATAGGCATCGTAGTAGCCGGAGCTTAACACAAAAGAGCCCAGCATAATCCGGCGCTTTACCTCCGGACCGAAGCCCTCGGACCGGGTCTTTTTGTACATGCTGTGAAGGCCGCTGTTTTCCGCTGTCCGATAGCCGTATTTTACTCCGTCAAACCGGGCAAGGTTGGAACTGGCCTCCGCCGAAGCGATAACATAGTAGGCGGGAATGGCGTAATCCACCAGGCTTAAATCAAACTCTTCCAAAATGGCGCCCTTGGCCTCCAAAGCCTTCGCCGCCCCCAGAACCGCCTCTTTGACCTCCTCATCCAGGCCTTCCCCGAAATAATCTCTGGGGATCCCAATGCGCATTCCCCGCACATCGTCCACCAGAGCCTCGGTAAAGCGGGTGTCCTCCCGCTTTACCGAAGTGCTGTCCTTGACGTCATGGGAGGCCAGCGCTTCCAGGATGACAGCGCAGTCCGTCACATCCTTTGCCACAGGTCCGATCTGGTCCAGAGAGGAGCCGTAGGCGATAAGCCCGTATCTGGAAACCGTGCCGTAGGTAGGCTTCATGCCCGTCACGCCGCAGAAGGCGCTGGGCTGGCGGATGGAACCGCCGGTATCGGAACCCAGCGCAAAGAAGCATTCCTCCGCGGCCACCGCGGCGCAGGAACCTCCGGAGGAACCTCCGGGCACATGCTCCGTATTCCAGGGATTTCTGGTGATTCCAAAGGCAGAGGTCTCCGTGGTGCTTCCCATGGCGAACTCATCCATATTCGTCTTTCCGAGGATCACCGCCCCGGCCCGTTCCAGACTTTCCACTGCTGTGGCGGAATACGGCGGCACGAAATTATACAGGATTTTCGAGCTGCAGGTGGTTTTCAGCCCTTTGGTGCACAGATTGTCTTTGATTGCCACCGGAACGCCGGCCAGGGGGCCCGAAAGGATTCCCTTTTCAATTTTCTCCTGCACCTGGGCGGCGCGCTTTAAGGCGCCTTCCCGGTCTATAGTCACATAGGCGTGGATCTGCTCCTCGGCCCGGTCAATCCGGTCTAAGGACGCCTGGACGGCTTCCACCGCCGAGATCTCCCCCGCCTGAATTTTCTTTCCAAGCTCAACGGCTGTCAGTTCTGTGATGCTCACGGTCTCTCCTCCTATTCCACAGTTTTCGGCACCTGGAAAGCGCCGTCCTTGGCCGCCGGCGCGTTTGCCAGCATCTCGTCGCGCATATCCCCGTTTTCCACCACGTCCTCCCGGAAAACGTTGTTTAAGGGAAAAATGTGGGACATTGGTTCCACCCCGGACGTATCCAGCTCGTTCAGCTTGTCGATATAGTCCAGCATCCGTCCCATATCCCGCTTGGCCTCCTCCTTCTCCGGACCGGTCAGCTCAAGCTTTGCCAATATACTCACATACTCTATGGTCTCATCACTGATTTGTCTTGCCATGATCCTTTTCCTTTCTTACTCTGAAAATCCGCCGCCGGATAGGCGGCATGTATTCAGGGATGCCAAATACGCCATCTTACGGCTCCAGCCGGCTCAAATCTCTGGGGAACAGGGTGGTCTCCCGGACGTTTTCCTCACCCACAAGCTTCATGGTCAGCCGCTCAAGGCCGATGCCAAGGCCTCCGTGGGGCGGCATTCCGTATTTGAAAGTATCCAGATACTGTTCAAGGCCATCCCGGGTCATACCCCTGGCTTCCAGTTTGTCGCAGAGCATCTGATAGTCGTGGATACGCTGGCCGCCGGTGGTGATCTCCAGTCCCCTAAACAGCAGGTCAAAGCTTAGCGTAAAGCGGCTGTCCGCGGGATCGTCCATGGCGTAGAAGGGGCGCTTTTTGGAGGGATAATGGGTCACGAACACGAAATCCGATCCGTACTCCTCCTGAAAATACCGGCCGATCAGCTCCTCCTCTTCCGGCTCCAAATCAAAGGGGTTGCGGATTTTCCGGTTGTATTTCTCTGCCGCCAGCTCCTTGGCCCGGTCAAAGCGGACGCAGGGAATCTTTCCGGCATCCGGCAGCGTCACGCCTAAAATATCCAGCTCTTTTTTGTAATCCGTATCCAGAAGGCGGAGCATATACTGAAGGAATCCCGTCTCCATGGCCATGATATCCTCAAATCCGTCGATAAAGCCCATCTCGAAATCCAGGCTGGTGTACTCGTTTAAGTGGCGCTTCGTATTATGCTTCTCCGCCCGGAATACGGGTCCGGTCTCGAAAACCCGGTCAAAAACGCCTACCATCATCTGCTTATAGAGCTGGGGACTCTGCTGGAGCACCGCCGGGTGATGAAAATATTCCAGCCGAAACAGGTTCGCCCCGCCCTCGGCGCTTTTAGCTCCGATCTTTGGCGTGTGAATCTCCGTAAAGCCCTGGCTGTACAGGAAATCCCGAAAGCCCCGGACAATGCCCTCCTGAATCCGGAATTTTGCCCGCTCCCTCACATTTCTGAGAGAAATGGAGCGCATGTTCAGCTTTGCTTCCAGGGAGGTGTTCAGCTTCCACTTTCCCACCGGCAGGGGCAGAGGAGCCGCCGGCGCGCTTAAAACCGTAAACTCCTGAATACGGATCTCGATGCCTCCCGGCGCCCGCTGCTCTTTTTGCAGGCTCCCGGTAATCTCCACTGTGGACGCTTCATGCAGGGCACTCATATCCCCGACGGCTTTTCCCTTTTCATAGACGCACTGGAGGAGTCCGTCCCTCTTGCGCAAAATCACAAAAGATACGTCTCCCATCTCCCGGATTGCGTGGACGCTGCCTTGCACCTTCACCGTTTCGCCGCAGGCCTTGCAGGCGAGCAGCTGGGGGATTTCAAGTACATCTGTTGTTTTCACTCCGCTTAAAAATTCCATTTCTTTCATCTCCTTACCATCGCTGTACGGCCGCCAAAAATTTCTTTCTGGCCGCCGGATTTTCTGTGACGGGACGGATTCTTATGAGAAGAAGTTTTGCTTCACAGTCCTATGAAACAAAAAAAGTCCCGGAATTAAAAATTCCGGGACGGATCTCTCATGCAATTTATATAATCCGCGGTACCACCCGCATTGCAGCTACGCCTTTGTAACTGCCACTCTGAAGCGCTTAACGCGCGCCAACGGACTGCCTTACTATTCTTTCAAACAGCCTGCTCCGGAGTGTTCCCCATTGTCCTCTTCCCCTAATCGGCACTCTCAGTCGGTGATGCCAAATTCCTGTCAGATTTCAAGGACGGAGTCTCCTTCTTTGCATTTATTTGAGTAAGTATAGCACAGGGCGCTTCGGGTTTCAAGACAAAAATTGTATTTTTTCCGGTACACCGCAGCGGTGTATGAATTTCTTCTTTCTGGAAACCCTATGGTTATGAACAGTAATTTTTTGAAATGCGGCATCTGCGGATGGTGTCTGGAAATCCTTTGGACCGGCTTTCTCTCCTTTCGGAAACGGGAGATGACCCTCACGGGCACCTCCTCTTTGTGGATGTTTCCGATTTACGGAATGGCCGGCCTGATCCGCCCCGTTTACTCCCTCTTAAAAAACCGAAGCGCCTTTTTCCGGGGCAGTGTCTACACGGTTCTGATTTTTCTGACGGAATTTCTGACCGGTTCCTGGCTAAAAGCCAGAAGCTGCTGTCCCTGGAACTACGACCGGGCCAGGCTGAATATCCGGGGCGTAATCCGGCTGGACTACGCGCCCCTGTGGTTTTTCTGCGGGCTGCTCTTTGAAAAAATCGTCTCGGATTAATCCGGGTCCGCGCATTTGCTGCGCGGCTGCGGGTCAGCAACTGACCGGCAGCGATTTTAGAAGTCGTCCTCCACCGGCTCCTGGAAGTCCGGTGCCACGCCGCCCCGGCCGATATCCTGGGAGCGCAGAGTCCGCTTCTTTCTGCGCTCCTCCTCTGAGGCTTCCAGAATAAAGTCCTTGATTTTCTTGGCGTTTTTTACGTGGGCGATGGTGAGCACCGGATCGGTGGTATCCCCGCCAAAACAGTGAATGGTCCCCAGGCCGAACAGCCGCTCCAGAAGGCTTACGCACAGTCTGGTGTCCACCACCTTATACATATAGCAGTCGTTCTCCCTGGCGTGAATAATCCCGGAGTTTACCGTAATCAGTTCCTCGGTGATCGTGTATTTCGTAAAAGTCCAGGGCAGTCCGAAAAATAAAAGCCGTTTTCGCTCTGTAAATTTCATTGTCTCAGTCCTCCTGTCTTACGCCGCGGATAACCGTTCAGCCCTGCCAAACCGTTGCCGCTGCCTTAATGCTTTAAGCCGTATATTTGTCCAGCGTCCTGCGCACCGCGCCCCGGCCCGCCGTAAGCTCGGCAAAGTACGCGCATACCCGGTCCGCCAGACCGGCTTCATAGAGATTCACGCCGAATAGATTTTCGTTTTCCAAAATGGGACGCAGAAGCTCCCCGGCTCCCTCTGTTTTTCCAAGGGAAATCCGGCTCAGAACCGGGCACAGAGTATCCAGCATGGGGTCCGGGCTTAACGCGAAGGGCTCTCCATTGTCGTCCACGCCCATCAGATAGCGCAGCCATCCGGCAAACACCAGGGGAATCAGCCGAAGCTCGGAAACGTCCTTGTCCGGATCTCTCTGATAGGCCTTGATGGTTTCCCCAAAGCGGATAGCCAGCTTCTGGGAAGTGTCCGTGGCAATCCGCTGGGGCGTATCCGGCATAAAGGGATTGGGAATCCGCACATTGAGAACCGTATCCAGGAACTCCCTGGGATTTAAGATGCCGGGATCCACCACAACCGGCAGTCCCTCCCGGTAGCCGATCCCCTCGGCGAGTTTTCGCAGAGCCGTATCCTTCATCTCGCCGGAAATCAGATCATAGCCCAGAAGGCAGCCAAAAACAGCCAGAGCCGTGTGCAGGGGATTCAAGCAGGTGCAGACCTTCATTTTCTCCACCTTATCCACGGTCTTGCGGTCCGTAAAGATCAGGCCCGCCCGTTCAAGGGGCGGCCGGCCTCCCGGAAAGCAGTCCTCGATCACCAGGTACTCGCACTCCTCCGCGTTTACAAAGGGCGCGATGTACGTTTTCTTTCTGGTGATCACCGGATCCAGCTCCTCCACCCCATCTTTGGCTAGCACCTCTTCCACCTCTTTTGAGGGCCGGGGCGTGATCTTATCGATCATCGTCCAGGGGAAAGACACCTTGCCGGAATCCTTCACGTAAGCCGCGAAGCCCGCTTCCGCCAGGCCCTTCTCCTCCCAGGCGTCCGCGAAGGCCGCCATTGCGCTATAAAGCTTTGTGCCGTTGTGAGAGCAGTTGTCCATGCTCACCATAGCCAGGGGCTTTTCCCCTGCCAGATAGCGGATGTACAGAAGAGAAGCCACCTTCCCGATATAACTTCCGGCAGCTTTCGGCCCCTTTTCCATATCTGCCGCCACGTCCGGCAGCAGCGCCCCGCCGGCGTCCGTCAGGCTGTAGCCCTTTTCCGTAATGGTAAAGCTTGCCATCTGAAGGGAATCCCCGGAGAAGATTTCCGTAAGTCTGGAAAAATCTTCCGTGTTTTCCCGGTCAAGGGCAAGGGATTCCACAATGCTTCCCACCACGGTCTTTTCAAGCTTCCCGTCCGCCTTTAAAGTCACAAGGATACTGTATCCGTCATGGGGACGGTTCATTTTCTCAATAATCTCATAGTCATAGCCCTCGGCCACCGTAAGCCCCGTATCTATGACGCCTTCGTTTAAAAGCCGCTGGGCCGCATTCGCCTGAAAAGCCCGGAAAATGTTTCCGGCCCCGAAGTGAATCCAGCGCGGCGCCGCTTTCGTATTCTCTGTCACCTTTTTCCGGTCAAAGGCCGGGAGCTCGTAGCCCTTTTCCTCCCAGGCCGCCCGGTCCTTTAATCCCTGCTCATTTAACCGCATGGCGCTTCTCCCCCTTTTCTATGGCCTCCCAGAGCCCGTTTAAGTACGCGGCTCCCAGAGCTCTGTCGTAAAGCCCGTAGCCCGGCATGGCCACCTCTCCCCAGATCATCCGGCCGTGGTCGGGACGGATGGGGCCGTCAAAGCCGATGTCATACAAGGCTTTCATGATTTCATACATGTCAAAGGTGCCGTCCGAAGAAAGATGGGCGGACTCCTCAAAATTTGTGGGCGAGTGGAATTTCAGGTTCCGCACATGAGCGAAATGGATCCTCCCCTTCAGGGAGCGGATCATATCCGGAAGATCGTTTTCCAGATTCGTCCCGTAGGAGCCGGAGCAGAAGGTGACGCCGTTGTGGGGATTGTCCACTGCCTTCATAAGGCGCAGGATGTTTTCTTTGTTAATGATAATCCTCGGAAGGCCGAACACACTCCAGGCAGGATCGTCCGGGTGAATCGCCATATTGATATCATACCGGTCGCAGACGGGCATAATCCGTTCCAGGAAATACGTCAGGTTCTCAAACAGCTTCTCCTCGTCGATATCCCGGTACATGGCGAACAATTCCTTGATCTTCGCCATCCGCTCCGGCTCCCACCCCGGCATCACCGTGCCGTTCATGTCCCCGGAAATGGACTGGAACATGTCCTCCGGATTCAGGGCGTCCACCGCCTCCTGGGTATAGGCCAGTACCGTGGAGCCATCCGGCCGCACCCTTGCAAGCTCCGTCCGGGTCCAGTCAAAAACCGGCATGAAATTATAGCAGACCAGATGAATGTCCTCTTTCCCCAGGTTTTCCAGGGTTTCGATATAGTGATCGATGTATTCCTCCCGCTGGGGGGCTCCCGTCTTTATGGCATCGTGGACATTCACGCTCTCAATTCCGGAAATGCGCAGTCCCGCCTCCTCCACCTCTTCTTTCAGAGCCCGGATGCGCTCGCGGCTCCACACCTCTCCGGGGGCCGTGTCATACAAGGTTGTGATAACGCCTGTCACCCCCGGAATCTGCCGGATCTGCCACAGCTTTACTGTGTCAAAGGCCGATCCGTACCATCGCAATGTCATTTCCATTTTCGTTTCCTTCCTTTCTACAGGCAACGGTTCAGTCCTGCTGAACTGTTACATCTGCCGCGCTTCTATCATCATACCATATTTTCCAGACTTTTGTGAAATTTGTTGGATTTCGTTCTTTTTATTTCACAATGCGTAATCGATTCGGGACAAATTGTGTCTTGCAATTCCTGCCGGCTTGGTATATGATAGAAAAAATGCTGATACCCCGAAAGGCACGCCGTGCCGTCTCGGAGCAGCACAGCACATATTCGCAAAGGAGGCTATTATGAGACATTTGATGAGTCCTCTGGACTTTTCCGTAGCTGAGCTGGATCAGATCATGGATCTTGCCGGCGACATCGAAAAGCATCCGGAAAAATACGCGCATGCCTGTGAAGGAAAAAAACTTGCCACATTATTCTATGAACCAAGCACACGAACCCGCCTGAGTTTTGAAGCAGCGATGATGAATTTAGGGGGGAATGTACTTGGTTTTTCTTCGGCCGATTCCAGTTCCGCAGCCAAAGGGGAAAGCGTATCCGACACCATACGGATGATTTCCTGCTACGCCGATATCTGCGCCATGCGCCACCCCAAGGAGGGCGCTCCCATGGTAGCCTGCACAAAGTCTTCCATTCCCGTGATCAATGCCGGAGACGGCGGACACCAGCACCCCACTCAGACCCTGACGGACCTTCTGACCATCCGCTCCCTGAAAGGGCGCCTTGGAAATCTGACCATCGGCCTGTGCGGAGATCTGAAATTCGGCCGCACCGTCCACTCCCTGATCCGGGCCCTGGTGCGCTATGAGAACGTAAAGTTTATCCTGATTTCCCCGGAAGAGCTCCGGCTCCCGGACTATATCCGCGATGACGTTCTGCGCAAAAACAACGTGGAGTTTAAGGAAGTGATCCGCCTTGAGGACGCTCTCCCCTCTCTGGATCTTCTGTATATGACCAGGGTTCAGAAGGAGCGTTTCTTCAACGAAGAGGACTACGTCCGCATGAAGGACTTCTATATCCTGGACCGCCAGAAAATGGAGCTGGCCCCGCAGGATATGCTGGTGCTCCATCCCCTTCCCCGTGTCAATGAAATTTCCGTGGAGGTGGACGACGATCCCAGAGCGGTCTATTTTAAGCAGGCCCAATACGGCGTATACGTCCGCATGGCCCTGATTCTCACACTATTGGAGGTGAAAGTATGCTGAACGTCGGCGCGTTAAACGAGGGATTTGTCCTGGATCACATCCAGGCCGGAAAGAGCATGGAAATCTACCGCTATCTGAAGCTGGATAAGCTGGACTGCTGCGTGGCTATCATCAAAAACGCCCGCAGCGCGAAGATGGGAAAAAAGGACATTATTAAGGTGGAGTGCCCCATCGATATGCTGAATCTGGATATTCTGGGCTTTATCGACCACAATATTACCGTAAACATCATCAAGGACGGACAGATCTGCGAGAAAAAGAGCCTGACCCTGCCTAAACAGATCACAAACGTCATCAAGTGCCGGAACCCCCGCTGCATCACATCCATTGAGCAGGAGCTGGACCACGTATTCGTCCTGACGGATCCGGAAAAAGAAATTTACCGCTGCAAATACTGCGAGGAGAAATACCGGCCCAAGCACTGAGCGGCAAAACGGGCGTTTCTTCCGGGCAGCGGCCCCGGCGCAGCATACGCCGGGCTTACCGATCGGATGTCCGCCCGTGCAAGCATGGCGTCCATTCTCCGGGCTTACGGCGCATTTACCGGCGTATGCGGGATTTTCTCCCGCATACGCCTTTTTCGTCACAGTCCAGCCCTGCCAAGCGGTTACCTTTTTCTTCACGCCGCAGCAGGCATGGCGGCCGCGTAAATTCAGCTCCTTACGGCTTCGCCCACCCGCAGGCCCGCTCCACGGCCCGGTTCCATCCCAGAAGCTTCTGATCCCGCTCCTCTGTCCCAATCTTCGGGAGAAACTCCCGATCCGTCTGCCAGTTCTCCAGCACGTCTTTCTTATCCTTCCAGTACCCTGCCGCAAGCCCGGCCAGATATGCGGCCCCCATGGCCGTAGTTTCCACGCACACCGGTCTTCGCACCGGCGCCTGGATAATATCCGCCTGAATCTGCATCAGCAGGTTGTTGGCGCTGGCCCCGCCGTCCACCTTCAGGGCGCTTAAATGGATGCCGGAATCCGCCTCCATGGCCCGCAGCACGTCGTAGACCTGGAAGGTTAAGGATTCCAGAGTCGCCCGGACAATGTGAGAACGGTTGACCCCTCTGGTCAGTCCCACAATGGCTCCCCTGGCGTAGGGATCCCAGTGGGGCGCGCCAAGGCCCGTAAAGGCCGGCACCACATAGCAGCCGTTGGTATCGGCAACTTCCCCTGCAAGGCGCTCCGTGTCCGGCGCGGACTCGATCAGATGCAGCTCATCCCGAAGCCACTGAATGGCGGCACCCGCCACGAAAATGGAGCCCTCCAGGGCATAGGAAACCTTTCCGTCAATTCCCCAGGCAATAGTGGTCACCAGGCCGTTCTTGGAAAATACCGGCGACTCCCCGGTGTTCATCAGAAGAAAACAGCCGGTTCCGTAGGTATTCTTCGCCTCGCCGGGGCCAAAGCAGGTCTGTCCGAACAGGGCCGCCTGCTGGTCTCCCGCGGCGCCCCCGATTGGAATGGGGCCGCCGAAAAACCTGGAGGACGCCGTTCCGTAAATACAGCTGGACGGCTTCACCTCCGGAAGCATACAGCGGGGAATCGAAAGCTCCTTTAAAATCTCTTCATCCCATTCCAGGGTCCGTATATTAAACAGCATCGTCCGGGAGGCGTTGGAATAGTCCGTCACATGAACCGCGCCCCTGGTAAGCTTCCAGATCAGCCAGGTCTCCACCGTGCCAAACAGAAGCTCTCCCTTCTCGGCCCGCTTTCTGGCCCCCGGCACATGGTCCAGAATCCACTTGATCTTCGTGCCGGAAAAATACGCGTCGATCACAAGCCCGGTCTTATCCCGTATGGTATCCGTAAGCCCCTTTGCCTTCAATTCGTCGCAAATACCGGCCGTCCTGCGGCACTGCCACACAATGGCCCGGTATACCGGCTCACCCGTGCGCTTATCCCACACAATGGCCGTCTCCCGCTGGTTCGTAATCCCAATGGCGGCGATGTCCTCCGCCTGAACCCCCGCCTTTTCCATGGCCTCCACCGCCACCCCAAGCTGGCTGGACCAAATCTCATTGGCGTCATGCTCCACCCAGCCGGGCTTTGGAAAATACTGGGTAAACTCCTTCTGGGCCATGCTCTTTACCCGGCCCTTTTCATCAAACAGGATACACCGGTTGCTGGTAGTACCCGCGTCCAGCGCCATAATATATTTTTTCATCCGTATCTCTATCCTTTCCGGCAGCCCCCTGCGCCCTTCACACCCGATTCCGGCGCGGACGGACGCGTTCCGCCCTGCGCTTTTTATACCCGGAAGCACCCACCTCCGATAAATTCCCTGAGAATCGAATTGTTCGGTATAATGTCGTCCGGAATGCCCACAAAATAATCCATGAATTTCAAAAGGCGCTTTGCCTCCTGGTATTCCGGTTCGTCCTTTCCGATACCGAACAGCAAAGGCTCCGCGTACAGCTTCAGCACGGAGATCTCATAAATCAGGGCTGAGTTGAACATAATGTCCGCGTCCTCCTGGTACGGGAAAATATAGGATTCCTCTCCCCTGCGCACCGAAGGCCACATGGCGATGGTATTTTTCGCGGAGGTTCCCCTGGTTCTGGCATCCCGGACAATCCTGCGGATCAGCCGCCCGTCGGTGGTTGGAATCCGGTTGTGCTCATCCACGTTGAGCTGTGTCAGGGCGCTGATATAAATTTTCAGCTTTTTCTCCCTGGGCAGAGAATAAGAAAGCTTGTCGTTGAGGCAGTGGATTCCTTCGATGACCAGAATGTCGTCCGGCCCAAGCTGCATAAATCTGTTATGGTATTCCCGTTTTCCGGTTTTGAAATTAAAGGTAGGCAGTTCCACCCGCTCACCCGCCAGAAGCCGGGTCATATGCTCGTTAAACAGCTCCACGTCCAGAGCTTCCAGGCACTCATAGTTCGGCTGCCCGAACTCATCCTTTGGCGTCTTTTCCCGATCCACAAAGTAATCGTCCACGGGAATCGGATGGGGCTTCAGCCCGTGTGCCGACAGCTGGATGGAAAGCCGGTGGGAAAAGGTCGTCTTTCCGGAGGAGCTTGGCCCCGCGATCATCACCAGCTTTTTCTCCGGATTTTCGGCGATTTTCGCGGCCATCTCCGAAATCTTCTTTTCCTGGAGCGCCTCGGCGATGAGCACCAGCTCGTTGGCGTCCCGGCGAACGATAAACTCGTTCATATCTCCCACTGTGGCCACATCCAGCATCTCTCCCCATTTCAGAGCCTCCTTCTGAACCTGGAAGATCTTCCGGCTGGGCGTCCACACAGGCACCTGATCCGGTTTTCTGCTCTTTGGCAGCAGCAGCATAAAGCCCTCGTCATAGGGGCAAAGGTCGAAATATTTCAAAGAGGAAGTATCCGGCACCATATATCCGTAATAATAGTCCTCAAAGCCGTCCAGACTGTAAAGATTTACATTGGAAACCCTCCGGTAGTAAAACAGCTTTTCCTTGTCCTTCATTCCATATTCCCCAAACAGGGAAATGGCATCGTCCGTTTCCATGCTCCGCTTGGTAATCGGCAGCTTCGCCTCCACCAACCGGCGCATATACGCCTTTACCCGGTCAAGGAACGCCTGATCCGCCTTCTGCTTTCCGTCAATCGTGCAGTAAATGCCGTTTCGGACCGCGAAATGCACGCCCACCTTGTCAATGTTTTCATGGCCCGCCACATGGTAAATGGATTTCAAAAGCAAAAGAGTCAGGCTCCTCTGGTACGCCTTAAAGCCCAAGGGATCCGCTATAGTTAAAAATTCCAGAGAACAGCTCTTCTTTGCCTCTTTATGTAGCTCCTGCAGTTTGCCATCCACCTGAACCAGCACAATATCGTATTCATAATTCTTCTGAAAATCTCCTGCGATCCTTCCGTAGGTAATACCCGCGGGATACGTTTTTTCCTCTCCGCAGGCCCGGATCGTTATACGGCAGTCTTCCATCTGAGCACCTCTCCTTTTTGTCAACAATTTTACAGTTCATCCCAGGTCTGCGCACATTGCTGCGCAGACCGTCAGAAAATGATTCAGGAGTGCAAAAATCCTATCGCCGAAGGCGATTTCAAATGGATTTTTGCAGTTACGGTTCAGCAGGGCTGAACTGAAACAATTTTCGCGATCATCTCCAGCCGGCCTTCGATTTCTCTTAACCTTTCCCGGGAACGGTCAGAATACGCGCCCCCGAGCCCGCCGCGGATCTTTTCCAGAGTATTCTTCTCTTTTTTCAGATATTCCAGCAATACCGGATGTTTTTCCCGGACAAGGCAGGGACCAAACAAGGCCTCCGCCTCAGACAAATCCATTTCCCCCGGAAGCGCCCGGAGCATCGGATAATACTTCCCGTCCTCCGCCGCCATATCCTCCTGGACGATGCGGTATCCCATTCTTTCCAGACAGCGCCGGACCTTATCCGGTTCCGACTGGGGGGCAAGGAGAAGCTCCTCCTCTTTCGTCAGCTTCTCTTTGCCCTCCTCCAAAATCCTTGTGATCAGTCCTCCGCCCATACCCGCGATCAGGATGTGATCCGCCTCACCCCGGTTCAGGGCACAAAGCCCGTCCCCCAGACGCGTCTCGATCCGGTCCGAAAGCCCGGCCTGAAGGATGTGCTCCCTGGCCCGGCTTAATGGGCCCTCCCGGACGTCCATGGCCAGGGCCTTTTGAAATCTTCCTTCCTGCACCAGAGAAATGGGGAGATATCCGTGATCCGTCCCCACATCCGCCAGGCAGTATCCATCGGTAAGCAGCGCCTTGATGGCCTGCATTCTGACTGACAGTTGTATGCTCACCGCCTCCTTTTTCTTCTGTATCGTCTGTCATTCTAAAAAATCCGCCAGACGCCGGCTCCGATTGGGATGACGGAGCTTGCGAAGCGCCTTCGACTCAATCTGACGCACCCTCTCCCTGGTCACCTGAAAGCTTTTTCCCACTTCCTCCAGGGTTCTGGGCTCACCGTCCTCCAAGCCAAAGCGCAGCCGCAAAACCTGCCGCTCCCGCTCGGTCAGAGTCCTAAGAGCCGCTTCCAGATGCTCCTGCAGCAGGTTTCTTGCCACCGTCTCCGCCGGAGACATCAGCCGTTCGTCCCGGATAAAATCCGAGAGCCGGCTGTCCTCCTCTTCACCCACCGGCGTTTCCAGGGACACCGGCTCCTGAGCCAGGGAAAGAATCTCCTTTACCCGCTCCGGGCTCACATTCAGGACGCCTGCCAGCTCCTTCTCCCCGGGCTCCCGTCCCAGCTCCTGGGTCAGCTCCCTGGATGCACGCTTTGTACGGTTAATGGTCTCCACCATGTGAACCGGAATCCGTATGGTCCGGCTCTGGTCCGCTATGGCGCGGCTGATGGCCTGACGGATCCACCAGGTCGCGTAGGTGCTGAATTTATATCCCTTCCGGTAGTCATATCGCTCCACTGCCTTGATCAGCCCCAGATTTCCCTCCTGAATCACATCCAGGAAAGACAGGCCCCGGTTCCGGTAGTGCCTGGCAATGCTCACCACAAGCCGCAGATTCGCCTCTGCCAGCCGTTCCCTTGCCGCCGCGTCTCCTTCCATGGCCTTCTTTGCCAGACGGTGCTCTTCCTCCGGGGTCAAAAGAGGCACGCTGCCGATCTCCTTTAAATACATTCGGACCGGGTCATCCGGCGCCAGCTCCTCCCCCGTATATTCCACAGGAACCGTTTCCGGGATCTCATCAAAAAAATCAGGCTCCTGCTCCAAACTTTTGTCGTCCATACCGTAACCGCCTTTCTCGCCGGCTGTACAAAGCCGTTATATGCTGGTTTACCATATTCTTCCCTCAGGCAGAAAAAATATGCAGACCTTGGATATCCCGAAGGCGGCGTTTCCGGTTAATGAGCTCCTGCATCCCGGCAATGTCTGTGGGATCCAGAGCGGCCATTTGCCGGTTGATGCTGTGGTTTAAAACCCGCAGAAGGGTTTCTTTTACGGCCTTCTCCCGTTCCTGTACCGTTTCCGTGTGGACCGTAGTGTTAAACAGGGCGGCCGCCTCCCTCTGCTGCTCGGGCTCCGGATAGCGGTTTAGGATTCTGGCCGGATTCACTTCTCCCCTGGCAAGCTGGCCAAAGACCTCCGCTGCCACTTCCCGGTACATGGGCTCCGTGAAATCCTCCGGCGTCACCCAGTCCTTCAGAACATGGTAAAGCCCCTTATCCTCGATCATCCAGGTGAGCAAAAGCCGCTGGGATTTTTTCATGCCGTCGTCCTGAAGGGCTTTCTTTTTCTCCGTAATCTCCGTTCTGGGAGGCCTGCGCTCCGGCGACAGCATCGCCATGCGGTTCACCAGCCTGCGCAGGCTGTCAAAGCCCGTGTGGTACTTTTCCGCCACGGCCTGGATATAGTTCTCCCGCTCCAGCTCCTGGTCAAACTCTGTCAGCTTTCTGGCCGCCGCCTTGAAAAATTCCGTTTTCCCCTCCGGGTCCTTCAGATTATAGTCCTTTTCCATGGCGGAAATTTCATACAGGAAACTGTTCTGGGCCTGATCGATCCGCTCCTGGAACGCCTCCGCTCCCAGAGCCTTGATAAATTCGTCCGGATCCTTATAGGGACGCATATCCAGCACCCTGGCCGACAGCCCGGCGGATTTTACAATGGGAATCGCCCTCAGAGCCGCCCGGACTCCTGCCTCGTCGCTGTCATAGGTCAGGATCACCTCGCCGGTGTAACGCTTCATAAGCCCCGCATGCTGAACCGTCAGAGCCGTCCCCAGAGACGCCACCGCGTTCTGGAAACCTGCCTGGTGCATGGAGATCACGTCCATATAGCCCTCGCAGACAAGCAGGTATTTCTTTCTGGACTTCCGGGCGATATTCAGACCGTAAAGATTCCGGCTCTTGTCAAACACCTTTGTCTCCGGAGAGTTCAGATATTTGGGCTTTCCGTCCCCCATGACGCGCCCGCCAAAGCCAATGACCCGGCTGTTCACATCCATAATCGGAAAAATAACCCGGTTCCAGAACTTGTCGTACATCCCGTGCTTCTCGTCCACATTCACAAGACCCGAGTCCCGCAGAAGCTCATCGGAAATACCCTTGGACTTCAGATACCGGTATAAATCGTTGCTGTATTTGTTCGCGAAGCCAAGGCCAAAGCCTTTGATGGTTTCATCAGAAAGCTGCCGGCCCTTTAAATACTCCATGGCCTGCCGGCCCGGCTCTGTCCAGAGCTGATAATAAAAATACTTGGCGGCCAGTTTATTGACCTCCAGAATCCTTGTTTTCAAATCCGCCGCCTGGCGCTCCTCTTTTGTGGCTTCCCGGTCCGGCAGGACGATGCCGGCCCTGTCCGCCAGGTATTTCACGGACTCCTGAAAGGAAAAATTTTCATATTCCATGAGAAACGTAAAGACATTTCCCCCGGCCCCGCAGCCAAAGCAGTAATACATCTGCTTGTCCGGACTCACGGAAAAAGAGGGGGATTTTTCATTGTGGAAGGGGCACAGACCGAAATAAGAGGAGCCCTTCCGCTGCAGGCGTACATAGCTGCCGATCACCCCAACGATATCGTTTCTCTCCCGGATTTCCTCCACTAATTCCTCTGGATAATACATATGTCAAAACTCCTTTATGCCTGCACGATCCATGCCTGGGGAATATAGACCTCGGAAAACTTTGTGATGGCGTACTGGTCCGTCATCCCCGCGATGTAATCGCAGACCACCCGGTCCTGGCTCTCTCCCCGGTTCATCAGCTCCCGGTATTCCTCCGGAAGCGCCTCTAAATGCCGGCTGTAATAAATATAGAGCTGCTGGAGCATATTGATGGCCTTCTTTTCCTCGGTCTTTGCCTTTGGATTTTTATAGACATGATCGAACATGAAAATCCGCAGGCTCCGAATGGTCTTCTCCATGCCGGGCGACATGATAATGTCCGGCTTATTCATGCTGTTGTCAATAATGTCATGGATTACCGTGTTCAGCCTTTCTCTGATAGTATAGCCCAAAACCTGCCGATACTCCAGGGGAATCTCATCTTCTTTCAAAATTCCTCCCCTTTCCGCGTCGTCAATGTCGTGGTTTATATAAGCGATCTTGTCGGACAGACGGACCACCTTCCCCTCAAGCGTGGAAGGATTTCCGCTGGTTCGGTGATTCCGGATGCCGTCCCGCACCTCCCAGGTCAGGTTCAGGCCTTTTCCCTTTTTCTCCAAAAGCTCCACCACCCGGACGCTCTGGGCATAGTGGGCAAAGCCGCAGGGGCAGACTTCATTCAGAGCCTTTTCCCCGGAATGGCCAAAGGGCGTATGGCCCAGGTCATGGCCCAGGGCAATGGCCTCCGTCAGGTCCTCGTTAAGCCTTAATGCCCTGGCAATGGTACGTCCGATCTGAGCTACCTCCAGGGTATGGGTCAGCCGGTCCCGGTAGTGATCCCCCTGGGGTTTGATAAACACCTGGGTTTTGTGCTTCAGCCGACGGAAGGACTTGCAGTGGATAATGCGGTCCCGGTCCCTCTGGTATACGGGACGGATGTCGCAGGGTTTTTCATAGATTTCCCGGCCTCTGGTATGAATGCTTAAAGAAGCGTAGGGACTGAAATATTCCTGTTCACGAAGCTCAGCCATTTCTCGGATTGTCATGGATTTCCTCCTTTCACCGCCGTCTTTTTCTACAGTATACCGCAGCTTTCTCTATTTTCGCAACATTTCCGTAAAATTTTATATTTTATGCTAATCGTTCGTCCCTGCCGAATCACGAAGGAGGCTTCCCTGCTTCGGCCAGATATGGAAAAATCCACATTTTGGTACCATCCGTCTTTGCCGTCACCGCTCCCCGTTCTCCGGTTCCGATCCAGGAAACTCCATGGTTTTTCAGCCTCAGCAAAGTTACGGGACTTGGATGGCCGTAGCGATTTCCCTCCCCGTAAGACAGCACCGCCAGGAACGGCTGTACCGCGTCCAGAAACGCGTCTGAAGTGGCTCCCTTTGAGCCGTGATGGCCGGCCTTCAGGATCTGAACTGCCCCGCCTGAAATTCCGGTATCCAGAAAGGCAGCTTCGGCTTCCCCTTCCAGATCCCCCGTAAAAAGAGCCGAAAAGTCCCCGTATTCCAGCCGAAAAACCAGGGAGTTCTGATTTTCGTCCTCCGAAAATCCGCCGGGATACGGCCACAGGCAGGTCAGGGCCAGGTCCCCGGCTTTCAATACCTGTCCCCGGCAGACGGCGGACACCTTTGTTCCGTTTTTCAAAGCCGTCTTGGCCAGCCGGCTCCCCCTCTCCCCTGCCAGAGAGGTTTCGCTCATGAGAAGCCTTCCCACCGGGATTCCGTTTTTCTGGTCCGCCAGGATTTCCTCCGCGCCGTTTATGTGATCCGCGTCCATATGTGTCAGAATCAGCAGATCCAGCCGGCCGATGCCCCGGTTTTTCAAAAAAGGCAGAATCCGGTAGGTTCCCACCTGGGTTTTTGAACTGCTTCCCCCGTCGATCATGCAGGTAAAACCGGAGGGCGCGCGGATCACCGCGCAGTCCCCCTGTCCCACATCCAGAAAGGTCACGCGAAGCGGCGCGTTTTTTCCGAAAAGGAAACAAAGGGCCGTTTCACCCGGGCTCCCGCCGTTTGTAAAAGCCGGATAAAACATGGCTCCCAAAGCCAGCGCCGCCGCGGCCGCCCCGGTCAGAAGCCCGCCTTTTTCCAAAATTTCTTTTCCCTTTTTCCACCCGAACCGGCAGACGAAAAACAGGACCAGGGCCCCATAGTAAATTCCAAGGGTTGCCGGGGAAGGCGCGCCGCATACCAGCTTGAAAAAGGGCAGCTTCTGACAAAGACGGCACAGCCCCTCGTACAGATGAAGGATATAATAGGCCGGCGCGAACAGAAAGCTTCCTCCTCCGGGCCAGACGCAGGCCAGAAGCATGCCCCCGGCTCCGGACAGCAAAACCGCCGGCATCAGCGGCAGAACCAGCAGATTCAAAAAAGAGCCGTAAACCGGAATCTCCGAAAACCAGTAAAGGGTAGCCGGCAGAGTAAAGGCCTGGATAAACAGACCGGGGCCAAAGGTCTCCCATATTCGTTTGCCCATGGTTTTCTTCTGGTTTCTCCCTCGCCGCCGCTTCCGCTGCTGCTCCTCCTCAAAAAACAGCAGTCCTGCCACAGAGAGCATGGAGAGCTGGAAGCCGCATTGAAAAAGCTGAATGGGGCTTCGCAGAAGAATCCACGCCCCGGCCGCCGCCAGGGCCGTGGGCCGGTCGTATTCCCGTCCGCTGACCTGGGCTCCCAGATAAAAGACGAACATGATCACCGCCCGCTGGGTGGAGGCTCCTGCCCCGGTAAAATTCCCGTAAACGCTCATCAAAAGCACGCCCACCGCTGC
>DVIQ01000098.1 GCA_018711185.1 Candidatus Limivivens intestinipullorum | reverse complement strand
CTCATCTCACAATTCCTTTCTTTTTTCCTTTAGTATATCACTTCTTCCACTTTTCTCAAAAGTTTGTTACGCAGCAGAGCTGCGGGGAATTAGACCCGGAGAGATTAAAAAAAAATGTTGACGAAATGTTGACTTTTTTCAAATTTCACCCATTTTATTCCCCTGCATCCCGTCCAAACAATACGAAAAGAAGCCTTCGGGAAAATCCCCGAAGGCTCCAAAAATGCCCGTTTTATGCGGTTTTTTACTTAGAATTTGCCAGCTTTTGCAGCCTCTTCGATGGAAACTGCAACAGCCACAGTCATACCAACCATGGGGTTGTTTCCCGCGCCGATCAGGCCCATCATCTCAACGTGAGCCGGTACGGAAGAAGATCCTGCGAACTGCGCGTCGGAGTGCATACGGCCCAGGGTATCGGTCATACCGTAGGAAGCCGGACCTGCTGCCATGTTATCCGGATGCAGGGTACGGCCGGTGCCGCCGCCGGATGCTACGGAGAAGTACTTCTTGCCTGCTTCCAGACGCTCTTTCTTATAGGTTCCTGCTACCGGGTGCTGGAAACGGGTAGGATTCGTAGAGTTTCCGGTGATGGAAACGTCTACGTTTTCCTTCCACATGATCGCAACGCCTTCCTGAACGCTGTTCGCTCCGTAGCAGTTTACCTTTGCCCGGAGACCGTCAGAATATGCTTTGCGGAATACTTCCTTTACTTCGTTCGTATAGGGATCGTATTCGGTTTCAACATAGGTGAAGCCGTTGATACGGGAAATGATCTGGGCAGCATCTTTTCCAAGACCGTTCAGGATAACGCGCAGCGGTTTCTGACGAACCTTGTTTGCCTTCTCAGCGATACCGATGGCGCCTTCCGCTGCCGCGAAGGACTCATGACCTGCCAGGAAGCAGAAGCACTCGGTTTCCTCTTCCAGAAGCATCTTTCCAAGATTTCCATGGCCAAGACCTACCTTACGGGTATCTGCCACAGAGCCAGGGATACAGAAAGCCTGAAGGCCCTCGCCGATGGCTGCCGCAGCATCCGCGGCTTTTCTGCAGCCCTTCTTGATGGCGATTGCCGCGCCGGTGATGTAAGCCCAGCAGGCATTCTCAAAGCAGATAGGCTGGATACCTTTGATCTGATTGTAAACATCCAGACCAGCATCCTTTGTGATTTTCTCCGCTTCCTCCAGAGAAGCGATTCCATAGCTGTTTAAAACAGAATTGATCTTGTCAATTCGTCTTTCATATGATTCAAATAAAGCCATTTCCGTTACCTCCTAAAATTATGTTACTATTCACGGTCCTCCGGTCCGTGAACAGCCACCTCGCGGATTCACTAAAAATTCGCTTTGCGAATGGAATCCGCTCACACTGAATCATCTTCTTACACCGCAAACAGCAGGTGTTTGCAGCTGCTGTGAATAGCAACAAAATTATTCTTTTCTCGGGTCAATGATCTTGACGGCATCCGCTACACGTCCGTACTGGCCTTTTGCCTTTTCCCATGCGGTGTTGGGATCATCGCCTTTCTTGATGAAATCTGTCATCTTTCCAAGGCTTACAAACTGATAACCAATGATTTCATTGTCCGCGTCAAGAGCAATGCCGGTAACATAGCCTTCGGCCATCTCCAGATAACGGGGGCCTTTCTTTAACGTACCGTACATAGTACCAACCTGTGAACGCAGCCCTTTTCCCAGGTCCTCCAGTCCTGCGCCTACCGGCAGACCGTCTTCTGAGAAAGCACTCTGAGAACGGCCATACACAATCTGCAGGAACAGTTCTCTCATGGCCGTGTTGATCGCATCGCACACAAGGTCTGTGTTCAGCGCTTCCATAACCGTCAGGCCAGGCAGAATTTCAGAAGCCATAGCCGCGGAATGGGTCATTCCGGAGCATCCGATAGTCTCAACCAGAGCCTCCTGGATGATTCCCTCCTTTACATTCAGAGTCAGCTTACAGGCGCCCTGCTGAGGAGCACACCAGCCTACTCCATGTGTCAGGCCGGAAATATCCTTTACTTCTTTTGCCTGTACCCACTTTGCCTCCTCCGGGATCGGAGCTGCGCCATGATGTACGCCCTGTGCTACAGGACACATTGTTTCTACTTCATGTGAATAAATCATTGTAAGACTCCTTTCAAATAAGTGCTTTTATGTAAGGGCAATATCTTTCGATATTTTGCGCCATACTTATTTTTATTTTCTCATAAAAGTACCCGTTCGTCCAGTCCTTTTTACAAAAACTCCTCAAAAAAACCTCTTATCTGCCCGCTGTCCCCGGATCCCTCTGCGCGGATGTGTCCTCTGTTTCGGCTATACGATCTCCACCGCCGGACTCCGCTTTTCCGGGCAATGCGTCCGCTTTCCCGGCATCCCTTTCTTGCTCCGGCTGCTCCAATGCGGCCGATTGGGCTTTGCGCTTCGAAGACTTCCGCTTTTTTCTGCGCGGTCTTTTATCCCCGGTGTCCGACTGACTCTGCTTGGGCAGTTCCTTCACCGTCGCTTCTTCTGCCGACTCTTCTTTTCCTTCGTTTTCTCTCGGCTCCTCCGCCGCTGTTTCAGGGGATTCCTCTGAAGCCTTTTCTTCCGGTTCCCCGTCCTGTGTCTCCTGGGACCCTCCCGCTTCTTCCTCTTCCCCGGCTGTCGGTTTCGTTTCCGTCTCCTCTTCCGCCTTCGGCTCTTCGACGGGTGTTTCCAGGGATTCCTGTGTGTCTCTCTCACCTGGCTCTACGGGCGGCTCCAGCGTTTTCTCTGCCGTCTCTTCCTCTCCTTCGCTGGCTTTCCGCTCCCCGGACGGTGTTTCTTCCGTCTCGTCCTCTGGCGCGGACTCCACACCTTTTCCAAATTTGAGCAAGCTCCCAAGCTTTGGCAGTCTGCGCTCCCGCCCAAAAGGAACGGGCACAGTCAGGCGGTCGATCAGAGGCGCAAGGAGGTTCCCGATCAAAACCGCGCAGGCAACGCCTGCGGCGAAGCTGCCGGCCAGGCGGAAGATTCCGGTTAAAATTCCGATCACGCAGCCGTAAAGCAGCCTGCCGCTCTTGGTCAGCGGAGATGTCACGTAATCCGTCGCCATGAAAAACGCCCCCAGCACCACGCCTCCGCTGAACAAGTTCACCGCGAGATAGGGAAGATCCGCGCCCCGCCCTCCAAAGATAAGCAGAACTGCCAGATAACAGCCGATATACGCGCCAGGTATCCGCAGCGTAATGATGTCAAACCAAATCAGCAGCATGGCGCCGATAATCAGCGCGAGAACCGAAACTTCCCCGATGGCTGCGGCAGCGCCGTCTTCCAGGAAACCGGAAAACAGAATCTGAAGAAGCAGTCTGGCGGCCAGCGCCGGATTCAGAATGTTTTTCCCAAGGCCTCCAAAGAGCTGCTTGGCGGCCAGAATCGCGAAAATTCCTCCTACAGCCGGCATCCACCAGGGAACGGAAACAGGCAGACTTAGCGCCAGCAAAAGCCCTGTCACAGCCGCGCTGCAGTCTCCCACGGTTATAGGCTGGCCGCGGAATTTCTCATAGAGAAATTCCGTTAAAACACAGACCCCTGCAGACAAAAGAAGCAGCCCCAGCGCTTTCCATCCAAATCTCCATACGCCAAAAACGCTTGCCGGAAGCAGTGAAATCAGAACCATCAGCATTGTCTGCTCTGTCCGGACCGGATTTCGTATATAAGGTTTCTCCAATATGCTTGTACCTTTTTCCTCCATCTTTTCCTCCCTGCTTATGTCAGTTCAGGATCGCCCATCGCCCGCAGCGGCGTATTTGACCTGGCAGCGGGCAGTTTCAATTTCCCCGGTGAGATTTCTTTTTGCCGGACAGACGTAGCTGCAGCACCCGCACCCGCAGCACTCTGTTCCCCCATAGCGTTCAAAAGATTCCATATTCTGTTTTTGGGCAAAATCCGCCAATTTCCCAGGCAGAAGATTTTCCGGGCAAACCTCCGTACATTTCCCGCAGCGGATGCAGGGACCCGGTTCCCCGGACGCTCCCTCATCTTTTGCCATGCACAGCAGCGCGGAGGCAGTCCGGGAAACGGGTACGTTTAAATCCTCCAGCACAACCCCTTTCATGGGCCCGCCGGAAAGCAGCTTCATCGGTTCCCTCTTAAAGCCCCCGGCCTGTCCGGTCAGCTCTCCATAGCTCGTCCCAATGCAGACCCGAAAATTCTGAGGTTTCGCGACGGCCTCCCCTGTGACTGTCACCACCCGGTGGAGCAGCGGTCTGCCCTCAAAAACAGCCTGGTAAACCGAATCCAGCACATCACAGCTCAGTACAATACACCCCGCTTCCTTTGGGGACGCGGAAAACGGCAGTTTTCTTCCAGTAAACCGCCAGGTCAGCATTTGCTCCAACCCCAACGGATACTTCGTCTTTAAGGGAACAACCTGCATGCGTTCCTCTGGTTCTATGGTTTCCCGCAAAGCCTGAACCGCGTCTTTTCTTTTCCGGTTCACAGCCAGGATTCCCTCCGCATTGGGAAACAGCCGAAGAATGGCGCGCAGTCCGCCGGCAATCCGCTCCGGAGCCTCAATTAAGCGCCGGTAATCCGCTGTCAGATACGGCTCGCATTCCAGACAATTTCCAATCACACAAGTGATCCCATCCGGCTCCTCCACCGTCAGCTTTTCCACAATGGAACGCTCCGTCTCTCCCGGCTGGGCAATCCCAGCCCGCCGGATCCTGTCCAGCACCTCGGCGTCCGCCAATTCTTCCAAAGGCCGGCCGCCGGACCATTCCATTTCCCGATAGGCCCCGTCGTTTTCCACAATCACCGAATAAACCTCGGCCCCTGTCTCGGTCCGTCTGGGCTCCATCGCCTTCACTTTTCCGGATACAGACGCGTAAACCGGAATCGGAAACGCGCCCTCTCCCGTGGCAATCATCTGCCCGGCCAGCACCAGATCCCCCTCTTTTACCAATAGGCCGGCAGGCGCCTCCTCCGTTTCGGAAACCGGATAGACCAGATCCCTGGCAGGCCAGATATCCCGGATAGGCAGTGCCTCGGACAGTTCCTTTCCGTCCTCTGAGGGGATTCCGCCTTTCATTCGAAACCTATTCATCGTTCCTTCCTTTCGCAGCAATCGTGAACTCTTTTCTCACAGTCCGCGCGTCTCGCGCGCAGACCCAGGCTGACAAATGTTTTTCTGCTGTCCATTTGACTTCATTTATACTATAATGTTACCATAAAGGCCGCACCAGAAGCGGCACCAGCACACCCGGAGAAAAGAGGATATACATGCAAATCAATGAAAAAATTCTTCCTGTAAACAGCAGCCTGCCAGCATCCTTTGGCGATACAAGGCAAGTCTGCCTGATGGATATTGAAACCACCGGGCTTGCACGGAAAAATGCCCGGATTGCTTACGCGGGCTGCGCTTATCTGGCAAAGGGCCAATGGACGGCGCGCCAATGGCTGGCTGAGTCAAAGGAGGAAGAGCCCTGGATTCTGGCAGACTATCTGGAATTCCTCTCCCAATGGCCTGTTCTTGTACACTTTAACGGCACCAGCTTTGATCTGCCCTGCCTGCGAAGGCGCTGCGGTCTCTATGACATTCCCTGTCCTCTTGATGGGAAGGAGAATCTGGATCTGTACCGTCTTTTAAAACCCCTTCGCCGCATTTTCCCCCTGGAACGCTCCAGCCAGCGAGCCCTAGAAACCCTCCTTGGCCAAATGAGGCAGCCCGATGACAATGACCTGACCATGCTCCCGCATCTTCTCCCTCTGCTGGCTTATACCGCCCTGGGCAGAGAACTCGAAAGCGTACAGGACTGCAGGCTTCTTTCCGATGAGGACGGCGGGAAGCTCCAGCTTGATCTGGGGCTCTATGATACCCTTCCCCTGGGATTTTCCTGCCCCTGCGGCGCCTTTTATCTGAAGGCAGAGGGCAAACGGCTCTCTCTCCTTATTTATGGCCGGCAGGCCACTCTGAAGTATTTTATGGACGACTACAAAAACTATTATTATCTACCGGACGAGGACATGGCCGTCCATAAAAGCGTCGCGGCTTTCGCGGGGAAGGGAAGCCGCGTCCCCGCCAAAAAGGCCACCTGCTATATAAAAAAAGAAGGCTTGTTTCTTCCGCAGAAAGACCCTCTGTTTGTACCGGTCTTTCGGGAAAGCTATGAAAGCCGCGGGCTCTGGTTCTTTGCCGATTCCCTCTCTCTTTCCGATAAAGCGGCTCTGCTGGCCTACGCGCGTTCCCTGCTGTCGGACTTTCCATCCAAAGGAGATACCCTTTGGCCTTGCTGAACTGTTACAAAAAAGCTGCCGCAAAATGAACGCTCATCTGCCAAACCAGGCGCCGGATCCGCAAGACCCGGCGCCTTTTTCGCTGAATCATTTCATTTTGCAGCAGCTTTGCATTTTATTCCTCGTCGGAATCCTCTGTCCTTGCAGACTGAAGAACCTTCATGCTCAGGCTGATCTTCTTTTCGGCCTCATTGAAATCCACAACCTTCGCCGTGATAATTTCGCCGATCTTCAGCACATCAGAGGGCTTGTCCACATGCTCCTGCGCGATCTGAGAAACATGCAGCAGAGCGTCCACGCCCGGCTCAAGCTCTACAAAAGCGCCGAAATCCGTCATTCTGGCAACGCGGCCTTCTACGATGTTTCCAACCGCGTACTTCTCAGAAGCGGTCAGCCACGGATTCTGGTCCGCGAACTTCAGGCTGAGGGCAATCTTGTCGCCGCTGATGTCCTTAATCAGAACCGTCAGCTTCTCTCCTACTTTGAATACCTTCTTCGGGTTTTCCACACGGCCCCAGGACATCTCAGATATATGCAGAAGTCCGTCCGCGCCGCCCAGATCGATAAACGCGCCGAAGTCAGTAATGTTCTTAATGGTACCCTCTACCACATCGCCCGGATGGATTCTCTCAAAGAGCTCCTTCTGCATCTGTGCCTTCCTGGCAATCAGCAGCTGTTTGCGGTCGCCGATGATTCTTCTTCTGCGGGGATTGAACTCGGTAATCACGAACTCGATCTCCTGGCCTGCGTATTTTCCAAGATTCTTCTCATAAGTATCTGATACCAGACTGGCCGGAATAAAGACTCTGGCTTCGTCAATCACAACGCTTAAACCGCCGTCCAGCACCTGAGTAACCGGAGCCTTCAGAACCTCATGGTTCTCATATGCCTCCTCCAGTCTCTTGTTTCCCTTTTCGGCCGCGAGTCTCTTATACGTCAGGACTACCTGGCCTTCTCCATCGTTTACTTTCAACACCTTTGCCTCCAACACATCATTTACATGAACAGCGTCATGCAGATTCAAGCTCTGATCATTCGTGTATTCGCTCTTTGTAATAATACCGTCTGCTTTGTACCCTATATTCAAGATGATCTCATCATCTTTTACATCGATTACTGTACCTTCGACTACCTCTCCGTTATGAATTGTTTTGAATGATTCATCCAGCATTTGTTCAAAGCTCATTTCTGACATTGTTTTGAACCTCCTCAATAATATTATTTGGGGTTGAAGCCCCTGCGGTAATACCTACGCAACTCATGGATTGTAGTGACTGTACATCCAAATCTTTTAGTCTCTGTATATAGTAAGTATTTTCACATTCTTTTTTACATATTTCAAATAGCTTCTGCGTATTCGAACTGTGGCGTCCTCCAATGACAATCATAGCATCCGCCTCCCTGGCAATCGCCCTTGCCTCGGTCTGGCGCTCCTCAGTCGCGTTGCAAATCGTATTTAAAACAAGTATATCATAACCCTTTTCCGAAATAATTTCAACTAATTTATTAAATTTCTTGTAATTAAATGTCGTCTGTGACACAATGCAAAGCTTGTTTTTTTTCGTATAGTGAAATTTTTCGGCTTCCTCCTCCGTTTCGATGACATAGGCATCCTTCCGGCACCAGCCTTTAATCCCCTCTACCTCCGGGTGTGTGCTGTTTCCGATAATCAGAATGTCGCACCCGTTTCCACTCTCCCTCCAGACGATCTCATGGATTCTGCGGACAAAACCGCAGGTGGCATCCACCAGCTCCAGGCCTTTGTCCCGGATCAGGTCATACACAGACTTGGAAACACCGTGGGAACGGATAATAACCGTTCCTCCGGTAAGCACACGGATCTCCTCCTCGGAGTTCAGCACGCGCACGCCCTTCTTCTCCAAATCCTCCACTACCTGTTCGTTGTGGATGATCGGCCCGTAGGTGTAAATCTCCTTGCTGGGATTTTCCGCCTGCTCATAGACCATCCTGACCGCCCGCTTTACTCCCGGACAGAAGCCTGCTGTTTTCGCTGTTTTGACGATCATCGCACCGCCCTCTCCCGATAAAGCTCCAGTATCCGCTCCGTCACCTGGTCGATATCCATATCCGTGGTATCCACCAGCACCGCGTCCGGCGCCTGCCGCAAAGGGGCTGTTTTTCGATTTCTGTCACGGTTGTCGCGTTCTTCAATGTCCCGCCGGATCTTCTCGAAATCCGCCGGTTCTCCCTTCTCCAGAAGCTCACGGTATCGTCTGTCCGCCCTTTTTTCCGTGCTGGCCGTCAAAAAAATTTTAAGCTGCGCTTCCGGAAGAATATTGGTGCCGATATCCCTGCCGTCCATGATCACATCCTGCTCCCGGGCAAGTCTGCGCTGCAAAGACAACAGTGCCTCGCGTACCATGGGATTGGCAGAAACGATGGAGGCCATATTTCCGACCTTCTCCGCACGAAGCTCTCCTGTAACGTTCTCCCCGTTTAAAAATACCTGCTGCTCCTGTCCGCTGTAGCCAATGGAAATGGGAATATCTCTGCACGCGTTTCCTATGGCTTCGGTATCCTCCGGCGGAATCCCGCTGCGGATCAGATAGAGAGCAATCGCGCGGTACATCGCGCCCGTATCCACGTAATGAAAGGAAAGGGCCGCCGCCACCCGTTTCGCGATCGTACTTTTCCCGGCTCCGGCCGGGCCGTCTACCGCAATGTTAAAACTCATGGTTCCTCCTATTCTATACCCAGTCCGGCGGCCCTGGCAGTAGACCAGGCAATCTGAAGATTAAACCCTCCCGTCAAAGCGTCCAGATCCAGAACTTCTCCCGCGAAAAACAGACCCTTCACAAATTTTGACTCCATGGTGGAGGGATTGACTTCTTTTACGCTGACGCCGCCTTTGGTAATGATAGCTTCATTATAATCTCGAAGTCCGGTTATGGTCAACCGAAAATTTTTGATTTTGTATGAAAAATTCAGCCTTTCCTCCCTGGTAATCTCATTTACGGCCTTATCCGGGGCAATTTCAGAGTAATCCACCATCACCGGAATCAGCTTTGCCGGGAACAGTTCCCCCAGCGCATTTTTAAACTGACGGTTTTTCCCTTTTTCAAAATCCCGCAAAATTCTGGCATTCAGCTGTTCTGTGGACAGCGCAGGCTTTAAATCAATGGAGAGAACCGGCTTCTTTTCCAGGTATTTTCTTCCGATCAGACTGCTGGCGCTTAAAATCAGGGGGCCCGATACGCCGTAGTGGGTAAAAAGCATTTCCCCGAAGTCCTCAAAAAGCTTCTTTTTTCCATCCAAAACCGTAATCTTTACGTTTCGCAGGGAAAGGCCCTGGAGCCTTTCGCAGAAGGACTCTTTGATATTCATGGGAACCAGCGCAGGGGACAGCGCTGTCACGGTATGGCCTGCCGCCCGCGCGAAGCGAAAGCCATCCCCGGTGGAGCCGGTACTGGCATAGGAGAGTCCTCCGGTTGCCACAATCACGGCGTCCGTCTCCCTTCGCGTACCGTTCTCCATAATGAGGCCCCGGATTTTTCCCTCCTCGATCCAAAGATCTTTCACCGGGCTTCCAAAATGGATGGTTACCCCAAGACGCTCAAGCACACGGCGAAGGGTATCGATGACGTCTGCCGAGCGGTCGCTTTCCGGAAAGACCCTGTTTCCCCTCTCGGTTTTTGTCCGCATCCCCTCATTTTGAAAAAAGCGGATCGTATCCTGGCTGGTCCAGCCATAAACGGCGCTGTAGAGGAACTTTCTGTTTGTGCATACGTTTTTCAGTACCTCCTCCGGATCGCAGTCATTTGTGAGATTGCACCGGCCTTTTCCGGTAATGTACAGCTTTTTCCCGGCCCTCTCGTTTTTTTCGAAAATTTCCGTCTGATGCCCCTGCTTTGCAGCCGCTGCCGCGGCGAACATGCCCGCGGCTCCGCAGCCGATAACCGCCACTTTGCTCATTTCCTATTCGTTCCTTTCTCTGACACAGCGAAAAATCCTGCCCAAAGGACTTGTCTGCCGGCAAATATCTGCTCGCGCAAGCACGGCAATCCTTGGACGGGCTTATCACGAAAATCGAAAAGATGCCGCAGAATCTGCGGCATCCATGCCATGGAATTATATCTCGTTCTTACGGTCTGCTTCTCTGCGAATTCAGCTCTCCACAACCTCCAGTACGTCCATGGGACAGGCCTTGGCGCAGATACCGCAGGCAATACACTTGGACGCAGGGCTGTCCTCTGCTTTAACGAGTACGCCAAAGGGACAGACTTCCGCACATTTGCCGCAGCCTGTACATTTTTTCTTGTTGATCATATATACGCCCTTAGCGTTCTGGGTGATCGCTCCGGCCTCGCAGACAGTCGCGCACTTACCGCACTGGGGACAGACCACAGGCTTTACAGCGCCCTTTTTCTCAACGATCTGAAGGCAGGCCTTAGACGGATCGCTCACCTTGTAAAATGCCTCTGAGCAGGCTACTGCGCAGGCCAGACAGGCCATACACTCCGCGCCTTTTTTTACTTTCAGCTTTTTCATTTGTAAATACCTCCTGAATCCTTTTCTCACAGTCCGCGCGGCATACGCGCGAATCCGGGTAAACTGTTATCCTATTTTATCATAACTGCCCGCGACTCTCAAGTTCATTTTTCTGTGCATACTTGAATCATGAAAACAACGGGCCGCCGTACTCCTTGTACGGCAGCCCGTCTTTTTTCATAAGTCTTTCGTAAAAACTCTTTTATACGGGATATGCCCCGTTCTTTGTATCCGCTACGCTGGGATCCACCTTTGTTTCCTGGGCCTGTCTGTATTTAAAGAAGTCTACGGCAACCTGCGGGAACAGCGCGTAGGTCAGAACATCCTCATCCTGTTCTTTCCACTGTGCCATCTCGCTTTCCAGCGTATCCAGCTCATCAGGGATCAGATCCGCCGGACGGCAGGTAATCACCTCGGCATCGCCGATACACTTCTTCTGTACCTCAGGATTAAAGGGCTTGATGGTCGCTCCATACTGGCCGGACAGCACTGCCTTAGTCTCCTTGGTAACCATCTTATAGCGCTCGCCCATGAGTACATTGAACACAGCCTGCGTACCTACGATCTGAGAGGAGGGCGTTACCAGAGGCGGCTCGCCCAGATCCTTGCGGACTCTCGGCACTTCCTCAAGCACTTCGTAGAACTTATCCTCCGCGTGCTGCTCCTTCAGCTGGGATGTCAGGTTGGAAAGCATACCGCCCGGAACCTGATACAGCAGTGTCTTGATATTGACACCCAGATTCTTCGGGTTCAGCAGGCCGCTGTCCAGAGCCTCGTCGCGGATCGGGCGGAAGTAATCGGCGATTTCCGCCAGAAGCTGCTGATCAAAACCGGTATCGTAAGGGGTTCCCTTGAAGGTCTCCACCATAACCTCCGTGGCTGGCTGAGAAGTGCCAAGCGCGAAGGGCGACATCGCTGTGTCAATCACATCCACACCGGCCTCCACCGCCTTCAGATAAGTCATGGAAGCTACGCCGGAGGTATAGTGGGTATGAAGCTGAATCGGCAGATCCACCGCTTCCTTCAGGGCCGTCACAAGCTCTGTTGCCGCGTACGGCAGAAGAAGACCCGCCATATCCTTAATGCAGATGGAGTTCGCGCCCATGTCTTCCACCTTCTTTGCCATATCCACCCAGTATTCCAGAGTGTAGGCATCGCCCAGGGTATAGGACAGTGCCACCTGCGCGTGGCCTTTTTCCTTATTAGCCGCCTTTACTGCTGTCTGAAGGTTTCTCAGATCGTTCATACAGTCAAAGATACGGATGATATCGATTCCGTTGGCAATCGATTTCTGCACGAAATACTCTACCACGTCATCCGCGTAGGGCCGGTAACCCAGAATATTCTGGCCGCGGAAAAGCATCTGCAGCTTTGTCTTTTTGAAGCCGTCGCGGAATTTTCGAAGTCTGTCCCACGGATCCTCATGAAGGAAACGTAAGGATGCGTCAAAGGTAGCACCGCCCCAGCACTCCACAGAATGATAGCCCACCTGGTCCAGCTTGTCCACAATCGGAAGCATCTGCTCTGTGGTCATTCTGGTGGCGATCAGGGACTGATGCGCGTCACGGAGAATCGTCTCCGTAATTTTAATTGGTTTTTTTGTATCTGCAGTCATTGTCTTTCCTCCTAATCTCGTTATACGCCAAATATCGCCATGAAAGTACCGGCAGCCACGGCTGTGCCGATTACGCCGGCCACGTTAGGTCCCATGGCATGCATAAGCAGGAAATTCGTGGGATCTGCCTCGGCTCCGACTTTCTGGGACACACGGGCCGCCATAGGCACCGCGGAAACGCCGGCAGAACCGATCAGCGGATTAATCTTTCCGCCGGACAGCTTACACATGAGCTTTCCAAGCAGCACGCCGCCCGCCGTACCAAAGGCGAAGGCAATCAGTCCAAGGAGCACGATCTTCAGCGTATCTATATTCAGGAACGCTTCCGCGCTGGTGGAGGCGCCAACCGAAGTACCAAGCAGGATAACTACAATGTACATCAGGGCGTTGGACGCGGTCTCCGTAAGCTGCTTTACAACACCGCTCTCACGGAACAGGTTGCCCAGCATCAGCATACCTACCAGAGGAGCCGTGGTGGGAAGAAGCAGGCAGACCACGATGGTAATGATAACAGGGAACAGGATCTTCTCCAGCTTGGAAACCGGACGAAGCTGCTCCATTTTAATCTTTCTTTCCTCCTCCGTAGTCAGAAGCTTCATAATCGGAGGCTGGATAATCGGCACCAGAGACATATAGGAATACGCCGCCACCGCGATGGGGCCCATCAGCGACGTCTGTCCAAGCTTTCCTGCCAGGAAAATGGAGGTAGGGCCGTCCGCTCCACCGATAATGGAGATAGCAGCCGCTGCCTTGCCGCTGAATCCCATGAAAATCGCCAGGAAATAAGCCACGTAAATTCCAAGCTGCGCCGCCGCGCCCATGAGGAAGCTGGATGGATTCGCGATTAACGGACCAAAATCCGTCATGGCACCTACGCCCATGAAAATCAGGGACGGGAAAATACTCCACTCGTCCAGAATGTAGAAATAGTACAGCAGTCCGCCTACTCCGTTCGATGTCTCATCCGGGCTTGCCATAATGTCCGGATAGATATTCACAAGCAGCATACCGAATGCAATCGGAACCAGAAGCAGGGGCTCAAATCCCTTTTTGATCGCCAGGTACAGAAATACGGCGGCAACCAGGATCATCAGATAATTTCCCCAGGTCAGATTAAAAAATGCTGTCTGATGGAGCAGGTTCGACAATGTATCTGTGATATATGACATTGACATAAAAACCGACCTCCATTATTAATTCATTGTTGCCAAAACGTCCCCTGACTCCACTGCGTCGCCTGCGGCCACATCGATGCTTGCAACGGTGCCGTCCTGGGGAGCGACCACCGGGATCTCCATTTTCATGGCTTCCAGAACAACGATGGAATCGCCTGCCTTTACGGTCTGGCCAACGCTGGCTTCTACCTTGCAAACCTTACCCGGTACAGAAGCCGTAACCTTTACGGAACCTGCGCCTGCCGCTGCCTTCGGGGCCGCGTTAGCCGCAGGCGCTGCCTTTGGAGCCGCCGCGGGAGCTGCTGCCGGCGCTGCGGGAGCTGCCGGTGCCACAGGGGCCTTCGGTGCCGCTGCGGGGGCTGCCGCCGCTGCGGTTCCCTCTTCTACGGTAACATCATACACTGTGCCATTTACTGTAATTGTATAGGTTTTCATTTTCATTCCTCCTGTATCGGTTAGGCTCTGCGCCATCTGTTATTTTTTGATTTTCGAATGGAGCGCACCACGAATCCTTCCGTTGACGCGCTTCCTTCATACGCGGCAATCGCTGCCGCGATCACTGCCACAAGCTCCTGATCGCCCACAAGCTCTTCCTGGACGGGAAGTTCCTGAACCGGTGCCGGAACGATTTCGGGCGTTTCCGTTTCTTCAGCCTCTTCCTTCTTTTCAAGACCGTTCACATGCTTCAAAAGCCCGATAACATAGCTCAGGAAAAACAGTACCGCAAACACAACCACCAGGCCGATCACGGTATTCATCGCCGCCTGTCCCATCTGCTGGGCCAGCGAATAGTTTACGTCAAAGCTCATGCTGGTGTAGGCGTTTGTCTGCAGATCACCGTAAAGGGTTACGGTCATGGAAGCGTCCTCACAGGTAACCTCAGACACCACCGTTATGCCTTCGTCGTCCATCTCCACCGTCTGTTCGCCAACAGATACAAAAGCTCCGGTGCTTTCCTTTGCCGACTGCCAGGAAGTCAGGGCGGCCGAAAGGAACTCATCTCCCTGGGCGATATAAGCGGTAATCTGTTCGTCCGAAAGGGAGGTGATCTGCTGAATCAGCATGGAAGCGCTCTGCTTAAAGGCATCCTCCTGGGTCGTTGCCGCGGCCGTGGTCTCCTCTTCCTCGATTTCCTCGGATACATTCTCCGTAGCTGCGGCATCTGCTTCCGTATCCGCGGTCTCAGAAGCCTCTGTCCCTGCGTCCGCCTCTGTTGTTTCCGCAGCCGACGCAGTTTCCGTCTCCGCGGCCAGAGCCGGCATCACGGAACCGGCGGCCAGAGCTCCCGACAAAGCCAGGACAGCCAGATATTTTTTCAGTTTTCCACTCTTCATATTATCCACCTCTCTTAAACCGCACCATGCTTCTTTGAGGGACGGTCCTCTCTCTTTGTGAATAACATTTCAAACGCCCCGATCACATATTTTCTCGTATCGGCAGCTTCTATCACCGTATCCACATAGCCTCTTCTGGCCGCGGACATTATATTATTCTGCAAAGCCGCGTACTCTGCGGCCTTTTCATTGATAACAGACGCGTCTGAGCCGTCGTACATAATCTTTGCCGCCAAATCCGCGTCCATCATTCCGATTTCCGCAGTGGGCCACGCATAGGTCATGTCCGCTCCCAGGGCCTTGCTGTTCATAACTGTATAGGCGCTTCCGAATGCTTTTCCCACAACCACATTTACCTTAGGCACCGTGGCCTCCGCGAAAGCATAGGCAAGCTTTCCGGCCGCCTCCGCAACCTGACGTTCGGAATGCATATCCGCTTTGAATCCGGTAACGTTTGTCAAAGTCAGCACCGGGATATTGAAGGCATCGCAGAAGCGCACGAAACGCGCCGCCTTTCTGGCTCCCTTCGCGGTCAGCTCCGGTTTATAGGTTTTCACCTTTTCTCCCTGCTCGTCGTAAACTTCGGTTCTGTTCGCCACTGCGCCAACAGTCTGTCCGTTCAGCTTCAGAAATCCGGTGATCATCTCTCCCGCGTAAGCCGCCTTGGTCTCCACAAATACATGGTCGTCAGCGATTGTGGAAAGCACAATCCCGGTATCGCCGGCGGCGTTCTCCAGTCCGCCGCAGAGACGGTTCAGATCATCCGTACAGTCTTCGTAAGAAGCGTCGTCTTCATTATTTGCAGGCAACATGCCGATCAGCTGCCGGATACCGGCGAAAATTTCCTCCTCGGTCCCGGTAAAGTCCACCAGTCCCGCTTCCTCGCTCTGGAATTTCGCCGCTGCAGTGTCACATTTTGTAGCATTGTTGCCTTCCAGGGCATTCGGAGAATTTACAAACAGCTTTGCCTTTTTCTGCTCCATAAACGTAAAATCCGTCAACGCAGGCACAAGGGCCAACCCACCGCCGCATGTTCCGAAAATGGCAGTAATCTGCGGAACAACGCCGGACGCCATGCTCTGCTTTAAGTAGATTTCACCGAACGCGTTCAGCGCGTCGGTAGCCTCCTGAAGTCTCAGGCCAGCGCAATCGATCAGACCGATCACCGGAGCCCCCATCTTCATAGCCATGTCATACAGAGCGATAATTTTCTTCGCATGCATCTCGCCGATGGTGCCTCCCAGTACGGCCGCGTCCTGGCTGTAAACATACACCAGATTCCCGTCGATCACCCCATAGCCGGTTACAACGCCGTCTGCCGGGGTCTCTGCCGGCTGCATGTTAAAATCTGTGCTTCGGGCAGTTACGCATCCGCCGATTTCAACAAAACTGTTTTCATCAAGCAGCGAAGCGATTCTTGTGCTTGCTAAGCTTTGTGCTGTGTTACTCATTCTTAGCCCTCCATTTGCAAATTTATTTATAAAATCAAAGTTCTGCCGATTTTAATTGTAACGAATTTTGGCAAAAATGGCAAGTATTTTCTGCACGATTCCTTTATATGGCAAGTCAAAGAATTACTGGCCGCGCCCTGACCGGCACCAGGCGATCCGGCATCAAAAATCCGCTTCGCGAAGCCGTTCCGTTCGCGGATAGAAAACGCGGGTTTACACAGAAAAAGGAAGAGATGCCGCATACAAACGCGAAATTTATTCCTTTCAACTATATAAGGCCGGACTTTTATTCAAGCCGAACCAGGCTTTTTGTATTCTCGTAGTAGATAATTCGCCATTCCTTCTTGTTTCGGGAGCGCACCGCCGAATAGGTATCTCTGCCGACGGCGAACTCCATCGGTTCCCCGTTTACCATTCCGCTTATTGTGTAATGCAGGAACCCTTTGGCCCCGGAGCGTGAATAGGCGAAGGCTTCCGTAAAAATCCCCTCTCTGGATCCGGAAGCCAGATCCTTTCCGACCAGAATGCCCTCGCGGACCGAAAGCAGGCCGATTCCGACTGCCAGCAGGCAGAAGACTGCCGTACCAAGCCGCTTTCGCCGTCCTCTCCTGCTCTCCTTCCACGCCGCCGCGGCAAACAGAACGGCAAGCAGTCCTTCCAGAAATACGCCAAAGCCCGCGTAAACCAGCGCCCAAGGTCCTTCCGGGGTAAGAATCCAGAAAAACAGCGCGCAGACAATTCCCAGGAGGACGACAGCCGCGGTAAGGATTTTTTTATTTCCGTTCACATCAGCGCCTCCTTCAGCATCTGCTCATGCAGCCCTTCAAAGCTGTCAAAAGCGGCCACAGGACTGCCGGACGGAAGATCCAGTTCCAGAAAGCGGCCGTCCCCGATCCGGCAGACAAACCAGCTCATATCTCCCTCTCCCAGGAAAAGATACGCCTTCTGCCATTCGTTTTCCCACCAGATCTCATTGTTCCATACCAGACCGTTTTCATCCGTTTCCCCTGCCGCGCTGGCACCGGAAAAGGGTTTCCCGTAAAAATCCGCGCCGTACAGTTTATAGCCGTTATATTCCCAGCCGTTTGCCTGCAGAAGCAGCTTCCGGTAGCCCTCCGGGAGCAGAATCCCAAAGGCTGCCTCCACATTTCTGGAAAAAGCGGCAAGCTCCTCCCCGGTAAGCCCCCGGTTCATTCCAAGCCCGTACCGCGCCTTTCTCTCCTTGATTTTTTCCAAACCGTCTTCCCGCATATCTCTACCTCCTATGGATAAACCCGGTTCTGAATCACCGGCCAGTTCACCGTCCGCGTCTCGCCTTCCTCCATGTTACGTCTGAAGCTGTTCTGATAATTTGTCACCGCCTTATGGGACGGATGATTCTGGATCAGGACCAGATTGTCCAGATCATTCGTTCCCCCGTCGTCCAAAGGAAGCTTATGGTGCACCTGCCAGCCATCCGGCGATTTTCCGTCCTGTATCATGCGGATTTCCGTTTCTGAAAAGCCTTTCGAGCGCAGATACTCCGGATCTTCTCCCAGACCGGTCAAAAATTCCTTTTTCACCCCGCTGTCAAAGTCGTCCCGCAGCGCCTCATACTCGGCCCGGTTGCGTTTCACATAGGCAATCTCCCGCATCTCTATATTTTCCAGTGTAACCTCTTCTGTCTTTGCAGCGCCCGGGCCTTTCGGCCGTTATTTCGTCTGTTCCGTCTGTTTTTGTTTTTTCTTCTTCACAATCAGCAGAATGATTCCCAGCAGAATCACTGCCGCCGCGGCAATGGTTCCGTAGAACAGCGGCCGGTTGCTGACAAAGCGAACCAGGAAGTTTGTGGAAATCGTCACCGAAATCTCTTCTTCCTCGCTGGCCCCTACGGTATTCCCCGCCAGATCCGTCGCAATCACTTTTACGTGCTGCTCCCGGCTGTCTTCCGGAAGGTCCACGGAAACCGTTCCGAAGCTCTCCTCGAGCTCCTCGGCCGTAAACTCCCGAATTACCTGGCTTTCGGTATCCCGTCCATAACGGACCTCCACCCTCAAGGAGGCAAGATACATATTATCCTGAGCGCTGATGGACACCGTATGGCTGGTCTCATTGTAAGGTCCTCCGTCCAATCCGGTCACGACCACCATCGGCGCCGTGCTGTCGATAATAAACTGAATCGTATCCCCGGTACGCTGGTTGCTGGACCGGTTTCCCGCTTCGTCTTCCGAATAAACGGTAATCGTATAATGACCGTCTGACGGAACGGTTTCTGTCTGACCGTCCTCTGTCTGCCTCTCCTCTGTAAATATTTCTCTGTTCAGCGTATAGACGTAATGCTTCCTTCCATCCGCTTCCTCTTCCTCTACGGTAAAGTCCGTTCCCTCCTCCAGATCTCTGGCGGTTCCGTCCTTTGTCACCGTCAGTTCGCTGAAATTTATGGTATCCACATTGTATTCATGGATTACGAGATCCTCTTCCACCGCCTGGGCATAATAGCTTTCCAGCAGCGCGTCCAGAGCCTCCCCGAAATCGTAAACCGAGCCGTAGCGATTCACGGAATACTGGATTTCTTCCGTCGTCTCATTGCCCGCCCGGTCTGTAACGGTAACGGTCAGCGTATACAGATCGTCGTATTCCCGTTCCACAGGCATATTTGCCAGAACGATGGTTTCGCCGCCGCCCGTGGCTTCAGATGCCGCGGTATCCCGCTGGGGTTCCTCCGCCTCATGGTTCAGGCCTTCCAGCGTGATCTCCACTCCAGCCGCCGTATAGTTTGTGTCGGAGGTAAGGATTCTCGGCTGCACATCGCCGCTGTTCGCGCCTTCCACATCCCGGATTTCCACCTTGGGGGCCTCGGTGTCGATGACAAAGCTCTCCTCCTCAAACTCCTCAATGCGGTTGCCTGCCAGATCCCGGTAATCCATCGTAAAGGTATAGTTTCCATCCTCCGCAAAGCGGATGGTCGCCGTATGGACATCGCCGATGGATTCAAATTCCGACACCTGGGGCGTGTTCTCGCCGGTAAAGGTAAACTCCACATCCTCCGCCCGGAAATTATGCTCGGTAATCGTTACCGTAGCCGTCCGGGAAGCGTTATAGTATCCGTCCTCATGGGAATCCATATTGTCGTAAGCCACTTCCGCCTCCGGAAGCGTCTGGTCAATGGTAAAGGCGTCCGTTCTTCCGTATTCTCCGGTATTTCCCGCGGCATCGGTTACGGAAAGGCCGAATTCATAGTCTCCGTCCGCCGCGAACACCACCTCGCAGGTGTGTACCGTTGCGTCCGATATGCCGTTTGCCGCGCTGTGGCTCCAGGCCCCGATAACGGGCTGGTCACCTTCCGTATTCCGGATATCCCAAGACACGCCGTTCTCGTCAAAGTTCCGCTCCAGCACCGTCACCGTAGCCGTCCGGGTCTGACTGTAGTAGCTGCCGTTTTCCGGCGCGTTCAAATCGTAGGAAACCGAAATCTGCGGCGCCGTCACATCGATCTGAACATCTGTTTCCGACTCGCTGGTATTGCCCGCGTTGTCCTGGGCGTATACCCGCACGGAAACCTGGTTGCTGTTGTTCGACGCGCTGTCAATAGTCAGAGCCTGGCTGAAAGAATTCTGCCGGTTCTCCTGTCCGAAGGAATAGGTATCCTGCTGCGTCACCACTCCGTCTGCCAGCACCTCATAGCGCACCGAGCTCAGGCCGGCGTAAGAGCCGCCCACTGTGGGGTCTGTCACCTGGATCGTGTAGGCCACATCCTCCCGGTAGATATTCTGAGAGGGCTGGGCAGACGTAATCGTAATCTCCGGTGCTTCCAGGCTCCGGTCGAGGATTACGCCGTCTGAGCTTACATAGGATACATTCTCCGCCTGATCCTGAAGCCTTGCGTAAAGGATGAACTGTCCCTCCTCGCTGATGGTAAGGCTGCTTCCCGAAGTCCAGGACACTCCCGCCAGCTGTCCCTCCGTAAGAGGCTCGCTGGACCGGTACCAGGAAATCTGCGGCGGACCGGATAAATCGTCGCTTCCCGCAATGGAGGCCGTCAGAGAATCGCTGCGGCTGAAATTTGTAAAGCCGGAAAAGCTGCTCCAAGTGCCAAAAGGTTCAATGGTCACCGCCCCGTCCGAGGGAGCCTGGTTGTCCACCGTGAAATAGGCGCTGGCGATGACGTTCGCTTCATTGCCCGCCATATCCGTGTAACCAAAGCCAGTTACATAATGGCCGTCCTCCGAGAAGGTCAGGGTTCCTGTCCGTATTGTTCCCGCGCTTACAAAGCCGATGGCCCTGGTCTGTCCGTTTACGGTCCACACCGTATTCTGCCCGGTGCCGAAGTTCAGCTCATCGATCTGAACCTGCATGGTAATGCTGCCCTGCCTGTAAAGCTGGCTTCCTTCGCTGGTTCCCGGGCTGATCTGCGCCCCGTCATTGGTATAGGTTACGCGCACCACAGGCGGCGTATGATCCACCGTAAATTCATGAGGCGTCTGTCCGGAATACGAAGTGTTCCGGCTGTTCCTGCCTGCCAGATCCGTACACTCCACGGCAATCTGGCTGTAGGCACAGTCAAAAATCCTTCCGCCGCTGCTTCCAAAGGTTATGGAAAGACGGCAGCTTCGATCCTGGGTGCGGTCTGCTTCCCGAACACCCTCGTTGCTGTCGGAAAGCCATCTGGCCGATATGCCATAGGCTCCCATGATCCGGTTCAGCTCATCCACCGTATAGGTTCCGCCAACGCTTCTTCCCAGGCCTACCGTCGCGTACACGGTAATCCGCACATTGTCCTTATCAATATTCCGGTCGTTCACCGTTACAACGGCGGTTCTGCCGGACTGGAAGTAGCGGCCGTTTACTACATTATTGTTCTCATAACTCACACTGACCTCAGGCGCTGTCCGGTCGATCATGATCCGGGAGGAACGCCTGGAAACCGTATTTCCGGCCAAATCTCTCGCCGTAATCCGGATAACCACGTTGTTGGACTCAAAGACGGACGCCGGCACCTGAATCCGGTAGCTGCGCCGGGCTCCCCGGCCCTCCAGATTTCCGATTGAAAGCCGTCCGCTGCTCACATTCCGCAGGGAAATGTTCTCATAGCCCTCCACAGCCTCGCCGTCCCGGAGGATGGAGTAGGTGACAGAGGCAACGCCTGAGGTCGTCTGTCCGTCCTCCGTAAAGTCGCTTACAGTAAATCTGGCCGTCACATTCCCTGTGTAAATGCCGCTCTCCTCATTGCGGTCGCCCGAAAGAGTTACCTGGGAAATAACCGGGGCCGTTCTGTCCACTACAATGCCGTTGGATGCGTACAGCTTTGTATTCCCAGCCTGATCCAGTGTCTCAGCAATCACAAAGTAATAGCCTTCCCTGGAAGCGGAGGGAATGGAAAAGCTCCTGCTGAAGTTCGCGGTTTTTTCCGTAAAGGTTCTGGTCACATCCCAGTCAAAATCCTCGTCCGCCAGCCGCTCTAGCTGCTCCCGGCTCAAATCCTCCGTTCGATTTACAACGGAATAGCGTACACGCCGGATTCCGCTTTCGGAATCCCGTACCGACAGGGTTACTCTCTCATTGTCACGCTGGAACACATTGTAGCGCACCGCGCTGCTGCTGCTCATGCTTCCCAGGGTAATGGAAGCCGAAGGCGCGCTGTCGTCCAGACGCACCGTAATGGTTCTGGTGCCTGCCGTCCGGGTCCGGCCGCTGCTGCTGTTGTACAAATAAACATTGAGCCGGACGCTGTCATTGTCGCCCGCCAGATCTGTGAAATTCACGCCCGCGGTCAGGTTATAGGTTCTTCCGTTCACTCTGCAGTACACCCGGTCATAATAGGTCTGCTGCCGCCGGGATGGCAAAATCTTGATCTGCCGCCTGCTGCCGCCGCGCCAGAGAACCCAGAAAGTTCCCTCCTCCTCGGTATCCCGGTAGACGGTATCGCCTTCTGCGATGTCATCCATCGTAAAGGTTTCCTCCTGCTGCACCGTTACCCGGCTTTGCTCATAAGTAATATAGTAATTGTCTCCGATTGGGTCTTTGCTGTCATAATCCGCCAGACGGATAATCTGATGCGTTCCCACGTAGAGATAGGGCGCCTCGCTGCGGATTCCCTCCGGGTCCACCGCCAGCTTCAGAGTCTGGTTTCTTCCGATTACCGATACGATGGTTTCTCCCTCAATGAAACCGGAAAGCCGGCTGGAAAGAAGGATCGTATCGTTGCCGGACTTTCTGGCTCCCTCCGGGAAAGTAAAGGAGGTTACGCCTTTTGAAGCGGAATAGGTGCTGTAGGTCATCACCGCGTCCGGCAGATCCGCTTTGATCTCTCTGCGATTTACCGTAATCTTAAATTCATGGAACCGGTCCCTGTTTACCACCGGCCGGTAGTTATCGTTCGACGTATAGGCGGCATCGCCGGTTCTGGTGCGGATCTCCAGGTTTTCCACATCCCCGGCTTCCAGGAGGTCCACCGTATACTCTCCCGCGTTGGCGCTGTCTAAAACTGCCGTGGCGTACACCCGGAAGTCCTGTCCGGAAACGTCGGTTCCTTTATCCACAGCCCCGTAAAAGTCTACCCGGTTGCTGCCGTTATAGGTTAAGCTTCGGTCGCTGACATTTGTGATTTCCAGCTCCATCGGAGAAACCGTCACCCGCAGGTTCTCCGTCCACCAGTCGTTCAGGATATAGTTGTCCGTCAGAGTCTCAGGCCCGTCGCCTTCCTTTACATAAATCTGCCAGTCATCCTGCGTCACCCGCAGAACCTTCTTATCCGTTCCCGCGTCCGGATTCTCAAGCCGGCCCGTTGCCCGCAGGACAATCGTATCGCCCGGCTCCGCGTTAGATGCCTCTGCCACCAGTTCCACAGAGGCGTTCCCATACTCATATACTCGGTCCACAGCCCTTGCGTTTTGCACGTTAAGAGCCTTCCTTCCGATGTTCACCGTCAGTCTCCAGGCGGAAGGATCCCCGGTCAGCTCATAGTTGGCCGCTTCCGCGTACGTGCCGTCCGGATCGTATTCCCCGCCGGTCTTGATCACCGGCTTAAGGCTTCCTACCGTCACCGCTTTATTCTGCCCGATGTCGGCGCTGGCTGTGGTTCCCTGGCCCCGGACCTGAATGATTTCAGTACGGGTTCCGTTCAGATAGGTAAACGTGGCGCGCGTTTCCTCCGCCTCCCCGGAGAGACTGATATCCACGGAAGTATTTCCCTTTTCGTAGATGCGGTCGTAAGTGCGCATCATATCCTGGGTCAGAGGAATCTTTACCTTTGTAATTTCAACCTGCAGGCCCCGGATCACCGCGGACACCACCTGATAATTTGCCTTCATGTCGCCGCCCGTCGCGGTATCCTCTGCCTGCCAGTCAAGTCCGGTCTGGTTAAACTCCTTCACGTTCTGCGTACCCGCGTTGACATCAGCCACATGTACAATATCTTCAAAGCGCACCCGGTCAGGGAGAACCACGCCTTCTTCCGCCGCCTTCGCCGTGGCTGTAAGCCGGATGGCATCGCTGGCGTTGTAATCACGGCTTTCCAGCGTAATCTCGTCAACCGTAATTTGTAAAGGCGTTACCTGGCAGAACACATCCTGCTCCGGTGTAATGATTACATTCTCGTCATTGTAGGATTCATCGCTTCCGCCGCTTATGGAAATCTTCACGTTCTCAACCTGCGGGCTGCCCACATTTACATCCGAAAGATTTCCGGTAACGGTCAGGGTATACCCGCCTTCCGAAAGCGTGGCCCTTACCTTCGCGATTTCCTCTTCCGACAAATCCTGGCTTAGAATGCCGATGGCCGCCGGATCATTGAAATCCGCGGTCAGAACGACATCGTTCCGTTTATTGTAGACCTTATCTGCCGCCGAAACCGGTATCGTCAGTTCCAGAGGCGCGATATTTACCGTGACTTTCCCGGGAATGATTTCCGGATTTTCCGGATTCGGCGTTCCCTGCGCGTCCCAGTACAAAAGCTTATAGTTCTCAGTCAGCGTTTCCCCCGCTTCGCTTACAAGATAAACGCTCAAATCCTCCTGGCCGGCATGGACGGTTTTGTCTTGCCCCTGATTGGCGTCGTCCATGGTTCCGGTTCCCCTGATTTGAAGAACTTCCGAGAGCGGCTCCTGGCCGGCCTTCTCAACCTGGCAGGGAAGCCCGATCTCCAGCGCCTGCGCCAGCTGAAGCTGCACTGAGGTATCCCCGGAGCGGAAGGTCCGGTCAACCGCCTCTATGCCGTTTTCTCCCAGGCTGTTCAGGTCGATCTCCTTTTTGCTGATTGTCACAGTCTGCTCCTGCAGGTTTCCGGTATCCAGATGGTAATTGTACTTACCTTCAAAGAATTTCCGGAATACTTCTTCCTGCGTCTTCGCGGAAATATTCTTCAGCCCCGCTTCCGCTCCGCCTTCTTCCTCCGGAACGGAAAGATAGCCAACCTGCCCGCTGAAATCCAGCATCTCCTGGTCCTTCTCAGGCAGCGGGTCCGGAACCTGTCCTTCCTCCAGACCGTCCTGCTTTCTCTGTACCTGGGCCTGAAGACCGATATAGGCGGTTCCATCATAAACCTTGTCCGCAAGCTGAACACCCGTCATCTCCACCGTGATCGGTGTCAGCCTTGCCCGCAGCTTCTGCGCCTCCGTCAAATTCAGCGTCAGCCGGTATCTGGCGTTCAGCTCATCCGCCGCCTTTTTGGCCGCTTCGTCCTCCCCTGTAAATTCCAGGACAAGATCCTCGGGAAAATGCAGTCCCTGCTCCCCGCTCTCCCCCACGTCCGCCGAATTTAAGGTCACGGTTCCGGCAGTCGCCGTAATGGAGACGCCTGCCGGCTGCGTATCCCCTTCTTCCATCTCCCCCGAGAAGGCATAGACCAGCTGAATCCGGTCCGTCAAAGCGTTTGTTCCGTCGTATTCCTTTGTGTCCAGAAGCTTCTCCCCTTCCGGGTCCTCCGGATCCGGCGCAAACGCGGGGATAACCAAAAGCTCTGCCCGTTCGTCAATTACCGTCCGGACCCCTGTCACATCGCTGTCCTCCTCAACGAACGTAAAATTCTCGGCCCAGCTTTCCTGCCCGTCTATTCCGGGTGCCAGTTCTTCTATTTTCTCTACGGTAATCGTTGTGTCAAAAACGGACTTTCCATTCTCGATAACGGAATCCCCCAATTCGACGTACAGAACCGCTTTGAGCTTTCTGTCGGCCGTAAATTCCTTTCCGTCACCTGCCGCGTATTCCTGGGCATTTTTGAGTTCAAAGGTAAACGTATTGCCCTCGTAAGCCGTTCTTTCGATCTGAAGTCCTGACAAATCCAGCGCAAGAGAGTACGGTTCGATTTCTACTTCTTTGTCCACGTTAACGGCAGAAGACTCTTCATCGATGTAATAATTTTCTGTTTCGTTGCCGTCCGTGAAAAACTTGAAGGTCTGCTTCGGATCGATGGTCAGAGATTCATAGGCGCCGGCATTGCTGCCCGGCAGCGTTCCCGTACCGGCTACGGTCACACTTTCCGTATTTTCCCCTACCGTTACGCCGTCCAGTAAAATTTCCACCGGAATCTGCGCGTTCCCGTCATACACTCTGTCTTCATCGCTTACGCGAACATCCCCGGCCGCCGCGTCCGCAAGCTTAACTTCCCTCGGCTGCATGACAACTTCCAGGGCAGACTGCGGTTCCGCAAACGAAAGCGTATAATTTTGGTTCAAACGGTCAATTTCTCCATCCGCCGAATCCGCTTCCTCTTTTTTCACAAACCGGAATCCGCCTTCTTTCGTATTTCCAAAGTCTACAGTAACCGGAGTTTCTCCGTTAGCCGGCACGTCGCTTCCGGACAAGCGGATCTGCGGATTTATTGCCTCGATCTCATAAATCCGTCCGCTGCTTTCATCCATACCATCGCCGGCTTCCAGACCGGATACGGAATACGCGATTACCACTTCCTCGTCGCCGAGTCCATCCGTTCCGTCATAGGTTTTCGTATTAAAGACCTTCCCGTCTTCTCCCAGAAAGGCAGCAGTCACTTCCACTTCCTTTGGCTGAATTTTTGCCTGAAGATTCGGCTCGGGATCTGTAAGCTTCAGCTTATAATTCCGGTTCAGGACGGCAACCCGGTCTTCCATGGATACGTCGTCCGCCGCGAACAGAAAATCTTCCGCGTCTTCTGCGGATGCCTTGAACTGAACTTTCACAGCTTCCCCTGCGGACGGAACATCCGCGCCGGACAGCGAAACGTTCATATTCTCGCTCCGTTCGATCGTATAAGCCGTATCCTTGTCTTTCTCCACCAGGCCGTTCTCCGCGTCCGTCAGGAAATAAAACAGGCGGATCTCTCCAAGCCCGCTGGTTCCGTCATAGGTTTTTGTGTCAAACTCACTCCCGTTTTCTTCCAGGAAAGCAGCGTTTACCTCCAGCTCCTTTGGCTGAATTTCCACCGTAAGAACCGGATCTGGATCCGCAAGCTTCAGCGTATAGTTTTGGTTCAGAGCGGCAATCTCTTCCTCCGTAGACGCGCCGCTTTTCTGGAACAGGAAATCTGCCGTCTCTTCTCCGGAGTCCTCAAACCGGACGGTCACATCTTCCCCCGGAGACGGAACATCTGCGCTGGACAGAAAAACATTCATATCCTCGGTCGGAGAAATCACATAATCAATGTTCTGATCCAATTCCTCCGGATTCGCTAAGGAATAAACCAGACGAATATTATCACCGGGATTGTTCGTTCCGTCGTAAATCTTCTTATTCTGCGTGCCGTCCTGTCCTTCAGCGAATTCCGCTGTTACTGCCAACGGCTTCGGGGCCACCGCAACCGTTGCCTTTGCCGCTTCCACAGACGCCAAATCATAGTTTGCCGCCTCCCCTTCAGCCTCTCCATTTTTTACCGACAGCTTCTCTTCCGCTTTGCCATCCGCATTTTTCGCAAGTCCCACACCGGTATGCTCTCCCGCGTCAAGGCCTGCAGTCTCAAACGTCAGTGTCAGGGTCAGCTCCTCTCCTTCCGGGATCTGTGCCCCGGCATCCGCTGCCGTAATCTGATCTGCCGTGTTTGTGAAGCTTACTGTTTGATTGTCCTCTCCATATGTCGCCGTAATATTTGACAGCGCATCTTCTGTTACCTGAATCAGGAGCGGCTTAATCTCAGCAGATACTGACGTTTCCTCCGCGCTTGGCCATACAAGCGAATAATTTTCCAGAAGTACCTGTTCTTCCTCAGACACAGCCTTCCAGCTGCTCGTATCCACATTTTTGGCCGCTACGGTCCGGTTTCCCGCCGCCGCACTGTCCGCCTGTCCGCTTCCGGCGACAGAAACTGTCTGCCCTTCGAAGTTGCCATCCTTCGGATTTTCATATGGAAGGAAAACCTTTGCGTTCAGCGCAATGTCCGTTGTCCCGTCATAAGCCTTCGCCTGCGCTTGCACTGCGTTCAGCACCGCCGGGGACTTTTCGATCGGAAGTGTCGGCAGCTTGTCGAGGTTCAGCTCGTATTTCTCACCAAAAGTCTGCGCAGCTTCGTCAGTCCATTGGAGTTTTCCGCTTATTGTCTTTTCTACGCCGGCGTTTTTATCCTCGAATACAGGGTTCTCAAAGCGCAGCGCCCTGTCGATTCCATCGGGGAAATCCTCTTTGAAGATTGCTTCGAACGCCTGATCAACGGCTCCGCTGACCTTAAACTCCACGCCTGCCGGAAACTTGGTCGTTCCGTCATACGTCTTTCCCTCGCTGTCCGAAGCTGTCACCGTAACGGTCATCGGAATCTTTTGGGCCGCTATGGAAAGGCTCTGATTAATCTCATTCACCGTAAAGGTTTCATTTCCATAGCCAAACGTAACGCTCGTTACTGTAAGAACCGGCTGTTCCTCGAACGCTTTCTCTATCTGAAACGTCACGCTGTCCCCCGCCTGCGATTCCGGTCCGCTCACGGTATCCGCCAAAGTATAACCGATACACTGGAAAGAAGCGTCTGCCGGACGCTCTACACCATCCGCCAGGCTTACTTTCGCGGTCACCCGGTCTCCTATGTAAAAGGTGTCCTTTACCTCTGTCAGTGTGAGTCTGAAATCCCCCGCTCCCGGGAAAACACGCAGCGTCACGCGGTCCTCCGCGCCTCCCGCACTCGCTGTGATCTCCGTGGTTCCGGGCTTCCGAACAGTGACTTTTCCGGCTTCGTCAATCTGCGCTGTCTCCGGATCGGAAGATGACCATTGTACCGCTGTCCCCTCCGGTTCCACGGCTGCGGTAAGCAAAAACTCCGTCACTTCTCCGCGGCTAAGGGAAATACTGCTGCCGTCTGCGCTCGGTTGAAGAGCCAATCCGACGCTTTCGGGCGCTACACGGATCTCTACGGAAGCTGGCGCCGGATTTGTTTCCGCGGGCGTATTCTCGGATTCATTTCCGGACGTGTCCCCGTCTGTCTCGTTCTGAGGCGCCGCCGATGGCGTATTCTCCGCTGTCTTCGCGCTCTGCGTCTTTGCTTTCTTGGGTTCGGACGCCCCGTCATCCGTTTTCTCTGTGCTTTCCTCTGGCACCGCTTCGGTCGGCGCCGTGGTCTCAGGCGCTTCCGTTGACACCGTAGTCTCGGGCGCTTCGGTCGGTGCCG
>DVIQ01000097.1 GCA_018711185.1 Candidatus Limivivens intestinipullorum | reverse complement strand
CCGGAGGACATTGCAGCTCTGGCGAAGGATATGGGTCTGACGGTTGAGCAGGTCCAGGCAAGATGCGATGAGCTCCATGAGTTCAACCCGATGATGGGTCACCGTGGATGCCGTCTGGCCGTTACTTATCCGGAAATCGCCAAGATGCAGACCAGAGCCGTAATCGAGGCTGCCATCGAGGTGAAGGATGAGATGGGCTACGACATCGTTCCTGAGATCATGATTCCGCTGGTAGGCGAGAAGAAAGAGCTCAAGTTCGTTAAGGATATCGTTGTTGCTACCGCTGAGCAGGTAATGCAGGAAAAAGGCGAGTATATCAACTACCATGTAGGTACCATGATCGAGATCCCGCGCGCGGCGCTGACTGCGGACGAGATCGCAGAGGAGGCTGAGTTCTTCTCCTTCGGTACCAACGACCTGACCCAGATGACCTTCGGCTTCTCCCGTGACGATGCCGGCAAGTTCCTTGGCTCCTACTACGAGAACAAGATCTATGAGTCCGATCCCTTCGCGAAACTGGATCAGGCAGGCGTAGGCCAGCTCGTTAAGATGGCTGCCGAGAAAGGCCGCGCAAGCCGTCCGAACATTAAGCTGGGTATCTGCGGCGAGCATGGCGGAGATCCGTCTTCCGTAGAGTTCTGCCATAAGGTTGGACTGAACTATGTATCCTGCTCACCGTTCCGTGTGCCGATTGCCAGACTGGCAGCAGCACAGGCAGCGCTGAACAATAAATAAGAGTTCTAGAAAGTGAAATAGGATAAGCGTATCATTAGAAATAGTGGTACGCTTATTTTTATACTCGCTTTGTACATTTGCGTTTTTTAAACTATGCAGTCGAAAAAGCAAGGGGGAGAATCCTGGGCATATGAAAGTAGAAAAGCAGAACACGATTAACGAGAACGGTACCTACACAGCAAAGAAAAAAATCACAACCACGGAAGAGGACGGATGGATTGATACCAGGGAAACACATGGCAGAAGGGCAGTCCCGGGTGAAAGATATTTCAAAAGAAAGGCTGTTTCCTACCACTATCAGACAAATGACCCGAAAATTACAAAACCGGCTCTTATTATACTCAGTATTGTAATGTTCATAGCCGCCGTTGTTATGATTGCGTTTGCTGTCCTGTTCCGTGCTGCGACAGTGCTGTTCTTTGGAATCGTTTTCGTGTTTTTTGGCATTGCTGCCCTTGTAAGCAACCTGCGTGCCATCCATCGAATTGAGAAAGAGATACAGGACAGAGAGGAACAGTAATTACACTGAGAAACAACCGGATTATTGAAGAGAAGACAATGAGAAAATCACGGGCGGATCTGGCAATGGTCCGCCCGGCTGCCTTGTATAGAAACATGCCGGCTCCCGCCCGTACCGGGAAGTCGGCAGAAAATGGCGCAGGAGCGCAAAATAACAGGGGAAAGGACTGCCCAAATTTCCCGCGCAGACATATAGTATAAAGAATCTAAAAATGATAAGGTATTCGGAAATATGAAAGAATATGCTGTCATATCCCTGGAAACCCATATATTTTTCAGCAGAATCATGAAAGAGCACGCGCTCTTTCTTCAGGCAGCCTTTCCTGCCGGGGAGAGGGAATACAGAAACAGGGCAAACTGGTACCGCGCGGAATTCGAGAACACTCTGGGGCAGGCTGTACGGCTTGCGGAGGGAATGGTTGGAGAAGATGTGCTGCGTTCCGGAGAGGTATTCACGGAATTTACGGCGGAGGCGGAACGGCAGACGGCAAAACTGACGAAGATTCCCATTGATGTCCGAATCACGCGGGCAGAGGAAAGGCTGCAGGGAGGCTGCGGGCAATGTACGAACGGGAAAACGACGCGGCAGATACGCCAGCTGAATCAGAGGATTCTCGGGCTGCTGAACGGTCTGATCCGGTTCAAGAAGCAGATCCTGCGGGAGGTGACCTCCTGCACGCTTTACACCGTCAATTATCCCCTGCTGATTGAGCACATCATCCGGGAGGCGGAGCTGTACCGGCAGATGATTTTGAACCTGGAGGAAAATGGATGCGCAGTCCGGGAAAACATCGTCCAGACAGAGCAGTTCTGGAATCAGATTATGATGGAGCACGCGCTGTTTATCCGCGGTCTCCTGGATCCGACGGAATGGGAGCTGGTGGAGACGGCGGATACGTTTGCGGTGGATTACTGTCGGCTTCTGGAAGCGGCAGACAGCCAGGACTGCCGCACCATGGATGCGATCACGAGAAAAACTCTGGAAATCACCGAGAAATACCGGGATTTTAAAGCGGCGGGTACGAAAGGGATCACCGGATGCGGCATCCGCTCTGTGATTTTGCCGCTGCTGGCGGATCATGTACTCAGGGAAGCCAATCATTACCTCAGAATACTGAAAGAGGGGGAATAGGCCATGGAGTTAGGACAGTATCCCTGCCAGGGCAGAATTCGCCGGTTTACGGTGGAAGCCATACAGATTCCCATTGTGTATAACCGGTATGGAGACTATGATCCCAACGGACTTTTGTATGTTCTGGAAGAAGACGCTTGCCGAATACAGGAAGAGGCCCTTCAAAGATTCCGGCAGACGCCGCCCCAGCCTTATGAAGAGGTACAGCCGCTGGTGCTGCGGGTAAATCTTGGAGATACCGTAAAGGTACGCTTTTGCAGCCGCTTAAACCGCAGGCTGTCTATCCATGTACAGGGGATGGAATACGATGTGGGAACTTCAGACGGAACCAGCGCCGGCTTCAACCCGGACAGCACTACCGACAGCGAAATTGAGTACACCTGGTACGCGGGCACGGAGGGCGTCTTTCTGTTCCATGATATGGCGGACCCCAGAAGCAGCGAAGAGGCCACGAACATTCACGGGCTTTTTGGAGCGGTGATTGTGGAGCCGCCGGGTGCCGTATGGTTTCATCCGGAGACTGGCGAAGAGCTACGAAGCGGCCTGATGGCGGACGTTTACCCGCCTGGGAAGCCGGCTTTTCGGGAATATACGGTGTTTTTCCATGATGAACTGGAAATACTGAATAAGAACGGGGAGACGCCCATGGATCACAGGACGGGGCTGCCATCCTCTACCACGGCGATCAGCTACCGCTCCGAACCCATGCGGAACCGGATGCCCCTGACCCACGATCCCGCGGACAGCGGGGAGGACATTTCCATGAGTTCCTGGGTGTATGGGGATCCGGCGCCGCCGATTTTGAGGGCTTACGTGGGAGATCCGGCAAAAATCCGCCTGGTTCACGGGGGGATCAAGGAGACTCATGTGTTCCACCTCCATAATCATCAGTGGAGACTGGAGGGGGGAAATCCCGTTTCCACAATCATTGATTCCATTACCATAAGTCCCCAGGAGTGTTATACGCTGGATATTTTGTACGGGGCGGGAAGCAGGAACCGGGTAATAGGTGATGTGATTTTTCACTGCCATTTATACCCACATTTCCATGAAGGCATGTGGACGCTATGGAGAATCCATGACCGGCTGGAGGATGGAAGCGGAAAGCTGCCGGACGGAACGCCGGTGCCGCCGCTTTTGCCGCTGAAAGACCGGGAGCGGCCGCCAAAGAAGGATGAGTGGCATCCGGGCTACCCGAATTTCATTTCCGGAACGGTGGGAGACGCGCCGCTTCAGCCGCCGTGCGGGGTCATGGACCCGGAGGGGAATCCGGTGACCTGCCCTACTCCGCTGGAAGAAGAGAATTTCGTGGAGAACCCGGCGCCGGGGGCTTTGTATACGGATACCTGCCCCTGCCATACGGCCTGGGAATGCGGGGAAGAGAAGGTAAAAGTTTTCGAAATTGCCCTTGTGCAGGCGAAGCTTACCTATAACCGGTATGGCTGGCACGACCCGGAAGGCCGCTTTTTCGTCCTGAAAGAAGAGCTGGAGCGCCGGGGAGGCCTGGAAGCTTATATCCGCATGGTAGAAGAAGAGAAAATCCGGGTGGAGCCTCTGGTAATCCGGGCCAACGCGGGAGACTGCATTGAGCTGCGCACCACGAATCTGCTCCCGGAATATCTGGAGGCAAACGCGTTCCAGCCAAGAACCAGAACGGACATTGTGGGGCATCACGTGCATCTGGTAAAATTCGATACCATCACCTCCGATGGCGCGGCGAACGGCTGGAATAATATCGCGGGAGCAAGGAAATACGAAACCCTGGTGGAACGTTTCTTCGCGGATGAAGAACTGCGGACCGTCTTTTTCCATGACCATCTGTTTGCCAACGCTCATCAGTTTCACGGCGTGTTCGGGGCCCTGGTGATCGAGGAGGCGGGGGCGACCTTCCACAATATACGCAATGGAGAGGAGCTGCCGTTTGGAACAAAAGCGGTCATCAAAAGAAGGGATGGAACCTCGTTCCGGGAGTTTGTCCTTTTTGTCCACGATTTCGCCAATCTCTTTGACAGGGACGGAAATCCCCTGAATCCTCCGGCGGTGCCGGGAGGTCATGACGACCCCGGAGTCATGGGAATCAATTACCGGTCAGAGCCCATGGGGGAGCGGCTGGATCATCACGGAGACCCGGCTTATCTTTTCAGCTCCTTCGTGCATGGAGATCCGGCGACGCCCATTCTGGAGACGTATCCCGGGGATGAGCTGATGATCCGGCTGATCGACGGCGCCCATGAGGAGCAGCACGCCTTTAATCTTGCGGGCATGTCCTGGCAAAAAGAACCGGCGGATCCCCGCTCTCCCCTGACGGCCTCCCAGACCATCGGGATTTCCGAGGCCTTCAACTTTCATATCAAGGAGCCGTATCAGCCGGGAGATTATCTCTACTATTTCGGGGGGATCGACGACGCGTGGCTGGGTCTTTGGGGAATTGTCCGGGCCTATGACCGGTATCGGAAGTGTCTAAAGCCCCTCTGCAAGGGAAAAGACCGGATTCTGCCCCTGCCCCCGTGCCCGGGCAAGGACGATGTGGTGCGGCGCTATGAAGTGGCGGCGGTCCAGACGAAGCTGGTATATAACCGTTATGGAGACCATGATCCGGACGGGCTGATTTTCGTGCCGCTGGAAGATGCAGAGCTTGTACTGAGCGGAAAATATACCCCCAAACCCCTGATCCTGCGGGCGAATGTCGGAGACTGGCTGGAGGTGACCCTGCATAATGTCTGGGATCCCGACCGTCCGGTTCCGTATTTTGACTATCCACGGGTGCCTCTGGACCAGAAACACAAGCCTTCCAGCCGGGTTTCGCTGAATCCGCAGTTTCTGAAATACGATCCGGTCTGCGATTCGGGAATCAATGTGGGGTATAATTCCAGGGAACAGACGGTGGGCATCGGGGAGAGCAAACGGTATCTCTGGAAGGCGGACCGGGAGTACGGCGCCTGTATTCTCCAGTCTTTCGGTGATATGCGGAACCATAGATACCACGGCCTGTTTGGAGCGGTGATCGTGGAACCGCCGGGAGCGGAATGGTATGAGAATTTTACGAAAAGAAAGAACCCCTTCGCGGAACAAGCGGTAATCACGGCGCCGGGAATCGAGAGCTTCCGGGAATGCGTCCTGTTTATTCAGAATGGAATTCGTCTGCTGGACGCCCGGGGAAACCTGGTTCAGACCGCGGCAGAGCAGAGCGGGGAACCGGTGGAGGCGGAAGATACGGGAGAAAAGGGGTATAATTACCGGTCGGAGCGGTTCGCGAACCGGCTGGCCCGGGATCCGCGTGTGTGGAAGGTGTTCAGCAGCAGGGTACACGGGGATCCGGCGACGCCGGTATATAAGGCGTATCCCGGTGACCGGGTGATTTTCCGGACCATGATGCCGGCGGATAAGCCGCGGAACGTGTCCTTTGCGATTCACAGACATTTGTGGAGAGAGCAGCCCGGGGACGTCCTTTCCAGAGAAATCCCTATCCAGGGAGGAATCAGCGTAGGCAACCGTTTTGACATGGAACTGAAAGGCGGGGCCGGGTGCCCGGGAGACTATCTGTACCGCTCAGGCAGCCTGGGCTGGGATGTGGAATCCGGAATGTGGGGAATTTTCCGGGTGCTGAAGCGTTCGATCCGGTGCAGGTGCAAAGAAATGTGCGGAAGAATCTTACAGGGAAAAAAGGGTAAAAGTTCCTGACAAACCCGCGGGTCCGCGCCAAGAAGCGCGCGGGCCCCGCGGACCCTCATGTTTTTGCGGCCGCCGGACTGGGCGGCCATGACGTGCTTTGCGGCCGCCGGACCGGACGGCCATGCCGGCCTGGTGCGCCGGCGGATTCTGCCATTTGGGCGCAAAAGTCCTGCCGCTTACCGCGGGGCTTTTGGCTTTTCAAAATACGCGGCAACCTCCTGAAGATGCCGGATGATGGGCAGATGCTGGGGACAGGCTTCCTCGCACTGTCCGCACTGGATACAGTCGCTGGCCTTCCCAAAGGATGCTGTCAGCCGGTTATAGTATTCTTTCTGAGGCCGCCAGCCCTTTTCTTTGATTTCCAGGCGGTCAATGTTATAAAGGGAAAAATATTTCGGAATCGCGATGGACTGGGGACACCCTTCCGTGCAGTAGGAGCAGCCGGTGCAGGGGATGGCGATGCTCTCGTTGATTTTTGCCACGGCGTTTCGGATGATTTCCTGCTCCTGGTCATTTAAGGGGATGAAATGCTCCATATAGCCGGTATTGTCCAGAAGCTGGTTCATATTGCTCATGCCGCTTAAAACGATTTTGACGTTTTTCAGACTGGCGGCGAAGCGGATGGCCCAGGAGGGAACGCTCATATCCGGATGGTAAGCCTTGAAAGCCTGCTCCACTTCCGCCGGAACACTGGCGAGAGTGCCGCCCTTTACCGGCTCCATAACGATCACCGGTTTTTTATGCTTTACAGCGGTTTCATAGCATTTTCTGGACTGGATGCCCTCGCTGTCCCAGTCCAGATAATTGAGCTGGAGCTGTACGAACTCAATTTCAGGATGTTCCGTCAGGACCTTGTCCAGAAGATCGGCATTGTCGTGGTAGGAAAAGCCGATATGCTTTACAAGGCCCTGTTTCTTCTTCTCCATAAGCCAGGAAAAGCAGTCAAGCTCGGTGTACGTTTTGTAGTGATCCTGTCCCACATCGTGGAGCAGATAATAGTCAAAATAATCTGCGCCGGTCTTTTTCAGCTGCTCGGAAAAAATCCGATCCCGGTCGTCTTTCGTTTTTAAAAACGCGGCGTGAAGCTTGGTGGCCAGGGTGAAGCTGTCCCGGGGATGGCGGCTTACCAGCGCCTCCTTTACGGCATTTTCGCTCTGAAAAGCGCAGTACATCCATGCGGTGTCAAAATAAGTGAAGCCCCGGTCTAAAAAGGCATCAACCATCCGTTTCATCTCATCGAAATCGATGCTGGAGGCATCGTTTGGGTCTTTCAGCGGAAGCCGCATGAGCCCGAAGCCTAATTTTTTCTCAGCCATAAGAATCTCCTTTCGTGTATGCCATTTTACGATGTACAGCAGCCGCCAATGGCTGCCGGCAGTAATATCATAACGCATTTTTTCGCGGCAGTCCAGCGAGGTTCCCGCGGCATCGCGGGGATCTTAAAAAAGGGAAAAGAAAACATCTATGGAAATTTGCAAAAATATGTTATACTATAGTTTTGTTAAAAATCGAAATCTGTTTTTCTTGATTGCAAAAATATATGGAGGAAAGAATGCCATGTGGATTGCGGACAAATATATCGACTATGTAAAGGAGCAGACCCAGGAAAAGCCGGGAGAAACCTGGGACAAGATGCTTCTGGGCTTTAAAGCCAACAAGCTGCGCATGAAGCTGCTGCCAAAAAAGGGGCTGGCCAAGGGCTATCAGAAGCTGGAGGCCATGATGATGTCGTTTGTGGCGGATTCCCTGGGGCGGCCGGACAGCTATGTCTGGGGGAATATTTTTTCACCCTGTGAAATTATGCACAGCATCGGATTAAGCACTCTGTCCATTGAGTGCCTGTCCTGCTATTTCAGTGGTTATCATCTGGAGGATTATTTTATCGACTACGCCCAGAACACGGGGATTGCCCCGACCCTGTGCTCCTACCACAAAACCTTTGTGGGGGCCATAGACAGCGGGGCTGTACCGGTGCCTGAGTACGCGGTGACCACCTCCCTGTCCTGCGATGGGAATCTGAATACCTTCCGCTATCTGGAAAAGAAAAAGGGCGTGCCCTTTACGTTTCTGGACGTGCCCTACGGGGATGATGAGGCGTCTGTGGATTATCTGGCGGCACAGCTTCGCTCCTTTGCCGAAGAGCTTGCGGGGCGTTTCGGAAAAACGTTCCGAGAGGAGGAGCTGCGGGAGGTTCTGCGGATTGAAAACGAGACAAGGGAGGAGCTTTTAAAGTTTCTGCGGCTGCAGAGCGAGCGTTACTATCCGGGAGAGATGATCAGCCATCTGTATATGATGATGGGCACGCACTTGCTTATGGGGACGAAGGAGTTTTTGGAACTGGTCCGTTTTATGAACGAGGATATCAAAACGTATCCGAAGCTGGAGGGAAAGAAGATTTTCTGGGTACACCTGCTGCCGTTTTACCAGGAAACCCTGCAGAAGTACCTGAACTGCAACCCTGATTATCAGATTATCGCCAGCGATATTATCATTGATTCCATGGAGAAGCTGGATCCGGAGCATCCTTTCCATGCCCTGGCGAAAAAAATTATACGAAACCTGTACAACGGATCCTATTCCCACAAGGCGGATATGGTGGCGAACCTGGCGGATATGCTGAAGCCTGGCGCGGTGATTCAGTTTTGCCACTGGGGATGTAAGCAGTCTTCCGGCGGAAGCTTGCTTCTGAAGGAGCGGATGCAGGAGATGGGTATTCCCATGCTGATACTGGACGGAGACGGTATTGACCGGCGAAACAGCCATGACGGCCAGATTAAGACGCGGCTGGAGGCTTTCCTGGAAATGCTGGATTCGGATCAGAGCGTCCGGAAGATTTCATGAAAGCGCACTCTTGAATTACTTTCTCACGGTCTGTTCAGACCTGGGATGAACGGATACAAACGCGGCGCCGAAAAGGCGTCCGGCTGACAGGAAAAGGATAGAAGGATATATGATCGGTTATATATGCAAATACGCGCCGGTGGAGGTCTTCGCCTCCATGGGCGTGGAAATGAAGCGGATTGAGCCCAATGTGACGAATTTTAACCAGGCGGAAATGAAGATGCATCCGAACATCTGCAGCTTTGCCAAGGGCGTTCTGGAGGAACTGACCAGGACGGATTATGAGGGCGTGATCCTTACCACCTGCTGTGACAGCATCCGGCGGCTTTATGATGTGCTGAAGGAGGAGTTCCCGGATAAATTCATCTATATGCTGGATACGCCAAGGATTACAAAGGAGGCGGGAACCGCTCTCTATGAGCAGCGGATTCGGGCTATGATCCGGGCGTATGAAGCGTTCTCCGGAAAAACCTTTGAGGAAGGGCGGTTCGGAGCGTACCTGCAGGAAAAACAGAAGGAGCAGCGCCGCAGGGAGGAGAAGGTCCAGAAGAAAGGAGCCGCCAGCATCGGGATTCTGGGAGCCCGGGCCAACGAAAGCATCCGGGAAATCCTGGAAAAGGAGGGAGCGTATGTGGCCTTTGATTTAACCTGCACAGGTCTGGAAAGAAAGCTTCTCTATGATGAGAAAGAGGTGCTTCCGGAATATACAAGGGGTCTGTTAAGCCAGTTCCCCTGTATGCGGATGGAGCAGGCGGCGAACCGGGACGAGCTGATTCGACGCTATGCGGACAGCGTGGACGGGATTATTTATCACACCGTGCAGTTCTGCGATAATTACGCCTATGAGTACGCGTGGCTCAGAAGCTGGCTTGGCCGTCCTCTGCTTTTGCTGGAAACGGACTATACCAGGCAGAGCTACGGGCAGATTCTCACGCGGATCCAGGCGTTTCTGGAATCATTGGAGACAAAGAAAAAGAAGCCGCAGATCAGATTGGAGGGAAAAACGGCAATGTATGTAATGGGAATCGACAGCGGGTCCACATCCACCAATGCGGTGATTATGGACGGTGACCGGAAGATAAAGGCTTTTTCCGTGGTGCGCACCGGGGCGAAATCAGGCGTCAGCGCCCAGCGCGCCCTTGAGGAGGTGCTGCGGAAAGCGTCTCTGACCAGGGCGGATATTTCCTGGATTGTCTCCACCGGCTACGGACGGGTCAGCATCCCCTTCGCGGATGAGAACGTCACGGAGATCAGCTGTCACGGAAAGGGCGCGCACTACTTTAATCCAAAGATCCGCACGATCCTTGACATCGGCGGACAGGACAGCAAGGGCATCAAGCTCAATGAAGCAGGTGAGGTGAAGGACTTTGTCATGAACGACAAATGCGCCGCGGGAACCGGACGTTTTCTGGAAATGATTGCCCGTACCCTGGAGGTGAGCCTGGACGAGCTGGGAGCCATTGCCCTGACTTCCAAGGAAAAAATTGAGATTACCAGTATGTGCTCCGTGTTCGCGGAGTCCGAGGTGATTTCTCTGATTGCCAACAACAGGGAGAAGGCGGATATTGCCAGAGGTGTCTGCAATGCCATTGCCAACAAAGCCTTTGGGCTTCTGCGCCGGGTGGGCATGGAACCGGAGTTTATGATGACCGGCGGCGTGGCGAAAAACCCCGGCGTGGTCCGGGCGGTGGAGGAGAAGATCGGCGCTTCCCTGTATATCTGCGAAGAGCCGGAGATTGTGGGTGCCACCGGGGCGGCGCTATACGCTCTGGAGCAAATTTCAGCGTAAACCTGCATACGCCCGCGGGGCAGGCGCACCACCGTCCCGGAAAAGTCTGGCGGGCGCATTTGGCATCCCTGAATGCATGCCGCCTGTTCGGCGGAGGGGTTTCAGGGTAACCAGACTGTACAAAGCAGAACGATGCCGTTATAATAAGATTACAGATACTCCCTTTGCTTGAGAGTTCCAAATGAATAGAAAATGAGGGGATGTATCAAAGTGTAGGCAGACATATGAACAGGGGGTATGGTATATGGGCAAATGGAAAAGTAACCTGCGAAGGTCCATCGCATGGAAGATGGTCTGGATTTTGGTTTTGCTGATTGCGCCTTTTAATTTAGCCGCTCTGTATATTGCTGCTCAGTCTTTGAATCATGCTTCCGCGCAAGTTCTCCAGTCTATGGAGGGGCTGTCGAATCTGGCCATGCAGCAGCTTGATGACCGCATGAATTCTATGGATGGTTTTTTGTTTTCCATGGCAGAGGAGCGACAGGATTTTTCCGTTTATTCCATGCAGGGAGAAAGGGATACGGACTATTATCTGGCAGAGACAAGTCTGGCTCAGTATATGAAGAGTAGTGTGGAGAATATGTCAGTGGCAGACGGCTTTTTTTGGTACAGTCCGAAATATGCGGATACATTTATGACTCTGGTGGAGATCTATGGAAGAAATGCTATGGAAAATTTTTATTTAAAACAGGACATTTCTTCCTGGCTTCACGAGAACATAAACCACTATGCCCAGTGGTCTGTGGTGGATATTGAAGGAAGTAAGTGGGTTATCCGAATCTGCAACACGGATAATTTTTACTATGGAGCTCTTTTTTCGCTGGATAATTTGAAAGCAACTATTATGGGAAATACAGCGTTTCCTGATCTGCAAATTCAGTTTGGAGATTATTCTCTGAAACCGGAGTTTACAAAAGATTTGTTAAATGTAACAACGTTGTCAAGTCATTCGAATTTGCAAATGAATATTTCTCTTCCCAGAAGCGCAGCATATGACTCTTTGACAGGTGTTCAGATTTTAAGTTTGGTTTTAGTAGGACTTTATTTACTTTTGATTCCGGCTTTGATTTGGGTCATGAGAAGAATAATCATGAAGCCACTTCGCAGAATTCGGAATGCGCTTGTACATTTGAGAAACGGCGAGCAGAACTATCGTATCCCTGAAAAAAAGAGCTCCGAAGAATTTGAGGAAATTGATGCGACTTTTAATTCTATGGCGAATCGGATTTCGACTCTCCGGATTGAGAATTATGAGAAGGAGCTGGAAAAACAGAAAATGGAGTTGATGAATCTGCAGCTCCAGATCCGACCACATTTTCTAATGAACATGTTTAATCTTCTTTACAGCTTTGCGCAAATTGAGAGCTATACGAATATTCAAAAGTTATCACTTTATCTATCTGATTATTTTCGACATATTTTTCAAAACGGAAGCGAGCTCCAGCCTTTTGAGCAGGAATTTCTGCTGATTCAAAAGTATCTGGAAATCTCGTCTATGCGATTCCCAGACTGTTATGATGTGCTCTATGATATTGATCCAGAGACGCTTGAGGTGGAAATCCCACCTCTTCTGATTCATAATTTTGTGGAGAATATTTTTAAGCATGCGGTGAATGCAGATCGGAAAATCCAGATCCGCATCCAGTCTTATATAGATGGAAACAAAGCGATATTTATCGTGGCGGATAATGGGCCGGGAATGGATGAAGCGATGGCCCAAGATATGAATGCGGGGATCTTTTCTTATGAAAATTCCGGGCGTGTTCACGTGGGCATTGCTAATTCTTGGCGAAGAATCCATTATTTTTACGGGGATGAGGGAAAACTTCACGTGGAATCTACGCCGGGAGAGGGGACTTGTTTTACGATTGAGATACCGAAGGAGGTAGAAAAATGAATCTGCTGATTGTAGATGATGAAGCCATTGCTATAAAAGGGATGATGGACGGCATTGACTGGAAACAGTGCGGGATTGACGGAACGGTTTGGACCGCTTACAGCGCATCCAGCGCACTCAAAATTTTAAATGCACAGCAGATCGATATTATGCTGTGCGACATAGAGATGTCCGGAGATAATGGAATTGACCTTTTACGAGTCGTCCGGGAACATAATAAAGACCTGGCCTGCGTTTTCCTTACCTGTCATGCCAGCTTTGAGTATGCCCAGGAGGCGATTTCTCTCGGGTGCAGCGATTATATATTGAAGCCCGCTCCTTACGAGGTGATTGAGGAGCATCTGCGCAAGGTGTGTCAGGAGGCCCGGGAGCACATGAAGGATCGGGAGATTTCCAGATATTATATGGGGGATAAGGAGGAAGCGGGGGAAAAGGATGCTCAGGAGCGGAGCCAGCGGAGCGCGAAGGAGATCGTCCAGCAGACAGAGGAATATATTATGCAGCATCTTGCGGACAGTGATCTGCTGGTATCGGATATTGCTGTGGCGCTATTTTTGAACAAGGACTACCTGAACCGGGTATTTAAAAAGGCCCATGGCATTTCCATTAGTCAATATCTGATTCAGGAACGAATGAAGTTGGCAGGGATGCTGCTGGAGAATCCTCACTGTTCAGTAAATACTGCGGCAGAGAAAACTGGTTACAATAATTATTCATATTTTGCATCTTCGTTTAAGAGATATTATGGTTGCTCACCCATGCAATATAAAAAGGAAAAACAAGAAAATGGATACAATTAACACAGATTTTTGAATTCACAACCTATAACATCGAAAAATTGAAAATGTAGATCGTATAATTGAAAGAAGCGGGTCGTAAATTTAAAAAAAATTGTCGAGTTCATTTATTGTGATAGGGTAAAAAGTAAGGATACAATTAGAGAAGACAGTTTAATAACTGACTGCAAAAACGATCACAAAAGAAAGGACGAGATAACAGATATGGTGCCAGTAAAAACAGCGGTTGTTGGATGTGGTGGAATTAGTGACATTTATTTCCAGAATATGATCGGAAAGTATAAAAATCTGGATGTGATTTCCTGCTGTGCAAAGCATTTGGAGAGTGCGGAAAGACAAGGGAAAAAATATGGTATAAATGCGCAGACATATGAAGAAATTTTGCAAGATCCAGAAATAGAAATGGTTGTAATTCTTACACCTGCGGATACACATTATGAATTGATTAAGCAGGGACTATCAGCGGGGAAACATGTGTTTACGGAAAAACCGCTTGCAGTGGATACAATGCAAGGATTAGAACTTCTAAAATTAGCAGATCAGAAGAAATGTTATTTGGGTGCTGCACCGGAGACATTTCTTGGAAGCGCAGTCCAGACAGCTTATAAAGCATTGGAAGATGGAGCGATTGGCAAGATTACGTCTTTTCATGTGGTTGCAAACCGTAATCTTACTATGTTAGCTAGTGCTGTACGGTCTTTGCGCGTTCCAGGAGGCGGAATTGGCTATGATTATGGCGTATATTATTTAACTGCGCTGATTGATCTTTTAGGACCGGCCAAAGAGGTTTTTGCTTCTGTTAAAAATTTAAGCAGAGTACGAAAGAATGTTTATCCGAAAAGCCCGGAATATGGACAAGATTTTATTTATGACAATGAAAGTCAAGTCTATGCAGTTTTGACATTAGAAAACGGTGTAACCGGAACCTTTGCGTTGAATGGGGACAGTGTGATAATGGATCAGGGCTATTTTACAATTCATGGTACAAAAGGAATTCTGAAGCTTGGCGATGCGAACCTTTTCGGAGGGGAGATTTCGGTTATACCAAACGATGTAGAGGCTTTTACAAAGGGAAGTACTTCAATGGTATTAAAACCGGTTTCCCCGCTGATGGAAAATTGCCGGGGAATCGGGCCGGCTGAAATGGCTCTGGCAATCCGAAAAGGAAAACCGAATTATGCATCCAAGGAAATGGCATACCATGTGTTGGACATTGTAGAGTGTATGATGGAAAGCGGAAAAACAAAAACAATTCAGACAGTTAAGTCTACATGTAGAAGACCAGCATTCTTCAATGACTGGGATCAAATTGTCATAGAAGGAAAAGCTTGAAATAATCTATCTTCGGACAAACGATAAAAAAACGACTATACATGTCGGAATAATAATAGAACGGTTATCGTGATTTTGTCCTGTAATTCAGAAAAACATCTGAATTACAGGGCATTTTTAATAATGAAAATCGGAATTCCAAAAGATAGAGTCGTAAAAATGAAAAATGAAATGTCGTAAATTTTAAGAAACAGGTCGATTTGCATAATAGAAAAAGAATGAAAATTATCGTAAACTTTTCTCATCAGAGAACAAGAAGAAAAATTCCAAGAGCTTCCAAATAAAATTATAGAAGGAGGTAACGACAGATGAAAGGTGGGAAAATACGTTGGGGTCTCCTGGGAGCAGGCGCAATTTTGAACCGTTGGATGAAAGGAGCTGTACAGGTAGAAGATATGGAAATTGTGGCGGTAGCGTCTCGGACGATGGAAACCGTCAGACGTATGGCAAACCAATTTTCAATACCGAATGCTCTAAGTTATGAGGAATTGCTGGAAAGAGACGATGTTGATGCTGTTTACATTCCAGTTCCTCATGCGGGTCATAAGGAACTGGCATTGAAAGCCATGAAAGCCGGAAAGCATGTGCTGGTGGAGAAACCGGCGGCCGTAACAGCGAAGGACTTTGATGAAATGACTGCCTGTGCGGCAAAACAAAGGGTATTTTTCATGGAAGCGATGTGGACACGTTTTTTTCCACTGATCGAAGCGCTTCGTATCTGCTTGGATGAGGAACGAATCGGACAAGTTCGGGCTTTGCATTCTTCCTTTGCTTTTCGAAGCGATCCGCAGCAGTCCCCCAGGCTCTTCCTGCCTGAGCAGGCAGGCGGCGCGCTGCTGGATACTGGTGTCTATAATCTGCATTTTGCGGAGATGGTTTTTCAAAAACAACCGGAAAAAATAACCGGACTTGCATCCATTAATACAGATGATCTGCATTTGCAGGTGGATGAACAAGGAAGTTATGTTGCCAGATATGAGCAGGGTGAGCTGGCGGTTATGACGAGCGCGATTCGAACGGAAATGCCGGACACAGCGTGGCTGTACGGTACAAAAGGTTCTATTGAGATTCCGAATTTTTGGAAGCCTACCAAAATGTGTGTAACAGCGGACGGAAGGAAAGAATGGATTGTACGTCCGGTTTTCCAAAGAATTCCGGGAGTGGAAGATGAGGGATACCAATATGAAATCCGGCATACACAGGAATGCATACGTGCCGGATATATAGAATCACCGGTAATGACTTGGAAAAAAAGCCGCGATGTACTTTCTATTTGCGATCAGCTGCGGGCAGAATGGGGACTTCGGTATCCATTCGAAAAATAAAGAAATGATAAATGACTAATATTTTTGAAAATCACCCCTAGTTGAAGAAAGTGAAATTTATTCTATCGATATCACCGTAAATAGTTGTAATTCATCAAAATTTACGGCAGAAAAGAGGGGGATTTTGATAGAAAGGGATCTTAATTTAAATATACAAAGGTCAAAGATTCCAAAACATTAAAACAGAAAAGGGAGGAAAACCATGAAACTGAAAAAAGCAACGGCACTGGTAATGGCAGCAGCAATGTCTCTGGGAATGTTCGGCAGCGTAACCGCATCGGCGGAAGAAGATATTTATGAGATCGTTGTACAGTTCCCCACATTAGGAACAACGCCGCCTGATCTTCAGAAAGTAGAAGACGCAATTAATGAGAGACTTGAGCCAGAAATCGGCGCTCATATCACTTTTTATCCGGTAAGCGCGTATGAAACCAACAATACCACCAGCCTGATGGTATCTTCAGGAGAAAAGCTGGATCTTGCAATCAGCATTTTTGAAGGCGGTGTATCCAACTATGTAAATTCCGGAATGATTATGGAATTGGACGATCTGGTGGAGGAGTATGGACAGGACATTCTGGCGGCTGAAGGAATCGCGATGACAGGAGGCTACTTTAAAGGTTCTTTATACGGAATCCCGGCCGAGGATAAGATGGGACGAGTATATGCTTTTGAAGCGCGTAAAGACCTGTTGGATAAATACGGAATCGAGTATGATGAAAATAAGATTTATACGGCTGATGAACTGACGGAAATTTTCAGAGTCGTACAGGAGGGAGAAGGAGATGGCTTCCACTGTATTGCGGCAAACGGCAGTGAGGATCCTATTTTCAGTTATTTAGATCATACTGATCGGCTGGGGGCCAGCTATGCATCCGGAGTTCTGATGAATTATGGCGAGGAAGACAGCGAAATCGTTAACTATTTCGATACGGAAGAATTTGAAAATTACTGCAATACGGTAAGAACCTGGTTTGAGGAAGGATTTTTATCTCAGGACTGCAATACGGTAACGGACTCGACACTGGTACAGATGCAGACAGGAAATTATCTTGGGATGTTTTCAAGCGCGGAGCCTGATATGATTATGAATCATAGCCGTGCAATGCAGGATTATATTGGAACGGATATGGTTCCACTGTATACATCAGAACCGGCATCCATGACACATATGTACCAGGTAACACAGTGGATGATTCCGATTACCTGTGAAAATCCTGAAAAGACAATGGAATTCCTGAATCTTACATATAAGGATGCAGATCTTTTGAACCTGATTTACAGAGGAATTGAAGGCGAACATTATGTATTCCGCGATGGGAGTGACCGCCTGATTGATTATCCGGAAGGAATAGACAGCAGTAATACACCTTATTCAGTAATTTTGAATGTTTGGGGAGATAAAACACTGGATTACCAGCTTCCGCCTATGGATGAAAGCTATTTTACTGAGATGGAAGAGTTTAATAATTCGATCAGCAAACAGTCGGTAGCCCTTGGGTATTGTTTTAATACTGAACCGGTTAGAACACAATATGCTGCGGTAAATGATGTAATTACTCAGTATGAGTCAGTATTAGGAATGGGCGTTGTGGATCCGGAGACAACGCTGGAAACTTTCCGCAGTGCTTTGGACGCAGCCGGAATTGATGAAGTGATTGCAGAAAATCAGCGTCAGTATGATGAGTGGAAAGCAACACAGGAATAAAGGCAATTTGTGAGATGGGAGTCCCGGAATTATCCCGGGACTCCTTCTGAATAAAGGGAGGATGGATATGTCCAAAGGAAATACGGTTTCTGTCCCATTGGCAGGAAAAGCAAAAAAGAGAAGAAACTGGAAGAAATATCTTCCGTATTATTTACTGGCACTTCCGGGTATTATTTATATGATCTGCAATAATTATCTACCAATGTTCGGAATTATCATTGCCTTTAAAGACTTAAATTTCCGCGAAGGTCTTTTCGGAAGCGATTGGTGTGGATTCGAGAACTTTGAGTATCTGTTTGCTTCAAATGATGCTTTTACAATTACAAGAAATACGATTTTGTATAATGTCGCTTTTATGATTTTGACGACAGTAATTGCAATCGCTGTAGCCATCTTGATTAATGAAATTCGCAGCAGGGTGGCCAGCAGACTATATCAAAGTCTTATACTTCTCCCGTATCTTATGAGTTGGGTTATCGTCAGCTATTTGGCATATGCAATGCTTTCGGCGGAAACTGGATTAATTAATAATGGAATTTTGGAACCTTTAGGACTTGATCCGGTATCCTGGTATAATAGCCCACAGTATTGGCCTTTTATTTTGATTTTCGTTCAGCTTTGGAAATCAGTGGGATATGCAATGATTATTTATTACAGTAGTATTGTAGGAATCAGCCAGGATTATTATGAGGCGGCGACTCTGGACGGGGCTTCAAAGTGGCAGCAGATTCGGTGCATTACTCTTCCGCTTTTGAAATCTACGGTCATTACAATGTTCGTACTTCAGATTGGAAGAATCTTTTATTCGGATTTTGGACTGTTTTATCAAATTCCGATGAACAGTGGAACTCTGTACAGTGTGACCAGGACGATAGATGTTTATGTTTACAATGCATTAATGAAAAACAGCGATTTTGGTATGTCCAGTGCTGCCAGTGTTTACCAGTCAATAGTAGGATTTGTAATGATACTTGGAGCAAACGCCCTGATCCGTAAGTTTAGTAAAGAAAACGCACTGTTTTAAGTCCAGCTAAGAAATGTCAAGAGGTGATATGAAAAAAGTTAAATTTATTACAACAGAGCAAAAAAAGGTAACCTTAACAGACCATTCCCCGATATAGGACTGGTCAGAAACTAAATATCCAGAACGCC
>DVIQ01000013.1 GCA_018711185.1 Candidatus Limivivens intestinipullorum | reverse complement strand
GTGGACAGACTCGGATATCCATCCATGACTGCCCACTATCTAAAAGTACGTGTAAACTATTGAACCGCGTAGTACCGAACGGTACGCTACGTGGTGTGGAAGGAGAGGGTAAAATCTCCCCTATCCGATCATTCATTGAAAAGTCCACCGCCGAACAGGCGGCATGCGATCGAATCTTCTTAGTCTGCCAGATAATATCTCCCGTAAGCGTCCGCTGCCTTCAGCGCCGCCGCCACCGTCTGGGGCGTCACTTCAAAGGGCATATTGTGGAGGGTGTCGCTCTCTGCGCAGGCGGCTGTGGCCACGGCAAGGAGTTTTTCGTCGGTGACCTCCTCAACGCCCAGCTCCTTCAGGGTTACGGGAAGGCCTACGCTTACGCAGAAATCCAGAACCTCTTCCAGCTCTTCCACGGGCACATTTTCCAGCACAAGCTGGGTGATGGTGCCAAAGGCCACTTTCTCTCCGTGGTACATGGAATGGCACTCTTCCAGAACGGTCAGGCCGTTGTGGATGGCGTGGGCGCCGGCCAGCCCGGCGCTCTCAAAGCCGATGCCGGAGAGGAGGGTATTGGCCTCGATGATTTTTTCCACAGCCTCCGTGCACGCGCCGGCTTCCAGGGCGATCTTGGCCTTCAGGCCCTCCTCCATCAGCGTGTCAAAGCACAGCTTTGCCAGGGCCATGGCTGCCTCCGTGGTTTTGCCTCCGGCGCAGGAAGTGGCCTGGCTGCGTTTGCAGGCTCTTGCCTCAAAATAGGTGGCCAGGGCGTCGCCCATGCCGGCCACGGTAAGGCGGACGGGGGACTTGGCGATAATGTCCGTGTCCATGAGAACCAGGTTCGGATTGGACGGAAGGAATAAATATTCCTCAAAAACGCCGTCATCGGTATAAATAACGGACAGCGCGCTGCAGGGAGCGTCTGTGGACGCGATGGTGGGGCAGATCAGAACCGGGCTTTTCGCGTAATAAGCCACTGCCTTGGCGGTGTCGAAAATCTTTCCGCCGCCTACGCCGATTACCAGGTCAAAGCCTTTGGCCTGCACCAGGGCGGTCAGACGATTGATCTCGGTTTTGCTGCATTCCCCGTTAAAATATTCAAAGGAAATGCCGCAGCCGGAATCCGCGAAGCTTTCCTCAATGAGGGTTCCGATGCGTCTGTGTCCGCCGGCGCTGATCAGAATCAGCGCTTTGGAGCCGTAGGACGCGGCGTATTTTCCAAGATTTTTCATTTCTCCCGCGCCCTGTACATATTTTGACGGGCTGATTAATATTTTCGCCATGTATGAATTCCTCCTTTTTGTTTTCAGAATAGCCAAGCGGATCTGCGCAATACTCACAGGGCATGTGCCCGTTTGCTGCCGTTCACGGATTCATGAAAAATTCGCTTCTTGAATGGAATCCGCTCATGTCTGAATCATTTTCGCAGGTGCTTGCGGCAGCGGTGAATCGTAACGTCCGCTTCGCAGTCGAAACAGGGTGAACCCTGATTCGGTTAAAGCAACTTCAGCATACAATGTCCGGATGGGAATGTCAAGCCGGCGCAAACTCCGGATGTTTGCAGCGGTACGGCAGAGAGGAACCGTGACACATCTGCTGTAGCATAAAGGGCTGGAAACGCACGCGATGAGTGATGGTCTTATGCAGCCGCATCTGTTATAATAAAAAATATCAGAAAAGACGTAATATTTGTATAAATATGGAGATGTGATCTATGAGCTTGGGAACAAATATAAGCTATTTAAGAAAACAGAAAAAAATGACCCAGGAACAACTGGCGGAAAGAATGAATGTTACCAGACAGACGGTATCACGATGGGAAGCAGATGAGGCAGTTCCGGAGCTTGGAAAGCTGGTGGATATGTGCTCTGTCTTTGCGTGTAAATTGGACGCGCTTGTCAGGGAGGAGCTTTCTGCGAGGAGTAATATATATTCCGATATTCAGATAAAAAGAGTCGCTTCCTTTAAGATGGCAAGCTACACTATGATTTCTCCAAATCCGGAGGATGATGTAAACAGATACATGGAAAGATGGGCTGTGAACAGCGGCCTGAAAACGGCCTGTCCGGATGCGAAACTGATCGGATGGGATTTCCCTTTCGTAACCCAGGAACAGCAAAACCGGTTTGGAATGCATGGATACGCGGCAGCGTATGTGATTCCGGATCATTTTGAAACAGACTGTCCGGGAGTGCGGTATTTGGAAAACGCGGAGGCCGATTATGCGGTTATAACAATTACGGAACCTTTTGCGCAAGGTTTTGAGAGAATCCCCAACGCGTATAAAATCATAATGGAATATCTCCAGGCAAATAGTTTGAAGGGGAGACAACAGGAACATACACTTAGCTGTTTTGAACATGTATATGTAAAAAAAGAAGTGACTTATATGGATGTCTACGTACATGCAGGCGGAACAGCGAAGAAAACAGACGCATTGTAACAGTTCGCAAGGCTGTAATGACGTATGTTTGCGTTTTTGCTGACAAGTTTTGAGGACGGCGAAGGCCGTCCTCTTTCTTTTTGGTTTTTATAAAAATCGTGATTGTAAATAGCATGGACGCTTAGACCTCTGCTTTGTATGATAGACCCATAAGATATACAAAGGAGAAGGAGGGCGTTGGTATGAAAAACCGACTCATGCAGAAAACGTATTCTTATTGGCTCCTGGTTCCGGGGGTTCTGATCTATTGTGTCATTTTTATCATTCCTACTATCAGTTCGTTTTATTTCGCCATGACCAGATGGAATTTAAGAACGGCGGAGTGGATTGGCTTTGACAATTACATTACCTTTTTTTCACAGCCAAGCACGAAAAATTCCATCGGAAATACGTTTTTGTACGCCGGCGTGACGACGGTCATCAAAGGCGTGCTGGGCCTGGTGATCGCGGTGTGGCTGTGCAGGAAAAGCACAAAAGCCCATGGTTACATTAAGACGGTATTTTATTTTCCGGCAATGCTGAGCACCGTTGTGGTGGGGATTATCTTTTCCGCGATTCTCCATCCGAGCAACGGAATTGTAAACCAGGTCATCATGGGCCTGGGGGGACCGAAAATCCAGTGGCTGAACGACAGCGGTCTTGCGATCTGGGTTGTCATGTTCGCGGATATATGGAAAACCATCGGCATCAATGTGCTGATCTATATGTCCGGAATTGCCGCCATACCCAAGGACTACTATGAATCCTCGGCGCTGGACGGGGCGAATGGCTGGCAGCAGTTTAAGAATATTACCCTGCCGCTGCTGGTGCCGTCCATCAACTCGGCGATTACCCTGTCTTTGATCGGCGGTATGAAAAATTATGAGCTGATCTGGACCATGACCGAGGGAGGCCCCGGCTATGCCAGCGAGGTTCTGGGAACCGTGACCTATAAGCTTTTTGCCAGAGGAAATTACGGGCTGGCCACGGCGGGACAGGTCATCATTTTCCTGATCGTCTGCGCGATTGTCTTTCCGGTTAACAGCTGGCTGTCAAAAAAGGTGGTGGAGATGTGATGAAAAAAGGATTTGGAAATCGAATCATTGTGGGCCTGGTGATCGCGCTGACGGCAGTCACCCACTGGCTTCTGTTTTACATTATTATTATCAATTCTTTCAAGACCAAGGCGGAGGCCTCCAAGCTGTCGCTGTCCCTGCCTGCGGAATGGGTTGCCTGGGACAATTATAAATACGTTCTGACCTATAAGGATTTTATTTTCCTGCGGTCGATGCTGAACAGCCTCATTATCACGGCAGTGACCATGGCGGTTCTGGTGCTGGTAGCCAGCATGACCGCCTTTGTCCTGGTGCGGAGGAAGAACCGGTTTACCGGCTTTATTGACAAGCTGATTCTGGCGGGACTGATTGCGCCGCTGTCCATCATCCCCACCTACTGGATGCTCAGCAAGCTGGGGCTGGCCAATACGATGCCGGGACTGATCCTGGTGGAGATCGCGCTGATGTTTTCCTACGCCACGATGCTGTACAAGGGGTACATCGCCACAGTTCCCAGGGAAATCGACGAGGCGGCAATCCTGGACGGCTGCGGCTGGCGGGAACTGTTTTTCGGCATTCATTTCCGGCTGATGAAGCCCATCACAGCCACCGTGATCATCCTGCGCGCCTTTGTGGTATACAATGACTTCAGCAATCCAATGTATTTTCTGTCCGGTTCAAAGAGTTCCACGGTGCAGCTTTGCGTTTATACATTCCAGACGACCTACGGGACAGACTGGGGCCACCTGTTCGCGGCGATCGTGCTGGTGTCTCTGCCGCCGGCAGTGCTGTTTCTGATTATGCACAAGCGGATCATGGACGGAATGGTGATGGGAGCGGTGAAAGGATGAGCGGAAAGAAAGAAATGTGGAAAAATCCCGGATGCGAATACCGGGGCGTGCCCATGTGGTCCTGGAATGGAAGGCTTTTGCCGGAGGCTTTGCGAAAGCAGCAGGACACCTTTCGGAAAATGGGGTTTGGAGGCGCGCAGATTCATTCCAGAATCGGCCTGGAAACCCCGTACCTGGGCCGGGAATTTATGGACCGGGTCAGGGAATGCGTCGCGTACGCCAAAGAGAACGGGACGAAAATCTGGCTGTATGATGAGGACAAATGGCCCTCCGGCTTTGGAGCGGGACGGGTGACGGCAGGCCGCGGGGAGCTGGCCTGCCGGTATCTGCTGTTCTCCCCGAACGCGTATCCCGACGGCTTTCATGACCGTCAGAAGGTTTTTACAACCCGGATCAACGGAAACGGGGAGCTGCGGCTTCTGGGGACCTTCCGCGTCCGTCTGCGGGACGGCCGGCTTGCGGGCTACGAATGCGTACCGGACGCGGGGCCGGGACATCGGGAAAGCGGCAGCCCGCCGTCAGTGCGGGACGGCCGGGGAAATAGGGATGAAACCCTCTGGTATTTATACCTCTGTGTTACCGCGCCGTCTCCCTGGTTCAATAATGCGCAGTACGGGGACATGCTGAATCCGGACGCGGTGAAGCGTTTTTTGGAGACTGCCTATGAACCGTACGCCAAGGCCGTGGGGGAGGAGTTTGGGAAAACCATTCCGGCGATTTTCACAGACGAGCCCTGCTTTTACCGGATGGAAAACTTAAGGAACGCGGACAGGCCGGAGGAGATCGGCCTTCCCTACACGGACGCTCTGGGGAAACTCTATGAGGAAACCTATGGGGAGAAGCTTCTGGAAAAAATCCCGGAGATTGTCTGGGAGTGGGAGGACGCGGGGATTTCCCCGGTCCGGTACCGGTATCACCTGTGCCTTTCCAGGCTTTTTACAAAGTCATATGGGGGACAGATCAAAGCCTGGTGCCGGGAACACGGCATTTTATTTACCGGGCATCTGCTGGGGGAGAATACTTTGGAGGAGATGACCCGGTCCACCGGAGAAATCATGAGCACGCTTTCCCAGTGGGACATTCCGGGGTGCGACATGCTCGCGAACCGGCATGAATACACCACGGTCAAGCAGGCCCAGAGCGTGGCGCGGCAGCTTGGAAAGCCGGGAGTGCTGTGTGAGATTTACGGCGTCACAAACTGGGATTTTGATTTTCGGGGACATAAGCATATGGGAGACTGGCTGGCGGCGCTGGGTGTTACCGTGCGGATTCCCCATCTGGCATGGATGACGATGAAGGGGGAGACAAAACGGGATTATCCCTCGCCGATCGACGGACATGCCCCCTGGCACGAGAAATACCCCATTCTGGAAGATTACTACGCGAGGCTTCGCATGATTATGGAAAGCGGAAAGCCGGCGGCGCATATCGTGGTGGTGCATCCGTCGGAGAGCTGCTGGATGCAGCTTGGGCCGGATTCCACCACGCAGGAAGCCCGCCGGAGGCTGGAGGAGCAGTACCAGGAGCTGGCCGGGTGGCTGCTGTTCGGCCTTCAGGACTTTGACTATGTGTCTGAGGAACTGCTTTC
>DVIQ01000096.1 GCA_018711185.1 Candidatus Limivivens intestinipullorum | reverse complement strand
GGCGGACAGCCTGGCGGCCTTTGCAGCCGGTCTGCTTTTGTATCTCTACCTGCTGTATCTGGTAAAAGGCAGGCTTTCCAAAATCGCTTCAAACATTTCCGGAGGCGCCTTGGTAACGCTTTTCGGAATCCTGCTGTATCATCTGGGGATCGGGCATCATCTGGGAGAAATGATTATTGGATCCATCATTCCCCTGGTCCCCGGCGTGGCCTTTACCACGGCGATTCGTGATATCGCGGATGAGGACTATATTGCGGGAGCCGTCCGAATGCTGGACGCCCTGCTGGTCACCTTCTGCATCGCCATGGGCGTGGGGCTTGTTATGATGGCCTATCATTCTTTCGCGGGAGGAATTGTCTTGTGAACATTCGTATTTTGTGGGAATTTTTCGCCGCGGCCCTGGGAACCATGGCATTTGCGCTCCTGTTTCATGTGCCCAGAAAGTATTACGGATATTGCGGGCTCATCGGAGGCTGCGGCTGGGTATGTTATGAAGTTTTGCTTTTGTGGTGTTCCGCGCCGCTGGCGACCTTTTTCGCCAATACCGTTGTGGTGTTTTTATCCAGACTCTTCGCGGTGCGCCGGGAGTGTCCGGTAACGGTCTTTCTGATCTCCGGAATTTTTCCGCTTGTTCCGGGAGCGGGGATTTACTGGACCGCCTATTATGTAGTGACAAACGATCTGGATCTCGCGGGAGAAAGAGGGTTTGCGACTCTGAAAATCGCAGTGGCCATTGTACTGAGCATTCTGCTGGTGTTCGAGCTTCCACAGAGTGTCTTTTCGAAAAAAAGAAAGAGAATGTGAGGCAGCGCCTGTATCAGACGGCGGAAAGCGGGAAAACTATCCATGGCAGCACGGCGGGCAGATTTCACTGGAAAAAGGATTTTCCGGTGAAGCGCCGAAGCGCTGCCGCAGCTGTGGATATTTGGAGGACTGCCTATGATCGGAAGGGTTTTTGCTGCCGCCGCCGCGTGCGGAACCGCCCTGATTCTTTACTGCTGCGTCGCCGCGGGAAAGCGGGCGGACGAACAGGCGGAGTATTGGACAAAAGAGAAAAAAGCAGACGCGGAGGAAGAATGCCAGTCTTTTGTCGAAAAAAATTGAAAAGTAAAAAAAATTGAAAATTGTGTTGACATCTTTTTTGAAGTGTGCTATAGTAATGAGGCGTCAAGCGAAGGGGATTGGTCAAGTGGTATGACAGAGGTCTCCAAAACCTTTAGTGGGAGTTCGATTCTCTCATCCCCTGTTGTTAAAAGCCTTGAAAGTATCGTAAGTATACGGTCTTTCAAGGCTTTTTGTAATTATAAAGCAAACGGCAGGAGGATCATTGCGATTCCCAATACCGCAAATGCAGCGCCTCCGACCTTCATAGACAGACAGTAAACATTCGAAGGCCCGTCCGCTCTGTAAGATTTCCATTCTTCCGTGATCTTCCAGACAAGGTCCGGCCGCAGAAACAAAAAGATACCAAGTAAGACAAAAAATATGCCGCCCAAAACTGACCAAATCATTTCTCTCCTCCAATCATACGTTTGCCGCGCAGGCCGGACGCATCCGGAAATTCTGGCTTTTCTTTTATTATATACACCGCCCCGCAGCGCTTCAACCAATTTTGAAAAATAATTCGAGAAAAACTATATAAAAACGGCCAAGTTATGGTATAATGGGAGTTGCATAATTACAGGACTGAGTCATTGGCTTTCGTTTCTCCGGTATGCAGAGGCCGGGGACTGCCGAAAACGGATCACTTGGGATCTGTAAGTCGAATACCCCGAAGTAAACTGCGGGGTATTCGCACCCGCAGGGCATTTCCTTTCGCGGCAGCTTCGCGCTCCGCCCGGGCCTGCGCCGGCCGTGTGCCGCCGCGCACCGCTTCGCGCGTTTCCCGGCTCCACTGCCCGCGGGAATCAATTTCGTAAGGAAGGTGAGCAATTGGAAAACTATACCAAGTATAAGTTGAAAAGCGATGATGAGCTGATCCCGTTGTTGGCCGATAAGGATCACCTGTTTATCATTGCCTGCAACAAATGCTTCAAGGAATTCGAAACCATTGATGAACCAGATTGTGCTGAGTTCGAAAAGCTCGCTGCCGCCCAGGGAAAAACCATTACCGGCAGCACCAAAGTTGATTTTTTGTGCAATAAACCCCAAACAGAGAAAAAATTGCAGGACATGATTCCGGAAGGCACGGAAAATGTCTTTGTCATCTCCTGCGGTCTGGGAATTCAGACCGTCGCGGATCTCGTTGGAAAACCCGTATTTGCGGCCAGCAATTCACTGAACTATACGGGACACCACGGCATGGCGCTGACCAAGAAAAGCTGCGATGCCTGCGCCCAGTGCTATCTGAATATCACCGGCGGCATCTGTCCCATCGTTGACTGTTCGAAGAGTCTGGTCAACGGCCAGTGCGGCGGCGCGAAAAACGGAAAATGCGAGGTAGACAGCAGCAAAGACTGCGCCTGGGAAAAAATATACAATCGGCTGGAAAAACAGGGCCGTCTTGAAGAATTTTTAAACCAGCCGGTACAGATAAGAGATTACTCAAAAGTAAATGTCAAAGTAATCAGCGATTATGTGAAATCCATCCGTGAGAACCGGCTTGCAGGCTATTACGGCGGTGTTCATCCTTCCGAACGCAAAGAGTTCACGGAACATCTTCCTCTGGAAAGATTTCCGGAGCCGGAAGTTGTGGTGATTCCTCTGTCCATGCACGCGGGCGCTCCGGCAAATCCGGTTGTGCAGGTGGGCGATACCGTAAAGGTCGGCCAGAAGATCGGTGAAGCGGCAGCCTTTATCAGCAGCCCGGTACACTCCAGTGTCAGCGGAACCGTCATTGCCATCGAACCGCGCAAACATGCTACCAGAGGCGAATGCATGTCCATTGTCATCCGTTCCGACGGCAAAAATACTCTGCACGAATCCGTACAGCCTCATAAGGATCTTGACAGCCTGACACCGGACGAAATCGTTGAGATTGTCCGCGAAGCCGGAATCGTCGGCATGGGCGGCGCCGGATTCCCCACCTCCGTGAAATTAAAGCCGGCCAAGCCGGTGGATACGATCCTGCTCAACGGCTGCGAATGTGAGCCTCTTCTCACCGCGGACCACAGAGTCCTTCTGGAATACGCGGACGACGTGATCTATGGCCTTAGGGCAATGCTCAAAACCGTCGGCGCCCAGAAAGGCATCATTGTCATTGAGGATAACAAACCGGACGCCATTGCCCTTATGGAAGCCAAGACGGCCGGATACGATAATATTGAAGTGGTAACGGCAAAAACCAAATATCCCCAGGGCGCTGAGAAAATGCTGATCAAGCGCGTGCTGAAAAGACAGGTTCCCAGCGGCGGCCTTCCGGCAGACGTGGGCTGCGTTGTGGGAAATGTCAGCACCACCAAAGCCATCTCCGACGCGATCCAAAAGGGAATGCCCTTAATCGAGCGCGTTGTGACCGTTACCGGTGAAAAGCTGAAAAAGCCCGGCAATTATATCGTAAAGATCGGTACCAATACAAAGGATCTCATCGACTACTGCGGCGGCGTGACGGATGAGGATGTCACATTCAAAGCCGGCGGTCCGATGATGGGCTTCGACATTCCGGACACGAACGTGCCGATTATGAAGGGCTCCAACGGCATTATTGCCATTGAGACCGATCACACGGTGGAGCAGCCGTGTATCAAGTGCGGCCGCTGTGTGGATGTATGTCCCATGGAGCTTTCTCCGCTGTATTTCGCCAAGTACGCGGACGAGGAAAACTGGCAGGGCATGAAGGAGAAAAACGTCATGGACTGCGTTGAATGCAGGTGCTGCGAATACATCTGTTCCTCCAAGATTCCTCTGGTCAGCAAAATCAAGGCCGGCAAAAACGCAGTAAGGGGGATGAAGTAATATGTTGATTACCCAGTTAAAAGAAAAGGAAACGATCCAGTCCCTGGCAGGCGGAAAAAAGGTTTTTATCATTAACTGCCATGGCTGCAAGGAAGTTCATTTTCCGGAAAAGGAAGCCACCGAGCTTCAGAAGGAACTGGCTTCGGACGGAAACGTGACCGGAATCCTTACCACCGATTACATATGCAATCCAGACAATATGAAGCTTCGCCTCCAGAAGCACATGAGCGAGATCGAGGCCGCCGATGTGGTCCTTGTCTTTTCCTGCGGTGTCGGCGTACAGACCATCGCCGAATATCTGGAGGAGAAAAAGGTCTGCGCAGGATGCGATACCTATCCGCTGCCGGGCTTCCAGGGCGTAACGCCGTTAGAGTACGACTGTGATCAGTGCGGCGAGTGCTACCTGAATTTAACCGGAGGAATCTGTCCGATTACCGCCTGTTCCAAGAGCCTGGTCAACGGCCAGTGCGGCGGCGCCAAAAACGGCAAGTGCGAAGTGGACAGCGAGATGGAATGCGGCTGGGAGCGTATCTACCGCCGGCTGAAACAGCTTGGACGGCTGGACGCGTTAAAATGCCCGACGCAGGTGCGCAATTTCGCCACCGACCAGGACGTGCCGAAATCAGACACTCCGCAGTAACCTGCGGGACAGAAAAGATCTGCGCATTTACGCGGACCGCAAAACAGATTCGTTGTTACAGTTCAGCCTTGCTGAACCGTAACTGCGAAAATCCATTTGGAATCGTCTTCGGCGATGGGATTTTCGCACTCTTGAATCACATTCTTCCGGTCTGCGCAGCATGTGCGCAGACCTGGGCTGAACTGTTACGATTCGTTACTGTTCACGCGCTTTGCGGCACGGATCGGAGCATTCCCGCGGCGCAGGGAACAGTTGCGTTATAAATTTGAATGATTAGGAGTAAAATATCATGAAAATTACGGAAGCATTTGAACGTGGAGAATTTGTAGTTACTGCAGAAGTGGGGCCGCCAAAAGGATTTCATATTGAGCACATGCTGGAAGAAGCCAAAACCTACCTGAGCAAAATCACGGCGGTAAACGTGACGGACAATCAGTCCTCCGTTATGCGCCTTGGCTCTCTGGCAACCTGCAAGGCGTTAAAGGACATCGGCCTGACGCCCATCTTCCAGATGACCTGCCGGGACCGGAACCGCATCGCCCTGGAGTCGGATCTTTTAAGCGCCGCTCTGTTCGGCATTGAGAATCTGCTGCTTTTGACCGGCGACCATACCAAGCTTGGCGATCATCCCCAGGCAAAGCCGGTTTTCGACCTGGATTCCGTATCCCTGATTCACGCGGTAAAGCAGCTTGAATCCGGCGTGGACTTAGGCGGAAACGAGCTGGTGGGCGAGCCTCCCAAGTTCGCAAAGGGCGCCGTGGTATCTCCCTGCAGCGACTCCGTGGACGTGCAGCTCGCGAAGATGGAGAGAAAGGTAGCCGCCGGCGCCGAGTATTTCCAGACCCAGGCTGTCTATGAGCCGGAGAAATTCATCAAGTTCATGGAAAAGGCAAAACAGTTCGGAAAACCGGTTCAGCTTGGAATCGTTATCCCGAAATCCGTAGGCATGTGCAGATACATGAACGCCAACGTCGCCGGTATCCACATTCCCGAAGAAATGATTGACGAGCTGAAGGCAGATAAGGAAAAGACCAAGGCAGGCATCACCGGCGTAGAGATCGCCGCCCGCATTATCAGAGAGTGCAAGCCGTACTGCCAGGGCGTACATATCATGGCCATGGGCTGGGAGTCCAAGGTTCCCGCGCTTCTTGAGCAGGCAGGGATTTAACCGAATAGCCGCTTGACCTTCTCTGCAGCGGCCAGACGGACATACATACATGTCTGTCTCGCTGCCGGCGGAAGAAAATCAGCACCGGGGAC
>DVIQ01000095.1 GCA_018711185.1 Candidatus Limivivens intestinipullorum | reverse complement strand
GCGCGGTGGGCTTCGCGACAGTGTCCACGGCCATGAGCATGGATGCGGTGGCGATCATTATTCCCACCATGACCGGGGAGACTGCCAGACTGGTATCGCATTTCCGGCCGGAGGTGCCGATTTACGCCATTTCTCCCCTGGAAACCACGGTGCGCAAGATGCAGCTTTACTGGGGCGTATACCCCTTAAAAGGAAATGAGGAAACAAGCACGGTAAATATGATTGAGAATTCCATGCGCCTGGTACGCAAAAGGAAGCTGGTACGCAAGGGACAGCTTGTGGTGTTCACCGCGGGAGATCCGGCGACCAACGATGTGCGTGGCAAGGCCATGACGAACATGATGCATGTGGTGGTTGCAAAATAAACATTAAGGATTTGAAGTACGAATGAAAGGTTTATTCAGTAAATCAAAGAGCAGGAGGACAGTCGCGGCAGCCACGGCTGTCCTGCTGGTGGTTTTAAGTTTTCTGGCAGTGCAGGGAGAGGGATTGCAAATCGGGAATCTTGTCCTGGCACTGTTTTTGTCTGTCCTGGCTGGCGTTTTGATTCTGGCAGACTTCCATATGGGGAAGGTGCTCAGCGTGATCTGGTATCTGGTCCTGCCGCTGCAGGCCCTGTGCTGTATGGAATTTTATACGCATGTCCCCTGGGATCTGACGGCCCCGATTTTGCTGCTGAACTATCTTTTTTATTTGATCTGGTATTTGATCTGCGCGTATCTGACCGGAAGCACCAGGTGGGGAGGAACCGTTGCGCCCCTGCTGCCGCTGCTTTTCGGACTTGCGAATTATTTCGTAGTGCAGTTCCGTTCTTCGCCCATTGTCCCCTGGGATTTTTATTCCATCGGGACTGCGGTTACGGTTACGGATAATTATACGTTTTCGATCAGCTACCGGCTGCTGTTTGTGATCATTGGCTTTGTGTATATTATGATCCAGGGCAACAAAACGGGACTGAAAATCAAACGGCTTCCTGTCCGGGCAGGGGGATTGGTGGTGAGCATTGCGCTGATGGCAGCCTATGTAACGGCAGTCAAAACAGATGAGGTTGGCGAGCTTGTGGGATTGGACACTACACTGTTTACCCCCAATGTTCTTTACCGGAACAATGGCTTCGCGGCGGCGTTCCTGGCGAATCTCCAGTATATGGATGTGGAGGAGCCCCAGGGCTACAGCGAGGAGGCTGCCCAGGAGATCGCGTCCCAGTCCATTGCGGAAAATTCAAACAACAACTACGCGCTGACAGAGGAACAGCCCAATATCATTGTCATTATGAACGAGGCCTTTTCGGATCTGCGGGTTTACGGGGACTTTTCCACCAGCGAGCCTTTTATGCCCTTCATCGATTCCCTTTCGGAAAATACGATAAAAGGAAATCTTTACGTATCGGTCAGGGGGGGCAATACAGCAAATTCGGAGTTTGAGTTTCTGACGGGAAATACCATGGCGTTTATGCCCGCCGGCAGCGTCCCCTATCAGCAGTACATAAAAAGCTCCATGCCGTCCCTGGCCTCCTGGCTTGGAAGCCTGGGGTATCAGACGGCGGCCCTTCATCCCTACGGCGCTTCCGGCTGGAACCGGGATACGGTGTATCCGTATTTCGGCTTTGACAATACCTATTTCCGCCAGGATTTTGAGGATGTAACACTCTGCCGGGGATACGTGGACGATCAGTCCGCCTTTAACAAGCTGATTGAGCTCTATGAAAACAAAGGTGAGGGAGAAAAGCTTTTTGCCTTTGAAGTGACGATGCAGAACCATGGGGGATACAGCAAGGAATACGAGGATCTGTTCCCGGATATCCGGATCTCGGCCTACGATACGGAGGCGCTCCAGACCACCAGTGTGCAGGCCACGGAAAAGTATCTGACGCTGATCCGCAAGACAGATCAGGCGTTCCAGGATCTGGTGGAATATTTTGAGACTCAGGATGAAAAGACCATCATCCTCATGTTTGGGGATCATCAGCCAAGCGACTATATCTGCAACGCGATTTGGCGGCTTTTCGGGCAGGACAGCAGCATTCTCCAGTCTTCGGTGGACGAGCTTGCAAAGGGGTATCAGGTTCCCTTTATCCTGTGGGCGAATTATGATATTCCCGAGGACGAGGTGGAGGCCATGAGCCTGAACTACCTGGGAGGCTACCTGCTGCAGACCGCGGGCCTTCCCATGACCGATTATCAGAAATATCTGGACGGCCTTTCGGAAGAGTACCCGGTGGTGACAGCGAATTTCTACGCGGATTTCAAAGACGGAAGCCTGACCTTCCGGGAATGGAGCCAGGAGGAAGAAAATTCTTCCCTTGATGATTACCGGATTCTCCAGTATAATAACCTGGTGGATTTTCATAACAGAATCAGCGGATTCTTCGGTGTGACAGAAGGATCGTAGAATACGCGCGGGGGCCGTCTGGGGAAGACGGCTGTCCTGTGCGGGAGAAAACGAACAGATAGGAGAGAGAATGGATGGAAAAAATCCCTTTTGTAACCAACGAACAGATTCAGAAAATCGTAAAAAAGTATCCCACGCCGTTTCATCTGTATGATGAAAAAGGCATTCGCGAGAACGCGAAGGCGCTTAAGGAAGCCTTTTCCTGGAACAAGGGCTATCGGGAATATTTCGCGGTAAAGGCTACGCCGAATCCCTTCCTGGTATCTATGCTGCGGGAGTATGGCTGCGGCTGCGACTGCTCTTCTCTGACAGAGCTGATGTTTGCCGACGCCATCGGCGCCAGTGGAGACGACATCATGTTTTCTTCCAATGACACGCCGGCAGAGGAATTTGTCCTGGCTCATAAGCTGAACGCGATTATCAATCTGGATGACATTACCCACATCGACTTCCTGGAAAACGCCATCGGGACGCTGCCCAAAAAGATCAGCTGCCGGTATAATCCAGGAGGGCTCTTTAAGATCAGCAACGACATCATGGACAATCCCGGAGACGCCAAGTACGGAATGACCACGGAGCAGCTTTTCGATGCTTTCCGCATTCTGAAGGCAAAGGGCGTGGAGGAGTTTGGTATCCACGCGTTTCTGGCAAGCAATACGGTGACCAATGATTACTATCCTATGCTGGCAAAGGTGCTCTTTGAGATTGCTGTGCGGTTAAAGGAGGAGACCGGGGCGAATATCACCTTTATCAACCTCTCCGGCGGCATCGGCATTCCTTACCGGCCGGATCAGGAGCCCAACGACATCAAAAAGATCGGCGAGGGCGTGCGCAAGGTTTATGAGCAGGTGCTGACGCCTGCGGGGATGGGAGACGTGGCCATTTATACAGAGCTTGGCCGCTTTATGATGGGCCCCTACGGCTGCCTTGTCACCAAAGCGATCCACGAAAAGCATACCCACAAGGAATACATCGGCGTGGACGCCTGCGCCGTGAACCTGATGCGTCCGGCCATGTACGGAGCATACCATCACATTACGGTTATGGGCAAGGAGGACTGGCCCTGCGACCACAAATACGATATCACCGGGTCCCTCTGCGAAAACAACGATAAGTTTGCCATAGACCGGATGCTGCCGAAAATTGATATCGGGGATATTCTGGTAATCCATGACACCGGCGCCCACGGCTTTGCCATGGGCTACAATTACAACGGAAAGCTGAAGTCCGCTGAGATCCTCTTGAAGGAAGACGGAAGCACCCAGCTTATCCGTCGCGCGGAGACACCGGCGGACTATTTCGCTACCTTCGACTGCTTTGATTTCTATAAAAAAGTTTTGAAAAAGTCTTGATTATTAGAAAATTTCGTGCTATAATCATCGTGTTTGAGCGCCGATGTGGCGGAATTGGCAGACGCACTTGACTCAAAATCAAGCGGTGAATAACCGTGCCGGTTCGAGTCCGGCCATCGGCACCAGAATTTTCAGCCCTGAGCTATGTGGTTCAGGGCTTTTTTGTTTTTATATTCTGTGATATAATGTGACGGAGCAGGAATCAAAAAAGGATGCGGGGGAAATGCATATGGACTGCAAAACAGCGCAGAGTCTGGTGATACCATATATAAACGGAAACCTGACGGATGAACAGACGGAGGATTTTCTGCGCCACATTTTTGACTGCAGAGAATGTTATGAGGAGCTGGAAATCTTTTTTACAGTCTATGTGGCGCTTCAGAAGCTTGGGACAGAGGGGAGCACCACGTATAACATGCGGGATCTTCTTTGGGAGGATCTGAAGGCCGCGGAAAAAAGGATCATTCACCGAAAACTGATTCACTATTTCAGCTACGCAGTTATGCTGGCGGCGGAGTGCCTTTTGCTTCTTATGCTGATCGCCGGTCCGGAAGACAGTGAGCTTTTTATGGATATCCACCAGGAGACGGAGATGGTTTCTGAATCAGAGACAGAGACGGCCACCGAATCAGAGGAGGTTGTTTCGGAAACCAGGTCAGATAACACGGAAGAGAGCTCGGAGTCGGAAAAAGAGGAGACAAATTCCAGTTCGCCAGGCAGCGAAGCCGAACCCAAAGCAGAAGATACGAACACGCGTTCCGGGAGAGAGGACCGTTCGGGGGAAGAAGCCGGCGAAAGCGCCTGACCCAGATATCTGACGACAAATTCAGCCAGGCCGGCGCTGCACTGCGCGGGCCGGAAGAAAGGAAGCGGAAAATTGGACAATCAAAAACTACTCCTATTGGATGGGCACAGTATATTGAGCCGTGCCTTTTACGGTATTCCGGATCTCACCAACGCGGAGGGACTCCATACGAATGCCGTCTACGGATTTTTAAATATTCTTTTTAAAGTACTGGATGAGGAAAAGGCGGACAGCCTGGCAGTGGCCTTCGATCTGAAAGCGCCCACCTTCCGCCATAAAATGTATGATGCCTATAAGGGAACCAGAAAGCCTATGCCTGCGGAACTTCACGAGCAGGTTCCGGTGATGAAAGAGGTGCTTTCGGCTATGGGCGTGCCGATTCTGACGAAAGAGGGATATGAGGCGGACGACATTCTGGGCACCATCGCCTTCCAGGCGGAGCGCATGGGCATGGAGGTCTCTATTCTCTCCGGGGACAGGGACCTTCTGCAGCTTGCCACAGATCGCATCCAGATCCGCATACCGAAAACCAAGCGGACCGGGACGGAAGTGGAGGATTATTACGCCGGGGATGTTTTGGAAAAATATCAGGTGACGCCCACCCAGTTTATTGACGTAAAGGCTCTGATGGGAGACGCCTCGGACAATATTCCCGGCATTCCCGGCGTGGGTGAGAAAACGGCCACGAAAATCATTGTCCAGTTTGGCTCCATTGAAAACGCCCATGAGCATCTGGAGGAGATTACCCCCAAAAAAGCCCGGGAATCCCTGCGTGATCACTATGATCTGGCAGTGCTCTCCAAAAAGCTGGCGACGATCAATACGGGAAGTCCGGTGGATTTTGACCCGGAGGCGGCGAAAATCAAAAACCTGTATACAGAAGAAGCATTCGGTCTGTTTCGAAAGCTGGAGTTTAAGAACCTGCTCTCGAGATTTGAACACGAAAAAGAGAGCGGCCCGTCCCTGGAGGTGCGTACCGTGGGGGATAAGGAGGCGGCCGCGCTTTTTGAAAAGGCGGCACGGGAACAATCTGCGGGCTTTCAGTGGATTGAGGAAAAAGGATCGCCCGTGGGTCTCGCTCTGGCATTTGGGGACGAGGAGATTTACTGGATTCCCGCCAAGGACAGGGAGCAGGCCCGCAAGCTTCGTAACGGGCTCACCGGGCTTTTGGAACAGGGGAAACGCCTGGGAACTCTGGATTTAAAGGAGCAGCTTTCCTTCCTGGACATTCCGGAGCAGGGAAGAGTCCTGACGGATCTGGCCATTGGCGCGTATCTTGTGAACCCGCTGAAAAGCACCTATTACTATGACGATATCGCGAAAGAATATCTGGAACTTCTGCTTCCCTCCGCCCAGGAGATTCTGGGAAAAGGCGGCTTTTCAGGCGCACAGCCCGAAAAGGCGGCCCGGTGCGGAGGATATATGGCCTATGTGGCGTGGAAGGCACAAAAGCCCCTGCTGGAAAAACTGGCGGACATGGGAATGGAAGAGCTCTACTGGGAGGTGGAGATGCCGCTGGTCTATACCCTTTACGATATGGAACAGGCAGGGATTGCGGTGAACGCCAAAGAGCTGAAAACTTACGGCGAACAGCTTGGCGTGCGGATTCAGGAGCTGGAGGAGCAGATTTATCAGGAGGCCGGGGAAACCTTCAACATCAATTCCCCTAAGCAGCTTGGCGTCATCCTCTTTGATAAAATGAAGCTTCCCTTTGGAAAGAAAACGAAAACAGGCTATTCCACAGCGGCTGATGTCCTGGAAAAGCTTGCCCCGGATTATCCGGTGGCGGCCCATATTCTTGAGTACCGCACGCTGACGAAGCTGAAGTCCACCTACGCGGACGGGCTGGGAGCGTGCATCGGTTTGGACGGCAGGATCCACAGCCGGTTTAATCAGACCATCACGGCCACCGGGCGCATCAGCAGTACGGAGCCCAATCTCCAGAACATTCCGGTGCGCATGGAGCTTGGACGCCTGATCCGCAAAGTCTTTATACCCAGGGACGGGGCCGTCTTTGTGGACGCGGATTATTCCCAGATTGAACTTCGGGTTCTGGCGCATTTTTCCGGGGACGAGCATTTGATCGAAGCCTACCGGCAGGCCCAGGATATTCACCGGATCACGGCCTCCCAGGTATTCCATGTACCCTTTGACCAGGTGACGGATCTCCAGCGGCGAAACGCCAAAGCAGTGAATTTCGGCATTGTATACGGCATCAGTTCCTTTGGACTCAGCCAGGGCCTGAGCATTACCAGGAAGGAAGCGGAGGAGTACATCCAGAATTATTTCCACACCTATCCGGGCATCAAGGAGTTTCTGGACGCCTCTGTAGAACACGCCAAAGAGAAGGGCTATGTGACCACCATGTTCGGCCGCAGGCGGCCGGTTCCGGAGCTGAAATCCTCGAATTTCATGCAGCGCTCCTTTGGGGAACGGGTCGCCATGAATTCCCCCATCCAGGGGACGGCGGCGGACATTATAAAAATCGCCATGATCCGGGTGAACCGCCGGCTGAAAAAGGAGACAAAAGCCTCCAGGCTGGTTCTGCAGATCCACGATGAGCTCCTTGTGGAGGCAGATCAGAATGAGGTGGAGAAGGTAAAGGAGATTCTCAGATCTGAGATGCCCGGGGCGGCCGACCTGGCGGTGAACCTGGAAATCGATATGCATACCGGGGCAAGCTGGTATGACGCGAAATAAAACGGCGAGGAGAACAAAAAGATGAAGGTGCTGGGAATTACGGGAGGGGTAGGCGCCGGGAAAAGCACGGTTCTTTCCTATCTCTCCGGCCACTGGGGCGCCAGGGTGATTCAGGCGGACCAGGCAGGCCACTTTTTGATGGAACCGGGACAAGAGTGCTACAGTCGGATTGTGGAAGCGTTCGGTGAGAAAATTTTACGGCCGGACCGGGCCATTGACCGGGAGAAGCTGGGCGGGCTGGTGTTTCAGAATCCGGCCCGGCTGGAAGAGCTGAACGGAATCGTCCATCCGGCGGTAAAGGCATACATTGTCCGGGAAATCGAAGAGGAGAGGAGGCGGGACGCGGTTCCCTTTGTGGCCGTGGAAGCTGCCCTTCTGATTGAGGACCATTATGACTTAATCTGCGACGAAATCTGGTATATTTACGTGGACGAGGAGACACGCCGCAGAAGGCTGCGGGCATCCCGGGGATATTCCGAGGAAAAGACCCGTTCGATTCTGCGAAATCAGCTTTCCGATAAAAGATTTCGCGCCGCCTGTCAATTCGTTATTGACAACAGCAGCCCAATCGTAGAAAATACATATGAACAGATTGACAGAGGACTGATTGAACATGGATTTTTGTAGTATTGCCAGCGGAAGCAGCGGAAACTGTATTTTCGCCGGGACAGACAATACCGGTATTCTCATCGATGCCGGAATCAGCGGAAAGAGAATCGAGCAGGGGCTCAACAGTATCGGCAGGAAAAGCGCTGAGATCAGCGGGATTCTGGTGACCCATGAGCACTCAGACCATATCAAGGGCCTGGGTGTCATCGCCAGAAAGCATCATATCCCCATTTACGCAACCCCCGGCACCATTCGGGAGATTAAGCGCAGCGGCCTTGGGACCATCGACGAGGGGCTTTACCGGGAAATACACGCGGACGAGCCCTTTGACCTTGGAGACCTCTCCATCGAGGCTTTTGAGATCTCCCACGACGCCGTGGAGCCGGTGGCCTACCGGGTCAGCGATGGGAGCCGCTCCGTGGCAGTGGTGACGGATCTGGGCGTCTATACGGATTATACCATCCGCCATCTCCAGGGACTGAACGCCGTCCTTCTGGAATCCAACCACGATGTAAATATGCTCCAGGTAGGGCGCTATCCCTACTATCTGAAGCAGCGGATTCTCGGAAACCGGGGCCATCTGTCCAACGAAACCGCGGGACAGCTTCTGTGCGAGATTTTAAACGATAAGCTGAAGGGAATTTTCCTGGGCCATTTAAGCCAGGAAAATAATTATGAGGAGCTGGCGTATCAGACGGTATGCGCTGAGGTGACTTTGGGGGACAACCCCTACAAGTCCGGGGATTTTCCTATAAAGGTAGCGCACCGGGACCGTCCGTCTGATCTGCTGACCGTTTGAACCGAATCAGGGAAGTCCCGTAAGAACGTGATTCAGGAGTGCAAAATCCCATCGCCGCAGGCAATTTTAAATGGATTTTGCATGTAACGGTTCAGCAGGGCTGAACTGTTGCAAAAAGTCAGAGGAGGAAATCATGAAGAAAACTATTATTACTGTAGTCGGAAAAGACACTGTAGGCATTATCGCGAGAGTGTGTACTTATCTGGCGGAGAACAACGTCAATATTCTGGACATCACCCAGACCATTGTCCAGGGGTATTTTAATATGATGATGATCACGGATGCCAACAACAGCACAAAAGAATTTGGTGACCTGGCAAAGGGCCTGGAACAGCTTGGCGCCACCATTGGCGTGGATATCCGCTGTCAGCACGAGGATATTTTCAATAAAATGCACCGGATTTAAGGCTGGGAGGGCCCGAAGATGATAAATTTATTTGAAGCCAATGAGACAAATAAAATGATTACCGAGGAAAACCTCGATGTGCGCACCATTACCCTGGGTATCAGCCTTCTGGACTGCGTTACGGACGATCTGGTGAAGCTGAACCAGAATATCTACGAAAAAATCACGGATCTCGCGAAAAATCTGGTATCCACCGGAAAGCAGATCGAGCGGGAGTTCGGCATCCCCATTGTGAACAAACGGATTTCCGTTACACCCATCGCTTTAGTGGGCGGGCGCGCCTGCAGGCGTCCGGAGGATTATGTGACCATTGCCAGAACCCTGGACCGGGCGGCCAGAGAGGTGGACGTGAACTTTATCGGCGGTTATTCCGCCCTGGTTTCCAAGGGAATGACGAAAAGCGACGAGCTGCTGATCCGCTCGATTCCCGAAGCCCTGGCCTGCACGGAGCGGGTGTGCAGCTCCGTAAACTTAGGATCCACAAAGACAGGCATCAATATAGACGCGGTTCGTCTCATGGGCGAAATTATCCTTGAGACGGCAGACTACACGAAGGAGCGGGATTCTTTGGGCTGCGCGAAGCTGGTGGTATTCTGCAACGCTCCGGATGACAACCCCTTCATGGCGGGGGCGTTCCATGGAGTTACGGAGGCGGATGCCATCATTAACGTAGGCGTCAGCGGCCCGGGCGTGGTAAAGGCGGCTCTTGAGGAGGTGCACGGAAAGGATTTCGAAACCCTCTGCGAAACCATCAAAAAAACGGCCTTTAAGATTACCCGTGTGGGTCAGCTTGTGGCCCAGGAGGCTTCCAGACGCATGGGAATTCCCTTCGGCATTATCGATCTTTCCCTGGCGCCCACGCCGGCCATCGGCGACAGTGTAGCGGATATTCTTTGCGAAATCGGCCTGGAGCAGGCAGGCGCTCCGGGAACCACGGCTGCTCTCGCCATGCTGAACGATCAGGTAAAGAAGGGCGGCGTCATGGCTTCTTCCTATGTGGGCGGATTAAGCGGCGCTTTCATTCCGGTGAGCGAGGATCAGGGGATGATCAACGCGGTGAAGGCAGGCGCCCTGACCATCGAAAAGCTGGAGGCCATGACCTGCGTCTGCTCCGTGGGGCTGGATATGATCGCCATTCCGGGAGATACGAAGGCATCCACCATCTCCGGAATGATTGCCGACGAAATGGCCATCGGCATGGTGAATCAGAAGACAACGGCCGTCCGCGTCATTCCGGTGATTGGAAAGGGTGTGGGCGAGATCGTGCAGTTTGGCGGACTTCTGGGCTACGCGCCCATTATGCCGGTGAACCGTTTCTCCTGCGACGCGTTTATCAGCCGCAAGGGACGAATTCCGGCGCCGATTCACAGCTTTAAAAATTAAATTCCGATGCCGCTTTGGCGGGGGGCTTTTCAGCTCTTTCCCGAAAAAACGCTCCCGGACAGCCCTCTGGCGCTGCCGGGAGCGTTTTCTACGCGAGAAACCCAGAGGATGGACGCGACTGGAGCGAAGGCCGGTAATGCTGTGAACCGGACGCGGCACGAGCAGGCGTTTCCGTGAATATCAGACGAGAACAAGGGGAACGCGCTGCTCCTCGAAAATCGGGCCGTCCGGCCTGGAGGGATCGGTCATGTGCCAGACGCTGGAGGCGAAAAGGTCCGCGTCCAGCATACGGCGTCCCGGGTCTGTCAGCAGAGAGGGTGCGTCCGCAAGCTTTGTGATAAGGGGCAGGGCGCTTTTTTTCTTGATTTCCGCAAGAAGGGGTCCGCTGCTTTTCCGAAAGCCCAGGACACGGGCGTAGGCGTTCCAGCCGCAGGACCTTGCCCGTTCCACGTCCGCTGCCCGGATATCCAGCAGCAGATGCGCAAGGCAGCGCCGGATGCGGCTCAGGGTATATTGCTTTGACTTTGCCATAGCGGCAAAGTCACTTGCGCTGACAAACCTGCCTCTGAGGGAAAACATCCGCCTGGCGAGTTCCGGGGAGAAATCCTGTATTTTTGAGAGCTCTTCCCAGCTTTGTGCCTTCAGAAGAAGGTATTGAATTGTCTGGGAATAATCGTCCAGGGAGGGGAGAGGCTTGTTTTTCAGCGCTTCCATGAATACATCCAGGATCCTGGGAGGCATGGAAGCCGCAAGCCTTTCCGGGCTTTTCCCTCCGGACAGGCTATGGCGGATGGCGGAGGCGGAACTAAAGGCGCCGGTAAGCTCCTGTGAGTGGTAGTCCCCGATCCGCTTTACACAGACTGGACGGATGGAAGAGCCAAGGCGGGAAAGAGCCTTCAGGTATTCGATTCCCAGAAGATTGTTGGGAGAGGACAAAACGCCGCTTTCCGGAAGCGTTTCCTGGCAGGCCAGGAAGGCAGCTTCTCTGGCCGCGGGAAAGGTTTTTCCGGATTTTAATTCTGCCCGCAGACGCGTCTGGTAGTCCGGGGATTCCAGGGAGAGGGCGTCGGCGGCAGCCATTAAGGGAGACAGTTCCCCGCACTCGCTGCCGAAGCAGAGAAAATCCACACAGCCCAGGCTGTCCAGAAGGGATACGGCTCCGGAGGCAAAATATTCGGCGCTTCCGCAGGCATAGAAAACCGGAAGCTCCAAAACCAGATCCGCTCCGGCCAGAAGAGCCATGCGGGTCCGGCAAAATTTGTCCGCAGCGGCTGGGGCCCCTCTTTGGACAAAGTCGCCGCTCATGACCGCCAACAGGAAGTCGGCGCCGGTTCGTTTCCTGGCCTCCTCCAGGTGGTAGAGATGGCCGTTGTGAAAAGGATTGTATTCAGTAATCAGTCCTGTTATAATCATTCGTACGTTTCCTCTTTTCCGCGGGAGCATGGCCCGCAGCTATAGTATAGCCGGGAATCGGGCCGGCTGCAATGGTGTGTTTAAATAACAGTTCAGCTCTGCTGAACCGTTACGGCTGAACTGTTACGTGTTTAACCAACGGTTGCCAAAAAGGGACTTTTTGTGCTATAGTATCTTTACTTACCTTCAGGCATAAATCCCGCGTCGGCGGGAATATTCTGTAAGGACTTGGGTGACAAACCACTAAAGGAGAGCGACATGCATTATACTGTCACGGAGCTGATATGGCTGTTTATGACCTACGCCTTTCTGGGGTGGGTGATCGAAACCATTGTCGGCACACTAAAGAAAAAGAAATTTGTAAACAGAGGATTTTTTTCCGGCCCCTTTTGCTTCGTGTACGGTTTTGCCGCTGTACTGATGAGCGTTACGCTGCAGGAGCTGCGGGACAACAACCTGTTTTTCCTGTTTTTATTCTGCTCGATCCAGGCTACGGCGGTGGAATGGGTTACGGGAAAGCTTCTGGAACGGATGAACCAGCACAAATGGTGGGATTATTCCGAAAAAAAATGGAATTTTGACGGCTATATCTGCGTACAGTATTCCATCTTGTGGGGAATTCTTGGAGTTCTGGGGCTCAAATTCGGAAACAGCCTGTTTCTTGGCGTTTTTCATCTGATTCCCGCTGTGGCGGGACGAATTGCCATTGCGGCTTTGCTTGTGATCGCGGCCATTGACTTTACCGCCTCCATGGCCGCGGTGTTCCATCTTCAGAAGGAGATTCCCGCCGTCTGCCGCTGGAACCGGCGCATTGGCATTGTTACCTACCGCTTTGGAAAGTGGATTGTAAGCCATGTGGAAAAGCGTATGGTCCGGGCCTACCCTGTGATTCGGGAAAAGACCCATTCCCCCTCAAAGGAAGGTAAGTTCGCGGAAGGATGCAGCTTTTTTAAGCTGTTCTGGCTTTATTTTATCGGCGCTCTGCTGGGAGATCTGGTGGAGACGGTTTTCTGCCGGATTACCATGGGCTGGTGGATGAGCCGCAGCAGTCTGGTCTGGGGTCCTTTCAGCATTGTCTGGGGTTTTGCCCTGGCTCTCGCCACTGCTCTTCTCTACAAGGATCGGGAGAAAAAGGCATGGCGCATCTTTTTGATGGGTACGCTTTTGGGGGCGGCCTATGAGTACATATGCAGTGTTTGCGCGGAAATTGTTTTCGGGAAAATCTTCTGGGACTACAGTCACATCCCTCTGAACCTGGGGGGCAGGGTGAACCTGCTGTTCAGCTTTTTCTGGGGATTTGCCGCCGTGGTGTGGATTAAGCTTCTTTACCCGCGGATTTCCAATCTCATCGAGAAAATTCCTAAACGGCCCGGCAGAATCATAACCTGGATTCTGATTGTCTTTATGGCTGTGGATATGCTTATGTCCGCCGCGGCCCTGATCCGCTACGACCGCAGAGATAAAGGGATTCCGGCGGCCAACGCAGTGGAAGAATTTTTAGACGAGCACTTTGACGATGCCCGTATGAAACAGATTTATCCGAAGGCCAAAGAACCGCCGGAATAAGGATTCGAAAGCGCTGCAGGCCGCGGGAAGCCTGCCCTCCGGAATCACATTTGGTCTGCGCGGCATGTGCGCAGACCTGAACTGTAACCTCAAAGGAGCTGTATGGTATGACAAAAGAAGAACAAACAGAGATCGAGGGCATAATCGCCGCGTATCCGGTATGCCAGTATGCGTTTTTAAAGCCGGAGGAGATCGAATTTCCGGAAAGGGTACGGATTATCTGTGAGACAGAATGCCCCCGCTACAATACTACCTGGGCCTGCCCACCGGGAGTGGGCGAGGTGGAGGAATGCCGCAGACGGTGCCTGTCATTTCAGGACGTGCTTCTGGTGACCACCCTGGCGGAAGTTTCTGATACTTCCCTGATGGAAGAAACCCTGAAAACCAGGGAAGGACATGAGAAAGTTATGCGGGGACTGTGCCGCGACATGAAAAAAGCGGGGTTCCGGGTGCTGCCCCTGTCCACGGAGTCCTGCGACATCTGTCCGGACTGCACCTATCCGAAAGCTCCGTGCCGGTTCCCGGATAAGATGATTCCCTGTGTGGAGAGCTACGGGATTCTGGTGACGGCGGCGGCAGAGCGGGCCGGCATCGATTTTTTTTATGACAGCGGCACCGTTACCTGGTACGGGATGATTTTTTTTACCGGCTCTTGACAGGCTTTTGCCCGCAGACAGCGGAAAAGTTCTACCGGAGCGTTTCTCTCATATACTGGATAATAAACGGCAATGGCAGTATATGAGTTCGAGTGAAAAATCTTTTTTCCGGCGTTTTGCCCAGGCAGCGCAGATTCCGGAGGATCTGTCCGCCCAGGCAGTGCTGGTGCAGCTTGCGGGACAGGATACGGTTTTAGTGGAAAATTACCGGGGGATCCTGGAATATTCCTGCGAGCGTCTGGTTCTGCAGACGAAAACCTGCCGCCTGATTATTGAGGGAAGCGGCCTTTTTATTTCTTATTATACCGGGGATGAGATGAAGATTACCGGACACATCGACCAGATACACTATTGTTAGGGAGGCATCGCTCTGATCAAGAAACTGGTGGTCTATCTTAGAGGCAGCGTACGGGTTGGGATAAGCGGAGCGTCCTGTGACCGCTTTTTTAATCTCTGCGCCAACCGGGGAATTCTCCTGTGGAATGTGGCCTGTGTCCGGGAGCACTATGAATGCAGCCTTTCGGTAAAGGATTTCCGAAGGGTGCGGCCTCTGGCGCGAAAAAGCAAAACCCGGATACGGATTCTCGAAAAAAAGGGGCTTGGCTTTTTTTTGTTCCGGCACCGGAAGCGCAAGCTCCTGCCCGCGGGAATTCTGTTCGGCGCGTTTCTTATGGTGAGTCTTTCTTTTTTTGTCTGGGATATTCAGATCGAAGGAAACGAGCGGTTCACCGAGGATGTGATTTTTGAGTTTTTGAAAGAGAACGGCGTTTACTTTGGTACGCCGGGAGCCAGGGTGGACTGCCAAGGACTGGCGGACGCCATGCGCCGGCAGTTTCCGGACCTGACCTGGGTATCTGTGGAGATCTCAGGAACCCAGCTTCAGATCAATGTCCGGGAAAATACGGCGTCCCAGGAGTCATCCGAAGAAGCGGCGGTTCCAAGTGATCTGGTAGCGGACTGCGACGGGGTAATCGAAAGCATCATCACCCGGCAGGGCGTTCCTTTGGTGGAGGCCGGTTCAGTTGTGAAAAAAGGGGATGTTCTGGTGTCCGGTACCATGGAAATTCTGAACGACAGTTTGGAAACAGCCGGCTATCAGTACTGTGCGGCAGACGCCGACATCCGCATCCGTACGTCCTATGCCTATTACGACAGCTTTCCGATGGTTTACGAGGAAAAAATTTACACGGGGCGGCGGCAGACATCCTACGGCATACGGATCGGCCAAAAAAGCGTTTCGCTGCCCGTGCCGGATACGGAATATGAGAACGAGGACATCCTAACCAGCGAAAAGAAGCTCAGGCTTTCCGGAAACTTTTATCTGCCGGTTTCCCTGGTGACCTACGTTCGCCGGGAATACCAGATACAGATAAAGAATTATTCTCAGGAAGAGGCGGAAGCCCTGGCTATGGAGCGGTTTCAGAAAAAACTAGAAATTTTTAAGGAAAAGGGGCTTCAAATATTTGAAAATAATGTTAAAATAAATGCGGATGCAAAAACTTGTGTGACAGCAGGCACACTGACTGTAATACAGGATGCCGGAGAAAGAGTGGAAAGGACTAGAGCAGAATGAGCATTGTGGAAACCATTGCGTCGGTTCCGGTGGAACATGAAAAAAATATATTCGGTCAGTTCGACCAGTACACGAAAAAGATCGAGCGGGCGTTCCATGTCACTATCGTCTCACGGGACGGTGAGCTGCGGATCGTGGGGGCGCAAAGAGCCGCGTCCAGGGCAAAAGGCGTGATCCTCCAGCTTCTGGAACTCTCGAAAAGGGGAAATGTGATCCAGGAGCAGAATGTGGACTACGCCATTTCTCTTGCCATGGAGGACGATTCTTCCTCCCTTGTGGAGCTGGACGGGGACTGTATCTGCCATACCATAAACGGAAAGCCGATTAAGCCCAAAACCCTGGGACAGCAGCGCTATGTGGAGGCCATGCGCAGTAATATGATCGTGTTCGGCCTGGGCCCTGCCGGCACTGGAAAAACCTATCTTGCCATGGCGGTGGGGGTTACGGCCTTTAAAAACGAGGACGTAAGCAGGATTATCCTGACCCGTCCCGCCATCGAGGCAGGGGAGAAGCTGGGCTTTCTGCCAGGAGATCTCCAAAGCAAGGTGGATCCCTATCTTCGCCCTCTGTACGACGCTCTGTATCAGATTATGGGCGCGGAGAGCTATGCAAAAAACATGGAGAAGGGACTGATCGAGGTGGCGCCTCTGGCCTACATGCGCGGCCGGACCCTGGACAACGCGTTCATTATCCTGGACGAGGCCCAGAACACCACCCCGGCCCAGATGAAGATGTTCCTGACGCGCATCGGCTTTGGCTCCAAGGTTATTATTACCGGCGATTTAAGTCAGAAGGATCTTCCCAAAGACCAGCCCTCCGGTCTGGATGTGGCTTTGAAGGTGCTGAAAAACGTTGAGGAGATTTCCTTCTGCAATCTGACAAGCAGGGATGTGGTACGCCATCCCCTTGTACAGAAAATCGTAAATGCCTATGAAGAATATGAAAGCCGGAAGGACGCGCGCCAGGCCGGCCAGAGGAGAAGGAGGGAAGGCAATGACCATAACCTTTGAGGATGAATACGGGCGGGACTGGCCTTTTTCCCCGGAAGAGCTGGCCGTTCAGGTGGCGGAGGCGTGTCTGGACTATGAAAACTGTCCATATGAAGCCCAGGTAAATATTCTTCTGACCGGAAACGAGGAAATCCGCCAGATGAACCGGCAGTTTCGGAATATTGACCGGGAGACAGACGTACTTTCCTTCCCCATGGGCGAATACCCGGCCCCGGGGGATTTCTCCGCCATCGAGGAGGACGCGGATTCTTTTGACCCGGAAACCGGCGAACTCCTCCTTGGCGATATTGTCCTTTCCGGAGACCGGATCCTGTCTCAGGCCCAGGAGTACGGCCATTCCGTCAGACGGGAATTTGCCTTCCTGATCGCGCACAGTATGCTGCATCTGATGGGCTACGACCATATAGAGCCCGAAGAAGCCGAGACGATGGAAAGCAGACAGAGGAAAATCCTGGATCTGCTTGACATAAAAAGATAATAATGTTTCGAAAAACAGGAAAAGAGGTATAAGTTATGAAGAGATTAGTAGCAGCGGCGTTTTTGTCCATGTCTTTGCTTGGAATGACCGCCTATGGGAGCGAAGCTGCGGTTGTTCCCAATGATACGGTTCTCACCGGAGTGGGAGATCTGGTGGGTGTAAACGCTTCTACGGAAAGCGCCGTTTCTGAGACGGCGGCCGCGGATACTGCCCAGGAGACAGCAGCGGATACCGGCAGCGAGACGACTATGCGCAGCTATCTGACCGGCGAGGTGGTGGACACTGAGATCGGTGGGAAGCGTCCCATGGCGATTATGCTGAACAACATAAGCGACGCGCTCCCCCAGGCCGGCCTCGCGAACGCCGCAGTGGTATATGAGGCGCCTGTGGAGGGCATGCTGACCCGTCTGATGGGCATTTTCGAGGATTATAATCTTGACAAGATTGGTTCCGTGAGAAGCTGCCGGGATTATTTTATCGATTTCGCCCAGGAATTTGACGCCATTTACGTACACTATGGTCAGTCCGTATACGCGGTGTCCAAGCTGAATGCCCCGGGCATCGACAATATCAGCGGTCTTTCCTATCAGGAGGGCATCGGCGAGGTTGACGGCTACACGGGGGAGGATATTTTCTACCGCACGGACGACCGCCCCGCGCCCCATAACTGCTATACAAGCTACGACGAGCTTCAGACCGCCATGGAGCGGCTTGAGTACAACCCGCTGCATTATGTAGGATTTGAGGGCCATTACAATTTCGCGGCGGATGGACAGACTGTCGTTCCCACTACTGGAACCGCCACCAGGATTGCCCCCGGCTATCCGGTGAACAGCCCCTGGTTTGAGTACAATGCCGATGAGGGCGTATACTACCGCTATCAGTACGGCGACGCGCAGATCGACCAGCTTACCGGTGAGCAGGTGAAGTATGAGAACGTCATTTTCCAGGTATGTGAGTGCGAGAATTATGACGAGAACGGTTACCTGAATTTTAACACCAAGTCCGGCGGAGACGCTTATTATTTCTCCCAGGGCGCTTATCAGAAATGTACCTGGTCTGTGGAGAATCCGGAGCTTTACTCCTCTCCCGCCAGATATTATGATGAAAACGGAAATGAGATTACCCTGAATCAGGGCAAAACCTGGGTATGCATCATCCGGGCCCAGGATGCGGAGAGCATTTCCATCGAATAAGGTTGAGTGAGGTTATGTTGTGGGAAACAAAAGCAAAAACAGTCGGAACTATCTAGTACAGGGATCGGTGCTTGTGGTCGCCTCCTTTATTGCCAGGGCCATCGGTATGATTTACCGGATCCCTCTGAGCAATATCCTGGGAGATACGGGCAACACCTACTATTCCACGGCCAATGAGATCTACTCGATCCTGCTGATGATTTCTACCTTCAGCCTTCCCTTGGCGGTGTCCAGGCTGGTGGCGGAGAGGCTTCATATGGGACAGGCGAAAAATGCCCACAAGGTCTTTGTCTGCTCTGTGAAATTCGCCGTGGTAGCCGGAGGCGTAATTGCCGTTTTGACTTTTCTCCTGGCCGGACCTCTTACAAAATATGTCATGAAGGTGGAGTCCGCGGCCATGGCCCTCAGGGTCCTGGCACCGGCCATCTTCCTGTTCGCTATCGCGGGAGCTCTGCGGGGCTTTTTCCAGGGACATGAGACGATGATTCCCACGGCTACGTCCCAGGTGATCGAGCAGATCGTCAACGCGGTGGTAAGCGTTGCCGGCGCGGCCCTCCTTCTCCAGGTGGGCCTTCGCATGGCGGACAGCGATGGCGGCGGCCGGGGCGCGGAGTTCGCGGCGGCTGGCGGAACCCTCGGCACACTTGTGAGCATTGCCGTTGCCCTGGTATTCCTGATGTTTGTTTATGTTTCCTATCAGCGTACCTTCCGGCGTCACATGCGTCGGGACACCACCAGGCGCCTGGAGTCGGACCGGGCCATTTACCGGGCCATTATCCTGACGATTGTACCGGTGGTTCTCAGCACTCTGGCGTACAATATCGGGACGATTCTGGATCAGGCTGTTTTTAACAGCGTTCTGATTACCCAGGGGTATACAAGCGAACAGTATGAGACTATCTGGGGCATCTATTCCGGAAAATATCGTGTTATGATGAACGTTCCGCTTTCCATTGCCTCCTGTATGGCGCCTACCGTGGTGCCGGCCCTTACGTCGGCTATGACGGACGGAAATTACCGGGAAGCGGCCGGAAAGGTGCGGGATTCCATTCGCTACACCATGATGATCACGATTCCCTGCGCAGTGGGTCTTCTGGCTTTGGCATCTCCCATCATGCGGTTGGTGTTTGGAGACGGGAGATCCCTGACTGCCGGACTTATGCAGCACGGCGCGCTTTTGATTGTCCTTTTGTCCCTGTCTACTTTAAGCACCGGAATCCTTCAGGGACTGGGCGAGGTGAAAAAGCCCCTTTATCATACAGTGTTTGCCCTTGCAGTCCATCTGGTCCTTCTGTATGTGTTCCTGCGGTTTCCAAAGCTGAATATCTACGGAGTGATCTATTCTAACACAATATTCGCCCTGATCATCTGTATTCTGAATGCCCTGGCTATTTCCAGATGCATTCCGTATCGTCAGGAGCTGAAGCGCACGTTTATTCTGCCGCTGCTGTCGTCAGGTGTCATGGGGCTGGCTGCCTACGGCGTATACCGCCTGTTTAACCTTTTCGCGGGGAACGCCATTTCTACCATTATCGCGATTCTGGTGGGAGCCATTTTGTACGTGGTGCTGATGGTAAAGCTCAGAGGTGTGACGGAGTCTGAGATTTCCGGGTTCCCCAAAGGAACTCTGATGGTGAGGATACTGAAAAAATGCAGAATCTTATAAAGAGAAAGCCGGTTTGGAGGGTGGCGGTCCTACATGACCTTTGCGCGGTGGGGAAGGCAGCTATGACAAACATCCTGCCGGTTCTCTCTGTGATGGGTCTGGAGACCTGCCCGATTCCCACCATGGTTCTCTCCACCCATACAGGAGGTTTTGGGAAACCGGCGGCGCGTTCCCTTGACGGCTTCCCTTTGGAGGCTGTCCGCCATATTCGGGGATGCGGTCTGGAATTTGACGCTCTGCTCATCGGTTATCTGGGAAGCATGAGCTGCATTGAACAGGTGCGGGAATGTATTCCCTTTTTTTCTTCGGCCAAAATCCTTTTGGACCCGGTTATGGGAGACCACGGACGGTACTATAGCGGATTTGACGAGGAATACTGCCGTATGCTGCGGACTCTGATTAAGGAATGCGCGGTGCTGAAACCAAATTTCACGGAAGCCTGCTTCCTGACGGGAGAGCCCTTCGCGGATTCCTGCAGTGAGGAGAAGCTGGAACGGATTTTCGGCGGTTTGAGGAATCTTGGAGCATCCGAAATCGTGATGACCAGTGTCCCCCTGGGGGAGGCGGAGTTTGGCATTGCGGTCTGCGAGGAGGGACAGGTCACAGTCTGCCCTGAGAAAAAGGAAGGGCGGGCCTATCCCGGCACAGGAGATCTGTTTTCCGCTGTTTTGCTTGGAAACCTTCTTCGCGGCGCCGCTCTTCTGGAAGCTTCCAAAAAGGCACATTCTTTTGTAGCGGCCTGTATCCGGGAAAGTGACCGATATGCGTACGATACGAAAGAGGGCGTGCTTTTGGAACCGATGCTTGGACAGCTGGTTTCCCAAAAAAACGGTGACCGCATGGCTCGTTGCCTGCGGGAATAAAAAGGACAAAATTTACCGATAATGTATCTGAAGGATAAAGCGTTGAGTCTGCCAAAATGGCGCCAAAGTGCGCCAGGAGGAGGAAATATGAACTACAGATATATTATCGGTATTCTTTTGTGTGTGCTTCTCTTGGGGGCGGTTTACGATATCAGCTTTCGCGTTCAGAACGGGCAGGAAGCGGAATCGGAAACAGAAGCCCTCTATGAGGCCGGCGCGGCGGCCCTTTACGCTCCGGAGGCCGGGGGCTGCATGTATTTGCTCAAAGAGGCCAAAGACGGGACCGTCAGCGTCTACTATGCCGATGGAGAGACTCTTTACGAGGAGACGGGAATCGCGGTGGCCGCGCTGCCGGAACTGCTTCGCATGGAGGTGCGGATGGGAAAGCCCTTAAAAACCATCCAGGAGCTTTACAGTTTCCTGGAAAATTACAGCAGCTGAACGCGCTTTCCCCTGGACGCTTCCGGAAAAATGGTGTAAGATAGGAGCGTAAAACAAAGGAGGAACTTGCAGTGACTTTGCGAGCGGGATTTAAGGATAAAAAACGAATTGTAATTAAAATCGGGTCCTCGTCTCTGACCCATCCGGAGACGGGAGCCCTGAATTTAACAAAGCTTGAGATTCTGGTGCGGGAAATTTCGGACCTTCGGAATATGGGAAAGGATGTGATTCTCGTATCCTCAGGAGCCATTGCCGTGGGAAGCCGTGCTCTGGGATTTGAGAAAAAGCCGGAGCGGATTGCCCAGAAGCAGGCCTGTGCGTCCGTAGGCCAGGCCCGCCTTATGATGATATACCAGAAACTTTTTTCAGAGTATAATCAGCGGTGCGGTCAGATTCTCATGACCAAAAACACCATTGTAAACAATCTGAACCGTCACAATGCGGCAAATACATTTCGTGAGCTTCTGGATATCGGAGTGATCCCCATTGTAAATGAAAACGACACGATTTCAACCTATGAGATGCAGTTTGGCGATAACGACTCCCTCTCTGCCATTGTGGCAGCCTTGGTGGACGCGGATCTTCTGATCCTGCTGTCGGATATTGACGGACTGTATACAGATGATCCCAACAGCAATCCGGAGGCAAAATTCGTGGATGTGGTGGAAGAACTGAATGAGCATTTCCTGGAAATGGGAAAGAATACCAGCAGCAGCGGCATCGGCAGCGGAGGTATGGCTTCCAAATTGCGGGCTGCGGCCGTAGCCATGTCTGCCGGCTGCGATATGGTGATTGCCAATGGAGAAGATTTCCATATTCTTCATAAGATCATCCAGGGGCGAAACTACGGAACTCTGTTTGTGGGACAGAAGAAGGATGACTTTTATCTGATTGATACCATCGAAAAATTATTTTAGGAGCAGCGCCAATGAAGGAAGAAAAAATCAAACGGATCAACGAGCTTGCACGGAAGTCAAAGGCAGAGGGCCTGACAGAGGCGGAAAAACTGGAACAGGCCGCCCTTCGGCGGGAGTTTATCGAAGCCTTCCGGTCCAATCTGAAGCAGCAGCTTGACAACATCGACATCCAGGAGAAGGATGGCACCATTGTAAATCTGGGGGAAAAATATGGAAAAAGAGCAAATTAGAAAAGAAATCCTGGCGAAAAGACGCGGCCTGACGGCAGAGGACATCCAGCGGGAGAGCCATGCAATCTGCCAGCGGATTCAGTCTATGGAAGTGTTTCAGCAGGCGGAAGCCCTGTATGCCTATATGGACTGCAAGGGAGAGGCTTCGGTGCGGGAGCTGATGGAGGAGGCATTCCGGCAGGGAAAACGCGTGGCAGTTCCAAAGGTGGAAGGCCGGGAGATGAAGTTTTATTACATACAGTCCTTTGAGGAGTGTGAGCCCGGTTATTTCGGAATACCGGAGCCGGTTACCGGCAGAGAAGCGTCCGATGAGGACGCTTTAATGATTATGCCGGGCGTTGCTTTTGACGGGAGAAGGCACAGGGTAGGCTACGGCAAAGGCTTTTACGACCGGTATTTAAGCCGTCACAGAAAACATGCCACCATTGCCGCTGCCCTGGATTTTCAGATTGTGGATGAGATTCCCGCCGATGAGTATGACATACTTCCTCAAAAAGTCGTGACGGGCCTTCGCACAATTTCAGAAGGGATGCTCTCTCTGGAAGAGATCGGCAGCCAGGCGCAGGAGGCCAAGCCGCTTCTTCAGCAGCTCGACACAGCCCGGAAAAACCGGGTGTTGACCATGGCGGCTCAGGCGCTGACCGACCGGGAGACGGAAATCCTGGACGCGAACCGCGCGGACGTGGAAAAAGCGGTGGCCTCCGGCATGAATCCCGGCCTGGTTGACCGGCTGACTCTGACGGAAGCGCGTATACGGGGCATGGCCGAGGGGCTTATCCAGCTGGCGGCGCTGGAGGATCCCATCGGGGAAGTATTGTCCATGAAAAAAAGACCGAACGGTCTTCTGATCGGACAAAAACGTGTACCGCTGGGTGTAGTGGGCATTATCTACGAATCCAGGCCGAATGTGACGGCGGATGCCTTCGGCCTTTGCTTTAAGACGGGAAATGCCGTAATCTTAAAGGGCGGAAGCGACGCCATTCGTTCAAATCAGGCCATCGTACGGGTTCTTCAGGATGTACTCCTTGCCTGCGGCATTCCGGCATTCGCTCTGCAGCTGATCGGCTCCACGGACCGGAAGGTGACGACAGCCTTTATGCGGCTGAATCAGTATGTGGACGTCCTGATTCCCAGGGGAAGCGGCCGACTGATCAAAGCGGTGGTGGAAAACAGCACGATTCCCGTCA
>DVIQ01000094.1 GCA_018711185.1 Candidatus Limivivens intestinipullorum | reverse complement strand
CAGTTCAGCCCAGGTCTGCGCACATGCTGCGCGGACCGTAAGAACGTGATTCAGGAGTGCAAAATCCCATCGCCGCAGGCGATTTTAAATGGATTTTGCATGTAACGGTTCAGCAGGGCTGAACTGTTACGGATTCGGGCACACCGATGACACGGCCGTTCACCACAGCGCGCAGGGGACTGTTGTCTTTCTTCAGATTTTCCCAGTGCATGGCGTACATCTGGATTTCCAGGCGGGAAAGCTTTTTTTCGGCGGTTAAGAATGTGGAGAAGACGTCCGGAGGGACTTCGCCCAGATTCTGGTAACGGGTAATAAAGCGGGGAGCGGATAGGTACTCCGGCATCTTAACGGTGTATACGGCGTTGCCCCATTTCAGCAGAATACTGCAGAGATGATACAAGCCGCACAGAGAATAAGGTGTGTCGCTGTACCAGATCCGGACAGACGCGCCCTGGCCCAGATATGTCTCCAGCCGTTTCAGCTCTGTCAGTAGCGGGGCCAGAAGATCGGCTTTGGGATCAGAACTTTGGCCATTTTGGCCCAGGGACATGGCGAGGACGGCAGCACGGTCAGGGCTGCCTATGCCTCCTTGAAGAGCGCCGGTGTCCGGAAGAAAGGGAAGACAGAGGACGTCTTCGGAATCCTTTAAAGCGGCGGCTCTCAGAGGATCGCCGGATTGTTCAAAAAGTATTTCAATCATAAACTCACTATTCTGCCATTTGGAAAACAGGTTTTCGTTTGCTATATCCTTATTAAAATCGAAAACCGGGTTTCAGTCAAGTATGCTGCATATACGCTTGAAATATCTGTTTGCGATCTGGTTTACCTGCGCAGTCTTGTATTCTAAAACATGCCGGTATACATTTTTTATACGGCATCGCTCCCCCAGCCCCCACGCTGCAGTTTGCCGTCCAAGGAAAACCGAAGTGATACAGGCAGGAGAAGCTCGGCTATGCGCGTTCCATGGATCGGGCTATCTATAGTTAACATCAGAAAAGCCCTCCGGGCAATAGGAGGGCTCATTAAAAAATATATCAAGTTCTTGCTTTAACAGGATTATTCGCTGGCGGTCTGGAATAGCCAGATCTGAGCCGGCTCAGTGTTTTCACCGATGGAGATCTGGGGGCTGGCTTCTGTGCCGTCCAGAGAATATGTGCCGGTTTCGGCATCATATACATAATCAGTAATATCACAATCCTCGTTCGTAGGATCCTCCGCAACAGTAATGATGCCGAAATCATTGTCATTGATTACAGCGATGGTATTCCCGTCTGCCATGCAGATGCCCTCAGCCTTTTCCGCGGTCCATCCATATTCTCGAAGATCCAGAAGCTCCTCTTTTTCCATAAAGGAAATGTCTGCCAGCTCCTCCGCGGAAGCGTATTCCGGATAGGTATCATTGTAAGTCACATCGGTTATGTCAGAGGCCTGGGACAGATCCACCTGGTAAACCTTATTCTGCATGGTTCCGTCAGCAAGCTTGCCCTGTTCGATGACCAGAAGGATAACGGAAAGAGTGGCAGCAGTTCAGCCCAGGTCTGCGCAAATGCTGCGCAGACCGCGAGAAAGTGATGCAGACGTGCAAAGTCCATCGCCGGAGGCGATTTCAAATAGATTTTTGACGTTACGGTTCAGCCGCTTACTTCTTGAACATCAACCCTGGTGTGAGTCTGTACCTGTTCGAAAGAAATGACGCCAACAACAATCTGCAGGAGCGTGAAAACAAAGAAAAGCAGCAGAAGGATTCCGACAACTTTCAGGACAATTTTTGTCCGCCGATTCCGGATGGCAAGCTGTTCATTGATCTGCGTCAGCTGTTTGGCGATTTCGCTTGAAGATTTCCCGCCTTCTGAATCTTCGCTGTCGGACATCTTTCCGCCGAGAAGCGTTTCCACGGAGACCTCCAGAATTTCCGCAATTCTTATCAGCGTATCCGCGTCAGGGACGGAGAGGCCTTTTTCCCATTTGGAAACGGTCTGGCGTACTACATGGAGACGGACGGCAAGCTCCTGCTGGGAGAGGCCGCGCTGCTTGCGCAGAGTTTTCAGATTTTCATTCAGCATAAGATACCTCCTCATTTTATTTCTACCGCCTCAGCGGATATGTTATTTTAACGAAAAAGAGGCCGTTGCCGCAAGCAACGCAAAGTAACATTCCGTTCAGACAAGGCTAAAGATTCACATATACCATGTAAGCGTTCCCGCTCATGCTGTCCAAAAGGTCTTTTCCGTTTACGGAGAGGTAATCTCCCCGCTTGATTTCAATTTGACGCATATTGCTCAAGGCAAACCACCCCATGCCTTCTTTGGACTCATTGTCCCAGATGGACGGTTTGCTGTAACCTTCCGGGGGCGTTATGAGAGAATACCGTCCGGAAAAATCAACGTCGGCTAATACGGCGGTGCTGCCGTCCTTGGTCATCAAAATGATTTTTCGGATATAATCCCGGTATTCGGGTCTGGGCACTTTATTAATGGTAAACAGAACCTTTCCGTCGTGTGATTGGGCGTGCAGCTTATACAGGAGAATCCCTTCCCTGGGGCTTAAATCGCCGCCGCAGCGAACACCGAATTTGTAAGCAACCAACAGATCATTCAAAAAAATCCCTCCCTGATATAAATACATTTGTGACTGGTATGCCGGATAGAATGTGCCAGAATAAAGGACAGGCATACCGGAAACTTGTTATAGGAAGAGTGTAGCATATAGATTTAATTTAGTCAACAGGTATTTATTATATAGTTGTTATTTAGATATGAATATAGTATTGATTTGGAATAGAAAGGCCATTATTAACAGCAGCCATAAACATCTGCTGTTTGCGGCAACAAAAAGGCGGTGCGTTTTGCACCGCTTTTGATACTTGCATCGTATTTGTTTTCGGTAATGTGCGGCTGCCTTACAGCCTCTGGATCACTCTGGCGGGATTTCCTGCCGCGAGACATCCCGCCGGGACATCTTTTGTGACTACGCTTCCGTCTCCAATCGTCACGCCCGGAAGGATGAGAGCGCCCGTACAGATCCAGACATTGTCGCCGATGACAACGGGATGAGTATATTCCAGACCGGCGGCCCGCTGTTCAATATCCATGGCATGCTCTTCTGTAATAATGCAGACGTTCGGAGCAATGAACACATTATTTCCAATGGTAATCTTTCCACTGTCCATGAGTTTGCCATTTACGTTCAGGAAGAAATTATCGCCTACGGTGATATTGTATCCATAGGTACAGAAAAATGGCTGCTCCACAACGCAGTTGTCCCCGGCTTTTCCAAGAATCTGGCGGATTGCCTGGCTTCGAGTTTCCCGATCCAGGGGATGCAGCTGGTTATAGTCATACAGTTTTTTGACGGTACAATCACGCTCAGCGGAAAGCTGTGGGTCCTGGGGCTGATACAGCAGTTCCGCATGAGATTTTTCTTTTTCAGTCATGTCTTGTTCCTCCGATATAAATTTTTGTACTTGGGAAGCGCTTTCTCACGATCCGCGTGGCATGTGCGCAGACATTGTCTGGAACATTTTAGTTTCTGATAATTTTATCCATTGCCTTTCCTTTGGCAAGCTCATCGATCAGCTTGTCCAGGCGGCGAATATCCCGCATCAGCGGGTCCTCGATTGCCTCCACCCGAACCTTGCAGACAACGCCGGTGATCCGTTCGCGGTTTGGATTTAAGGATGGGGCCTGTTCCAGAAACTCTTTGTAGGTAATCGGGTTTTTTAAAAGCTGGTGAAGCGCTTCCCGGCTGTAGCCGGTAAACCAGCAGATGATCTCGTCCACTTCCGCGGCGGCGCGGCCCTTTTTTTCGGCCTTGGCTGTGAGCAGTGGGTAAACGCGGGTGAAATCCATATTAAATACTTTTTCGTTGGTCATATTTGTGTTTTCCTTTTTCAAAATTTGCCGCTTATTCATATATTGTACGTAACCGTTCAGTCAAGCATATGCGCAGACATGGCTGCATCGTTACTATTATACTATACGTTATAAGCTTTGAAAAGGAATTGGTTTGGCTGTTTACAGTGATTGATCTATATGGTAGAATGGTTTCAACAGCTCAGAGCAGGGATTTTTCCGGGCGGCAGCCTGGGTGGATCAGCTGCGGGAACGAGTGAAATGCCGGCGGCGGGCGGAGAAAATCGGTATCCCCTCCGGTATAAGGAACATTATGTGCGCGTCCCAAGGGACGCGGTCCGCATTTGCGGCGGTTTTGCAGAGCCGAATCGCTGCCCGTACTCCGCGATGATACCGGGCGTGATGAAAAAAGAGGGAGGTAGAGAAAATGAAAGTGAAAAAACATTCTGTCATTTGGATGCTGTTTCTGGCATTGTTCCTGTCAACGGCTGTTTTGCCGCTGGTCAGTACGTCTGCGGCGCAGGCCGCGTCAGAGCCGGCCAGGCCGTCTTTGCGGAAGGTTGAGGTTGTTTCAAACGGCATCAAGGTGACGTGGAAGCAGTCGTCAAACGCTTCCGGATATTATGTATACCGGAAGACAGGAGGAAAGAGCTACCAGAAAATCGCTACGATTACAAACGCCAGGACAGTGACCTACACAGACAAAGGGGTGAAGAGCGGTACCGCCTACCGTTATACGGTTGCGGCTTTCAATGACTCCGGCAGCAGCTCTTACAATACCAAGGGCCTGGCGGCCACCTATTTGTCTGTTCCAAAGATAACGAAGATAACCGCATCAAGCGGCGCGGTAAGCATCCGCTGGAAAGAGACATCCAAAGCTTCCGGCTATATTATATACCGGAAAAAGGGAGCCAGCGGCAAGTATTCCCGCATCGGACAGGTGAAGGGCAAAACCCTCACTTATAAGGATACCACGGTTTCCGGCAAGGGAACCTATTACTATGCGGTCTGCGCTTACAAGGGAAGCTCCAAGAGCGCCAGAGCCACGAAAAGCTTTAAGATTTCCAAAGTGCCCTCTACGCCGAAGCTTGGAACCGTTTCGGTTACAGACAGCGGAATCAAGCTGACCTGGAAGCGCGCCTCCAATGCCACCGGATATGAGATCTACCGCAAGACCGGCAGTGGAAAGTATACAAAAATCGCCACCATCAGCAAGGCGTCAACCCTTTCCTATGTGGACAAGAAGGTAACGGATGGCAAGAAGTACACCTATACGGTGCGCTCCTGCGGCAAAGGGGTTCTCGGCAAGTACAGCAGCAAGGGCCTTTCCATAACCTATGAGCCCAAACGGACAATCGCCAACACAAAGTCCGCGTATACCATTGAAGCGGACGTGACCTTGAAGGGTACCGGAACCGGCTATCACGCGAAGCTGGTTGCCTGCACGCCTACGTCAGCGGTGAGCTTCGGCATTCAGTATGACGCGCACGCGGTTGCTCCCTATACGGGAAAAACGGCGTTCCTGATTGAGAATGTTCATTCCAATAACGCCGGCGGACAGCAGTATGAGCGTACCGGTCTGGCCGCGAAAAATAAAAAATTCCATCTGATGCTTACGGTGATGGCGAACGGCACCTGCAATGTCTATGTGGACGGCGTCAAGGTGGGATCGGTGAAGAATCCCAACATGGCCAGAGAAACCGTTTATCTGAGAGTGGAGGCTTCTGCCAGACTGAACGGCGATTCGGTACAGGCCACCTTCAGCAACATCAAGCTTAAGTCCAATGGCAAGTACGATGCCGACAGAGTATGGAATACGCATAATTTTGACACGAATAAGGGAATGACTTCCAATGACAGCAGGTTCGCGTCCTCCCAGACCATCAAGATCAGCGGAAAAGTGAAGGGACTCACTCCTGAGCAGGATTGGGACAACGCGTATGAGCAGGTATCGGGAATCATCCAGTTTTGGTAAAATGGTAAGCGGCGTATCCAGGCTGCAGAGCTGAACGGCCGCGAAGTGCCAGCGGCACGCCGACTTTCGGGCGTGCCGCGTTTTTTGTGCGCCCGGCGGGCGCACGTTCTAAGGGGTGAAAGTCCCTGACCCGCCCGGCAGTGGGAAGGGTGCAGCTAATGGCAAGGGCGTCATCGTGAGGTGGGGTCTGAAGGAAGCCGGAGGCAAACCA
>DVIQ01000093.1 GCA_018711185.1 Candidatus Limivivens intestinipullorum | reverse complement strand
TGTACGCTTTGGGGTAGATCCGGGTGATAATTGCGGAGGTGTCAACCTCCTCCGTTACACCATCCTGCGGGATGTTTTTGCCGTATCGCACCTCAACGCCGTAATCTCCGCCTACTCGCTCATTGATAATGACGGTAAAATTGTCATACAGGATTTCTCCGCCCCAGCGCTTTAAAAACGCGTTATCGTCGTCACCGGCGATGGCCTCAATGAGATTTTTATACTCATAATAGGCCGTGGCCGTCCGGGTGATATCGGAGGAGGCGGAATATTTGCTGTTGGGAGATACCATATCGTTGAGGGCCTGCTGCCCGTTTTTTGCTGTGGGCCGGATATCCACCAGGAAGCAATCTCCCATGGAATCTATAAAAATGGGCTCCATGGCGGCAGTTACGCCGGAATCGCTTTTAGAAGTGGATTTGATCCGGAAAAGCTGGTCTCCGTTAAAGGATGGCATCTTAACCACCGCATCTTTTACGATGGATTTCCACCGCCCATCTGCATCAATGGGATGCGTCAGTTCTGCTGTCCAGGATCCATTGAGGATTACATGGACGGTGGCTGCGGATGGAAAGAGGGGCTGATCTCCGTTGTGGGTATAATCGGTATTTGTTGGACTATAGATCTGGATCATAAGCACCTCCACTCAGGGATAATCTGCAGTGTAAAGCCATTGGTGATAGATATTGCATTGTCGCCCGGCTGCAGATACAGATCCTCATAATCTCCGGTCACCAGTGTATTCTGGCTGGCTCCCTGGGAGTTATAAGAGATCATCCGGTCCGTATTGATCGTGAGATCCTGATTTACGGTTGCCTGCATGGTCTTACCATTTACGGTCAGTGTGCAAGCGCCGGTGCCGGTGATCTTATAAATCGGGTGGCAGATATCGTAAGGATTATACTGAGCGTCCGCTATGGACATTTCTTTTTGACCGGCCACCGCATACTGATATGGGTGACAGGTAAATTCCGCGGTAAAAGTTCCAATCCGGCGGGAAGTCCGCTCGGTATCGGTGATCCGGCAGAAATACACTTTGTAAAAAAATTCCTGGTCATCGCCCAGGACAAGCTCTCCGGATCCGGACAACCACTGTTTTGCCTTGCGGTAGGTGGCTCCCCACTGATCCGGCGGCGCCATAAAGTTAAACTCCACCGGTATAACCAGCGGAGCATAGGTTCCCGGGCGCTCATATAAGGCGCCGTCCATTCCCGGGATCTGCGTTTCTGTGATATTTTCCTCCGGTGCGGGCACGCTGGGACGGCGTACAGGGAGGATACGATATTCAAGGCAAGTTTCCTCGTTGTAAGATATTGCGTACATTATGCCCGCCTCCCTTTTGCTGCCATAGTGCTTTTTTGCTGATATCCGATTCTCTTCACCACGCCACCGGATAATTCATTCACGAGTTCTTTGTCTCCCAGGTATACCTTGGTGACATTGTAAATCACGCCGCCTTTCCGGTATCCGGACAGATCGGGCAGATCATAAGCCGGGGACCGCATGGCATCCACGGCGCTCTTTACAAGCTTTGAGGATGCCTCCTCTGCTTTTTTGCTTCCATCTAAAATGGCATTGATATAACCCTGGTCGTAGTCCTCGCCCAGGCCGTAGGTGACTTTTGAAGGAGAGTGGGAGTTCTGTGCGGCCTGCATCCTTGCCACTGCGTTTGCTACCACGCTCGCAGCGGCTCTTCCGGCTGGCCCGCTCAGGCTCGATATTCCGTTTATGTACCCCTGCGTAAGACTCTGTCCGATCGAATAGCCATTTCCTTGCGCAAGGCCGCTTTCTGCATTATCAGATACTCCTTTTCCTGATAGATACGCACTCCATGATCCACTTGATAAGCCAGATGCGTAGTCACTAGCCTTTCCGCTTCCGGTTCCGTACATATCCGAAGATCTCATTCCGCTGTCTGCGGATCTGGCATCAGCGGCACCGGCGTTTCTTGCTTGATTCTGGGAGTGTTGCGATCCTACAGCATTTGCAAAATCTGTGGCACCTTCATTCCCGCGTTTGGCTGCCATATCGTCAAATTTATCCAGCTCTGCATCGGCCTTATCCACCATCAATTTGGCATTATCTACCATTTCCTGAGTGACATATGGAGCATTTTGCTCTATTGCGGTTTTTAAGTCCTGGTAGTTTTGCTTCATATTTTCCACTTGTCGCACAAGGCTTTCTCTTGTGGAATTTTCTGCGGTAATAAATCCATTTTGAACTTCAATAAGTTTCTCGTTTATAGCATCGGCATCTCCAGCCACAACGGCACTGCTCAATCCTTCGTAGCTCTGAATGGTCTGATTGTAACCCACATAAGCCTCTTCGGATTTTTCCATTTGATCAGATGCCTTTTTTTCAGCTTCTCTGGCCGCTTCGAGGTCTTTTTCGAGCCCTTTTACAGTCGTGGCATAATACCATGTAGCATTTTGACCGCTGGTTAATTTCTCAGTATATACTTCGATAGCGGAATTAAATTTTTCTTCTGCTTTTTGTAGATCTTGTTTTTTTTCTTTTGCAAGCTCAAGATCTTCGGAATATGCTTTATAAGCACCTGCCTGTTTTTGAATAGCAGTCGCATATTCATCATTCATGGCCGATAAAATAGCTTCTGCCTTTTTCTTATTCATCACTTCGTCAATGGTGTCCATCAAATCTCCGTATTTTTGAATAACACCATCCGTCATTTCGATTTCGGAACCGGTTTGTTTTTCGATAACTCCAATTATATACTGGGCCCTATCTTCATACCCGGCTTTTACTTTCCCATTTTCATCAGTGATGTTTTGCAGTTCTTTTATCAGTTTGTCATAATACGCAAACTCTGAGGTTATATCATTGATAGCCTCTTCACGGGCACTATGTACCTGGCTATATGTATTGTAAAGTTCTTCATGGGTTTTAATTTGATCATTTTCAGCGTCTGTCAACCCATATTCTTTTTCAGCTTGAACTTCTAATACCCCATTGTAAGCAGATGCAGCAGCAGTCAATCCAATAACCGCCGTAGTAACAAGCCCAATGGGGGATACTTTCATGGCAGCATTTACCCCTTCGGTAGCTGTCAACATTCCTTTCAGGGCCGTAATAGACTGAGTTACGGTCCCAACGAAAGCGCTTGCCTTATCTACAGCAAATATCCCAACAATAGCGGCGCCTGCTGGTTTTGCTATGGCAATAAATTCATCCAGATTGTCAGCCGTAAATTCGACAAAATCTTCAATAGCGGGATATGCGTCCTCAAGGATTGGCTGGACAACATCCGACTGGATAGTCCTTCCAAGAGTTGAAAATTTATTAGTAAGGCTATCAGCGTTTACTTTATCAAGCCGCTTCATAGATCCTTCTACATCATCAACTCCACTTTCAATATCTCCCAGTGCAAGGATAGCTTCTCCGCCGGTATCCTCCCACATAGTCCCGAAGAGCTCCACGCCGGCGGTGTTCTGGTCAAGAGGATCCTCCAGATCCCTCAGGGCCCTCATGGTCTTTTTAAAGGCGTCCCTTGCGGTATCGCCTCCGGATGCAAAGGCTTTTTCCATTTCCTCCGCATCCAGTCCCAGGCGTTTAAAGGCGTCTTTTGTGGTGTCGCTGCCGTCCACTACGCGGATGGAAAACTCGTTGACCGCATCTCCCAGCTTGTCAATATCAAAAATGCCCTGATCCGCTCCGGATCTCAGGGCATTATACATATCATCAGCACCCAGTCCGATTTCCGCAAATTTGGGGCTGTACTCATTCAGAGTATCCAGCAGATTATCGTTCTGATTCAGCCCATTTTGCGCGCCGGATACAATCAGGTCAAAAGCCTCTTCGGAGCTGATCCCGAACTGATTCATCAGCTGTTTGACAGTCCGGATAGACTCGCTTACATCAAAGTCAAAGGTCTGCTCCAGATTCAGAGCGCTTTCCGTCATCCTCCGCAGGCTGTCGTCGTCAAGATCGCCCATCTGCTGGCGGACTTTCGACAAGGCATCCGCAACGCCCTCGATGTTGTCGCCGTATCCTCCGGAGTAGATGTCATCCATGACATCCTTGTACCGCTCCATCTCTTTTGCGGTAGCTCCGGTCTGGCCCTGCATCTTTGTAGTGGCGTCAATATATTCCGTGGCCATTTCTTTGGCCCCGGAAATTACCTCCTGGATGCCCTCGGACACAAGATCTGCCATGGCGCCTTTCATGACGGTAAAACCGCCGGCGGCACCTTCTGCGTCATTTCCAATTTCTGTGAGGCTGTCCCCTGCCGAATCGAGTCCATTCTCCAGATCAGACAGTTTCTGTTTATTTTCAGACAGCTCCCGTTCAAATTTATTCAGATCGATCTGCGCATAATTGACTGCCTGTTTCCACTTCAGCGTTTTGGCATCAGCTTCACCAAATTTCTTTGTGGACTCATCCAGACCTTTTCTCAAAAGCTCCAGCCTTCTCGTTTGTGCATCGATCTGCTTATTAAGGATCTGGTTCTTTCTGGTGAGGGATTCCGTGCTCTGCTCATTATCCTCAAATTCTGAGGTTACCAGGCGCATTTCGGAACTCAGGGTTTTCATTTCAGTGATTATGCCATTAATCTGATTCCTAAATTCTTTTTCGCCATCAATTCCTATTCTTGGGCCAATATCAACTCCTGGCATTTTCTCACCTCACATCCGGAATATATTCTGTGCTTTTCTCTGCTACTTCCCTGGCCCCTCCATTCGAAATCGCACTACAAGCCACCAGATCCTGGATTTCTCCGGCGGTCATCAGGTGGTATTCCGTGTACGGGATTCCCATGGAGCGGGCCCAAAAGTGCATCCATGTCAGCTTTTCTCCGATGATCTTGTTTTTTTTTCGGATTTTCCATCGGATTCCGCATGGATCTCTGTCTTTTTGGACAGCCCCGCGGTGATAGCGATGGCATCGACAATCCTCGGGATGTCCTCTTTTCCCAGGGCGACGGATAGAAGGTCGCGATCCAGTGGTTTATACTCTCCATTCTCCACGGCGCTTCCTTTCGGCGCCGGCAGGTCCTTTTCGAAGGTGTTTTTATAGGCACATCCCTGCGCGATCAGAAGTTCCATCACATCCAGGTAAGTGGTAATGCACTCATTTTCATCTGCGAATTTCTCGCACATTCCATTAATGGAGCCGTATTTTTCGCGGATTTTCTCCTCTGCGGCCAAAGTCATCCGCATGGGGTAGACTTTGCCCGCAATCTCCAGATATGTACAACGCTCCATCTTACTCCTCCGTCTTTGCCTGCACAGTCACGGTACCGGCGCCGATTGCCTTTTTATTTTTGTCCACCTGCGCGATATACAGAGTGGATCCGTTTGTGGCCGTGATCGGTTCTCCGGAAGTCAGCTCCGTCCAGCTGGTAAGATCCTGCTGGTAGGTCGGCATCGGCCCTGATGTGTTGTACCGGTAATTCGCACCCTGTACCGGATTGGTGATGGTGATGACCGTCTGGCCATTGGTTGATCCGGGTGCAGATGTAGCATTGACGGTATCCAGGGCATTGAGCACCGTTCTCAGGTAATCCATTGCGGCGGATTTGGTGTCAAACCATGCCTCCCGCTTCCAGGGGTGCTTATAATTTGCGGTTTCTTCATCCGACCGGGAGATCGTCCCCTCGACTTCTTTTGTCTGCCACTCAATAGTCTCGCCTTTTGTGGTCGCCGCCTCTGCCGGGATCGCCATGGTCACCTTGCACAAAATTACTGCACGGTATTTGTCCACATCATTGATCTGATGTGTTTCGATGATGCCAAATCCCTTTGGTGTCTGTTTTGCATCATCGTCCGTCACCAGCTCCGTCACCTGTGTCTGTCCCACCTGCACCTGTACTTCTTTCAGGCCCAGCAGGCGTTTGGAATCGATCTGGGTCAGATCGGAGGTGTTGAGGGTCAGTGTCCCGGTATTAAACGTCCCATAATCATTCTCGATGATATGGTCATCCCCGTATAACGGGTTATTGTCGGAGGTCTCCACCTCCACGCCGTACTCGATTGCGGATCCACAAACAAAGCCATTGGTGTAGCTTGCAGCATTGCCGTTGTAGTTGTAGTCCGCAAATACTGGTGTGGTTAAGCCTTTAATAGCCATATTTTCTCTCCTTTACTTAAAAATCTTTTCCAGTTCCTTATTGATCGTCTCGTCCATTACTTTTTCTGCCTGTTTCCGCGACTTTGTTACCGCCCGGCGGATGACTGGAATTCTTTTCCGGAAGGACGTTCCGCTTTCCAGACTCCTCGCCAGCAAAACGTTCGGGAGCCCTTTGGGATATGCTTTGGTTTTTACAGACCCATAACCGTCAAAACCTGCTTTGGTTTGTATATAACCGTTGTCGTTTTCTATGGGTGCGAGTCCAAAACCATTAATCAGATCGGCTTTCTGTTTTTTGGTGATACCGTGCAGCTTGTTTTCCGGCGTTCCTTTTCCCTCCTGTACCGGAATGGATTTCAATCCCTCTTTGATAGCGTCGGCCACAACCGCCGCACCTTCATAAACCGCACGTTTTACAATCTCCTCACTCCCGGATTCCAGGCGTGCCAACATTTTTGCG
>DVIQ01000092.1 GCA_018711185.1 Candidatus Limivivens intestinipullorum | reverse complement strand
AATTCTGGCGTATACCTTTTGTTTGGTATCCCTTTTGGCATAATAAATCACCCCACTTGTTATTCAGTATACCATACTGTCTAACAAATGGGGTGCTGTTCACCCGCGGGTGCGGGGAAAATCCTACTCGAAGATTTCGGCGTATTGAGAGCCGTATGGATTGTCATGGTAGATCTCCCAATACTTGTCATAGAGCGGGTCGTCCTCGGTTAAGGCAAGTAAACCTACGGCTCCTGCAAAGCCCGTATACTCTGTCGCATCCCGGAATTCTGCCACGGCGTCCGCGACGTCAGATTTCAGCGTTTTGATGCTTTGATTGTCATATGTGACGACATACTCCCGTGTGGACATGGCGAACAGCTTGTTTTCGGGAGGGTTGATGACAAACACGCTGGTGTTGCTCGCGGTGGTAGGCGTGTAAAATCTGCTGCCCTGCTTCACCAGAAAGAGAATCAGCTCGTCGTTTTTGAATGGGCGGGTCTGATGGGGCCAGTAGAACTTCAGCGCCCGTTGTGTCGTGTCAGTTTCAAACAATTTCCCTCCTTCCTGCGAAGATGTTCCGGGGCCGGGGAAGGGCGGTGAAGCCGCAAATCCTGCGAAAGTCTGCGTCAGGTAATACCCAGTATAAGTTGACGCAGGCATTAACTTTCCCTGGGCAAGGCGCTTCGCCCTTGACCCGATGGGGCGGCTGCCCTCTGTACTCCTGCATAAAAAAAGCTGACCACAGCAAAACACTGTCAGTCAGCTTTTTTGATTATGAACTTTCTTTAACTTAACTTCATTCCGTCAATGGAGTTCGCACAACTTCAACATCGTCGCACGAAATATAACCCAGCGATCCATCCTCCATTTTTATCCTCAAATAGCCGTCGTCTCCCCCTACTACATCCAGTATCCCGTCGGGTACTTCGTCCTTCGCAAGCGTCCCCACAATAGCATCGCCCTTCTCATAGATTTCAAGATTTGAAAGAACTCTTACCGCTTCGTAAACCTCGGCCTGTTCCGTCGAAAGGATCATCTCATAACGGTATTGAGGTTCTGCGACATCTTTCAGGTCATCAACCAGCACTTTTCCCCCTATTGTGCCGTTGCTAACGATAATATAACTGCCTTCTTCAAAATTCTCTATTGAGCCGGAATCATAAATAGCATAAACGGTTTCTCCCGCCTCAAATTGTTTCGGAGCGTATTTTATTGGCGAAAATTCCGGCAACGAAGGGCTTCCTCTCCAAAGAGTTGGATAATATATTTTGGTATCCCTTACCACTTCATATTCTGTCAGCGTATCCTCTGATGTAAAATCAGTGGTGACAAAATCCGAATAACTCTGTGTGCTGACAAACATTGCGTTGCAATAAATTGCAAACGGAAGTATGATTGGGACGAGCAGGATTATATTGGAAATCAGATTTGACGGAATCAAAAAAGAAATAATCATAAGGGCAGTTCCAATCAGAATGACCGTACAAATATACGTCAACAACTGAGCCTCTATGTTGTTTCCAAACCATGTAAACCATCTCTCGCAGCGATCTAGCGATGTAGGCCCCGCAAACGCAAAAACCCCTAACGTAGAACTTAATATCATTATCCACATGCCAATCGAATACAACACACTACATTTGGGGCGATTGGCCTTGAATACAGCTACCATACAGTAAATCAAAAAAAGCACAGCGATAATTACAATAGCAGCGATTCCCACCGGCAACGCCTCTAAAAAGCCCCGGATTAGATCTCTCGCCAATCCCAAAGCGCAAAAAATCAGCAGAAGGATAAATCCCAAAGGAATAAACCAAATAGCCACCATACCATTACCTCCTCGCAACAGCCCGCAAATATTTGAATGCATGCCCACCTTCTCATCTTTTTTATTTTGAGTATCAAGAAAGTGTACTTTTTTGTAAAATACCACTCTTCTTGATTAATTCATAGAATAGCACAAAACATGTCGAAAATCAAGGGTTTACTGACATGTTTGGCGTAATCACTGCCACAAAAATAATTTTTTAGATAGGTTGCGAAAAAGTACACCTTCTTGATAGTCCGATTTACATGCGAATAGCATAAATGATACGAGCAGCGAAAAGAAACTTGCATCAGTTATGCTTGTTCCGCACGGAAAATGGGATGTACAGGAAAGGGGAGGTGAAAGAATGGAAAAGAAATCGAACGGCGCGGCAGTTGCGTCGCTGGTACTGGGCATTATCGGCCTGTGCACCGGCTGGCTGTATGGTCTGGGCTGCATCCTGGGTATCATCTCGGTCGTAATGTCCGCCAAATCCAAAAAGGAAAACGGCGGAAGCGGCGTTGCCACTGCGGGCCTTGTGCTTGGCATTTTGGCAATTGTTTTCGGCGCGGTATGGCTTGCCTGCTCTATCTGCGGCAGCGCTGCGATCTGCGCTTCCATGTAAAGGGAGGAAGATAAGAGATCGGATACACAGACGTATCTGATCTCTTATTCAATAAGCAATATGTATCCATATGTCAATATAGCGGGCCATGAATTTTCATCTTATTCGCTGATGGCGATTCTTGGCATGCTGGTTTCCTTTTTTGTGGTCTTGGTAAGGGCGCACAGGAAAAAACTAGGGGTGGAAGACCACCTTTACTTTATCGCGTTTGTTCTGATTTTTACCGTTTTGGGGGCGAAGGCCCTCTACCAGATCCAGCATTTATCGGAGCTTTGGACTTATCGGGAGGATATTTTTGCAAACCTGCAATCCATACTAAACTACTTTGGCGGCGGGTTTGTTTTTTACGGCGGGCTAATCGGCGGATGCCTCGGGGCGGTATTTTACGCAAGGTACTTTCATACTGACGCTGTTGCGATTGCGCAGAACTTTATTGCTGTGATCCCCTTATTTCATTGTTTTGGAAGAATCGGATGCTTTTTAGCGGGGTGCTGCTATGGGATACCTTATCAGGGGCCGCTGTCCGTCACCTTTACACAGGCACTCGGAGGGCCGAACGGGGTGGGGTTGTTCCCAGTGCAGCTATTGGAGGCGGCGCTTAATCTGGTAATATTCATTTTCCTTTTGCGCATGGACGGCAAGTTCCAAAAGCCCCTGCAGAATTTTGGTGTTTACCTGCTTTGCTACGGTGCGGCGCGCTTCTTCCTGGAGTTTCTGAGAGGGGACACGGTGCGCGGCGTCTGGATATTTTCCACGTCGCAGTGGATCAGCCTGCTGGCCATTCTGCCGCTTGGAATTTATATGACGGTTTGCAGCCCGCGCAAAAATCTGATTTTAAAGAGTTTGCTGTATCAAGCGTAACGACACCATATCGCAGGCGTTTTTGCAGCACGGGAAGAAGGAATGGGTATGAAGTGGATAAAAAGAGGGATGATTGCCGTTATCATCATCGGCGTTGTGATCGGAGGGGCGTGGTTTTACATTGACAGAAAGGTTTCCTCTCCGGAGAAAGTTGTGGCGCAGTTTTTCGACGCCTACAACAACGCCGACGTCAACGGAATGCTGGACTGCATGGATCCGGCGGCGGAAGAAGTATTCAGTGCCGGAGCGGACCTGATGGGGTCCCTTCTGGGGGAAATCACCGGTTTTGAACTGGATCTGAACGCGCTCATCGGCCTTGCACCGGTGCTGGCGGATACGGCCTTTGATTATACGGAGCATGCGACGGTGGAAGACATTCGGGTGGTTTCCTATACGCCTGCATATAATCCGGAGTGGACAGAACCGCTCATTAATTTTATGCCGGCGCTGATCAGCATCCTGGCAGAGGAAGCGGTTGTAGAATTCCGAATCGCGGAAGCCGACGCAATTGCCCATTTGGAAGTGTTCTATTACCAGGGAGTAGGCTGGCGCATCCCGATGGATGCGGAGATATACTAATTCGATCACATCTGAAAAGGGGAGAATCCACTATGTTTTGTTCTAATTGCGGAAAAAAGCTTGCGGATGATGCGGCGTTTTGCGAGGAGTGCGGCGCGAAGGTAGAACGTTCTATGGGAGAACAGTCCGCCTCGCCGGGAGGGAGTCCTTCCGACAGGAAAGAAAATGCAAACGTTGCGGCAAAGCAGCTTCTCAGCTTTGTTCAGCAGAACCGGAAGGCGGTTCTCATCGCGGCAGGTATTCTTGCCGTTATTGTTGCAGTTGCGATATTTATCGCAACGCGCCCTCTGACGGTCCGGCTCGACGATTATGTCACGGTGGAGTTTACCGGTTATAACACGGCGGGAACCGCGTCATACAATTTCGACCGGGAGAAATTCTGCAGCGATTACGCGGGGAAAATCGACTATCAGGGGACAGATCCGGAATATGCATTTCTGGACGGTCAGACACTCTGCGAAATGCTGCTGGAGCATATCGATGGAGATTTGCAGGAAAGCACGGGACTTTCTAATGGGGAGGAAGTTGCTTTTATCTGGGACTGTGAAAATGATATCGCACGGGAGAATTTCGATGTGAAGCTTTCCTACAGCGATTTGACGTTTACAGTGGAGGGGCTGAAGGATGCGAAAGTTGTCAGCCCGCTTGAGCAGGTGGAGCTTGCATATGAAGGAATCGCGCCGCACGGCGAAGCCGTCCTGGTGAATCAGATAGATGAGGCGTATGTAAACGATCTTCAGTTTGAGATAGAACCGTCCACCGGCTTGAGTAACGGCGACACCATCACCATCACCCTGCCGCAGGCTGAAACAGAGGATGGGCGGCTGTATTTTCTGAATACATACGGCGTGACCTTTGCCGCGACAGAGAGAATCATTACTGTAGAAGGGCTGGAAATCTATGCCTCCGCTCTTTCTGAAGTTACGGAAGAAGCGTTGGAAGAAATGAAAGCGCGAGGTGAAGACGCAATGTGCGCAGAAGCGGCCAGGAGATGGGACGAAGAAGTCTCACTGGATGGCGTGAGCTACCTTGGCAGCTATTTCCTGAATGCAAAGGATCCGGACGAGACAAATGAGCGCAATTTTCTGTATCTGGTTTTTGAGGTGCAGAGCAGTGTCAATTATCCAGAAGATGGGGCGCGTGGGAGCGTGACCTATTATTATCCAGTGCGCTTCGAAAACCTGATCGTCCGGCCGGACGGGACAATTTCCATCGATCTGGATGAATACAGAACATCTGGGAATTCCTTCCGGATAGAAATTGAAGGTGAGCGTACGCACTACCTCTACTATAACGGCTATACGACGATGGACGACATGTTCCGCGAACTTGTCGCATCCAATATGGATCGATATACCTATGAGACCGATATCACAGGTTAAGCGGCTATACAGAAAGCAAGGAGGTTTTTATCATGGCGTTTTGTAAATACTGCGGGCGGAAGCTTGAGGAGGGCGAAACTTGCAGCTGCCAGGGGCAGGCGGCGCCGGCGTCCCAGCCGGCCTTCCAAGGGGGACAACTGGCTCTGACGGTCTGGGCAAATTTCCTTCATATTTGGAAATCCCCCGCTGAAAATGGACAGGACTATGTCCAAAATGGCGGTTTATTGACGGCTGCTATGCTTCTCCTGTTTCATGGGATATGTTCCGGTCTTTTTGCCGTCCTTTGTATCGGGAAAATCAACGGCCTGATTGGGCTTGGTGGATCTCTGACAGAGCGGATGAAGTTTTCCAGCGCGGGGGCGTTTTTCCTGACCGTCCTGTATTCCCTTATTTTGTCCGTCTTGTTGACGGTGATTCTATTTCTTGGAAATAAGCTGCTGCGGGGAGAGGGCGGCATACAGGAGATGCTTCGCATCGCCTCCATGCGTGCAGCCATCTCTATCCCTGTAACGCTAATCGGCTGCCTTGTCTTCCTGCTGAATGTTCCGGCAGGCATCGTAATTTACTATTGTGCGGGGGCATTGGCCGGGACAGGATTTCTGGCAGCCGGTGTAGAAGGAATCGCCGGTTTGAACCGCGACCGGAAGATTTATCTTTTAGTGGGCGGTATGATTCTGTTTGCAGTGGTATTCCTTCTGTTTGCCCTCTGGGTTTTCCCCAGCTATATCCCGTCGAACGTCCGAGAACTTTTTTCCTGGGACAATCTGGTAAGCTCTATCGCATCGTATTAATATGCTGATGAAATAAATGGAATATAAGAGAGCGAAGAATCACTATTCCAAAATGCATGGTGACGGGAGTGCCAGTTCTGTCGAACTGAAGTAATGGCCCTTTATGTCTCACACCCTCTTACTAACATTATGCAGAACCCCCGTATCAGTAAAACTCTGGTACGAGGGTTCTTATCTCTAATCAGATACATTATATGCTTTCAATATTTAGACTAGGAATACAAAATAACAAAAAACGCTGTATATATTAACATTTGTTAATGCAATTATTTCTGATTTGTGCTATAGTAAAAATACAAAAATCGGGAAGATACGACAGATGCTGATCAAAACATTTTATCAGGATATTTTGGAAATTTCGGATGAAAAACTGCTGCGGCTGCTCTGTGATGCAACGGATATCCGTCAC